>JBGZBU010000001.1:0-10836 GCA_041844835.1 Anaerovoracaceae bacterium
AAAGATATAGTTACATTTGAGGAATAAGTGTAAGATTTTTCAGACGGTGTTTGGGAAATAGTGCAATGCCCGTTGCACAAATATAAAAAACTATGTAGACATAACTAAGAGAATAGCTAAAATAATTCTGAGAAGCTTGATGATGCTTTTATGTTTTAACTAATCGATGAAGAAATATATGTATTGAACTTTGGGGAGCAAAATAGTACAACATCCACAATAAATGTTCCCCAAAGGAGAGAAAACAATGGCTGTAAAGTATAATGAAATAAAAGAATTGCTTAGAAGTCGCGCCGATCTCAATACCAGATTAAATTTAATGCCATATGATGGAACCCCTTTATTGTATGAATGCACAAATTTTTCTCGATGGCAATAAGAGAACATCTGTGATTTTTGCCAATCACTATTTAATATCTCACGGGGGAGGATTTTTGGTTATTCCCGAAAAAGAAGTGGCGAAATTTAAACAGTTGCTTGTACAGTATTATGAAGGAGAGAATATATCCGTTGTCTCCGATTTTATGAAAAAGAATTGCTGGAAACGAATGTAGTTCGGGCAGCAAGGGAAAATGTAACAATTTCTTTTTTCAATCCATAGCTATACTTTGTCATAAAAGAACCGGCCCCATTCGTTAGAATTTTGGTCTAACTTTTTGGGGTCGGTACAAACCTGCCGCTTTTTGTAATCTGTACTTGAAACTCCCGGAGGAAATTTGGAGCTTTCAAAATTGCATACTTACAAAAATTGGGAGCTTCCCAAATTGCATACTTACAAAATAATGATAAAAATGTTATAATATGTAAAATTGGCGGTGGCGTGTTTGTGCCCATGGGTGTTTTGTATGGAGGGAGGGGGTTGTATTTGCGCGTACTATATCATATAATGTAAGCATATTCGCAACAGGGGGGGGGATACGATGGATTATGTAAAAAAAGTAAAAGATAAAATGCGTAAATCAGGAGGCGTGATTACAAGCAAGGAGCTTAAAGATTCTAATATTCCTACGATGTATCTAACGCGAATGATGAGAGCAGGCGAGCTGATTCGTGCCGGCAGAGGAATTTATATGGATTCAAACGGGAATTATGATGAATATTATTTTTTTCATAATAGGTTCAATGTCGCCGTTTTTTCTTATGTATCCGCCCTGTATCTCCATCATTTTACAGACATAATTCCGTTGGAAATGGAAGCCACCGTGTATAGAGGCTATAATGCACATCGCATAAGCGGAAACGTAAGAATTCACTACACAACGAAAGCAATTTATGATTTGGGTATTACAGAATGTCAAACGATGTTTGGCAATACGGTGAAAGTATACGATTTGGAAAGAACGGTTTGCGATTTTATCAGGAGCAGAAGTAAAATAGAAACGGAGCTGTTTGCCAAAACCATTAACAGGTATGCTCGTTATGAGCACAAGGATTTGAATAAGCTGTATGAGTATTCTAAGAGGATGAAAATATATGAAAAAGCGAGAGAAATCCTGGAGGTCGTTTATGAATAAGGACAAGCTGAGAGGGGTATGTCAAAAACTATCAAAAGAAACCGGACTTAGTTTTAACGCGATACAAACACACTATTTTTTAGAGAGTATTTTAGAAAAAGTCGCAAGTAGTGATGAAGGTGGAAATTTTGTTTTTAAGGGCGGATTTCTACTCGCAAATATAATTGGAATAAGGCAGAGAAACACAGTAGACATCGATTTTTTAATAAGAAGATTCGCTCTTACAGAAGAAAATATCAAGCAAAGATTTGAAAAAATTCTTAAAAACGGGGAAGATAATGGAGTCACTTATGAAATCCAGAAAGTAGAAGAAATTCGTAAGGAAGACGAATACGGAGGATTTAGAATTACAGTTCTATGCAAATTAGAAAATATTAGACAGATTATTCCACTTGATATAGCAGCGGGAGATCCGATGACACCAAGTGAGATGTCTTATAAATACAAAAGCATTTTTAGTGACAACTTTTTAGAAATTTGTGCATATAACATTGAAACAATGCTTGCCGAGAAGATTCAAACGGTGTATCAAAGAGGGGTATTTAACAGTCGGAGTAAGGATTTTTACGACATTTATATTTTGTATCACCTAAAAAAAGAAGAGATTGATTTTGAACGCTTAAAGAAGGCATGTCAAAATACATTTAAGTACAGGAATACGGTTTTTGATATAGCCGAGATTCTTAATGTATTGGACGACTTGAAAGCGGAAAAGGACCTTGACATACGGTGGGGTAACTATCAAAAAAGGTTTGCTTATGCAGAAGGAATACGTTTTGATGATGTAATAGATACAGTAATAGCAGTGGTGAAAAACATATCAAAACCAAATGCTAAAACGTAGCGGGTGGGGAACCTGCCGCTTTTTATAATCTGTACTTGAAACTCCCGGAGGAAATTTGGAACTTTCAAAATTGCATACTTACAGATCGTGATACGCTACCTTATTTAAAAAAACAAGCATTTTTTTAAATAAGGTGCTCATAATCGGCAATGTATTTAAAAAAACAAGCATTTTTTTAAATGATGTGCTCAAATGCGGTCACATATTTAAAAAACAATGAGATTTTTCGGGAACGGTCGGACGGCAAGGCTGCTTTTGAATTTCTCTCTTATGGAAAATGACTATCTTCCAATAATAATTCCGACAGAAAAGAGAGCAATCTATTATGAAGCTTTAGATAACTATGCTGTAAGCGGTGAGCTTGACGCTTTTATTGAAATTGTTTATGAGCAGGAGGAAAAAGAGCTGGTCAAATATGAAAAGCTGCTTGGGATTTCATCACCAAATATCCAAATGCAGCGGCAGCCGGAACCGGCTGCTTTTTATATCTTTTGCAGCAGGTGCTCCCCGGCATTGTTGCCCGGCAGTTTTTGTCATCGTTTTTTAACAATTCCGAGCAGTTCCGGGCGGGCGTATTTTCTTGACTTTTTGGCATTATGGAACGATAATATAATAGTTGAATAGTATGTTTTTGGCGATTTGCGAGCGTGCGAATAAGCGCCGAGATTCGGAATAAGCGGGCACGAACATGCATTAAGTGCGCCGCGTGCGTCACGCGCACGAGCGTGCATCAACACACATTACTATACTCTATAAGGAGATGGACTTATGAACATCGATACTATAAAAATATATTTTGCGCGAGCGGCAAGGCGCGTCGGTTTGAACGTTCTCTTGTTGCTTTTTGCGGTTTCTGCGGTGTGCGGATCTTATGGTCTGCCCGAGATCGTTTACGCGGGCGAAATTGCGATTACTCCCGAATATCTCTCATACGGCGCGGCGGGTGAAGAATACGAGCAGCAGCTCGCGGCAAGCGGCGGGGAGGAGCCGTATGTGTTTTCGCTTGCGCCGGGCAGCAGGGCGCTGCCGGCAGGACTTGACATATCCGAAAGCGGCATGATTTCAGGTACCCCTGCGGAATCCGGAGCTTTTTTTAATATAGTGATACAGGTTCGCGACAATGCGGGGAATGTTGCGGAGAAAGCGTATAGGATGGATATAGATGCCTTCCCCGTAAATTTCCGGCTCAGCGACAACGAGCACACGTATGACGGCACCGCGAAAACGGCTGTCGCGACCCCGTTCAACGCACCCGAGCCGCTGGTTCAGGATGTGGACTACAGACTCCTTTACGGCGGTCGTGAAGAGGCGATTGAGGCGGGCGCTTACGGCATAAAAATTCAGTTTATTAATCCGAAATACATATGCGGAATTATACAAAACAGATCATTTAACATATTGCCCAGCCCCGAGTGCAGCATAACGCTTGAGGAGAAAACGGTGCCGTATAACGGCGAGGCGCAGCCGCTGATTCCGATGGTGGAACCCTCCGGGCTGAAAAGCAAGGTGACTTATATGGGAACGGACGGAACATCGTATTCCAAGACCGAGCAGGCGCCGAGCGCGCCGGGGAAATATCTCGTAACGGCGCAGCTCACCGAGAAAAACTACGAACAAAAAAGCGCGAGCGCCGTTCTCAGAATTCAAGGGATCCCCGTGACATTCAGCATTTCCGGAAACGGCGCGGTGTATTCCGGCTCGCCCCACAAGGCGGTCGTAACTCCATCCGTGCCGGGACTTAATGAAGGCGCGGATTATGTCGTGACGTATGACGACGACGCTACCGCCGAAACGGAGCGGCTCGATGAGGTCATCGAGGCGGGGACGTACAGCATAAACATCGAATTAAAAAACAATCGCTATGAGATGGCGGCGGGGGTTTTGCCAAAGATGACCGTAACGAAAAGGTCCGTGGATTTCACGGTGGACAATGCGAGCGTTTATTATGATGCGGCTTCGCCCGGAAAAGAGTATGCTGCAGGAGTACGCATGGCACCCGGTTCGCCGGCACTCACGGAAGACGGATATGAAGCGGGAGTGCATGACGGCAAAGGCGACTATTATGTGACGTATACGAATCAGGAAACATCGGCGGCAAGAGACGGATCGGTCACAATCCCGGGCAACTGGCGTATCGGCGTGGTTTTCAACAATCCGAATTATACGCTCGGGGTGCTCGGAGAGGAGGTATTCCACCTCGTAGAACGTTCAAAACTCACATTTAAGGTAAGCGATAACATATATGATTATGCAAAAGGAGTGCAGCGCACGGCAACCGTGAAACCGCTTGCACCGTACGAGACGTTTTCCGATTATACAGTGACATATGATGACAAATCCACAACGGACGTGGTGGAGACTTTGAGCTCCGCGGAGAAAGCGGGGCGTTATGAGGTGCATGTCACACTGGGCGCCGGTGCGATCGATGCGGGATATATGATTGCAAATCCGATTCCGGGCGTGCTTGACATCGAAAGAAAAAGGATCAATTTCACCGTCAACGACTGGCAGGGAGATTATTGGCTTGATCCGGCGGAGCCTGCTCAGTCGATTGTGCTGAGTTTGTCCGCGAATTCGGCGGAAGTGTCCGCAGCGGATTATGCGGTGAAGTATTCCAGCGTGATCGGCGGCATGAAGTTCGACGCGATAACGACTCCGGGGAAATACAATATAATTGTGGAATTTCAAGGTGATGCTGCGCGCAATTATCTTCCGGGGGACATCACTCCCCGCGCGTGGCTTGAGGTGAAAAACAAGGGCAGCATTTCGCTCTCGGCGGGGAATTCCGCCGCCGGTCTTATTGCTTCCGCCGCCGAGTGGGATGATTCCGCAAAGGCGGATGCACTCGCCGCATTCAGGGCTTCGGGAGAAATCAGCGGTATATATTCGTTTGCCGACGGGCTTACTCCGGCGGCAGCTGCGGCTTTTGGGGATTCCGTAGCAAAGAGGGGATATAATAAGGCGGCGTGGTCCGACTACAGCACGGTGTATGGAGCTGATTTCAATGCCGATCTGGACGGCAGCGCCATATTCGCCGCCGGGCTTTCCGACATTGCGGAAAAGCTTGCATTAAGCGGAGCCCACGGCGCGATCGCGCGGGATACGGACGGCAGCGATGCGAGCGGCGGTATTAAGGTGAAGATCAAGGGACTGCGCACCGTGGCAAAATCCGGCGCGGATTTCCCGGCGACCCTTGCAAACTCGCTCAGACTTGTTCCCCCGCATGTTTTTGCGGCAGCGCTTGCGAGCGCGCAGCACCAGGGGAAAATATCGGAGAAAGATTACGTGCCGGGCAGCGATGAATGGACGGCGCTTATAAATAGCGGTGCTCAGCCGGCTGTCGGCGTTTACGGCGTGGAATACACGTTTACGGACAAGGCGGGACATGAAATCAAGGCATTGCGCAGGCTGATATGCCTGGGTCGCGCCGCGGATGTGAATATGGACGGGCATGTAAACAATGCGGATGCGTATCAGCTCAGGCTTTGGAAAGCGGCAGAAGCGCTTTCAGGAGTGCCTTCAAATGTGGCTGCGCTGCACTATTTCCGCGATTGTGACGTGAATTATGACGGCAGCATAACGGCGGCTGCGTCAGAGACCGGTTATAATGCGGGTGATGACGCTTCATGCATAATTCATCGCTTTTACAGGTAAGGAGGATTTTCCGAATGTGTAAAAAATTCAGAAGAGCGCTTTTCAGGAAAACGGTTGCGGGGACGCTTATCGCGGCACTTGTTGTGACGACTTTCGGGTTTATCGACACCCCGTTTAAGGCGAGCGCGGCGGGCCCTACGGAATTCGATATAAGCAAAGGCACTGTAATGATAAAAGCAGGCAGCATAAAAGGCGTGGCGCCGGACGGCAGCACGGTGAATGAAACAACTCTGAATCCGGACGGCTATATCGTGCACGGCGGCGGAACGGAAAGCCGAAATTACATGTACCTTGATGCAAACACGACTGTCACGCTGCGCGATGTGAGTTTGAAGAGCGATGCGACTTCGTTCACCGGAATTTTTATAGGTTTTGGTACTTCCACATCGAAAGTTAATCTCGTGCTTGAGGGTGAAAATACTGTAGATCTCACTGCGTCCCCGGCTGTAAATGCAAGGGCGGCGGTGGAAATCAGCGAAAAAGCACAGCTGACAATATCGGGAACCGGGAGCCTCACGGCGAAAGGCGGTTACGATGCAGCGGGCATCGGCAGCAGCAAAAACAATGCCGGAGCAATTATAATAGAAAGCGGCACAATCCATGCGACAGCGGGAGGGGTGAGCCCTCATGGGGGCGTCCCTGCGGGGATCGGCGGCGGCAAGAATAAAAAGGCAAATAATATAACAATAAACGGAGGATTGATCAAGGCGGAGAGCGAGAACCCCGGCTGGGGAATCGGTCACGGCATCACTTCGGATGATAGGGATAATCCCGTTGTCATATCGGGCGGTTCGGTAACGGGCAAGGTGCAGGGCAGTCCGGTAAATGCGGACGGCGTAAAAGTAGCTCCCGTTACTCTTGTTGCATCAGACATTCCGGACAAAGACGTCAAAGCGCTGTTCGACGTAGACTCGGGCAGGCTCGAAGATGTGAAAACCGACGGGGCCGGAAAGGTGCGCATATTCATAAGCAAGGAAAATAAGACAGTAGCGCTCTACGATGGGGCGGCGCTTTACTACAAGGATAATGTAACATTCGGGTATGACGGTGCGGAATTCGTGCTGCAAAAATATGACGGGCCGCCATGCGCGTGCACGGCAGGCTCGGACGCGGGAGTGGATTTTGAGAATCAGGAGATTTCAATCAACACCGGAATGAATCAACCCGTAGAACGGGTGCTTAAAGCAAAATACAGACCTTGCACGAGCTGCACATATCCGCTGCATTTTGTAAAAGATCTGCAGTATGAATTCGTTGCGCCGCTGCCTACTTCCGAGCAGGCGGAGATCCTTTCGGGGAATATCCTGAAGATTTACAAGGGCGCAGTAACGATATCTCCTATGAAAATCAAGGCATCAATGAAAGTGAACGGGATTACTTACGAGCATACCGCGGATTTTGTAATAAAGCCGATAAATGATGTGTCTTTGGACCTGGCGGCAGGGCCAATCATTATAAACGGAAACAGTGTAACGCACGGTACGGATACGTATACCATAGATCTTGACAAACAGGTCAGAATCAGACAGAGCAACTCGGATACGCCGACTCGAAATTATATAAAAATAGAGGGCGCCGTGCGCAGCGGACTTGTAGATATAAACGGGATAAATATCGCCGAGTCGGCGGCACCGTCCGACATGCCGGGCGGGATATACGTGACGGTGGACACCTCGCTTCGGCTTTCCGGTGAAAATAAAATAGATATGCACAGGCAAGATGACCATTCCGCAATCGCGGTAAAACCGGGAGCGGTTCTCACGCTTTCCGGAACCGGCTCGCTTGTGGCACGCGGAGGGAAAAATTCCGCCGCAATAGGAAGCCCGGGGATGGCTCCCTACAACCTGCCGCACGGAGATATAGTGATAAACGGCGGCAAGATCGATGCGTACGGCGGCTCTCTGGCTTGCGGCATCGGCGGCAGTGCAAGCATTGCGGGCAGCAATATCACGATTAACGGCGGAGATATCACGGCAAAACCGGGTGAGAGTTATCCCGGAATGATTCCCGCTGCAATCGGCGGTACGAACGCGCGCGTTCATATAACAGGCGGCAAGGTGACGGCGGATGTGGCTGATGTTGAAAATCCGAGCATCGCGGGAGAGCTGATAATTGACGGCGGCTCCGTGTTCCTGAACAAACCTGCGCTTGTGCATCCTAAAAACAGCGCGGGCGAGAAGCTCTATGCAAAATTGCTTACAACGAATCCGACGGTGCCGAATACGGAAGTTGCGGTTACTCATTACATAGAAAGAACTCCGACCGAACAGGAGCACGCGTTCAAAGCGAACACGGACTCTGAGGGCAGGCTGTGCGTCTTCGTTCCGGGGGGTGCGACGTGGAATCGCTATTATATAAATGAAACGGGTATGAAATTTTACAAACGGCTGCGCACCGAGGATCACGGCGATAAGGATGCCGCGTGCATCCCTTCGGGCGAAGCTGCCGTTGCCGTGAAATATCCGCCAAAAGCTATCGACAGTTTTACGCTGCCGGGGCAGGACGGCGCCGCGGTAATAAATCACGACGATTTGACCGTTGCACTCAAACTGAAGAAAGGCATTCCTACGGATGCGCGTTACGTGCCGGAAATCAGTTTCAGAGGGTCGCAGTGCCTGCCGGAGGGTGCACAGAATTTCAAGGATTCCGTGAATTCCTCCACACCGTTTGATTATACGGTGATAGCCGAGGACGGCACGAAAGCGGTGTATAAGATTTCAATAACGCAGGATCCGTCCTCACCGGGAGACGCGCCGATGTTTGATGTATCCCTCGGCAGCGTGGAGATATATGCCGACCGGGTGGTTGTGACCGATGAACACGGCACCGTAAATACGTTTAATATACCGGAAAGCACTGCCGTCACTCTGACGGGAAGCACCGATAAAAACAGCATTGTGATACATGAAAGCCGAAGCGGCGCGATAAATCTGTCGTCGCTAAATGTGACGGGAACCGCAGGCAAGGCACCGATAAAAATTGCGGCTTCCGCTCCGAAAACCTCGGTGAACATAAAGGTTGACGGCTTGAATACATTAAAGGGCGGCACGCCGGGCGTGCCCGCAATTGACCTTGCGGGTTCATCTTCAAGCGCAAAGAAAGCTCACCTCGTGCTGACGGCAGGAACTGCTGTCGACGGCAAACAGCCGTATCTTGATATGATCGGCGGCGCGGGTGCGCCGGCGGTGGGATCCTCGGCGGCTTCTGTCAGCGGGGATGTATACGGTTGCGGAAAATTGGAGATCAACTCCGGAAACTACAAGATAACCGGCGGAACGAACGCCCCGGCAGTGGGGCTCCATCAGGGAGCCGATTCCACATCGGGAAAAGGAGAGATCGTGATAGAGGGCGGAAATGTCAAGTTGATCCCCGGTGCGGGTTACAGCGGTTTCGTGCAGCACACTCAACCGGTAAGTGCGGTGTCGGAGCTATTGATTCCTATGGAAATAACGGTAGCGAAAGATAATCCGCTGCCGGACAAATTAGTAAAATTGACATACGTGTCGCGTCCTTCGGGCTCGCCTGAGGTCGTGCATGCGGAAGAGGATCTCCTCACGGATGATGAGGGCAAGATATACATATTTACTACCGGCGCCGCGCAAAGGCTCAAGATCACAGATCCCGGTACGAGCAAGGTGTATTCTGGTCTTGCTCCTTCCGTTACGACATACGATCTTCGCAAAGTTTCGGTTGCAGAGGGCGGCGGCGTGATAAGGTCGTTGACCGTGAAGGATCCTATGACATATAAATTGGCTCCCGTGAAATTCGTGGTTGTTGCGGAGGATATCATAGATCCGATGCATATATACGTCACGTATAAATATGACGGAACTCTGATCGGAAAAGAAATGCTCGTGTTTAAGGGCGACAATAAGTATGAAACGGAGGTCATCTTCCCTGAAAGCGGTCCGAATGATGCAGTTTATAACGTCGAGCTTTTGCTGAACGACGTTGCTCAGAGCGGTTTCAAGCGGGAATATGTGAAGCATAAAAGGGTTGCGCTTACCGGCTTTGAACTGCCGGGGCAGATAGGGACAAGCAATATATCCGCCGTGACGACAGGCGCTGTCGGGCAAGCCGATACTATGGATATCGGAATATTGATGCCTTATGATCTTGCGGAAAAAACCAATCTTGAGCTGATTCCCGTGATTACGCATAATGGTGTTAAGATCGTACCTGCTGCGGGCGGTGCAAATGATTTCAAACAAAATACATTGTACACGGTGCACGGGAAAGGCTCGGTCGACAGATTGGAGTGCAGAATAAACCTGACGTATGAGGAAGCTCCGGAGGTGACGGCGCTGAATTCGGATAAGGCGGCGCTCCCTTCGGGCGGCGGAGCCGTATCGGTCACTGCGACGGGCAGGAATTTTGACAAGGTGAGTCGCGCCGCGGAGGGAGATAAGAAGATAAAACTTCAGATGATAGAGAAAAGCAGCGGTGCGGCTGTGGGCGCCGCGCAGGAACTTATTTTGGACAATTTGACCTATAAAGCGGATTTCGTCATGCCGGCAAATTACGCAAATTCCGAAGCCGTTTACAGTTTCAAGCTGCTTGTGAGCGGCAAGGAAAAGGGACTTGTCGGAGGCGGCGCGATGCCGACGGTTACGGTCGCAAAGTATAACAAACCTCGTGTGAGCGGAGTGAGCATAACTCCCGCGCAGAGTGCCATCACATATGAGGGCGGAAATTTGACTGTTGCGGTTACGGGCAATAATTTGAACCCCGCTTCTCTTGCGGCGATTCCGAGCGGTGACAAGCTGCTGAAAATCAAGCTGGGAACTCTCGGAGAAAAGAATGCCGCATGGGACGGAGGCAAAT
>JBGZBU010000002.1:0-25560 GCA_041844835.1 Anaerovoracaceae bacterium
AGATTCAAAAAAATCCGCCGCTAAAGCGGATGAAAATTCACAAGGCGGAGCAGCTGCGCCGAGTGCACCTGCAGCTCCGGCAACAGGCGGCGGGGCTTCATCAGGCGGAGGATCTTCGTCAGGCGGCGGCGCTTCATCAGGCGGAGGATCAACGGGAGGCGGAGGCACATCCCCGACCACACCTCCTTCAACGGGAGATCCAGGAACGCCGGGCAGCGGCACAACTACGCCTCCGTCAACGGGCGGAAATACGACGCCTCAGCAGCCGTCAGATCCGCCGTCAACAGGAGGCGGCACATCGCCGACCACACCTCCTTCAACGGGAGATCCAGGAGCGCCGGGCAGCGGCACAACCACGCCTCCGTCAACGGGCGGAAATACGACGCCTCAGCAGCCGTCAGATCCGCCGTCAACAGGCGATCCGTCTCAGGATCCTGCTGCAGCGCTGAAAGCCGAGCAAATCAAAAAGATGGATAAGGTTGTTCAGGATTTGAAAAGGGGCCGCGGCGGAAAAAATCTTTTAGGAAATGCAATAATAAATCATAATTTTACGAGGTTTGAAACGGAGCAGGGAGAACCCAGGGCAATATATTGGGCGATGGGGATTACTCCTCCTGAGATGAGCGACTTTGAGACTGATAATTCCGTTGCCGGTTTTGTGACTTACAGCGTGCCGCAGGGCAAGGGAAGCGGTTGGTATGATGTCAACAAATCAAGTTTTTCCATAGCCGGCACCGGTTTTGAGCGCAGCATGTGTTACGCAGCTGTAAGTTCAAATCAGCTGCATTGGTGGATTGAACAAAATTCTGAATATATTGCAGCATACATAAATAAAAAGGAAGAACAGGGATATGATTTCAACAGGCCGGGCAGCCCGCTATTGAATCTGAAAACATATATTGATTCATATAAAGGGCAGTCGGACAGCAAGCTCTATGAAATGTGCAAAACATACTTCAAACATTGGGTTGAAGGATCATATCCGGATGTGGTAAACGACTTTTTTATTAACGGATACAAACCTCTTTCAAGCGGTGCAAGAAACATGCCGGAAAAATTTCAAGCGGACAGCTCCGGAGGATTCTTCAGTGAAGTTTTCTCTCCGACGGAACAACTTACACTGAGATGGGGAGAGGAAAACTATACAACGGTTAAGCGTGATATAGCTATTTTGATGCAGCAGGGAGATTTGATCGGGATTATTTATGAGTCCGCAACTCAGGGAATAACCCATGTTGTAACTCTATGGGGCGTCGAGTATGATTATAACGGTGAAATCGTTGCTATTTACATAACCGATTCAGATGATCAGGAAGAACCTCAAATCGGGCTCAGAAAGTTTTTTATAAACAGGTCTGACGGTCAGGCAAGAGCCACCACCAGAACGGATCGCAAAGGGGGACCTCGAATAGTTGAAATCTCTTCGCTTTCACTCGGCAAGGGAGTGTGGCAAAGGTATCTTAATGATTAGGTTGCCTTGATGTTGTTTGTCGGTTTTAAAATGGATAAATTTTAAATGGACAAACAACGGCGTGTGTAGTAGAATATCTACGCGCGTGCTTTCGTAGCTCAGTTGGCAGAGCAGCACATTCGTAACGTGCAGGTCGCCGGTTCAAGCCCGGCCGAAAGCTCCATACTAACAGCGAAAAGCTGTTGCTTCAGTTCCGCAGAATGCCCGGCATGCATTCTGCGGTTTCTTTACTTTAGGGCATATCTATGATAAAATGTTCGTTAATATAGCTTGTATTTATGCGCGTTTTTTGTTTTAAATTCGGCACTGCATCAAATGCACAAAACACTACAAGAAGGAGTAATATGAATTCAAAAAAATATAGAAAATCAAATCATAAATTTCGCAAGATTCGTGACTTGCGGGAGATGTTTTACAGTTCTTGCAAAATAAATCCGGACACCGTGGCTTTTTATGTCAAACGAAAACACGGGGAACCGTTCGAATCAATTACGTACAAGCAGATGCGCAGAGATCTCGAAGCTCTCGGGACTGCGCTGCTTAAAAACGGTTATTACGGGAAAAAAATAGCGGTAATCGGCGAAAACAGTTACGAGTGGGTGCTCGTTTATTTTGCAACGGTGTGCGGGCTTGGCGTGATGGTTCCGATAGACAGAGACCTGCAAGCCGGCGAGGTTGCGAACCTGATTGAGCGTTCGGGGGTGAGCGCATTATTTTATTCGGAAAAGAAGAAAAAATTGGTTGATGAAGCCATGTCCGTTATGAAAGAAAATCCCGAGCTTCCCCTGCCGAATGTTCATCTCATGGACACTGTTTTGCAGGAAGAACCGCAGGATGAGATACCGTCTTTGTCGGAGTCTGAAACGAATTCTTCAACATTGGCGGACCTGGTCAGGCAGGGCAAATATTTGCTTGCGACGGGAGACAAGGACTATTTGGATCTTCCGATAGATCCAAAGGAGTTGTGCACGATCCTTTACACGTCGGGAACGATGGGAATGGCTAAGGGAGTAATGCTCGGACATCAGCAGTTTGTCGCGAATGTATACAATATGTCCAAGCGCATGGACGTCGGAGAGGGGGGTATCGGCTTGTCCATATTGCCGATGCACCATTCGTATGAGATGACTTGTCACGTGATGACGGTATTATACCAGGGGAGAAGTATAGCGATTGCGGAAAGTCTTAAAACAATCCCCGAAAATCTGCAGGAGATCAAGCCGACTGTAATTTTGGGGGTTCCTTTGATTTTTGAATCATTTCTAAAGAAGATATATAAGAATGCCCAGTCAAAGGGAAGATTTGAAAGTTTACGTTCGGCTATAGTTCTTTCCAGAAAGTTGAAACTTTACAACAAGCCTGCCGTTACATCCCGCATGTTTTCAGAAATACACAAAGCGCTCGGCGGGAATGTTAGGCAGATGATTTCCGGCGGAGCGGCGATCAATCCGTCGGTGATAATGGATTTTGAAGCTATGGGAATTCCAATGATGCAGGGCTACGGGATGACTGAGTGCGCCCCGATAATCGCCATGAACAGGGACAGATACAGCAAGCCGGAATCAGTAGGAACGGCACTTTCCGGCACGGAAATCAAAATTGTCGATCCTGATGAATTCGGTGTTGGCGAAGTCATTTGCAAAAGTCCCTCGGTAATGCTCGGTTATTACAACGATCCCGAGGAGACGGCGCGCACCATTGTCAACGGCTGGCTGCACACAGGGGATTACGGTTATATGGATAAAGACGGTTATCTTTATCTCATGGGAAGAAAGAAAAACGTAATCATAACAAGAAACGGGAAAAATGTTTTTCCCGAGGAGATTGAGTACTATCTCACAAAGAATGAGTTTATTTTGGAAGCACTGGTTCACGGCGCACCTGACAGCAGGACGGGGGATATAGTCGTAAAGGCGGATATCGTTCCCAATATGCCGGCAATTTGCGAACGCTTTGGAGAGTCGGTAAGCGGTGAAAAATTGCATGAGATCATACAGACGGAGATAGATCTGGTTAATGAAATAATGCCGTCGTACAAGAGGGTTAAGAGATTTTCCATCAGAGAAAATGAATTTGAAAAAACGACGACTCACAAGATTAAACGAAAGCAGGTATGAATTCCATGTTTGCGGATTTTCGTCAGGTGAACGGGGGAAAGGAGGCACGCTGTGAAAAGACTGAGTGATGCGGAATATAGACAGCTTAAACATAGCGATATGGAGCAGGCGATAAAGCGGGTACGGGAGATCAATGCCAGCGATCGTGCCGTATACAAGGAAACTCGTCCGATAACGGATCTTAAGCATATGATTGCCACAAGCGCGGAGCTATATAAAGAAAGACCGGCTTTTTTAGTTAAGCAGTCGAAAGGCGCTCCATACACGCCGGTCAGCTATGAGCATTTTATGAATGATATAAATGCCTTGGGAACCGCACTTTTGAATCGGGGAATGGGCGGTAAACATATCGGCATCATCGGCGAAAATTCATACGAATGGGCGGTTACGTATCTTGCAATTGTCTGTGGAGTAGGGGTGGTAGTTCCTATTGATAAGGAATTGTATGAAGAAGATATCCGCGGCATTTTAACTGACGGCGAGGTCTCGGCGGTATTTTTCTCGGATAAGATTTCAGAGCGCATCAGATCCATAGATGTAAATTCGGCAAGGCGCATGGATATGCTTGTAAATATCAGCAAAGCAGATGATCGCGAAAGCAGCCGGGATGATGTACTGACATTGGAGCAGTTGCTTTCCGAGGGAAGAAATCTTCTGGCGGAGGGGAACAGGGATTATTTGGATGCGCAAATCTTTAGGGATGAGATGGCGGTCTTGCTGTTTACATCCGGGACGACGGGACGGTCAAAAGGAGTGATGCTGTCCCACTGGAATCTGGTTGAAAATATAAGCTTGTCAATCACCTTGATGCGAATATATAACACGGATATATTCTTCTCGGTTTTGCCGCTGCATCACACATATGCATGTACATGTGATTTTCTCATACCTCTGTACTCGGGGGCATGTGTTGCCCATTGTGAGGGGCTTAAATACATCCAGAAAAATCTTGTTGAGGTAAGACCGACTATGTTTCTCGGGGTGCCTCTTCTTTATGAGAGATTGTATAAAAACATATGGAAGACCACAGAGCAGAAAGGGAAGGCTAAAAAGCTGAAGATGGCAATAGCGTTGAACCGGAATCTGCAAAGAATCGGAATTGATATTTCACATAAATTGTTCAAAGACATTCTGGCGGTCTTCGGCGGACGACTGAGAATAATGATTTCGGGCGGCGCCGCTATAAATCCCGGAGTCATACAGGGCTTTAGAGATTTCGGAATAAATGCGCTGCAGGGGTACGGGCTTACGGAATGTTCGCCGCTGGGGACATTAAATCCGGACAATAATCCTAAAAACGCTTCTGTTGGCAAAGCTTTTCCACGGACTGAGATAAGGATAGATTCTCCAAGCGAGGATGGAGTGGGAGAAATTTGTATCCGCGGTGAGCATGTAATGCTGGGATATTACAAAGATAAGGCGGCTACGGATCAGGCAATCATTGACGGCTGGTTTCACAGCGGTGATCTTGGCTTTATGGATGAAGACGGATATTTGTATATCGCGGGCAGGAAGAAGAATGTCATCATAACTAAAAACGGAAAAAATGTTTTTCCCGAGGAGCTGGAGGAACATATTCTGAGTCTCGATCTGGTGGAAGAAGTAATGGTCTGGGCGGACATTGCAAAGGATAAGGACGACACAATGATAGTTGCAACGATAGTCCCGAATTGGGATGAGGCCGCAGCGTATATTGAAAATTGCGATAAAGATGACGAAGAAACGCTCAGACGACTTGAGAGTATTTTCTGGGAAGGGATAGATGCCATAAATAACAGAATGCCGCTTTATAAAAGGATCAAGCGCATAGTTATAAAACCCGAACCGTTTGTGAAGAACACATCGACAAAGATCAAGAGATTCGAGGAGTCGAACAAGGGGGTTTGATATCCATTTATGTCTTGAAAAATATAGGTTTTGATATTAATATAAGTTGTTGATATCGATTGCTTTAATTTAGTGTAGGAGGATTTTTATGCCTGAGGAAATTCTATTAACCCAAGAGGGATATGATAAAATTGTGGAGGAACACGAGTATCTTGTTTCTACGGAAAGAGCGGCTGTTGCGGAAAGGATCAAGGAGGCGATTTCTTACGGGGATCTGTCCGAGAATTCCGAATATGATTCCGCTAAGAATGAGCAGGCCGAGCTGGAAGAGCGAATCAGTAAACTTGAAAACATGATGCGCATGGCAAAAATAATTGATGAATCGGAGCTGCCTACCGATCATGTGAGCATAGGCGGAAAAGTAAAAGTTCAAAATATGAACACAAAAGAAGAGTTTACATATGCGATTGTGGGTTCAACGGAAGCCGATCCGTTTGCCGGAAAGATATCCAATCAATCTCTTGTAGGAATGGCGCTTATCGGTAAGGCTGTCGGTGAAAAAGTCGAAATAAGCGTACCTGACGGAATCGTAAAATACAAAATACTGTCAATTGAAAAATAAACTGAGAAGTAAACGGGAAAGTGAGGATATCCTAAGGAATGAGTGCGGACGAAAAAAAGAATTTTAACATAGAATCCGATGAAACGGGCGAAGAACTGACCGAGGAAAAACTTAGTGAACAGCGCATGATAAGACGCGCCAAGCTCGACGGTTTGCTGCAGCGCGGCAAGAACCCGTATCTTTTTGACGGTTGGAACGTAGATGCTTCAAGCGCCGATATAAAAGAGGGCTTTGAAAATTATGAAGAAAAGGCGGTATCGTGTGCGGGCAGGCTCATGGCCTTTCGACATATGGGCAAGGCATCTTTTGTAGATTTGCAGGATAAATCGGGGCGCATACAGCTGTATGTGAGAAAGGACGTCATCGGGGACGAGGCATATGATGATTTCCTTGCGTTTGACATCGGGGATATTCTGGGCGTTGAGGGAACGGTATTTAAGACAAGACATGGTGAGATATCGATCAAAGCCGAAAGAGTTGAGCTTCTCTCAAAATCCTTGCAGGTACTGCCGAACAAATTTCACGGTTTAAAGGATACGGATCTCAGATATCGCCAGCGCTATGTTGATTTGATCGTAAATCCCGACGTCACCGAAACATTTCGCAAGCGTGCATTGATAATAAAGGAAATAAAACGTGTGCTGGAAGAAGATTACGGATACCTGGAGGTGGATACTCCGATTCTTACGACTATTGCGGGCGGTGCGAATGCACGTCCGTTCAATACGCATCACAACACGCTGGATATGGACATGAAGCTCAGAATTTCAAATGAGCTGTATCTGAAGCGATTGATAGTCGGCGGCCTTGATCGCGTGTATGAAATGGGGAAAATGTTCAGGAATGAGGGAATGGACAGAAATCATAACCCGGAATTCACGTCGATGGAGTGTTATATGGCATACGGAAACATGGACTCGGTTATGGAATTGACAGAGCAGATCGTTTCCAAGGCATGTATGCGAGTTAACGGAACAATGGAAATCAAATATCAAGGAAAGAAAATCGACCTGACGCCGCCATGGAGGAGACTTGATATGGCGGATGCCGTAAAAGAAATCACGGGTGTGGACTTTACGGAAATCGAAACGGATGAACAGGCGCGCGAGATTGCGATCGCAAAAGGAATGGATAAAGATGAAGCGGCAAAATTTACACGCGGCAAGATTCTTGCCGAGATGTTTGAAGAATTCTGCGAGGACGTTCCGGGCTATTTAGACGGACCGGTATTTGTAACGGGACATCCGGTGGAGATTTCACCTCTGGCAAAGAGAGATCCCGAAGATCCGCGGAAAACACGTCGCTTTGAGGCATATATAAACGGATGGGAAATAGGCAATGCCTTTTCAGAGCTCAACGATCCTATCGATCAATATGCCAGATTCAAGGAACAACAGGCACAGCTTGATAAGGGGGAAGATGAAGAAGCGCATCCGATGGATGAGGACTTCGTCAATGCTCTTGAAGTGGGCTTGCCGCCCACCGGCGGTCTAGGCATCGGTATTGACCGCGTTATCATGTTGCTTACGGACTCTCCGAGCATCAGAGATGTAATATTGTTCCCGACAATGAAGCCACTTGGTAAAAAGGATGAGTAAAATCAAGGATTTGCAGTGCTTTTTAAAACAAGAAGACAACAAAAGTACAACGTATTTAACGCTAATAATACTAATCCTACGGAATAATGAGTTGTTTGTATAAATGCACCGCTCGAATTTTATTTCTTATGGCTTTCTATGAAAGAAGTGCCAGCATCAAATAAAAGCAAATTTACGGTTGGAAAAACAATGTTAAAGCGGCATGAATGAATTGTACCGACCTCCATTCGTTAGATTTTTGGTCTAACTTTTGGGGGGCGGTACAATTCATACCGCTTTTTTCTCTCATTTTGCAGGATCTGTAAGCTCCGGCAATGCACCTCCTGCGATTGCCCACAAATATAGACTTGCAACCGTGCCGTAGGGAGAATATCTTTTTCGATAACGCTGAAATTTCATCTTGTCTATTTTTCTGTGACGGTATAACATGCGCATACCCCTAAGGATCGCCAAATCTCCAAAGCTTACAATATCGGGACGCTTCATGCAAAATGTCATAATCATTTCCGCAGTCCAAATACCAATCCCCCTAAGTGAGGATAACTCTTTCATGACCTCATCGTCCGCCATATCCTCTAATGCGCAAATATCAAATGAACCGTCTTTTACCTTTTGCGCAAAATCTAAAATATAATCGGCTTTCTTGTATGTGATACCGACGGATTGCAATTCATCTTTATCGAGTGCCAAAATATTCTTTTCATTTACGGCGCCTATTTTCCCCGATAATCTTTTCCAAACTGTTTCTTGTGCCGCTGTTGAAATTTGCTGCCCGATAATATGGTGAATGACGGATGAAAACAAATCATCGTCGACCTCGCGATTAATATGCCCGATACGTTCTATTGCAGCCGCCAATTTCTTATCTTTAGATTTTAAGTATTCTATTTCTTTTTCTCCATAATCAAAATACAAATATTTTCCACCTCCATGATAATTCATGATAACAGGATTTCATTTTACCATAAAATTTCTTTTCATTTTTGGAAATTGAATTTTGTTTTAATCCGCTTAAACACAAAGATAACAAATGCTGTTTTTCCCTCAAAGCGCAGATACAACTGAAATTCTCAAAACCCCAAGTCAAATATTTATTAAATATCCCAAATGGACAATATCCCGATAAGGCACAAATCTTGTGACGCAATTGTCGCAAGAAATCTTCTGTGCTAGAATTTGTCTTGTTAGATAAATATACGAATTCATACGAAATAGTGCAAGCGGATCACCCCATGGTTAGCAAATGATTACAAATGACCATGCGGGATGTGGAGATGCGGCGTTGTATGGTGCGTTTATGCTTTAATCAACAATTGATAACAACTAAGAATTAGGGGTGATGCAATGAAGAAGAAATCGATTTTTAAAAGATTGTTGCCATATGCCGGCAGAAAGAGCATTATGCTCTATGCCGCTATGTTTTTTTCCGCTTTGTCGGGAATAGCAATGTTGATGCCCATGGTATACATACACAAAATAGTCAGCGGAATTATACTCAGCGGCGAGGTGGATTCAGCCCTTGTCAGGCGCTACGCAATCTCAGCGGCAGTATTTGCCGCGTCGGGTCTGATAGTATACGGCGGTTCACTTTTATTGTCTCATTTATTTGCATTTGAGGTGGAAAAAAACATCATAAAGGAGAGTTTCAAAAAGTTGATGTCCAAGCCTTTGGGCTTTTTTACCAACCGTGAGAGCGGGAAATTAAGAGGCATTATTGTTGATGGAGCTGCGGAAACTCATTCATTTCTGGCACATCAACTTCCGGATTTAGCTATGACCATGGTTACTCCGATAATACTTTTGATATTTTTCTTCTTCTTTGACTGGAGATTGGGGCTTGTGAGCGCTATTCCGATACTTATAGGATTATTGCTCATGTCCTTTATGATGACAAAAAAGGCAAAGGTTAATAGAGATGAATATTTCTTGGGTTTGTCGAATTTGTCATCGGAAGCTGTCGAATATGTCAGAGGAATTCCGGTTGTCAAGACATTTGCGCAGAGTGTGGAAAGTTTCGACAGATTGTATTCGCTCATCATAAATATGAAAAATACGGTTATGGAAATGACGATGTCGTATAAGAATAAAATGGCTTTGTTTGAGGCCACGTCGGCATCCACTGCTTTTTTCCTCGTTCCTGCGGCCATACTGTTTATTTCTTCCGGTGGAGATATGCGCATCGTGCTTGGGAACAGTGTAATCTATCTCCTGATAGGACCTGCTTTCGGCGTATTCATTATGCGTTCTGCTACTATCAATCAGTATATGTATTTTGCCGAGCTCGCTCTTAATAAGATTGATGAAATACTTGATTATGAAGAATTGTCATACGGAGAAAAGTATGGTGACGATTCAGGTCTGGAGTTTAGAAATGTTGAATTCTCTTATGCGGGTGACAAAGTCATTGACGGGATTTCTTTCAATGTGAAAAAAGGCGAAACCGTAGCGCTGGTAGGAACCTCAGGTGCAGGGAAAACTACAATTGCCCGTCTCGCCGCGCGTTTTTGGGATGTAGATTCGGGCGAAGTTTTGATCGGTGGAATAAATGTGAAAAATTATGATCAGGCGGCACTGATGAGAAAAATAGCTTTTGTTTTCCAGAGATCCGATCTGTTTAAAATGAGCATAAAAGAGAATCTGCTGCTGGGAAATCCTCATGCCGATCATGCACAAATAGATGAAGCATTAGTAAAGTCCGGTGCTAAAGAAATCATTGAAAATCTTGAGAACGGATTGGATACGGTATATGGCAGTAAGGGGACATATTTCTCCGGAGGGGAAACGCAGAGAATCGCTATTGCAAGAGCGCTCCTCAAGGATGCCGAGCTGGTAATCCTGGATGAGGCCACGGCATTCGCGGATCCGGAAAATGAGCACATAATACAAGCTTCTTTCAAAGAGCTTGCAAAAGATAAGACCACATTGATGATTGCTCACAGACTGACAACGGTTGCCGATGCGGACAGGATACTTGTTATAGACAACGGTAAGATCGCAGAGAGCGGCAGGCACGATGAATTGCTTGCGCAAGGGGGAGTATATAAGAAACTCTGGGATGAATATCAAAGAGCGGCGAACTGGAGAATAGGAGGTAGAGATGAGTAATAAAAACAGTTATTTAAAGCGCAGATACGCTATGTCGGATAAGGGTGCGGCGAACCTCAAAAAAGCGATTTTTTCACATACCGTACTAAATCTCACCAAAATGTTTCCTCCGGTTATAGGTTTTATATTCCTGTTTCAATATCTGGGCGGGCTTTACGGGATTCCGTCCGTTCATGAACTGTCTCCGATGAATTATGTCGTTATAATTCTGGTGATGCTCGTTGTCATGTATATCGTAGCAAGATGGGATTATGTGCGGCTCTACAACAATGTATATGAGGAAAGTGCGAGCACACGTGTGGAGATTGCAAATCGCTTAAAAAAACTGCCTCTGTCCTACTTCGGCAAGCGGGACCTTTCGGATTTATCGGCGACGATGATGAGCGACATCACTCTATATGAACAGATATTTTCTCACGCGGTTCCTCAGGTTTATGCAACGATTATTTCAACCGTGATCATATCCGTGATGTTGCTGGCGTATAATTGGAAGCTCGGAATCGCCGCGTTATGGGTCATTCCTTTATCGCTTCTGGTGTTTTGGATGTCAAAAAAATCCCAGCGCAAATCGATCGCCAAATGGGTGAAAAGCAGTCGTGCGGTATATGATGATATGCAGGAGGATATTGATCAAATTCAGGAAATAAAATCGTACGGTATTGAAGAACAGGTCATATCGCGCTTTTTTGAAAAGCTGGATAAAAACACCGGCAAAAAAATGAATGCGGAATTGTATTCCGGCATTGCAAACGCCGTTGCCGGAGTATTGATGAAACTGGGGATCGTAACAGTTGCCGTTGTGGGTGCGGGAATGCTTATTAACGGTACAACAAACATTTTGGTTTACATCGCATATTTAATGCTGACTGCGAGCTTATATCTTCCGATTGAAGGGATCATAACTTATATGATGATGCTGCTGGTACTTGACGGCGTTGTCGGGCGGATAAAGGAGATTAAGACCATGCCGATACAGGAAGGACGACAGGAAATGAATGTAAGTAATTATGACATTGAGTTCCAAGATGTTGTATTCGGATATGATGATTATGACGTGATAAAGGGGGTGAGTTTCACCGCCAAACAAGGAGAGGTCACGGCACTAATAGGTCCGTCGGGGAGCGGTAAAACCACGCTGACCAAACTTGCCGCGCGTTTTTGGGATATTGAGCACGGACGCATACTCCTCGGAGGAGAGGATATATCGCAAGTTGACCCGGAGACGCTTTTGAAAAACTATGCAATTGTATTCCAGGATGTGGTTTTATTCAATGCGAGCATAAAAGATAATATACGCATAGGAAAGAAGGGAGTGACGGATGAGGAAATTTTGCGAGCCGCAAAAATTGCCCGTTGCGATGAATTTATCAGCAGGATGCCCGACGGGATAGATACCGTCATAGGCGAAAACGGCGAGCGTCTGTCCGGAGGTGAACGGCAGCGAGTTTCAATTGCAAGGGCAATACTTAAGGATGCCCCGATTATTCTGATGGATGAAGCTACGGCTTCATTGGATGTGGAAAATGAAAGTCTGATACAGGAGGCGCTTTCCGCTCTCATCAAAAACAAAACGGTCATTGTAATTGCACATAGAATGCGAACCGTTCGGGGAGCGGATAAAATTGTCCTGCTCGATAAGGGGCGTATCGCAGCGATGGGGAATGACCGGGAACTTCAGCTTGAATCCCCAATGTATAGAAATATGATTGAAAGATCGCTGTCATAGTTTTTGAAAAAAATACTGAATAGGAAAGATATAAAAAATAAATATAAGTAAATATGAGTGAAAGTCATTGGAATAAGCGTTTGTCGGCATGCCCGGCAAGCGCTTGTTTTCATAAAAACATTGCGTTTATTTGACGCTGGTATTATAATGTGCGTTGGAGTTGTTTTTTTACAAAAGGGGGATATTAATATGGGGAAATTAACAAATCTTCGCTGGTTTGATATTCTTGCTGTGACTGTAATAATGTTCGGAGAGGGGATATATAATTCGACATTGCAGTACATAGCGCTATCAAACCATGTGGCCACTTTGGACAATAATCTTACTTTTTCAAGTGCGGACAATTACAGAGCGTTATGTATGCAGTTGATGTGGCTTTTTCTCGCGCTGATTTACCTTAAAATCAGGAAATTCGACTTTTCAACTGTTTTCGGAAAAATTAAAATTACGCCTTGGCTTCCGCTTCAAATTGTAATTTTTTTCGTACTGCCCGCTCTGGCGATGGATCTTTATCATTTACTCAGCTACAATCTTCTGACACCGGTCACTCCGAGCCTGTACGACTTGCAAGGGGCGTTTGCGAATCTTGATTTTTCTCTTGTGGCGTATTCATTGCTGAACGGATTTTATGAAGAGTTTTTCTTTTTGGGTCTGTGTATAGCGGTTAAACCGGAGTATGCAAAAATTGCATTTCTCTATTCTTTGCTCGTGCGATGCAGTTTTCATACATATCAGGGATTGGGAGCGGGGATTGCGTTGGGATTGTTGCTTGGAATAATTTTTTATTTCCTGTATAAAAAGTTCAGTCCGCAAAATTTGCTGCCGTTTTTCCTTGCGCACGCCATTGCGGACGTCATAGGATTGTCGGTATTGCATTTGTTTTGGTGAGAACACAACTGTTTAAAACTGAGTTTTAAGGTGACGAAGGGGATAAAGGAGATAGTATTTTATGGAAACAAATAAAAATACCACGCCGCTTAGTGGTAGGAATGATATCGGGGATATCAACGGAGGATACGCTGCTCAGATTAAAAATGTGCTGCGTCTCTTACTGGCAGCCGCAGGCGCGCTGATTTTGGGGGAAATATTGAATATCGGCTACTTTATGGTGATGTTCAGAATCATCCCCCAAAATGAGTATACAACAAATATGATCGAGTTGTTCGGTTTTATATTCATTACGATTGCAGTCATATTATTTGCAAAGAAAATATATAAATCATCATGGTATGAAATAGGCTTTGTCAGGCGGGGAGCCGCCCGAGAATTCGTTATCGGCATTGCGCTCGGCGGCGCAGTTTTTACGGCGTGCGTGATTATTCTTTTCCTGTTCAAAGGGGTGAAAATAGAAAACTTTAATTTTACGCCTGTGCTGCTTCTCCAATTTATTCCGCTGCTGCTGGCATGGTGTGTGCAGTCGAATGCAGAGGAAGTCTTGAGCAGGGGTTTTCTGTTTTTTGCAGTCAGCAGAAAAAGCAATATCTATGTAGGCATCATTGTATCGTCAGGTTTTTTTGCCGCTATGCATCTGGGAAATGAGGGAATGGGAATTCTACCCATACTGGATTTGTCCCTGTTTGGTATATTTGCCGCGCTTTATATGGTCAAGCGTGGAAACATTTGGGCTCCGAGCGGATTTCATGCCGGCTGGAACTGCTTTCAGGGCAATGTTTTTGCATTCCCCGTCAGCGGTTCGGATGCAGGGGAAGCCTTTATAGAAGTATCAACACATGGACCGGACTGGCTTTCCGGCGGGGCTTTCGGTGTTGAGGGCAGTATTGTCAGCATTCTTGTACAGACGGTCATAATATTGAAATTTGTTTATGATATCTTCTTTAAAAACAAGGGCAGACTCGAATTTTAAAAAGCAGCATTTGTGATAAAAATTAATAGTGATTTTTGGATAGATATATGCAAAGACTTTTTGCATATAACAGATCTTTATGTTAAAATTTCTGTAAGGAATGGAATATAGTAATCGTTTGATTGTGCGGTGCCGTGTCGTTTCGCCGGTCAAATATTTTTACAGGGAGGTAAAGGCTATGCCTATTCATGAATCCGGAGAAGATTATCTTGAGGCGATATATGTGCTTGCACAGGAATGCGACACAGTACGATCAATAGATGTAGCGCATTTCTTAAATTTTTCAAAACCCAGTGTAAGCCGCGCGGTGGGTATCCTTGTCAGAGAAGGTATGCTGGTTATGGAAAAAGACAGATCCCTGAAACTGACGGCAAAAGGGTTGGAGCGCGCGTCGAGCATTTACAACAGACATGTAACCATTACGGAATTTCTCGAAAAATTAGGAGTTCCGAAGGATATTGCTCTTCACGATGCATGCCTGATCGAGCATGATTTGAGTGAGGAATCGTTTGCTGCGATCAAGCGCTTTCAGGATGATTGCAAGAATAAGTAGGTAAACGGCGGAAGAAAATAAGGCGTGACATATTGTCAGGCCTTATTTTTGAATTAGCGGAGGCATATTCACTTGTATATTTTTGAAAACCGAATAAAAATTGAGGATAAGGAAAAGCTCAACGAGTATTTACGAGCGTATAGATATAACACTTCGGGGCTCTCATTTTTCTCGTTATATATGTGGCGCGATGTCAACTATTTTTCTTGGTTAAAACAGGGGCAGTACGCGCTCATAAGCGGCATGAGTTATTTGGATCCCGAAGAGGATAAATTGTTGCCGTTCATGTTTCCGCCGCTTACAAAGACCGGTCGGTATGACAAGGGTGAATTGGCGGAATTGTTGCATCACGCAAAGGAGATCTTCGAGGCGAAGGGACATCATTTCAATATAAGGCTTTTGCCCAAGCATATGATTCCAATCATAGAAAGTGCGTGTCCCGGGGAGTTTGTGTTTGTCGATGACAGACCGAATCATGACTACGTGTACCTTAAAGAAAATCTCGCTACGCTTTCGGGGCGCGCATATAGCTCAAAGCGCAATCACTTGAATTTTTTCCTGCGCAATTACACATATACATGGCGTGACATCTCTTTTGAAATGCAATCGGATATTATGGAGTTTTTGGAACGTTTCAGTGCGCATAAAAACGATGGTGATGACGGCGCCGAGATTCTGGATTTGGAGCAGAAAGCCATGGTTGATGTGTTTGCAAATATTGATCAGCTGGATGCTTTCGGCGGAGGCATTTATATAAACGGTGTGCTCCAGGCATTGGCGGTGGGCAGTTACAATAATGAAGATACCGTAGTGGAGCATATCGAAAAAGCCAACAGCGATTTTCGCGGGCTCTATCAATTGATAAATAAGGAATTTTGTATGCGCCTTCCCGATGATGTCGTATATGTTAATCGCGAAGAAGATGTAGGGCTTGAGAATTTGCGGAAATCAAAACTGTCGCTTAATCCGCATATGATGATCGAGAAGCATATAGCAGTTCCTCGCAGATATTGTGAAGACGGTGTGGTTCCCCGGAGGTACTGCACACCGAATTCGATAAGCGACAAAGAACGGTAATCGCTTAGTGCCGCGCGATCATGCTGCGCTTTGGGATTACTTTACAAGTTTTGAAATCTTCTTGAAGTTTGGTTGATCCGCACCGCTCAGGAGTTCAAATAAAATGCTTTCACAGGTTGTGATCGTCGCACCGGCATTCGTCATTCGTTTGAGCGAACGCGTCATGTCCATCGGCGATCTTGAGCCGACACAATCCTCAGCTAAAAAAACATTATAGCCGCATGCAATCAGTTGCAGTACGGTCTGTTGAACGCATACGTGTGATTCTATGCCAAACACGATGACGGTGTTTTTCCCTAAATTTTCAAGAGCTCTCACAAACGCGGGCTCCCCTGCGGCACCAAACGACATTTTTTCTATGTGACTGAACGCGGAAAAATCGTCGTGTGTCGACTCATCAAGGGGAAGGATGCCGATTTCCGCAATATCTCTGCACATCGCTTTTTTAATCTTTTCCGTCGTTCCTCCGAGCCCTTTCGTATATTGTTGAGTTGCAATTATGGGGATGTCGAGAACTCGCAGTCCCTCGATGAGTGTTGCAGCCTTTTTTTCTACATCCTGCCAGTCATGCATGGCAGGAAAAATCTTCTCCTGCAAGTCGATCATTACGGCAACTGTGTCATTTTTGCTTAACAACAACTGATTGTATGCACTTTTTTTATTAATCATGGTATTCTCCTTTTCAGCTCTTTACATATAATAGAACTACGCCGTTATTTTAACACATTTTCAAAACAAAGTGTGGTAGAATAGTAAAGATAGCGGATGATGAAAATCATATTGAATCAATATTTTTTATAAGGAGGCGACGATGTCAGAGGTGACGGGTATCGGCAACAATTTCATTCATAACATCATAGATGAAGACAATAGAACGGGGAAATACGGAGGGGCCGTCTATACGCGTTTTCCTCCCGAGCCCAACGGGTATTTGCATATAGGGCATGCAAAATCAATATGTTTAAATTTTTCGACCGCATTGAAATATGGCGGAAAATGCAATCTGAGATATGATGACACCAATCCTGAAAAAGAGGAGATGGAATATGTAAGCTCAATAGAAAACGATGTGCACTGGCTGGGATTTGAATGGACGCAAAAGCTGTGGGCTTCAGATTATTTTGAAGAAATGTACGATTGCGCCGTTCAACTTATAAAAGAAGGCAAGGCTTTTGTCTGCGATCTTTCCGCTGAAGAAATGCGCGAATACCGCGGAACGCTCACAAAACCCGGCAAGGAGTCTCCGTATCGCAAAAGAAGCATCGAGGAAAACATGAGTCTTTTTGCAGAAATGCGTGCCGGGAAATACGCCGACGGAGAAAAAGTGCTGCGCGCAAAGATAGACATGGCATCTCCGAACATAAATATGAGAGATCCGATAATTTACAGGATCGCACATGCTGAGCACCACAACACGGGAGATAAATGGTGCATTTATCCCATGTATGATTTTGCGCATCCGATCGAGGATGCAATCGAGGGTATTACGCACTCAATATGCACATTGGAGTTTGAAGATCACAGGCCGCTTTATGATTGGGTTCTTAAGGAACTGGGCAGATGGGATCCCGCTCCGCAGCAAATAGAATTCGCAAGATTGAATCTCACAAATACGCTGATGAGTAAGAGATTCTTGAAAAAACTTGTAGATGAGGGACTTGTCAGCGGTTGGGACGACCCCAGAATGCCTACGATTGCGGGACTGCGCCGCAGAGGATACACCCCTGAGGCAATACGTGATTTTTGCGAAAGGATAGGTGTCTCGAAAGCTAACAGCGTAGTGGATATCGACTACTTGGAACATTGTATCAGAGATGATCTCAAATCAAAGGTGCAATCACGCAATGTCGTTACAAATCCGCTTAAAGTCATAATTACGAACTATCCCGAGGGGCAGCTTGAATATGTGGAAATTGAAAACAGCAGAGAGCACGAGGAATGGGGAACGAGGGAAATCCCTTTTTCGCGTGAGCTTTGGATAGACGGCGCTGATTTTCAAGAGGTGCCGGAGAAAAAATATTTCAGACTCTTCCCCGGAAATGAAGTGCGCTTGAAAGGTGCGTATTTCGTGACATGTACGGATTGTATCAAAAATGATGACGGCTCCGTCAAGGAGATACACTGCACATATGATCCCGAGACAAAATCCGGAGAGGGTTTCGAGGGACGAAAGGTCAAGGGAACCATTCATTTTGTCGAAGCAAGTACCGCAGTTCCGCTCGAAGTCAGGGAATATGACTATTTGATGACGGACGGTTTGGATGGGACACAGGAATTCAACAGCGAATCTTTAAATGTTGTTGCCGCTTACGGGGAGCCGGGAATGGCGGAGGCAATGCCCGGCGAGCAATTTCAGTTTTTCAGGTTGGGATACTATATCGCTGACGAAAAGGATTCCTCCGAAAATGCAACGGGGAAAAAGGTCTTTAACAAAACCGTGGGACTGAAAAGCACATGGAAAAAATAAGCGGAATCAGCATGATGCTATAGATATCCCGCTTAAAATAAGCGGAAAAACGGATATGAGGCGAATTTGAATCCGAACAATATGTATATGCCCGCACATATGGCGATTATGTGAGCATAAGGCTCGTAATCGCCTCTTTTTGTTTTCCCGGCAAGGATTTTCAGCGAATACAAAATGCCGGACAGAATAGAAGATGTGACGAGGATGAATAAAATGCCCGTATTTCCGGTGAGGAGCCCCAGCACCGCTGAAAGCTTAATATCTCCAGCGCCTATTATCATCTTTTTTGTGAATATTTTCCCCGACAGAGAAATGAGCAGTAATATTCCCCCGCCGATGAGAGCTCCGATCACGGGGGCGGCAAATCCGCCGTGCATGCGCACGAATCCGATTGCACAAATTGCGAGCAAAACAACAAATTGATCCGGAACGATCATGTATTTCAAATCAGATATGCTTATCTCAAGTAAAGCCCACAGTGATAACAGCGCGGGCAGGGCAAAGTATATATCGTAAAAAACGAGCCATAGGGCGCAAACACAAAAAAACAGGCTGAACAGCGGTTTGTACGGATATGATTTCAAACGCTGTTCCCCCGATTGCAATTGTTCAAGCAACTCTTTTTCGGGGGATTCTCCGTATTCGGTGAGCCATGCGGGAGGTATTTTATTGAATACGAAAACGGCTGCATTGCCGAGGAGTATTCCTACTATGATTGCGGCGCATGAAAAACATAGTATGGTGAAAATTATAAAATTATCAAGTAGAAAGTCTCTCATAGCGGTTCTCCCTATAGTTTCAAATTCATGCAGCGGATTATACGCAGTAGAATTTCCTTATTCCATATTTTACCATACAGGTATTCTAAAATCCACCCAAAACAAATAAAAATATGATATAATAACCGCATTCATTATATGCTCATGATTGTTTTGAAAGGCAGAGAATTGTTCGTTATGGAGAGAAGAATTATAACGATTGCACGCGAATTTGGAAGCGGAGGCAGGATAATTGCCCAGAAAGTAGCTGAAAAGATGGGCTACAATTTTTATGATAAGGAGCTGATAGCCCGAGTGGCGGAGGAAAGCGGCTTTTCTCTAGATTGCATAAAGGACAGTGATGAAAACACAAATCAGGGAGGATTCTTGAGCATGAGCCTGCTGGGGACTTCGACATTTGCCCGTGGCATGAATTCTCATGATGCGATTTCAAATTCAGGGAAGATATATATAGCACAGTGCAATGTAATAAAAAGCATTGCAGAAACCGAAAAAGCGGTGATAGTGGGCAGGAGCGCCAGCCAGGTGCTCAGAGGCAGGCGTGATGCATTGCATGTTTTTATACATGGGCAAATTGAGGACAAAATCAAACGGGCAATTGAATGCTACGGAATCAATGAAAAAGATGCCGAAAAAACAATATTTGAAAAGGATAAGTCGCGTGCGGCATATTTTAAGAATTATAGCGGTATGCAATGGGGCATGGCGGCTCATTACGATATAACGCTTAACAGCAGCAGTTTCGGGCTTGATTTTTGCGCGGATCTTATTGTTTCAATAGCGGAGGGGGAAAGAAATGAGTAATATCAACAATAACTTTGATAATGGAGTTGTTTCGCCGGTCAAACCGCGGGGAAAGTACTATATTACTACACCGATATATTATCCCAGTGCAAATTTACACGTAGGGCACACATATTGTACGGTTATGGCGGATGCCATGGCGCGTTTTAAGCGTTTGCAGGGCTATGATGTGCGTTTTTTGACGGGAACCGATGAACACGGCCAAAAAATACAGCAGATTGCGGAAAAAGCGGGGATGAAACCCATTGAATATACCGATATGATTGTAGAGGGCATAATCAAGCTCTGGGAAAAGATGGAGATTTCATACGATGATTTTATTCGTACGACTGAGGACAGGCATGTAAAAAGGGTGCAGGAAATCTTCAAAAAACTTTATGAAAAGGGCGACATCTATAAGGGGGAATATGAGGGCATGTACTGTGCTCCCTGTGAAGCGTTTTGGACGGAGACGCAGCTAAATGACGGAAAGTGCCCGGATTGCGGGAGAGATGTTACCTCGGAAAAAGAAGAAGCATACTTTTTCAAATTGTCAAAATATCAAGATGCTTTGGAGGATCTATTTGTAAACAATCCTGCATTTTTAGAACCGGATGCGAGACGTAATGAGATGCTCAGCTTTGTGCGACAGGGGCTTGATGATTTGTGCATATCGCGTTCTTCATTTGACTGGGGGATTCCCGTACCGCTGGATGAAAAGCATGTCATATACGTGTGGCTTGACGCGCTCAGCAACTATATTACGGCGCTTGGATATCCCGATGACACCGATCTTTATAATAAATACTGGCCGGCGGATGTTCACCTGGTGGGAAAAGAAATTGTAAGATTTCACAGCATAATATGGCCGGCAATGCTCATGAGTTTGGATATTCCTCTACCGAAACAGGTACTCGGACACGGTTGGCTTTTGATTGACGGACGGAAGATGAGCAAATCCTCCGGCAATGTGGTGGATCCGATACTTCTTATAGAGCGTTACGGCGTAGATGCATTGAAATATTTTCTGCTGCGTGAATATACTTTCGGTCAGGACGGAGTCTTCACAAATGAGACGATGCTTCGCCGTATAAATTCGGATCTTGCAAATGATTTGGGCAATTTATTGTCGCGCACGATTTCAATGATTGAAAAATACTGCGACGGTGTGATTCCGGAAATTCCTCACATATGCAGAGGGGATGTCTGCAAAATGGGATTTGAGGACGATGAGCTCGATATGGAACTTAAAAAAATTGCGGTAGAAGCCGGGCATCTGGTGGAAGCGGAAATGGACAAATTTTCCTACAGCACCGCACTTGAACAGATTTGGGTGCTCGTGAGACGCGCCAATAAGTATATAGATGAAACCATGCCTTGGGTGCTCGGGAAATCCGAAAATGAAGAGGATTCGATGAGACTTTCGCGTGTAATGAACAGATTGGCGGAGTCTCTCAGAATAATATCAATACTCATATATCCGTTTATGCATACGAGCGCGGCTGAAATGCGTACGCAGCTGGGGATAGGAGATCAGCCGGTAGTATGGGAAGATGCGTTCGTTTTCGATATGATAGGCGGATCAAAGGTCAAAAAAGGTGAGAATTTGTTCAACAGATTCGACATAGAGAAGGAGAAAGAAGCTCTCGCCGCACTGAGCGGCGCGGATATTTCCCCTGCAGAGCCCGCAGCGGACGCTGCAGAAAAAAATAATAAAGCGGAAAGTGAACAAACGGATGAACAGGCACGTAAGGCTCCTATAGAATTTGACGATTTTGATAAAATCGATTTAAGGGTAGGCGTTATACTTGAAGCCGAAAAACATCCCGACGCCGATAAATTGCTGGTATTCAAGCTCAAGGTGGGATCCGAGGTTCGTCAGGTGATCTCAGGTGTTGCCGCATATTTTGATCCTGCCGAAATGGTAGGGAAAAAGGTGATACTCGTGGCAAATCTCAAACCCAGAAAGCTTAGGGGGCTTGAATCCAATGGAATGCTGCTTTTTGCAGACAACGGCGAGAGAGTGGAGATTGTTACGACCGATGCCGAGGACGGAAATCGGGTTTCTTAACGCGGGCACGTTCTGATTATACTTGGTTACATGATTTTTTTTGGGGTAGGGGGTACCGTATGCTATACGATTCGCATACACATTTTAATGATTTGGGTTACAGCGATGAAAAAAGAAAGGCAGTGCTTAAGGCTGCGGATGATGCCGTTCGCGCCGGAACTCTATGCTATGTCAACGATATCGGATGTGATCTTGAAACATCGATGCTTGCCGTAAAGCACAGCGAGCAATACCCTTGGTGTTATGCGACCGTGGGATACCACCCTCATGACGCCCGCCACATGGGTGATGATGAATTCGCCATGATCAAGATGCTTGCTCGTAAGGAGAAAGTTAAAGCTATCGGTGAAATCGGCCTGGATTTTTACCGCGATCATTCACCGCGTGACGTGCAGCGAGAAGTTTTTCGTAAACAGATAAGGCTGGCGAATGATATGAAAATGCCCATAGTGATCCACGAACGCGATGCGGGCAAGGAGGTTATGGATATATTGATCGAGGAAGGCGCTTTTTCGGAAATGCGCAAATCGTGGTTTCCAAAACGTCCTGATGTGGACGGAGGATTGACGGAAGATGCTCGCGTGCTCATACATTGCTATTCCGGAAGTCTTGAGACTGCAGAAACTTATGTGGGCTTGGGGGCGACGATATCGATAGCGGGGCCGGTCACTTATAAAAATTCAAAAAAACTTCCTGAAGTCGTGATCGGGATTCCTATCGAGTTTCTTACCATTGAGACGGATGCTCCTTTTTTAACGCCGGAGCCGCTTAGGGGGAATAAAAATCAACCCGAATATGTGGAGTATGTCGCGCGAAAAATTGCGGAATTAAAGGGGATGTCATATGAGGACGTTGCAGAAACAACCTGCAAAAATGCAAAGCGCTTTTTTTCCGTTGAGTAATAAAATCAATCGAGAAAGATTTTGAGGACTTCATTATCTCTGCACAGCAGGGGAATGAAGTCTCTCTTTTCACTGTCAATTTTCAATTCATTAAAATATTTTTTGATGCTCTTATGCATGCCGTTTACAATAATGAAATCTCCGGGTTTTCGCGTTCTCACTTTTAATTCCAAAGTATCGTACTGAGATTTCAGTTCCTCAATACGCATTGAATATTTTGCCGCTTCCACTCTTTGCCGCGCTTCCGCTTCAGCGGGAGTAATTCTCAAAAATATCAGCTCATCTCGCGTTGTCCGCATTTGATAGAAATCAGGGAATTCACATATTGCTCCCGATTTCCCGAAAGAAATCAAATTCAATGCGGTGTTTATGTGAGCGGAGGATATGTCCGCTGCAAGACCGACTTCCGCCAAAGCGCGTATGATAATTCTGGATTTTACGGATTCATGCAACGGCTCGACTTTTTTCCTCCATAATTTTACAGCGGCAGGAAAAGCCGGATGGGAAGGGACTGAATCATCGATGATTGAATCATTATAGTATTTTTCAGCTTCTTTCCAAAGAAAATCGCTGTCAATACGAGCCAGTTCCGCCAATCTTGCGAGAGCGGACTTCACATTCGGATTCAGATTTTTTTCTATAAATGGAATCAGTTCAAGGCGGATGAAGTTCCTGTGATATATCGATTCCAGATTACTCACATCGGTTCTGAATTCGAGATCGTTATCTTCGCAGTATTTTTCTATTTCACGTCGCGTGATGCCCAGCATCGGACGTATTATGCTGTCGTTTTTAATCTTCATCGCAGCCAGTCCGTCCACACCCGTGCCGCGCAATATGCGCATGAGCACCGTTTCAGCCTGATCGTCTTCATTATGCCCCACGGCAATCAGATTCAGTGAATTTTTTTTAAAAAAATCGTCGGAATTGCAGTCCGGAGCAGAATTGAGAGCGGAGCTCAAATCGGGAGTGGGGCTTGGAGAGGAATCGGTGGCGGAATAAGGATCGGAGCACGGGGCGGAAATGAGCTGCTTGAAAATTTCATAACGCTTAATTCTGCCTGCTTCTTCTATCGAGATTCCCAGTTTCTCAGACATGGATTTGCAATCGAATTCAAAAAATTTCAAATCAAGATTCAGTTTTTTGCAAAAATTCTGCACGAATTCCGCATCCCGATCGGCATCCGCGCCCCTGAGTCCGTGATTAATATGCACCGGGATAAGATTTATTTTTATTTGATCTTTCACATCATCACTGATCCGCTGCAGTGTGTGAAGCAGGCAAACGGAATCGCATCCGCCCGAAATGCCGACCACAATATTTATAGTTTTGCTGTTTGCGCTGATCTCCGCGGCGGCAGTTTTTTTATCTTGGGCATCTTTGATATTGTGTGAATCTCGGGAATCTGTCGCGGATATTGCGGCAAAAAGCGCCTGTTTTATTTTTTCTTTGATTTCATCGGTATTTTTTGTATACATTTTTAATCTTCCCGTATTATTTCTATAAATTCTCTCAGGGCGGGCGACGCGTTCGCAGAGGATTTTATGCAGTATCCGAGAGTCCTTGAGCAATCGACGGAGAATTTCCGCCACGTAATATCATGCGGCAGGCAAAGAGTCTGCAGTTTTGGCAGAATTGAAATCCCCAGATTTGATGCGACCATTGCTATGGCGCCCCTGTCGCTTGCCACGTGATGTGAGATCATCGGAACAAACGCTTCAGTTTTTTGAACTATCTCATACAAATCATCCCAGCCCGGCATGGGCATTATAAAATCATAATTATTCAAATCTGCAATATCAACAAACTCTTTTTGTGCAAGAGGATGTGTGGAATGCATGCATACTCCCAGCGGATCGTCAAATAGAGGATGAAATTCAAATCCCTTAGGGAATTCTTTGGAAATAAATGCTATATCACATTTTGTGCTTTGGAGTGCATTATTAATATCAGGTATTGACAATTCTTCAAGATATATATCGATTTGCGGGAATCGCTCCGTATATTTTTTGATGACGGGCGGAACATAATTTACAGCCAGACTGTTTAGTGCGGCTATTCTCAAAGTGCCGGAAAGCACTCCATTGATTGATTGGGCAGTTTCTCGCAAGTTCGCTTCAGCTCGCCCGAGAACATAACAGCAGTTAAGAATTTTTTTGCCGTCTTCAGTCGGAACTATGGAATCTTTACTTCTTTGCAGCAAAGGGAATCCCACTTCTTCTTCCAGTGAATTGAGCATATAACTGATGCCGGGCTGAGAGTAACCGAGTTCTTTTGCCGCTTTTGTGAGACTGCCCAATTCTACAACCTTAACAAAAGCTTTGTACTTCATCATAACAATTCCCTCCCGATTTTGGGATGATTATATCATTTGATTTTTTTATAATCAATATCAATTTATTTGAATTTCAAAATATCGATTCATATATTAGAATGTGCATAAGAAAAATAAATATTATCTTATTTAGTAATAAGAATTTCTTATATAGATTATAAGGGGAATTTTGGAACAGCTTTTTAGGAGGGTTTTATCATGAAATCATTTCTTGGAGTCAATTTGTCCATTTCGGCTTTGAACGGTGTATGTAAGAATGTCCG
>JBGZBU010000003.1:0-86198 GCA_041844835.1 Anaerovoracaceae bacterium
TCCGCCCTTGCTTCTGCTGTAAAGAATCAAATAAACTAAAACGGATATGACAAACGCTACCGCGCTTATCACCTGTGCCTGCCTGAAAGATCCTATCATCAAACTATCCGTCCGTAAAGCCTCGACAAAGAATCTCTCCAGTGAGTACAGTATCCAGTACAGCAAAAAAATCTGTCCTCTGAAGCGCTTGTTTTTGTCAATCAGAACCAGAATTATGCAGATGAGCAAACACCAAATCGATTCATACAAAAAAGTCGGATGCACCATCTGGCCGTCGACGGGGATCGCCCACGGCAGCGAAGTCGGTCCGCCGTGAGCCTCCTGATTGAAGTAATTCCCCCAGCGACCTGCCGCCTGTCCAAGCGCCACGGAAGGCATCACAAGATCCAGCAGTGAAAGCACGGAAATCGATTTTCTTTTTGCGAGCAAAATCACCGCAAAAATTCCGAAAATCAAACCTCCGTGAATGGCGAGCCCCCCGTGCCTGATATTAAGTATCTCAAGCAAATCCATCCGGTAATAATCCCAGTTGAATATCACATAATAAAGTCGCGCCCCTATAATCGCGACAGGTATGCACCATATGAAAAATTCAAGAACATCATCACCTTTGATATGGTATTTTGATGCTCTTATATACATCAGCAATGTGCCGGCAAGCATGCCGACCACAATACAGATCGCGTACCACATAATAGGAACGCCCGCAATATAAAATGCCACATTTTGCGGCACATTATTATTTAAAAAGTTAAACATATACGCCCTTAAAATCACAATATGTGTGCAAGAATCAACTCCACCTGGTCGCCCATGACATAAAATTTATATAGCTTTTTATCTTTATACTCGGGATCCGCCTTGTTCGCTTCCCGGTCATCCAAAACGGCATCTATAAAATTCTTTTTATCAAGAACCGTGACCAGACTGTCGTTTCCCATCACAAATGTAACCCGCACGCTGTCGGATAACATGTAGTTGTAGCTGAGATTCTTATCTGATATGTAGTAGCCTTGCGGATGAGATTCGTCTTCCACAATGCTTTTTTCGTATATGATTATGTGCGGCGTGTCGGAATCCGCATCCACGACATCAAAAGTTCCGAGCAGTTCCGAAGCCCCGTCCCGGATCAACTGATCGGCATACTCGCCCTGAAGATATTCCGGCGTAATTTCGGGTTCATCAATAGTTCCGCCACTCTGACCGCTGTCGCCGCACGCGACGATTGCAAAAGCGGCGCAAGCCAGGATCAGCACCGAAATCAAACTCAATAAAACGGTTTTTTTCTTTTTAGTCATATTAGTCATACGGAATTTATTTATCATATCAAAACCACCTCATCCGCCTGAGCGGATCAGAACAAATTACAGGTGCTTATTTAATTATCTCGCACACCGCATCCGGACCGCATCCTGCCGCATTGCCCTCGTCCGTATCCAGGTGACACTCGGCAAGGAATTTATCGCTGACCCTTACCAGCGCGTTATGGAATACTAGCCCGCGTTCACCCTCAATCTTCAAAGAAACCACTTCTTTATCTTTAAGACCTGCTTCCGCAGCTTCGGCAGTGGACAAATGCACATGCCTCAAAGCGACTATCAGCCCGGATTCGAGATCGACCTCGCCCGCAGGACCCACCAGTTTACATCCGGGAGTTCCCTCAAGATCTCCGGATTCCCTGAGAGGCACGCTGATCCCGATAGTCCTTGCGTCGGTCATTGCGACTTCCACCTGCGTTTCAGGTCTGAGCGGACCGAGAATCCTCACACCTTTCAGCGTTCCCTTGGGTCCGACTACATCCACTTTCTCATCGCATGCATATTGCCCCGGCTGTCCGAGATCCTTGATCGGCGTCAGCTCATGTCCCTCACCGAAAAGCTTGTCGAGATGCTCGCGACATAGATGCAGATGTTTGTTTGACAGTCCGATTTTTACTTTATATCCCATTTCTTTCTCCTTCTTTTTAATCCTTTTTTACTTCTTGCCACTTCGGACAAAATCGATAATAATAGCGGATTTCATTTATTACTTGAGCAAAACCTTGTCAGGTTCAACCTCATCAAGACAAGTTATATACGGAAGATTTCTGTAACTCTGATCATAATCAAGACCGTAGCCTATTATAAAGTGATTCCCCACTTCAAACCCCACATAATCCGCCTCCAAATCGACCTTGCGTCCGAGCGGTTTATCCAGCAGCGAACAGATTTTCACCGTCTTTGGCAGTCTGCTTTCAAAATATCTTTTCAGATAACTGAGAGTAATCCCGGAGTCGACTATATCTTCAACTATTATGACATTTTTACCCTCTATATCTATATCCAAATCCTTTACGATTTTAACTATACCCGATGTTTTGGTAGAAGCCCCGTAACTGCTGACGACCATGAAATCAAGTTTGACCGGGAGATCTATATTCTTGATAACATCAGCCATCCATACAACGGCGCCCTTGAGAATTCCGACCACTATCAATTCCTCATCAGCAAAATCCCTCGTGATTTCAGCCCCTATTTCCTTTGCACGTCTCTGAATCTGCTCTTCATTGACAATGATCTGTCCCACAACTTCACACATCTTGTACTATTCCTTTCTTCTATTCCCCAGCTGACTGCCCGGGAGATTAAGCCGACAATAAGGCACCAGGTCAATCTTCTTTTGATTCGGAAATGTAGTCCTCCACCTCAAATTCTACATCATCGGCTGCATTTTTTCCATTAGAAAATTTTTTATCCTTCAGATACTCATCCCCCAACCAAAATTTGTCCAATGTATCTTTCAGGTGCAAAATTATAAACGTCCACAGTATCAAATCATCAACAAATCCGAACGGAAACAGAAACGGCGGGATTAAATCCATAGGCAAAAAGAGATAAACTATACCGAAAACGACGAGCGCTTTTTTCCATCTCGAGACTTCCTTTGATTTAAGCATATCACGAATCGCCGCAATCCGCCTTATCAATACTCTGAAACCTATTATAAAATTCATATTTTTTCTCCTCTGCCGAGTGCAAAAATATAATCCATTAAAAGATCGCATCCCTCGCCGGATAGAGAAGACACCGGCAATACCGCCTCATCATTGTCAAGCTCCAGTTTTTTTCTTATATTCTGCAGATGCTTTTTTATCTGATTTCTTGAAAGTTTATCAGATTTCGTCGCAACCACAAACAGTTTATATCCGTGATATCTGAGATAATCCGCCATCATCAGATCCAATGAGCCGGGGTCGTGCCTTATATCCACGAGCATCGCGACTGCAACGAGATTGTCGCGCGTTTCTATGTAGCGCTCTATCATCTTGCCCCACTCCTCGGATTTACTCTTTGACACGCGCGCATAACCGTATCCCGGCAAGTCTACGATACGGAACAGTCCATCCACATCATAGAAATTTATCGTACGCGTCTTGCCCGGATTGCCGCTCACATGCGCCAATTTTTTTCTGTTTGTGAGCCGGTTCAGCAGCGATGATTTGCCTACATTCGATCTTCCGGCGAATGCAATTTCATGCAGATTCGGCGGTGGATAATTTTTTTCATCGACCGCTACGGCTGCCAAAACGGGATTTTTCACTCTGTTTTCCATAAGCGGCCTCATTTACGCAAGAGCATATTTTAAAGCGTCATGCACTTCCTCAATTAAAACGAACTTGAGTTTTTTCCTCACGTTTTCAGGAATTTCATCAATATCTCTTTCATTATCTTTCGGGAGCAGCACCGTCTTTATTCCGGCTCTGTGGGCAGCCATGACTTTCTCACGAATCCCGCCTACCGGCAGCACTTTCCCTCTCAATGTAATTTCTCCCGTCATTGCGACATCTCTCAATACGGCTTTTTTGCTCAGCGCTGAAATAAGCGATGTACACATAGTCACGCCTGCGGACGGGCCGTCTTTCGGCGTGGCTCCCTCGGGAATGTGTATGTGTATATCATATTTTTCATAAAAATCCTCTTCAACGCCGAGTTCTCCTGCAATGGTCCTGATATAACTCACGCCCGCTTTTGCGGATTCCTGCATTACATCGCCAAGCTGGCCCGTAAGCACGAGTTTTCCGCTGCCCGGCACCACTATGGTTTCAATGAACAATGTATCTCCGCCGACAACGGTCCACGCAAGCCCGGTGGTAACCCCCACCGCATTTTTACCCTCAATTTTATCATAGTGATAACGTCGCTTGCCCAAATATTCTTCGACCTGTTTCACGCCGACCGAAAACGGCATTTCTCCCTCTTGTACGGTCTTCCTAACGAGTTTTCTGCATATATTTGCAATTTCCTGCTCAAGATTTCTGACTCCCGACTCCCTTGTGTAATAATTTATTATGTCATGAATTGCCGCGGATGTGAATTTGATATTTTTCTTCTTCAAACCGTGCTCAATTATCTTCTTCGGGATAAGATATTTCTGTGCAATCTTGACTTTTTCATCCTCGGTATAACTCGGAACTTCTATTATTTCCATTCTGTCCAGCAAAGGCAGCGGAATGGTTTCAAGTGAATTCGCGGTCGTTATGAACAAGACTTTTGACAGGTCAAAAGGCAGTTCCAGATAGTGATCGACAAAATCCTTGTTTTGCTCGGGATCAAGCACTTCGAGCAATGCCGAAGCGGGATCTCCCCTGAAATCATTTCCGATTTTATCCACTTCATCAAGTAGGAATACCGGATTTGAAGTCCCTGCGTCTTTGATACAATTCATAACTCTGCCCGGAATCGCACCGATGTACGTACGCCGATGTCCGCGGATCTCGGCTTCATCGCGCACTCCCCCGAGCGACATCCTTACAAATTCCCTGTTTGTCGCTCTGGCAATTGATTTTGCTATCGAAGTTTTCCCCACACCGGGAGGTCCTACAAGGCATAAAATAGGTCCTTTGATCGCCTTGGAGAGCTTGATAACCGCCAGATATTCAAGCACTCTTTCTTTTACCTTTTCAAGCCCGTAATGGTCTTCATTCAATATTTTGTCGGCGATTTCCAAATCTTCATTCGCATCGGAAAAAACATTCCATGGAAGATCGACGATTGTTTCAATGTAGTTGCGTATGACCGACGCTTCAGCCGAGCCCTGCTGCGACGCGGAAAGTTTTTTTATTTCTTTTTCAACGGTTTTTCTCACTTTTTCCGAAACGGATTTTTCATCCATTGCGCGTCTCCAGTTTTCGACCTCGTCCATTTCATCATAAAAATCCCCGCCGAGCTCTTCCTGTATCGTTCTGAGCTGCTCGCGCAGATAATATTCGCGCTGATGCTTGCTCATGCGCACGCGCACCTTGCTGTTTATATCCTGTTCAAGATTCATGATCTGAATTTCTCTGGCGAGAATCCCGCTGACTTTTTTCAATCTGTCCTCAATATCGAATGCCTCGAGAATTTGCTGTTTATCATCCACGCCCACATCCATGTGCGAGGTGATTATATCGGCCATACTTCCCGGATCCGTAAGTGTGCCGACAGTTGAAAACGCTTCATCCGGAATAGATGCATTCAAATCGACATATTCGCTGAATGAATCCATTGCGGTACGCATAAGCGCAGCCATCTTTATTTCTTTTTGTTTAAGTTCCGCGGCGGGCAAAACAGGTGCATCCTCGTGCATCAATTTTACCCGACACTTGAAAAACGGCTCATCGCTTATAATTTCTTCAATCTGTCCGCGCACTTCACCTTCCACCAGTATTCTTATTACATTGCCCGGAAGTTTCAACATTTGTTTCACTTTTCCCACGGTTCCTATGTGATAAAAATCCCCGGCTGTAGGCAGCTCGGTGACGTCTTTTTTCTGCGACACCAAAAAAACGCGCTGTTCCATGACCATCGCCTTTTCAAGCGCTTTTATCGACTTATCTCTGCCTATGTCAAAATTAATTACAACGTTGGGGAATACCGTAAGGCCTCTCAACGGGATGAGCGGCAGAGTCATATAATCTCCGTAAAGCTCTTTAAGATTCTCTTTGTTTTCAATCATACCGTTTCTCCATATACCATCTAATAAAAGCGGGAGGCTCCGAGCCACCCGATTTCATTACACAAACTCAAGCTGTTTCCCTGTCATTCGGGTTTCTTTCTTTTCTGCTTGCCACATCAAGAACAAGAATCGGACTGCTTTCACCCAGCACCGTTTCCTTTGTGATAATGCATTTTTCGATATCCTGTCTTGACGGTATGTCATACATTATATCCATCATGACGGATTCCATAATGCTGCGAAGTCCTCTCGCGCCGGTCTTTCGCTCAAGAGCCTTTCTGGCCACTTCTCTCACAGCCTCATCCTCCATCTCAAGCGTCACATTATCGATTTCAAACAATCTTTGATATTGTTTTATAAGAGCATTTTTCGGCTCTTTAATTATTCTTACCAAAGCTTCTTCATCCAAATCGGCGAGAGTTACCATAACCGGCAATCTTCCGACAAACTCGGGGATCAGACCGTATTGCAGAAGATCTTCGGGCTGCAATCTCGAAAGGATCCTGCCCATTTCTTCCTTTCCCGGATTCTTTCCCGGATCCGCATTAAATCCTATCGTCTTTTCACCTATTCGTTTTTGAATTATCCTGTCAATTCCGTCAAACGCACCGCCGCATATAAACAGAACATTTGTGGTATCAAACGGAATGAATTCCTGATGCGGATGCTTGCGCCCTCCCTGCGGCGGAACATTGGCAACCGTTCCTTCGAGTATTTTAAGCAAAGCCTGCTGCACGCCCTCCCCGCTCACATCTCTTGTGATGGAAGCATTTTCAGACTTTCTGGAAATTTTGTCGATTTCATCCACATAGACAATCCCCCGCTGAGCTCTTTCAATATCCCAGTCGGCGGCTTGCAGCAATTTAAGCAAAATATTTTCGACGTCCTCACCCACATATCCCGCCTCGGTAAGTGCAGTAGCATCTGCGATCGCAAAAGGTACGTCAAGTATTTTTGCAAGCGTCTGGGCGAGCAAAGTCTTGCCCGATCCCGTAGATCCGATCATAATGATGTTGCTTTTTTGAATTTCAACACCGTCCTCTGCAGTCTCTTTCTCGCTGATTCTTTTGTAGTGATTGTAGACCGCAACGGCAAGCGCTTTTTTCGCGTCAAATTGCCCGATCACATATTCCGACAATTCCTCTACTATTTCCTTAGGCTTGGGCAGCTTGCAGATGCCGCCGCTCAAATCAAGCGAATCGACATCAAACTCCTCATCCAGCACATTCTTGAATTCGCTCACACATTCATTGCAAATATACGCCTCACGCCCCGCCATGAGCCTGCGCACTTCATGCTGCGTTTTTCCGCAAAACGCACATCGTATGATATCGATATCGTCATAAATACTCATGTTAAATCCCCTTTCACGCAAATGCCCCTAAAAACACCCCTTGCGGGCAGTCAACGCTTGCTTATCACATGATCTATCAATCCGTAACTCAACGCTTCTTCCGAACTCAAATAATTATCTCTGTCCGTATCGCGCTCGATCTCATCAAGTTTTCTGCCCGTTCGTTCACTCAGAATTCTGTTCAGTTTGTCTCTGGTTTTCAATATATGCTCGGCATGAATTTTAATATCTTCCGCCTGACCGTTTACCCCTCCAAGAGGCTGATGAATCATAATTTCCGCATTCGGCAGAGCATATCTTTTACCTTTTTCACCTGCAGCGAGCAGGAATGCGCCCATGCTCGCAGCCATGCCCACACATATGGTCGAAACGCTCGGTTTTATATACTGCATGGTATCATAGATCGCAAGTCCCGCGCTTACCGAACCTCCCGGGCTGTTGATATATATGCTTATATCTTTTTCCGAGTCCTCCGCCTCAAGGAAGAGCAATTGCGCCACTATGAGACTGGCGACATAATCGTCTATGGCTTCACCTAAAAAAATAATTCTATCTTTGAGCAGTCGTGAATATATATCGTACGAACGCTCGCCTCTTGAGGTCTGCTCAATTACATAAGGCACCAATCCCATCATACCCTCCGTTATTTTTCAATTACCGCATTTTCGGCAACAAAACTGATAGCTTTTTTGAACCGGATATTTTCTCTGACGCTGTCAAGCTGATCTCCCATCACCTCTTTCACCTTTGCAAGCTCCATATTATACTGTTTACCCAGAGATTCGAGTTCTTCATCAATTTCAGCATCGGAAACTTCAAAATTCTCCTGTTCCGCAATTTTTCTTATCACCATTCTGTTTTTAATTCGATTATGCGCTTCATCTCTGATATCTGCTCTGAGCGATTCAATGCCGCCGTCTACGAACTGCAGATAACTGTCGAAACTCATCCCCTGCATCTTGAGATTGCTGTCAAACTCCTTTATCATCATGTCAATTTCATCCTCAACCATGGCGCCCGGCACGTCGATATCATTGTTTTTCATGACTGCATCCATTGCATCCGACTTAACTTTTTTATCCGCATCCTCCGCAGCTTTTTCCTGGAGTTTTTTCTTCGTATCGGCTTTCAAGTCCGCAAGCGTATCGAATTCACTGACGTCCTTTGCGAACTCATCATCAAGAGCGGGCAGCTCTTCGCGCTTTACTTCGTGAACCGTGCAGCGGAATACCGCCGGTTTGCCGGCAAGTTCCTCCACTCCGTACTCCTCCGGGAAAGTCACTTCCACATTTTTTTCTTCGCCTGCGGAAAGGCCTATGAGCTGATCTTCAAATCCCGGGATAAACATGTTTGAACCCAATTTAAGAGGATAGCGCTCCGCAGTTCCGCCGTCGAACTTTTTACCGTCAACCGATCCCTCAAAATCAATAAGCACCATGTCTCCGTCGGCAGCAGGACCGTTTACGACTTCCATTCTGGAATTCCTTTTGAGGAGCAGCTCCATTTCTTTATCCACATCGGCTTTGCCGATTTTCTTTTCTTCTCTCTTTACTTTTACACCTTTGTAGTCTTTGACCTCAAATTCCGGATATGTCTCAACTTTTATAGTAGCGGTGAATCCTTTGCCCGTTTCCAACTCGGACAAATCTATCTCAGGCGGTGCAACGGCTTCGACTTTCAAATCATCCAAAGTTTTGCCGTAATTTTTTGACAAAAGATCGTTGATGCCGTCATCGAAAAACACGCCGACTCCGTAATGCGATTCAATCAGTTTTCGAGGCGCCTTGCCCTTTCTGAATCCATCAATCGGATATCTATTTCTGTTGGCCTTAAACGCCGCATCCAAAGCGGCGTCAAACTCCTCCGCGGAAAATTCCATCGTAAATATTGCCACATTTTTTTCTTTTGATTTCAATTCAGCTTTCATAAATCTTTTTTTCCTCCAACTAATCACAAAAAATAATTGTCGTAGTAACGCCAATAATTATATACTTTACCTCGCCAAAAGTAAAGATTTTGCAAGGTTTTACACAAGCGCCGCTATCCGTCCATCAATGCAAGCCCTCTGGCATACTTCGTTATTTCTTCCCTGTCGATCATATACCTTTCGGACAGTTTGTCCCCCAGGGCAATCATGTCGTCTTCATCACCGGAATAGAGTTCTATCTCGAGTTCGCATATCGGCGTCGATTTCTCGGCCGCATATATTTTTCCGGTGTCTATTGCGAGTTCCACAAATGAGCTTCCGCTGTCGATCCTGCAGCGTCTGCGCAAATAATTCATACATATGACGGGTCTTAGCACTTCATTTCCTACAAGCTCGATGAGTTTTCCGCCAAGCTCGCTTTGCTGCAGCATTTCCGAGTCCGGCACAAATTCAGCCATTTCACTGAATTCCTCCGTGTACGGCATATTGAGTTCATCTCTTTTGTGCAGCCCGTTTTCCGATGTTCCCTTGTTTTTAATTGTCAGCACGGAACGATCTCCCTCCTGCCTGATGCGCAGGGACATGTCGTTTTTGGCGAGCAGACCTTTTGCGGAATCAAAATACATGGCCTTCATGCATACACTTTCTCTGGTGTCGGGATCACAACCGGCATACATCTCAAGATCTTCCCAGATTTCTTCCGCCTGTTTTCTGTCGCTCAAAGCATATTTCAATTCTATTTCCTTAACCATACCTGCCTCTTTTCATTTGCCGCAAAACGCGTGAAATGTTTTGCATGCGGGCGCAAAATATTGCATGGAAATCATACTACCATTTATTACCCGTTTTTTCAAGCTTTACCCATGGAGTTGACATGGGATTCATCATTATGTAGTATGGACTTTAATGAACTTTAAGTGAAAGCAAATACCTTGCTTATCGTGAATGTTTTGTATTATTTTTCAGAAAGGCGGCAAAAATGAGCAGTAGTAATATGTCGGAAAGCGGATTCAGGAATTTTCTCAAGAGAAAAAATATCGAATTTTCTGCAAAAAGATATCTGCAGGATGCGCTGTCGGCGATGGCGCTGGGATTGTTTTCATCCCTGCTGATAGGATTGATAATAAAAACTGTCGGAGAACAGATTGCAGTTCTTGCAGGGGAAAACCCCTTTTCAAATTTCTGCATTGAATCGGGAACTATAGCTATGGGACTGATGGGGCCGGCAATCGGTATAGCCGTTGCATGGGGCTTAAAATCTCCGCCGCTCGTGCTTTTTGCAAGCGCCATAACGGGCAGCATGGGAGCCACCGTAACAAGCTCCCTGTTTGAATCCGCGGGGGGGGCCCGCCGGAGCGTTCCTTGCGGCGGCGATAGGCGCGGAACTGGGCAAGGCGATTTCCAAAGAAACAAAAGTTGATATCATTGTAACTCCGGCGCTCACCATCATCGGCGGAATGCTTGCAGCGAAACTCTTCGGTCCCGGAATGGGCGCGCTCATGAGCGGACTTGGAAAAATAATCATGACCGCTACCGACATGCAGCCTTTTTGGATGGGAATAATTGTCGCGGTTCTGGTCGGACTTGCTCTGACAGCCCCTATTTCCAGCGCGGCGCTGTGCATAATGCTCGGACTTTCCGGAATAGCGGGAGGCGCCGCCACGGCGGGGTGCTGCGCACAAATGATAGGTTTTGCCGTAATCTCATATAAGGATAACGGTATCGGCGGATTGCTCGCACAGGGGATAGGAACATCCATGCTGCAGGTATCAAATATCATAAAAAACTGGTGGATACTCCTGCCGCCCACTCTGGCAGGCGCGGTGCTCGGTCCCGTTTCAACTTGCGTATTTAAAATGGAAAACATTCCCATCGGATCCGGCATGGGCACATCCGGGCTGGTCGGTCAGATCGGCACTTTTACCGCAATGGGATTTACCGCGAAAGTTTTAATATTCGTTCTGCTTCTTCATATAGTCATGCCCGGATTATTGTCCCTTGCATTCGACCGTCTGCTGAGAAAGGCAGGAAAAATAAAAGCGGGAGATTATAAATTGGATCTGTAACAATTGAAATTTGCTGCAATGGCAAAAAGATACAAACAACGGGAGGATCCGACAGCTGTCGGATCCTCCCGTTGTTTTAGTTGCTTTAAATGAAATCTCCGATGCATTTCATAGCATCTTCTCATTATTCCCTGCTATTTCTTGTCGCTCTTTTCTTTTGCTGCTTTGGAGATTTCCACGCTCTTGAGATAACGCTGGAATATGGTGGCGACTTCGGCCCTTGTGATCTTGCTCTTAGGCGACAACTGTCCCTTGTTGTTCCCTTTGATGAACCCGCTGCCGCTTGCCCACTTCATAGCATCACTTGCCCACGGCGACACCTCGCCCGCATCGCTGTATTCCGAAATATCTTTGGACTTGCCCAATTCGGGATCATGTGCTTTTGCATAATTGTAAAGCATGGTCACAAACGCTTCCCGCGTAATCGAAGCATTCGGAGCGAAAATGTTATTCCCTACGCCTTTTACAATATTCTTGTTTATTGCCCAATTCACCGCGCTTTCATACCATGCGCCGGATTTGACATCGGAAAGAGCGGCAGACGCGGAAGCGCTCGGAGTACCCGCCATCCTGTGGAGCACCGTCACCACCATGCTTCTTGTCATATCCGCCTCCGGCTCGAATTTTGTGCTGCTGATACCCTTGAAGAGATTTTTCTCTATCACATATGCGATGCTCTCCTTCGCCCAATGATTTTTCACATCGGTGAGTTTATCAAACGCATCATCTTTTTTTCCGGCATCCTTTTTAATGACTTCGGGAACTGCAGTCTCTCCGCCCCCACCTGTCGTTCCGGAAGACGGCGCGCCTTCGCTGATCGATTTGAGATCCAATTTGAGATACACCTGCTGAGTTCCCATGCCCGGATTGTTATCTTCCATCCCAAGCGCTTCCATTACGGGAACGAACACCTGAAGAGGTACCCATCCGTCGTCTTTTGCTTCGGGTATCAATTCATAGCTGAGCTCTTTCGGATAATCCGTACCGTACTCATCCGAAAGTTTGCCGCCGTCACTGTTCAAATGCCAGCTGTTTACGGTTACATCCGCAAGTTCTCCTTCCGGAACGCCATGGGCATTTTCAGTATATCCCGTTTTGAAATATTGCAGTTTCTGCAAATAACCGAATCTGCCAAGATATTTCATTCCGTGAAAATTCATGGTAATCGTATATGTCCCGTCATCAACAGTGAGTTTGATGTCATGATCAATAGCCCCGTCCGACATGGATTTCGACTTTTTATTGACTCGCATCATGTCTCCTCTTATTGTGTATTCTCCATTTTTGAGCGTCTTTATGTCGAGCGAAGATTGAGGATTCGTGCCTCCCGGATCTGTTCCCGGATTTGTTCCGGATCCCCCTGTCTTTTTGAGCTCTTTAATCGCCGTTTCTATTGCATCGGATTTTTCCTTTATCGCATTCGATATGGTTTTATCCGCTCCGGCATCACCGGCGCCGAGGCTCTGATAATAAGCCTTGCCCGCCGTAAGCGCGGTCTTGAGTTTTCCATACGAATCTGCCGTATAATCGGCAGCTTTCAGGCTTTCCGCTTTGTCCACCGATCTTCGGAGCACGGATTTTTGGAAAGTAGGAATCATGTCGACATCAAATCCGTCCAATTTTTCGGCGCTGTAGAAAACCAAATCCGCATCCAACGGGTTGTTGTACACATCTTCAAAAGGCTGTCCGCTTCCCATTGCGGGCGGAATCACATAGAAATGATATTTAAAAGTCTCGCTGTCGTATGTGTCATCAGAAAGCTTGATTTTTGCGGATTTCAGGCAGGCGAATTCGGAATTCGGATTGAAATCCGAATTGCTTAAAAGAGCTCCGTTCGCATCGGTAACAAAGTCAAACAGGGTCACATTCTGATCGGATTTGTTCCACAATGTCGCCATATGTGCCTCTATTCCTTCCTTTACGATAGGCTTGAAATTCAGATAAACCTCTTTGCTCCCGTCGATGCCCACGACGAGATATCCTTCTTTTTGCAGAGTCCCCCCTGACATTGAGCCTTGCGACTCCGTACCGTATTTCAAGAAATCAGGCTCCACTTTGTACACCCCGGCGCCGAGCGCTGAGACATCAAGTTTCCGTTTTATTTCACCGATTGCGATCACATTTTCAGGATCAAATGCGGACAGTCCTGCAAAAATAAGTCCTTCATCCTTATACTCGAAATATTTGTCGTCTCCGATCTGAACAATATCCATCCTACTATCGGGATACATGATATAGCACTTCCCGGAAATTACGGCATAAAATTTATTTGTATCCCAATCTGCGGGAATCGGAATCAATACCCGCCCCTCGCGCTTGGGTATAAATGCCTGCCCGTCCTCTTTGATCGAAAGATTCCACACCTGAAACTTACCGTCTATCGCTTTCTTTTTGAAATCATCATATATGAAGCCCGATTCGACCTTGGATACGCTTAACTTTGCGCCTTTGCGAATATTCGCAGTGCAGCTCTTATATGTGATTCCGGTTGCAGCATCATTTATTGTAACGGCTTCATCCGGTTTTGCATCGCTGAAAAACAATATGCCCGTTTCGCCGCCGTATTCGCCGTCCTTTTCAAAAGAGAGGCGCACTCCGTAAAGGAATTCGCTTGACGACAGAGGTATGCTCACCGTGCCGCTGTTTTTGTTATAGAGATTTTCAGACCAGAGAAGTCCGCTATGCCCTGTCAAATATCCCTTATATGCAGTACTCCCCTCAAGAGCGTCCGATTTTCTGCCTACAACTTTTTTAATTACGGGATTCATCCCCTTATACTCATCTGTCAGCACAAAATCAATATTTATTTTATTTTCCTCATCCGGCGTCAGCCTGTAAGTCATGCTTTCAAATTTATCGCTGAAATCGACCTTCCATTGCGGAAGTTTTTGCGGCACTGTGGGAAGCAAATTTTTATTATACTTCATATACGATGTCAGCAGCGGATAAATCTGAGGCGGATTATCCTCGTCTTCCGCATATCCTTCCGCGAGATAGCAAATATCATTTCCTTTTATGTCTTTTACGTCAACTTTAAAAACCAGACTCTTTATATATTCTGACGGCTTGATCGACGGAACTTCGGAGAGGAATTTCCCCGTATATCCGATAAATCCTATTTTTTTATTCAAATCAAAATTTTTCACAACAAATGTTGCCGTATCCCGTTCCTGATCTATATTCTCGGACGTCGGTTTGTCGAGCCGCACGAAACAGTCGTTCAAACTCGCATCTTTCATACCGTCAATCTGATCATATCCCGTCAACTCTTTTCCATCAAATGATTTCCAGTCTGTTCCTATTTTATTTTTTTGTGGTGAAATATAATGAGAATGAGCGCCGCAGAGAGCATCTATCTCGTCATTCTTCTCCTGCTTCACCATATATATCGCCTCATATTTACTGTAAGCATTTACCTGGAAAACGAGATCTACATTGCCGCCTCCGTCCACGGTCAACATCAGCCTGTCACCGATATCTATGCAGTGCCTGTGAGGGGCTTCATTATTCCAGTACTGCGGCGTGATCAAGACATTGTAGATTCCGGGGGCAAGAGCGTTGTCTGCACTTACGGACTGCGGCGGCTCAATACCGATCATGCCCGCAAGCATAGCAAGCGCGGTAAGTACGCACAAGGACGTCCTGAGAACTCTTTTTTTTACACCGGTTATGTTTATAATTTCTTTCATAATAATATTTTTCTCAATCTCTCACCACATATACACCGAAAAATACATGCGGCAATGCGAGACTGAATACCTCCTCTCTCCCGGGAAACCGAGCAAATTGACTTATACGCTAAAGTCAATTAAATGAAATATTTATCTGTAATAAAACATCAGGGGAGACAACCGCATTCGTTCAGATATCTCCCCTGTGCCTGCCTGCTTTGCCGGCAATTTGCGGCAGCAGTTACATATTAAACTGATCGCAAACAAAATATGCATTCCGAACAGGATTCGGCATCATAGGAGGAGCGCTCGGCGTAAAATCAAAATAAATCTCAGCCAAATTGATCCCCCTGCCGCCGGCAAAAGATGTGATATTATTCGCATCAAGCTCCATGTAGTAATCGCCGCTTTCGGGACCTCCTGTAACCAAGTTAGTACCACCGCTGGAATAATATGCCTCGGTGATCCAGCCGGTATACCAAAGAATTTTCTTCTTTTTAAGATAAATCTTTATGGTATCGCCCTCTCGCACAGCCGATTGAATGACTCCCGTGCCCATGCCCATACCGTAGTTGTTTCCGTTCGCTTTGACGAATTTGGCACCGGTCAGCGTAGTCACCGTTCGGCTTTCATCCTGCCCTGCATCCGCAACGGCATTATCCTGCTCGGCAGTTACAGCCGGCGCAGCCTGTTCGGGTGCGGGCATTTCTTCAGCCAGAGCGCCTGCAGGTACCGCAGCCATCATGGCAAGCGCCAGAACAAGAGTTAATGTTTTTGAGAACTTTTTGAAAATCTTCATAAATTTACTCTCCTTTCTCAATATAAACTTATAACTGATAACAAAAAATTGTTTTCCCCGAGCCGTCAGCCAATGCACAATCATTCTTCAGCCAATACCAAGCCGGCATTCGGCGCATATGGTTAGCTAACGATAACTCAGTTTCGGTAAGCATATCACAACTTGTGCAAAAAGTAATTAAAAAATATTAAGGTCTTTTTATAATTTGTAAATTCTGTCGGATATGGCGAGCGTGGATTCTCTATGCGACACCATAACTATGGTTTTCTCATTTCTCGCCTGATACAGAGTTTTTAGAATGAAACTCTCATTTTGACTGTCAAGATTTGATGTCGGCTCGTCAAGGAATATCACCGGTGCATCGGCAAGGAAGCACCTTGCGAGACCGAGCCGCTGCCTCTCACCGCCGCTGAAATTATCGCCCAGTTCAGAAACCTCGGTTCCGAAACCGCTGGGGAGACTTTCTATGTGCTCAAGGATGCCCGCTTTTTTGCACGCAGACCGTATATTCTCAAAATCCGCATCTTTCCCGGCAATCCTAAGATTGTCTTCTAATGTACCGGAAAAAAGTACGGTCTCCTGAGTCATGTAACTGATATTTTTTAAAAGCGAACTGCTGTTGATTTCTTCAATGTCAACGCCGCTCATGGAAATCCTCCCGCCGCTCGGACGCCAAAAACGCAGAATAAGCTTTAACAATGTGGATTTCCCGGAGCCGCTCTTTCCCTGTATTCCAAGGATTTCACCCTGATTTATGCTAAGATTTATCCCGTCAAAAACCACTTCATCTCCATAGGAAAATCCGAGGTTCATTACATCTATACCTGAAAAATCAACATCCGTACCCCCTACTACAGGATACACTTCCGGAGTTTCAGCGAGTATGCCAAGCACCCGTTCCCCCGCGGCGAGCGTATTGCTCAGAGTACTGCCCAGATTTGCTATAGCCACGAAAGGTCCGAAAGTGCTTATCATGGTAAGACATGCTATCAGAGCTTCCGGCGCGGTAATTTTCCCGCTTTTGCCAAGCAGGAGCACTGCCGCGAGCATGCCGATTCCTGCAACGGATATGAACGCATCGGTTATGCCGGCGATATCGCCGCCCTGTTTTCTGAGCCTGCGCTGTTTACAAAGGAGCTTCTCCGTTGCGGCGCCTATTTCCCTCAGGGTTTTATCGCCCATATTGTATTGAATCACTTCCCGTATCCCTCTGAGATAGTCCAAAAACTGCCCGTTGAGATTACCGATTTCATTTCTCAGGCTCAACGCTACGGCATTGCTCTTTTTTGAGGAGACCAGCGGGAGGAATATTGCCACGACGCTGTAAAAAAAGACTGCTAGCAGCATCAAGTAGGGATTTATAACGGCATAAAATATTATGAGCGCAATTCCGGTACCTGCCGCTATCATCACGGGGGAAACGGTATGTGCGAAAAACACCTCAAGCAGCTCTATGTCCGCAGTAATTATGGAAATCAGACTGCCTTTATTTTTATTTTCAAGTTTCGCGGGAGCGAGTCTCCTCATCGCATTGAAAACCTGCCCCCTTATCTCGGCAAGTATCCTGAAGGCTATGAAATGATTGCAGAGCTGCTCCACATAGTGCAGTATGCTCCGGAGAACGGCGCAAATTATCATTGCAGTCCCGTACCATTCCACATCATGTCCTCCGAACGGAAGTCCGGAAATCCCGCCCTTCCCGTAAATGATGGCCAGCAGACCGTATCCGCCGAATATCCCAAGTCCGAATGAAAGCAAAAAACCCGCAATTCCCGCAACGACCGCAATTGCTATAGGCGCAATCATGGGTTTTGTAAATCCGAGCAAATTCCACATTATTCCGATGCCGTATCTCTTCTTGCCGCCTGTCATGATTTCCACATTCCTTTCATATCGGAATCCCTGAAATTCTCAAGCTCTTCCTGCTCTTTAAACAATTTTGAATAAACGCCGCCGTCGCGTATCAGATCGTCATGTCTCCCCTGTTCCACAATTCCTCCCGCCTCAAATACATAAATATTATCGGCATGCATAATGCTTCTGAGGCGATGTGATATGTATATGGCGGTCTTTTTTTCTGCGATCCTTGCAATCGTGCTTAAAATTATCTCTTCACTTTCTATATCGACATTGGATGCAGCTTCATCAAATATATATATGCTGCTGTCGTGCATCAATGCTCGCGCAAGACATAACCGCTGCGCCTGCCCGCCGGACAGATTTGCAGCTCCGCTTGATACGGGCGTATCAAGTCCGTCCGCATCCGACAGAAAATTCCACAAATCCACCTCTTCCAAAACTCTGCGCATTTCATCATCCGAGGCATCGGGGTTTCCCAGCTCGAGATTTGATCTCACGCTGCCCCTAAACACATGCCCGTTGTGGGAAACTTTGGTGACGGATCCCACCAAATCATCACGATTTATGGCGTTTATATCCGTATTTCCGAAAAAAACCGCATCATCGGGAGCTTTCAATTGTCCCGCAATTATTGACGCCAGAGTCGATTTGCCGCAACCGGAAACCCCTACAAAAGCGACAAATCCCTTGTTTTCCACATCGATAGACACGTCCTTGAGAACATTTTTATCCCCGTCGTATGAAAAAGTAAGATTTTTTATTTTTATGCCCGCGCCTTTCGGAAAATCGGATGTTCCGGTCGGCACATCGACATCCCTGCGCAGAAATTCAAGGATCTGTTCCCCTGCAGTAACACCGCCCATCGCCACATGAAACAGTGCGGTAAGCTGCCGCATTGGCACGAAGAATTCGGCTGAAAGAACTATTATCAGGATACATGCAAACGAACTGACTGTCCCGTTGCTCGCGGATCTGAGCGCCATAATCACCGCAGCAGCAGCCCCGCCGTAGCAAAGCAGATCCACCACGCTTATTGAATTCAGCTGCATCCTTAGCACGCGCATCGTGGATTTTCTGAAATTCTCAGCCTTGATATCCATCTCACTTGCACGATCCTCATCAGCTCCGAAAAGTTTCAGTGTGGTTAGTCCCTGCAGGCTGTCCAAAAACAAGGCGCCGACATCCGAATAGCTTTTCCAATATTTTTTTTGAACATTTCGCACCACTCTTAACAGAAACGTAAGCAGCATTGGGATTATGGGTGAAACTACAAGAATCACAATAGCCACTTTTACATCATAGACGGCGATTATTATAAAAAGTGTGAGAGCCGCAGCGAAAGAATAATATAGCTGAGTGATATATCCGCCGTAATATGTCTCAAGCTGCTCCACACTCTCAACTCCCAACTGTATTGCCTTGGCGGTGGACACATGCGCCGTATAGCCCGGTCCGTAATCCAGCATTTTTTTATATATGCTTCGCCTCAAATTTAATTTGACTTCATCTATCACTTTGCCGTTTTCAAAAACAACAATTCGGGCAAACAATATTTTGCCCCCGATTATCGCTGTTATTCCGACAGCAAACAGTCCTTTTGCCTCTATTTCGGCTCCCGTAATAATGCTATTCAGCAAATACGAAAAAATAAATGCAAAACCTATATTGCAGATGAGCCGCGCCCATCTCGCACAAATGCTTAAAACCACATGTCGGCGGGTATTTCCTATGTATTTTGATAATTCTTTGTTGATCATTATTCCTCAGCTCTCGCTTCCGGCCGCATTGAATTAGCAGCATCTTACCGTACACCTAAAAATAATATATCTTTCCGCCTCGCTTTTCAATTACTTTTAATTTTTTTTCAAAACAACTTAATATTTTTTAATTGCAGTGCCTAACCGACGGCATATGCCTGTTAAATATGAGTTGCGTTTGCAAATGCTAACCCTATGTGGTAATATAAGCATGTTTCTTGCGGCATAAGAATATGTGTGACATAAGCATATGTGTGATAAGGAATCTATATGTTTTGAAAGGGCAATGAAAGGAGTGAAAAATCATGACCATGATCGTCAATGCAAAAGAAGTGCTTGAAATAGAAAAACATATCGCCTTCAAGTCGCAGCTTGCCGAAAACCTCAGAAATGGCGACGTGGACGGGGCTCTGCAGCTTTATTGCGACTATTTCAAGCCTCAAAATCTGTTTTCGCTTTCAGATATTTCTCCGGTTGATTCTTTAAAAAAGCATGTCGCCATACTGATCGATAATTTGGTAAATTTGTCCATGGAAAAGAATATCCCCGCATTCATAGCATACGCGAAAGGACAGACGCTGATGCGCATTTTGTCACAGAAAAACACTGAAGCGGAGTGCATAAAATTGGGAGAAATTGCGATTATGGGTTTCGGTCGGCAAATAGCGCTGTCCGGAGATAAGAAAAATAATGAAATCATATTGAAAGCTCTCCTGTACATACACGAGCATCTAGATGAAAAAATCTCTCTGCAGGAGGTCGCAGACTACGTGCATCTCGCAAAAACTTATTTTTCGGCGCTGTTTAAGAGCTGTATTCACATGAGTTTCCCTGACTACATCAACTATTCAAAGATAAATCGCGGCAAATATTACCTCGCGCATACGAACAAGTCCGTAAGCGAAATCTCTGAAATCCTCGGTTTCAGCAGTCAGGGATATTTTATCAACATTTTTAAGAAGTACAGCGATTGCACTCCAAAGGAATATCAAACGCGGTGGCACGTTTAAGCGGCGGCACATTTAAACCAAAGCGTAAATTTAATATCAGCCATCAGCCCTATTTCGCTTATTTTGCAACGTTTATCATCTTTATGCCGCTGATCTGCTCATAATGCACTTTATTATCAAAAGCCTCTCCGATAAATCTGAGCGGAACGAAAGTCCTGCCGTCTTTAATCATAGCGCTTACATCAAGAGATTTGATATCGGTTTTTCCATTTTTTTCAATGATTCCCTGGATCGAATCAATTTTCACTTTTACAACCGTTCCGTCTTTTTCAGCGATTGCCGTTCTCGTCTGTGCATCCCACTTAACCTCGGCTCCGATCGCTTCGAATATCGCCCTCATGGGAACCAGGGTCCTGCCCTCTTTTATAAAAGGCTGTGCATCAAAGCTAAGCTTACTCCCATATACGAAAACCTGTATCGGATCTTTGCCGACAGGAGTTTTCACGATTCCCGCACTACCCACATCTGAAGCTTTGTCATGAGCCTTTGCCCAGTTAAAACAGAACAGGACATCCTGCTCCCCGGATCCGGGACCGCCTCCTGCAATTTCATCCATCGCATCCACCCATACGGCAAAGCGTATTTTTTCGCTCCTAGGTGCGATGAATGTAAATTTCGCATTATATTCCCCCGTAACCGATTCCTTGGTCAGCTCGATTTTACGATCGCCGTCATAAACAAAGAGTTTTACCAGCTGACCGTAAACGCCGCCTATTTTTATCGGCTTCGTCATGATGGTGTACTTGTATTTGCCGTCGGGCTGCTCTACAACGACGGCTTCGTGATTAAGCGCGGCATTCGCCATTGAAAACTCTTTCTCGTTAAATGCTTTGCGCGCCTCCACCGGCACCGTTTTTTCCCCGGCATCCGCATTACACGTCATTGGAAACGCCAATAAAACCATCATGCACATAAATGTTATAATTCTTTTCATTTCATTTCCTCCCGATTATTATTCCTCAGCAATTGATCATTAATTTTCCGTAATCGATAATTATTTCTCAGCAATTGATAAAATATAAAATAAAAGATGTAAAACAAACGAATTAGCCTCGGCAAACATGCTATCACTTTTCGATTTAAAAGTCTATAAAAAATATTACGACTTTGTGTTTTGCAGTCTTAATTGCCAAGCCATGTGTTAAACTTCATTCCCAAGCCATGTGTCTTACTTTTAGGCTTTGAGTTTTTTCATCTGCCCGGCATAACCACTTTTGTCCCGTCAAGATCCGCCACCACAAGCGGTATGTCATACAGCCGGCTGATGCTGCAGTCGTTTATGACCTCATCCGGATCCCCTGCAAACATCACCTCACCGTCCTTCAAGCCTATAAGTTCATCCGAATACTTAAGCGCCTGATTTATATCATGCAGCACCATCACTATGGTAATGCCCAGATTCTTGTTGAGATGCTTTATCAACTCCAGAATTTCTATCTGATATTTTATGTCGAGGTATGTCGTAGGCTCATCCAGAAATAGAAAATCGCTCTTTTGGGCGAGTGACATGGCTATCCACACTCGCTGACGCTGACCGCCGGAAAGAGCGGCTACGGGTTTGGCGCCCATATCGGCGAGACCCGTTACATCCATAGACCAGTCTATAGCCTCGTTGTCACGTGCGCTGTATCCCCGCATCAAGCGCATATATGGGGTCCTGCCGTAACTGACGAGCTGCCGCACATTAATATCTCCCATAATGCGATTCTGCTGATGAACTATTGCGACCTGTTCCGCAAACTTTTTATGACTGATATCAAATATATTGGTTCCGCCCAGCATAATCATTCCCCTGTCCGGAATCAGATTTTTTGTGCACAGATTAAACAGCGTGGTTTTACCGCTTCCGTTTGCTCCAAGGAGTGTGGTTATCCTGTTTTCGCCGAAGCTCAGATTTATATTGTTCAAAACCTTATTTTCACCGTAGCTGAATGTAAGATGCTTAATTTCCATAATCCCTGCCCCCTACTTTAAGCAGCACTATAAAAAACGGCCCGCCTATAATCGACATGAGAATCGCCGCCGGTATTTCAAACGGGTATGCGATCGTCCTGCCCACAGTGTCCGAAAAGAGCAGGAGCCATGCACCTGCAAGGGCGGAAAACGGGATCAGCACTCCGTGCCTTGAACCCACCAGCATTCTCCCAATGTGCGGTACGAGCAAGCCGACAAATCCTATCGGTCCGACTATCGAGGTCGCTACGGAGGCAAGAATGATGCCGACCATTGCAACTATAAATCTGTCTCTGTCCACATTTACACCAAGTCCCCGCGCGGTTTTATCGTCGAGAAGCAGTAAATTGCACTTCCTGAACATCATAAAAGCGATAATAAGGGTGACAATTGTGTACACCGCGAGCAAGCGCACGTCGGACCATGTTTTCTGCGTGATGCTGCCGTTTACTATCGATTGCGTCTGTGTAAGATTGGCTCCGCCGCCGCCAAATGACACTATCGCCTGAGTGAGTCCCATAAAAATCAAATTCAACGCCACTCCCACCAATATAAGTCTTACCGGCTGTACCCCGCCGTCCCATGCTATCGTGTAGATCAGAAGATATGCCGCGATGCCGCCTAAAAGTGCGAATACCGGAATGCTGTAAAACAGCATGGGGAAAAATCCGCTTATTATTGCCGCCATCAACGCCGCCGCGGAGGAGATGCCGATTATTCCGGGATCCGTAAGCGGATTTTTCATGACCGCCTGCAGCAGTGTCCCGGAAACGGCAAGAGCCGCCCCTGCGAGGAGAGCGATAAGCAATCTGGGCAGTCTCACGTCATACACGACCCCCGCATTTTGCGTGATTTTGCCGAAAATGCTGTCCCATATCTCCCGCATGCTTATATCAAGACTGCCGCTCATAAGGGATATTATAAAAGTGCCTGTTGTAAGGAGAATTATCAGCGCAAACGCAACGCCGATTCTCCTGCCGGATATGCTGCCGACTCCTCTTTTCTTATTCGGAAATTTTGCCATACAGTATCTCCTCCAATGCCTCAAGCGCTTCAGGATAATTGAATTTTGCGCTCATACCGAAAAGATTGTAATCAAGGTCATACACTCTGCCGTCCTTAACCGCCTTGAAATTTTTCCATGTGTCGTTTGTCGCGAATTCCTTTGCAAACATTTCCCGTACTTCATCGGGAACGGCGTGCGAGCCTCTCAGTATTATGTCAGGTTTCTTTTTCAACATGTCCTCAACGCTGATATTAATGAATTGCTCCGTCTCGCTGGTGTACACATTTTCTCCGCCCGCCATTTTCACGAGACTTCCCATATATGATTTATCAGTTGCAACGACATACGAGCCCGGAAATCCCATTAGCATGAGCACTTTCGGCTTCTTTGCATTTTCCCGATTCTTACTATATCTTTCCAAAAAATCCTCATATTCCTTGCGAAGATTTTTTGCTTCTTTCTCTTTATGCAATATCACTCCCAAATCATCTATACTTTTGTACATCCCCTCCACGCTGTTCATGTTGAGAAAACCGTATTCCAGCCCGTGTTTTTCATATTTCGGCGCAAGATCGGCGACAAGACTGGCAGGACTTAAAACCAAATCCGGATTAAGAGATTTTATGATTTCCATATCGGGATTCATCGGAAATCCGATGCGAGTCACTTCAGCATATCTTTTTGGAATTACTCCCAGTTTCGTATCGGACACCCCGACCAGATCCACGCCGAGCCTATCGGTTATTTCCGCTATTGACGGCGACGTGGCGATCACTCGCGGAGAATCTCCCAAATTATTGATATCGCTTTTTCTTTCCGAATGATCATCGGCGCCGCAGCCTGCCATTACATAGGTTAAAAGCAGTATAGCGGCCAGCACCGCCGGAAACATTCTATTTAAAAATCTTTTCCGCTCTTCGGAGCCTGTCTTCTTTTTCATACAAGCCTTCCTCCCTCCTGTTATTCCTGTTTCTGAGCATCCTGTAAGCTATCGGCAAAGCTGCTGCACAAAGGACAAGCGCGGACACCGATATTCCTATAATCACAACCAGAATATGCAGCATGAATTTTGTTATATCTCCGTACGGCGCTCGTGATTTTTCTTTATCGCTATCGTTTTTTTTCTCGGCGCTGCTGAGAAATGCTTTTATTTCAGGACTGTTCCGGGTCAGCAGACCGTGATCAAATCCTATATGTTTCCCTGTTTCTCCTGATTTTTCAGATAATATCCCTACATTTTGTGAAACACCGTACTCATCGCTTGACCGCTCAATATGGGGAGCAGCGGATATGCCGCCTTCCGCTCCCCCGGCTGCAGCCCCCGGCGACATATTCGCCGGCGGAGCGGAGCTCTGCACCGCTGAAGCGGTATTCACAAACACTTTAAAATCCGTATTTCCTCTTACAAGTTTGCCCATGGAACCGTAAAAAACTACGGTTCTTCCCATGGGTTCGACGAAAAATTCCATCCTTATGATTGAATTTTTTGAGGGGATTTGAAATCTCGTATCCTTAAAATCAGCCCCCGTTCGGGTCACCTGATACGGAACCGGCGTATATCCGCTCCCGCCCCTTTTCTGTACGGCAAATTTCATGGAGCTTATGTGCTGCGCCAATTTATTTCTGGTTGTGATCCAAATTCGCCCCTGATCGTCGGTTTCAACGAGAGCCTGTGGGAATAACACGCTCTCCGTCATTCCCTGTCCGATCCCCTCATTTTGCCCCGGGTCTTCTATTACTCCCGTGACGGGATGTCTGTAGTGAGGGGTCATAGAAGCGATTTCAACGGTTCCTCCATATGACGGCGCCGCAGCACAAATCGGAATGATGAACAGCAGCAGGAGGAGCATTTTTCTTATAACAGTATTTTTCATCCTAAAGATCATATTTTCAATTCTCCTTCAAATGCATCAAGATAAGAAGATCTCTTCATTTCTCCCGATATTTTTCTCATAAACACAGCTATCACGGCAATGCTTGCCGCTATTAATGCCAATATAAAAAACAAAATGCCCAGAATGATTCCTTTGCTTTCCCTGGTTTCCAAGTCTTTCCCGCTCTCAGGATTTTTCGATGCCTCTCCAATCTCTCCCGCCGTATCAAACTCAACCGGAACTATCTCCGCGCCATCCAAAGTGCCGCCGGGAGCAATCACATCCGTTACGGGCATTGCCGTAAGCAGCGGTCCGGGGCGAAACCCCTCCGCCCGCACCTCCGTGTCGGTCGATACGACGGGAAGCAACTCATGTTTCTTGCCTTGCGTATCATTCGCACTTACACCGGCATCCGCCTGTTTTTGCAATTCCACCTTTGCCAAAATGTCACTATCGGCATTTTTTTCTATTATCTCTTGTTTCAAACTTTTTTCTATCGGCTTGATACTGCTCCAGTCGACTTTTATCCTTGCCTCTATGGGTTTATCCCCCATCACCTCGACTTTCGGATCCACCATGCATCTATAGAATTCTTTCCCGGGATTTATCGGGAAAATAAATATTCTGGGCCGCTTTTGTCCGTCTATTTCAAAATTATACGCCCGTGCCTCCGCCTTTGAAAAATCTTGTTTTTCTTCATCGAAATTATAAAACGATACAAGCGATGCCGTGATTCCCGTGACTTCTATTATCCGTGTCTCCATAAACATTGTCGCTTTCCCGTCTTTCACTTCAACTTCAGCCTCGGGAATTATTCCTTTATTTCCCATTGACGGCTTGTCCATGAACTGGTGCCACAAGGCGATATTGACGGTATATATTCCGTCTTTCAGCTCAATCGGATCCGCATTTCCCGCCCAGGCGCTCTGCGCAAATATTACAAGCGCGCACAGCGCAGCCGGTATTGCGATCTTTAATTTTAAAAATTTCTTTTTCAAGAGATTTCCTCCTATCCGTCCATGCATAAAAAATATTTGAAACATACGAATGACGCAGGACTGAAAATGCATGGATAATATTCCATAAAAATTTGATTTTGTTTTGTATTTTTTACGCTATTTTATGGTTTTTATTCTGAACAGAAAAACATAATATTTGGCGGCGATAACTGCCAGAATAATTACCTTGCCTATGTGTGAGGGGCAAAAATACAAAGCCGCGAGGAGCATCACCGATGCCAGCGTCAGAATTTTTGCTTTTTGCCCCGGCGTCATGCCGTTTCCTTTTGTCAAGGGCTCCAAATTATTTCTGTACAGTTTTGTGCTTATAAACCAATTGTTGAATCTTGCAGATCCTTTTGCAAGGAAAAGCGCCGCAAGCAGCAAAAACGGAGTGGTGGGCAGGATCGGGATAATTGCCCCAACCGCTCCTATAACAATACATATCAATCCTAAAAACGTGAATATAATTCTCATACATTCTCCTCTAATTAAAATAGAAATATATATCATTCCGGTTAGCCTGCGCAAACACTCTATCACTTATGGGCTTTAAAGTAAATAAAAAATATTAAGATGTTTTTGTTATAAGCCTGTTTCGCATTTAAAAAAGAAAAAAGAATCATATAAAAAAATTCCTTTCATCGTTTTTTATATGATGAGAGGAATTTTTAGATGGAAATCATTCCTATGGAACCATTCTTACGGGAAGATTCCTATTTCAGATTTTCAGGATTTAAGCACTGAAGCTCGGGCAAGAGGAATACGCCGTCTTTTCTTATGAGCACATCGTCGAAATAAATTTCTCCGCCGCCATATTCCGGACGCTGAATCCACACCAAATCCCAGTGAATTGCGGATTTATTGCCGTTAAATGCATCCTCATATGCCGCACCCGGCGTGAAGTGAATGCTGCCGGCTATTTTTTCATCAAAAAGCGTATCTTTCATTGGATGCAGTATATAAGGATTTACGCCTATTGCAAATTCACCTATATATCTTGCACCCTCATCCGTGTCAAGTATTCCGTTGATGCGCTCCGTATCATTGGCAGTTGCATTTATAATTTTACCGTCTTTAAATTCAAAAACAATATTTTCAAATGTGAATCCTTTTTCTTCTGACGGAGTATTGTATGAAATCACACCGTTTACGGAGTCCTTAACAGGCGCCGTATATATTTCTCCGTCAGGGATATTCATGTTTCCCGCACATTTTATCGTGGGGATTCCTTTTATTGAAAAGCTTATATCCGTTCCCGGACCCACCATGCGCACCTTATCGGTTTTATCCATAAGCACTTTTAAGGATTCCATCGCTTCATTCATCTTGCTGTAATCAAGCGTGCAAACGTCAAAATAGAAATCCTCAAACGACTCCAGGCTGGTGTTTGCGAGCTGCGCCATTGAATTGTTCGGATATCTGAGCACCACCCATTTCGTGCGGTTCACTCTGTAGTCCAGCACCGGTCTGAGTTTTTTTGCATACAATGACTGTTTTTCAACCGGAACATCGGACAGTTCCGCCGCATTATTCCCCGCCCTGATTGCGATATAGGCATCCATATCTTTCATTTGATTCAATTGATGATTGCATTCAAATTCGAGCTGTTCATCTGAGCATTCCATCATTATATCTCTGATAATGCTGGAATCCCTTATATGAACATATGGATAAGCTCCGTTTTTATAAACGGCGCGCACAATTTCTTTTACAAGCGGTTTCGTACAATCTCCTTCATAATCGATCAGCACTTTTTCTCCCGCCTTGATTGCGACCGAAAAATTAACCAAAATATCCGCCAATTTTTTTACTCTAGCATCCATAAACTCCCTCCATTTTTTATTATATAATTTTATTTATTATCTTTTGTTGTAATCAATGACCCCAAATTCAATGTATTTTTTTCAAGCATGAGAAGCAGGTTGTTAATTTGAACAATTCTGTCCGGGGAAACATCATCAGCCACGGATAGCTGTGTATTATAAAGTATCGTTTCCAAATTGTTGTGTATTGATGCGATTTTATCGCGTACATCAGTCACGGCGGCATCATCCAGCGCATCCCTCAGAGCCTGCGCTCTGTTTGTAACCTCGTTTTTAACAAGATCATATTCGCTGACGCCCAAAATGACTTCCGCGTCTAAATTCAATTCCGCTTTTACAGCAGCCGCAAAATCGAGCTTTGACTGTTCCTCCCCATGCACTAAAAATATATGTTTGGGCACCATTTGCAGCCCCATAAGCCAATCCATCAATCCGTCTTTGTCCGCATGTCCGGAAAACCCTTCCAAATTATGAATTTGCGCATTTACTTTTATGATCTCGCCGAATAAGGATACTTCTGCGGCTCCCTCAATCAAAGTCCTGCCCAGTGTTCCTTCCGCCTGATAGCCCACAAATATAATGCTGTTTTTTGCATTCCAGAGATTGTGCTTGAGGTGGTGCCTTATTCTGCCCGCTTCACACATACCGCTTGCGGATATTATTACTTTCGGTTTGGTGTCAAAATTCAGCCGGCGCGATTCGTCCGTGCTTCTGGTAAAGTTTAAATTTTTAAAGTCAAGCGGATTTTTGCCTGCAAGTATATAGCTCTTTGTTTCATCATCAAACACATGAGCATTTTCGCGAAAAACCTGTGTTACATTCGTCGCCATCGGACTGTCTATGTATACCGACAAATCGTCAAGCTCCCGGCGCAATTCCGGATGACTATCATAAAATCGCGCAAATTCAAATATGAGCTCCTGCGTGCGTCCAACGGCAAACGACGGGATGATGACATTGCCTCCACGTTTCTTGGTTTCAAGTATTATATTAAAAAGCTCGTCCACGCTGGTTGAGTTTTTGGGGTGCACTCGATTGCCGTATGTGGCTTCCATTATTACATAGTCGGCTTTTTTAATCTTGACCGGATCCCTCAGTATCGGCCTGTGCGGAACGCCCAGATCACCGGTAAATACAAGTTTGCTCACATTCCCGTCTTCTTCAATCCAAAGTTCCGTAATGGCGGAGCCGAGTATATGTCCTGCATCGTTAAAAACTATTGAGACCGTGTCCGAAAGCCTCGCCAGTTCATCGTATAAAATCGGTTTCAGCAGCGGAATCACGCGCTCCGCGTCTTCAATCGTGTAAAGAGGTTCTATCAGCGGTCTGCCGTTTCTCTCGAGTTTGCGATTTTTCCACTCCGCTTCTTTTTCCTGAATATGTCCGCTGTCCGTAAGCATGATGGGAAGCAGACTCGCTGTAGAATGAGTACAGTAAATATGTCCGTGGAATCCCCGTTTAACAAGCAGCGGCAAACGCCCGCAGTGATCAATATGTGCATGAGATATTATCACAAAATCGATTTCCGACGGATCAAATGGAAACGGTTCATAATTCAATGCATCATGCGCTTTTGATCCCTGAAACATACCGCAATCCAAGAGGATTTTTTTATCCTTGGTGCTTATTAAATGACAGGACCCCGTTACACCGCTCGCAGCGCCGCAAAATTTTATTTTCATATCATTCACCCGGATATTCGGCGCTTTCACGCCTCGTCACATTTATACTCGCCCGTTCGGGCTCAACGGTAAACACCTACAAGACAAGGATATCACAAAAGAGTGGATTTCTCAAATCAAAAACCGCGGATATAATATCCGCGGTTTTGATTCAAATTTACGGCACTTGATTAAAATGCCGGATCAATATCAATCTCCCTAGTCTTCTTTGTCAGCCTTGAGAACTGCATTGAGAAGCACGGTTGCAGCAAGAGTACACGACTCATCGCTTGTGTGCTCAAGCTCAGTATGAGAAAGTCCCTTTTCCGATTCTACGAATATCATTGTGGTAGGGATCATGTATGCGCAGAACTGAGCATCATGTCCGGCGCCGGAGTGAATATCCTGATGAGGGATATTTGCTTCTGTAGCCGCTTCTTCCACATACTTCCTGAGAGTCTCATCAAAGTAAACGGTATCTCTTTTCCAAGCCTCTTTGATCTCACATTTGCAGCCTGCCCATTCCTTTGTAGGGAGAGTCTTTACAATATTGAGAACCTGCTCAAGCACTTCCGGTTTCTCGTGTCTCACATCCAGTGAAAATTCAACGAAATCAGGAATTACAGTGTGTACGCACGGATGAATTACCACTTCGCCTGTAGTGTATACGAGCTCAGGATATCCGAGCTTGTCGATTTCATCATGCAGGTAGATCAGAGCCTGTGACGCCGCATAAAGAGCGTCCTTTCTCTTATTCATAGGGAATGTACCCGCGTGTGCGGACTGTCCCGTGAAATTGATTCTGTAGTTGAACATGCCGAGTACGCAATCAACTACGCCGACTTTATTCCCGGCATCCTCAAGGATAGGGCCCTGCTCGATATGCATTTCAAACATGCATTTGTAATCATCGGGATTTATTCTGTTCTTCTTGTCGCCTTTATATTTGAAATTTTCAAGCTGAGAACCGAATGTAGTCTCCTTGTCGAGGACGCTAACGGATTTCATCATATTGTCAAACTCAAAATTCTTTGAGATTTCTTTCGGTAGGTAATCGTGACAAATAATACCGGATACCATCATTGCCGGCGGGTAGAGTGAACCTTCTTCATTTGTCCAAATCATAGCTACGAGATCGTGCCTATGTGGGATATTGTTTGCAGCAACAGCCTCCAAAACTTCCATTCCGCCTATAACGCCGAGTATTCCGTCATAGTTACCGCCGTTTTTTACGGAGTCGCAGTGTGAACCCATTACAATCTTTTTAAGACCCGGCTCCGAGCCTTTCAATGTCGCATACATACAAGCAACATCATCACAAGTGATTTCCGCACCGATGGCTTCCATTCTCTGAACAAAGTAATCTCTCGCCATAAGCGCTTCAGGGGAAAGGGAATATCTCGTAATTCCACCATGACCCGCATCACCGAATTTTGCAAATGTATGGATTTTTTCACTCATTCTTTTAAGATCTGCCTGATACATTTTTTTACCTCCTCCTGTAATTAAAAGTACCCTACAAAAATAAGAATACAGTCATAATCATCCCCCGTGCTGTGCACGGGGGTGAATATGGTTATGATCATATTTTAATCATATTTATGCTTCATAGCAATATCAACTTTTTTACGACCCTCTTTCCAAACAACTTTGCCCGGAGTGATGCATCCCTGTACAGGGCAAACGTTCAAGCAGAGGTGACAGCCCACGCATTTGTCCTCGTTGAGAACCGGACGTCTTTTCTTATCATTCCAGTCGATTGCCTGATGAGCTGCATCATAGCAGGATACATAGCATCTTCCGCAGCCGAGACATTTTTTGTCGCTAAAGTCAGGGAAGATTTTGAAATCTCTGTTGAGGTCTTCGGCAGGAATTACGTTAGGAAGTGCAAGTCCGATGAAATCCTCGATCTTGTCATATCCTCTCTCATCCATGAAATGCATGAGACCGTTTGCCATGTCCTCAACGATCCTGTAACCGTACTGCATGATTGCCGTCGTAACCTGAAGATTTCTGCAGCCGAGAGCCAGGAATTCCGCACAATCTCTCCATGTCTCAATACCACCCATTCCGGATATCTCAAGATGTTTGAGATCAGGATCCTGCAGGAGCTGCGCAATGAATCTGAGAGCAATCGGCTTTACAGCTGCTCCGGAGTAACCGGAAATTGAGGATTTTCCATTTACTACAGGCATTGCAGTCATGTTCTCAAAATCAATATTCGTAATGGATTTAATAGTATTGATTGCGGATACGGAAGCCGCGCCGCCTTCAATTGCAGCCTTTGCAGGCTCTTCCATGTTTTTGTTGTTAGGCGTCATTTTTGCAATGAAAGGAATCTTTGTAGTCTCGGATACCGCCTTTGAATATTTCTTTACGAGTTCCGGATTCGTACCCACATCGGAACCCATATCATGTGAAGTCATCTGCGGACATGAGAAGTTTCCTTCAATCAAATCAACTCCCGCCTGATCGCACATCTTCGCAAGGTCCCTCCACTCCTGCTCGTTACTTCCCATTATCGAAGCAACCATTATGTGGTCAGGATAATCTCTCTTGAGCTTCATCATGTTTTCAAAATTAAGCTCTGTCGGTTTGTCTGAAATCTGCTCCATATTTTTGAAACCGACCCAAGGAAGTCCCTCCTTGTTGGTCTGGTCAAAACGCGGTGAGCACTCGTCAGCTACGAATATACCGACTGTTTTATAAAAAACACCGCCCCAACCGGTTTCAAAACATTTTGCCACCATCTCGTAATTACTTCCAACAGGTGATGATGAAAGGAAGAACGGATTCTGGCAATCAACTCCCAAATATTTTATGGATAAATCTTTTTTAACTGCCATGTTATTTCACTCCTTTCTTTTCGAGATAAGCCATTATGGATCTTGCCGCGTCTTTACCCTCTGCTACAGCTTCCACAACGGTTTTTCCGCCGTTAACCACATCGCCGGCAGCGAATACGTTTGCAGCAACCTTGCCTTTTGCATTTGCTTTTACAAAACCTTTTTCGTCGGTTTTAACGCCCGGTACGAAATCAAGTTCTTCAGGACGCTGTCCTATAGCGAAAACTATGCAGTCGCAATCAAGACTGAGGCTTGATTTTCCGTCTCTGCCCTTGAAGTTTGCCTTTGCGAGACTTGATTTTCCTTCGAGCGATTCCGGAGCCATATTTGTAGTCATTCCGATGCCGAGTGAAAGCGCATAGTGGAATTCGTTGATGTTACCCGGAGCTTCTTCCAAAGTCCTTCTGTAAACGATTCTTACATCCTCGGCCCCGAGCAGTTTTGCAGTTACGGCACAGTCTGTAGTTACATCTCCGCCGCCTACAACTACGACTTTTTTACCGAAGTTGAATTTCTCTTTCTTCTCAGCAGCTTCTTTAAGAAAATCAACAGCTGTATAAACGCCCTTGAGATTTGTTCCAGGGATATCAGGAAGTTTAGTTCCCCAAAGTCCGGTTCCTACAAATACGGCATCAAAATCCTTGAGATCTTTCTCAGTCACCTTTTTGCCGAGTTCCAATTTTACTCCGAGACCCTTTATCATCGCGATATCGTGATCTACAACGGACTGCGGAAGCCTTGACGGAATAATTCCATATGTCAGCATTCCGCCGGCCTTTTCTTCTCTGTCGAATACAGTTACTTTATATCCTGCCTTTGCAAGTTCCGCTGCGCACGACAAAGAAGCAGGACCTGCACCGATACATGCAACCGTTCCCGCTTTTTTCTTTGCAGGAGCCTTGAGCGTCTTCATTTTGAACGCTTTTTCCTGCTCAATCGCATATCTTTGAAGTTTGCCTATCTGAATAGGTTTGTCGATGCCCGTACGGCTGCACTCTTTCTCACAAAGATTGTCGTAAGGACATACCCTCGCGCAAGATCCACCGAATGCGTTGTTCTCTCTGATGATCTCAGCAGCACCTTTCGGATTTCTGAATCTGATCGCTCTGATGAATCTTCCAGGGTTTGTCCCCGCAGGACATCCCTTGCTGCAAGGAGCGTCATGACATAATAGACATCTCGCAGCTTCTTCCAACGCTGTTCTGTGGGTAAATCCCTGTTCAGCTTCAGAAGTATACTTTGCTTTTACTACTTTACTCAACTTAAAACTCCCTCCTTCATAAACCATCGATATATGTATACATATATCGAATCTCCAATAAATGTGTCATACCGATCTGCGCTGAAATATGAATGCTGAATAATCAAAATGCTGAATAAAAAATTGATTGTAACCGGTTACACCACTTGTGCTAATTTTAACATAAATTTAACAAAATGCAAGTTTTTTATCAGAAAAACGAAAGAGCATGCAATAGCAATATTGTTGATTTTTCAATGTATTCAGGGATTGTGCTAAAAAAAGAACAATCGACTTTTTTAAAATTTACCAGCTCAAATACAGTTTGTCGATCGGGCATATAAAATTACACAATCCGCATCCCGTGCAGCGATCCCTGTCTACGATCACGCTGCCGCCGTCCCGCACGATCGCTCCATATATACAAGCCTCCATACACAGCCTGCATCCATCCTCGCATGCAACGACTTTTGCAGCTGAAAACAGCGGCTCGGCAATCATATCATCCAGCGCTTTCATCTTACATAGCGCCGCCCCGCGCACGGCTCCAAGATTTTGAATTTCGTGTTTTTTCATATATTGACCAAGGTCTTCTATTATTTCCGACACCAATCCTCTGCCGTGCAGCATTATTGACGATCCGATCTGTACGGCGGATGCTCCAAGCATTATATATTCCAAAACGTGTTTCGCATTTTCTATTCCGCCCACTCCGCATATCGGCAAGTTGATCGACTGCGCAAGAGCTGCAACGGATGCAAGCCCGAGAGGCCTTATAGGCGCTCCCGAATATCCCCCGTAGGCGGGCAGCAGCGGTCTTTTTTCCTCGATATCCACGCCCAGTATACATCTGACGGTATTTATCGCACTTACCGCGGACGCATCCGCTTCCTCGGCGGCCTTTGCAACTCTTATCATATTTGTGACGTTTTGCGACAGCTTGACCATTACCGGGATTTTCACGGAGCTCACCACGGCGGAAGTCATTTCTTTAATAATGCTTGCATCGGACGCCATGACTTCCAAAGATTCACCCATGGGATTCGATATTGAAATTTCTATTGCATCCGCGCCGAATTTCTCCATCTTCTCCGCAATATATACAAGCTCCGACGGAGTATGCGCGGATATGCTGGCAATCACGATGCCGTCATCCTGCTTTGCCGTGTCGAGCTCTCTTTCCCAGCCCTCGATCTGTATATCGCTGTACATTCTGATGTTTTGAAATCCGGTGCCGTCATACGCGATTCTGGGCCGGACATCAACAAAAGCATCGGTCACTATGGTTTCCGTAATGACAGCGCCCGCACCGGAGTCAAGATTCATTTTCAGACTTCTCCCGTCCCGGTTCCATGGTCCCGCCGCAACTATCAGCGGATTTTTCATTTTCATCCCCAGAAATTCCGTCATCATTTGAACATTTCTCCTATCTTTTCTTTATGACCTGACGATTTTCTTATCTTTAACTTTGACTGCAGGAAAATGGTTTGCGGATCGCGATCCTCATTGTCCGCTATTATATCAAACAATAATCGCGCTCCCACCACGCCGAGTTTGTGCATCGACATATCCATGGTAGTGAGCGGAGGATCGACCACTCCCGCCATTTGTACATTATCGAAACCCACAAGCGCCATCTCGTCCGGAATAGCAATTCCGCTGTCTCTCATCCCGTCAATTACGCCGAATGCGAGCGCATCCCTCGTCGCAAACGCCGCGTCAGGTCGATTTTTTGTGTTGAGAATCTTTTTTGCCGCAAGGTATCCTCCGTATATGCTTTCTTCTTCCCTGTAGATATAATCGTCGACGAAATCTATGCCGGCCTCACTCAGAGCTCTTTTATAACCTTCCAGTTTCCACTCGTTGCTCAGTGTCGCGAGCTTCCCCTGAATAAACGCGATTTTTCTGTATCCGTTGTCTATGAGATGTTTTGTTGCGACATATGCGGCTTCTTTCGTATCAACGCTTACACAAGGCAGACCGAAAGCTTCTTTGTTGCTTCCGATCAGCACTATCGGAAGATTTTCTTCAGCGATGTTCAGAAAGTCCTCTTTATCGAGCAGTGTGGAAATCATAATCACACCGTCCACTTTCCTTTTTATGAGATTATCAAGATATCTGCGCTCTTTTTCAGCATCAAATTCCGCGTTGCACATCAAAACCATGCAATCTTTCTGATGCGCTACATCCTCTACGCCTTTTGCGATATACATATAACTTTCGCTTAAAACATCGGGAATGATCACGGCAATGGTATCCGTACGGTTAAGATTCAAGCCGCGCGCAAACCAATTAGGCGTGTATCCCGCCTCTTTAATTACAGCTTCAATCTTCGCTTTTGTCCTCGGCGCCACGCTTTCAGGATGATTAAGCACCCTGGAGACGGTTGCCACCGACACTCCTGCCAGCTTTGCTATCTCTCTTATGTTCATAACCGCTTACATTATTTCCGAATCGATACCCGAATCTCCTATTTGCAAATTAATAAATGTCTCTCTACGATTATATAACAAAAAGGTGCCGCCGGGCACCCTTTAAAACAAGTTTACGCTTCAAGCAGAAGATACTGCGCAGCCCTGAATCCGCCCATAGCTCCGTCCGCCGCCGCCGTTACTATCTGACGCAATTCCTTCGTCCTCGTATCTCCGCACGCAAACACGCCCGGCAGACTTGTATTGCAGCTTTCATCGGCAACTATGTAGCCCGGCGGTACGGTATCCAGCTGATCTGCAAACACCTCGTTGTCCGGAGCATATCCTATTGCAACAAAAATGCCGTCCTTCTTATAAGTTTTTTCTTCCGAAATATCACTATGCATTACCCGAATCTCTTCGACCTTATCCGTCCCGATTATTTCTTTTACCTCCGCGTTGAAAAGCACATCAATTTTCGGATTGTTCATTACGCGATCAATCAGCACCCGTTCACCTCTAAAAGATTCTCCTCGATGCAGCATGGTTACTCTGCTGCATGAATTTGCAAGGAACAAAGCTTCTTCAAGAGCGGAATTCCCGCCGCCCACGATAAAAATCTCTTTATCCTTAAAGAATACGCCGTCACATGTGGCACAGTATGAAACGCCCCTGCCCGTAAACTTTTCCTCACCCGGAACATTAAGATTTCTCCGCGTCACTCCGTTTGCAATTATTACCGTCTTGCCAAAATATTCGCCGCGATCCGTTATGACGGTTTTTTCCCTGCCTGACAGTTTCACCTCAATCACATTTTCCAAGAGTATCTCGGCATTTAACGCATCCGCATGCTCATACAACTTCATGGCAAACTCAGGGCCGCTTATATTCATGATTGTAGGATAATTTGCTATTTCGGATGTGTTTACAGTTTTGCCGCCCCAGACCTCTTTGTCAAACACAAGGACGCTTAAGCCCGCCCTTCTTGCATATATCGCCGCGCTCAAGCCCGCAGGTCCCGCTCCTATTATGATTGAATCATATATCTTTTTATCCATATAGTTCCTCGCTTTCAACACTTGTTCAGGTTTATGCGATATTTATACCCCGTCGTAAGCCGGATAACACGCGCACATATCAGCCACAGCTTTTCTGATTTTATCTTTGCCTCCTTCAAAATCCCTGGCGGCCATCCCGAGCAGACTCGCTATTTCTCTCATCTCCGCCGCTTTGAATCCCCTTGTCGTCACAGCCGGCGTACCCACTCTGATACCGCTCGTTACGAAAGGACTTTTTGTATCGTATGGAATTGTATTTTTGTTCACGGTGATATTTACTTCATCAAGCATGCGTTCAAAATCCTTGCCCGTAATATCGAATCCGCTCAAATCAGCGGATAAAACATGAGTATCCGTCCCGCCCGCAACTATTCTGAAACCTTCGTTTGCCAGAGCGGACGCAAGCGTCTTCGCATTTTCAACAACCCGCATCTGATATTCTTTGAAATCCGGCTTGAGCGCCTCACCGAAAGCGACCGCTTTTCCGGCAATTACATGCATGAGCGGCCCGCCTTGAATCCCCGGGAATATCGCTTTGTCAATCTTTGCTGCAAAATCCGATTTGCACAGGATAAGACCGCCGCGTGGACCTCTTAGCGTTTTATGAGTCGTGGATGTAACAACATCCGCAAACGGAACGGGGTTCATATGCAAACCCGTCGCAACGAGTCCCGCGATATGAGCCATATCGACCATAAGATATGCCCCTGTTTTATCCGCAACTTCCCTGAACCTCGCAAAATCTATTTCCCTTGAGTATGCACTGGCACCGGCGACTATAAGTTTCGGTTTCACTTTCAGCGCTATATTTTCCATCTCGTCGTAATCGATGAGCTCCGTGTCCTTATTCACTCTGTAAGGAACAAAATTAAAATATGTTCCTGAAATATTTATAGGCAGACCGTGTGTTAGATGCCCGCCATGATCGAGCTGCAGCCCCATGACCGTATCTCCGTAATTCAGCAGGGCGAAATACACCGCCATGTTTGCGATTGCACCGCTGTGCGGCTGTACATTTGCGTGTTCCGCTCCAAACAATTCCTTTGCCCGATCTATCGCTATCCGTTCGACGTCATCCACGTATTCACAACCGCCGTAATACCTTTTCCCGGGATATCCCTCCGCATACTTGTTTGTAAGAACACTCCCCACGGCATATAAAACGGAATCCGAAACCACGTTTTCCGATGCGATAAGCTCGATATTGTTTTTCTGCCTCATGCGTTCCCTGTCACATGCTTCATAGACTTCCCTGTCCGTATCTCTTAAGCGATCCATGTACGTCATTATTAAAAACCACCTTTCTGCGACGGATTCATTGAAATCATCCCGAAAAATCCGCGCAAACACAAAAAATACATCCGATAAAATAATGATATCATATAAAACCATGCTTGAATAGTGATATGGCAAACTCAAATTTTCGAGAATTTTATTGAAGTATGTGGTATAATTTATGAGAACAATTTATGTTTTACAAATACAATTTAAAATAGAACATTTTACGGAGGTATTTATGAAAAAGAAGTTAATTGCTGTAGGGCTTATCGCTGTACTGGCGCTTTCAATGCTTGCGGGCTGCGGAGAAAAAACGGATCCTATTGTGGGGAAATGGATTTTAAAGGAAGCTCAGTTGGGAGAAATGAAGTTGCCTGCGGATTCAATCGGAATGGAATTTTACGTTGAATTCACAAAAGACGGGAAGTTCACTATGGCTGATGAAACAGAAGGCGATCAGGTCGGAGATGATGCTACGGCAAAAACTGTCGGTGAGTGGAAAGCTGAAAAAAAAGCCGGCAAATATAAGCTCACTGCGGAGGATGACGAGCCTGTGAAGGTAAGCATCAATAAAGACGGTCAACTAATAATGGAAGAGGAAGGCGTGAAGATGGTCTTTGAAAAGAAAGAATCCAAGAAAAAATAGAGTTGTACGACAAAAAAAATAAACCGCTTCGAGATAATCGGCAGCAAATAAAAAAAAGTCGCTTTTTGCAAGCGGCTTTTTTTATGGAGCGGTATACCGGATTCGAACCGGCAATCCTCTGCTTGGGAAGCAGATACCTTACCGTTAGGCCAATACCGCATAGACAATGTTCAATACAAGACTAATTTTAGCATGATTTGACACATCTGTCTATAAATTTACACGGCAAACTATTTCATCGCATTTGCTATTGCCGCCGGCAGCATGCGGCATTTTTCCTTCGATATCGACGCAACGGAGACACGCAGCCCCTGCCGCACAGGCACTAGGAATATTCCGTCTTTCATCAGTTTTTGACATACATTTTCCGAATCATCCGCGTAAACTGATGCAAAAAATCCGCTGTCAAACGGTACAATAGGCACTCCCGCCTCTATTGCGGCATTTTCAAATGCTTTCCCTCGCTCGCTCAACATCTTCCTGTAAAACACACGTTCCTCATCCACTTTTTTAAGTAACGCCTCATCCGAATAAATTTTGGCAAGCATTTCCTGCGGTGCTCTTGGAGCATTTGACCATGAGGCTCGTGATGAAAATTCGCATACGCGTTTAAATTCATCCAAAACGGATTGTCTGCCGGAAATCGCTATCATTGCTCCGCTTCGCAACCCGTACAATGTAAAGGTTTTAGACAGGCTGTAGGCAACTATAACAAGCAAATTGTCAGGCAGATTATCGAAATATTTAAAGAATTCCCTTTGTTCATCTCCCTCACCGGCGAAATCTATGTATGCTATATCGCACAATAATGTTATCTTCTTGCCCGCATTCGCATACTTACGACAAGTGCACATGATGAAATCCCAGTCATCCATTGTAAATGAATATCCGGTTGGATTATGCGCCGGAGTGTTCAAAATGAGCACTATACCGTCTTGAAGGGCAAGAATTTCATTCATTTTTTCTTCAAATGAACCGCCGTTAAAGCCTCCGCGTTCGTCGAAAAGAGCGAAAACCGCAACTTTTCTTCCGATTTCTCCGGCAATTGTGTTATACGGCGACCAATGCCAGTCGGTGGTCAAAACGGTATCGCCCGCCTCGCTGTAATTTGCAATTGTGTTTCTGATTGCACCCGCCCCGCCCGGGGTTGCTACGGCAGCTGTCGGATATGCGGGGGTATAGTTTCTGAACGCGGCTTTTCTTACCGCTTTCAGAAAATCGGTCGTACCGCCTATCGGAGCATATCCCGCAAAATCCGCGGGCTCCATGCTTCTGAGCACCTCCACTACGGACGAAAGCACCACCAATTCCCCGTCGTCGTTCAGAAGAGAACCTATGGTTGCAAGCGTCACATTGTCTCGCCCTCTCTCTGCAATCATCTTTCTTGCGGCATCCGTAATGCCGAAAATTTTATCCTCGGCGGGGATATTCCTGCCGTTTCTCCTTGCAAATACATATTCCGTCACAACACCATCTCCTTTACTTTCTCCAATCTGACTAAATTGATCGGCTTGTTAAACCGCTTGAATTTTGCTTCATATTCTGTAAGTGAACGTCCGAAGGCATGTACCGAGTTATGCAAATCGCGTTCAATTATGACAATTTCATAGCCCAGAAAATTTTTCAGCGCTTGCATCCCATCTATGCTGTATTCAAAAAATTGCACATCATCCGTTTTAAATTCCAAAAATCCGCCTATCGGCAATATCTGCATATATTGTTTTAAAAATTTCGGATTTGTGAGACGCCTTTTTTCATGACGCGCTTTTGGCCACGGATCGCTGAAATTCAGATATATTCCCGCTAGCTCTCCCTGATCGAATATATCACACAAATCACGAATATAACTGTCTATAACGAGTATGTTCGACGGCGGCACGGGAATCTCTTTTTCAAGCACCGATTCAAGATCGCCGTCGTTTATGCCGCCATGTCCGTGTATTGTCTTCAGAAGATGATACACTACCTTGACCTGTCCTTCAATCGCAATAAAATTGCAGTCGGGATTCCGCTCAGCCATCTCCTTGATGAAACGCCCCTTTCCGCTGCCTATCTCCGCAAAAACGGGATTGAAGTTTCCGAATGCGTCGTTCCATTTTCCGCGAATATTTTTCACATCGGGGATTACTATATCCGAATACTTTTCGATCTTCTCAAATAGATTTTTAATCCTTCTCTGTCGCACAATTAATTGCCTCTCCAATTCTTTTTCAATACTCTGTAAAGCGGATAACCGACAGCATAACATGCAATCGCCTCTCCCCCCGCAACTGCCAGCATGCAAACGATAAGTGAAAACGGCACGGCATAAGCAAATTTAAGCATGAGCCCGACTATAATACCGTTTGCAATGATCGGCGGCAGAGGAATCAGAAGCGGTCTGTTTCGCAGCTTGTATGATCCCACTGCGGCGATCAGTGAAGCCAGACTTCCGCATATCAAGTCAATCATGCCGTACGGCCCGAACCAATTTGATATGATGCATCCGATAAAAAGTCCGGGGATTCCGGCGGGAGTAAGTGCGGGCAAGACCGTGAGCGCCTCCGAAATTCTCACCTGAACCGGTCCGTATGATATAGGCATCAACGCTATCGTCAAAGCCGCATATATCCCCGCAATAAGCGCGGCCTGCACTACGTACGCAGCTGATTTATTTCTACTATTAAACATCCTTTCCTCCTCAAGGTCAATACAAAAAATTTCGCTATACCTTCTATGCTTTCATGGAGGTGAAATATAAAGCGAATATAAGCGCAAAGAATATGCCACATGCCGCATAATCCCTGAAACCGAATCTGAGCTCGTGATACCTGGTTCGATTTTCCCCTCCTCTGTAGCACCTCGCCTCCATCGCCATTGCCAAATCGAATGCAATCCTGAATGCATTGATAAAAAGAGGCACCAGTATCGGCAGCATGCTCTTCGCACGCCGAAATATATTTCCCGTTTCAAAATCGGCTCCTCGCGCCTGCTGAGCTTTCATTATTTTATCGGTCTCTTCAAGCAATGTGGGGATAAATCTGAGTGCAATGCTCATCATCATGGATATTTCATGCACCGGCACTTTGAAAAATTTGAGCGGCCGAAGCAGGGATTCTATTCCGTCGGTAAGCGATATCGGTTTTGTGGTAAAGGTCAAAACGGAAGATCCTATCATAAGCAGTATGAGCCTTATTGCCATAAAAAACGCACGATAGAGTCCGTTATCCGTTATGCTGAGAAACTTCCACCGCCACAGCACGTCATCGCCCGGCAGCATAAAAATATTGAGCAAAAAAGTAAAACAAATTATAAAAAATATCGGTTTTAATCCCTTGAATATAAATTTCAACGGGACTCGTGAAACCAAAATTACGCAAAACAGGAAAGCCGCCGCAATCGCAAATCCGATATAGTTTTTTATTAAAAACAGCAGCACAATATAAGCAAGCGTAAATACGAGCTTAATTCTTGCATCGAGCCTGTGTATTACAGAATCCGCCGGATAATACTGTCCAAGTGTTATATCTCTTATCATTATCTGAACTCAAAATCACTTACAAAATATCAATTTTTACTCAAAAGTCCGAGCAATGCCCGCTCCATGTCATCCACATCCAGAAGTTTGCCGGGAATTTCGACGCCCTTTTCTTTAAGCTCAGCCGCAAGTTCCATCATGGACGGAACTCCGAGTCCTTTGGAACTAAGCAGTTCTCTTTTTGAAAAGACCTCATACGGCGTGCCCATCATCAGGATATTCCCCTCATCCATTACGATAACTTTGTCGGAATATCTTGCTATATCATCCATGTTGTGAGATACCAAAATTGTAATATTTCCTCTCTCCCTATGGATTTGCGCAAGCATCTCCATCACGTCGGCGCGGGCTTTGGGATCCAGACCCGCAGTAGGCTCATCCAAAATAAAAACATCCGGATTCATGGCTAATATCCCCGCTATTGCGACACGTCTTTTCTGTCCGCCCGACAATTCAAACGGAGAACGTTCCGCGATTTCGTCATAAGAAAGCCCAACCGCCGCCAATGATTCTCGCACCTTCTGCTCCGTCACATCTTCACTGATCCCGAGATTTTTTGGACCGAAAGCGACATCTTTTGCAACACTTTCGTCAAAAAGCTGATATTCGGGGTACTGGAACACAAGGCCTACGCGCTTTCTTATATCGACCATTTTCGTGTTAGGATCGGTGATATCCGTATCGCCGATATATATCTTGCCGGAATGCGCCTTCAGCAAACCGTTAAGATGCATGAGCAGAGTCGATTTCCCGGAACCCGTGTGCCCGATAATTCCCACAAATTCTCCATCTTCAATGGAAAAACTCACATCATTTAAAGCGACAGCCTGATACGCGGAGCCCGGAGAATATATGTATTTCAGATTTTCAACTTTTATTGACATATGTATTCCACCATATCCTTTATCGTAAGCAGATCCCTTGGAATCGCTATTCCGTGTCCTGCGAGTCGGTGCCTCAATTCCACGACGGGAGGTATATCGAGATTGAATTTTCTGAGCAGTTCTACATTATCAAAAACCTCCATCGGGGTGCCCTCAAGAACGATTTTACCGCTGTCCATGACAATTATTCTGTCCGCATCTACAGCCTCTTCCATAAAATGAGTAATCAAAACGACGGTAATTCCCTCATTTCGGAGTGCCTTTACGGTATCCATTACAGCCTCCCGGCCTTTCGGGTCGAGCATGGCGGTGGGTTCGTCAAACACTATGCAGCCGGGTTTCATTGCCAAAACTCCCGCAATCGCTATTCTTTGCTTCTGTCCGCCGGACAAAAGATGAGTAGCGGTTTTGCGGTGTTTCAGCATGCCGACCGCTTCAAGTGATTTCTCGATACGCATGGCAATCTCCGCGCGGGGAACTCCCAGGTTTTCCGGTCCGAATGCGACATCATCTTCAACTATTGACGCTACCTGTTGATTATCCGGATTTTGAAATACCATTCCGACGGTCTGGCGAATATCCCAAAGTACATTCGGATCGCGCGTATCATTGCCATCGACCATCACTCTTCCCTCTGTCGGTATATAAAGCGCATTGAAGTTTTTTGCGAGTGTCGACTTACCGGAGCCGTTTTTACCTATTATCGCCACAAATTCTCCTCTTTTAACCGTAAAACTTATCCCCTCGATCGCCCTTTTCGTCTCCGAGCCCGAGCCCGAATCATCATACGCAAATGTAAGATTTTCAACTTCAATTATTTTTTCCGAAAGCGATGAAATAAGCTCTTTTCTCTGAGTCAGCAATTCATCAAATGTATACTGCCCCAGCTCCATGCTGTGAGCTCTTCGCCTGCGATATTTTTGCCCCTCGCCCTCGTCTCCGAATAATGAAGCGTAACTCATATAGTTTTCCGAAGCTGAATTCAATCTTCTCGCTTTTTTCCCGCATTTTCCCATAGCTATCGCAATCAACGGAACATTGCTCATATCTTTTTTTGCGGCGGTCACGCCTTCTTTAAATCTTTGGAGTTCAATTTCCGCCTCGTCAGGATCCTCCGACAGGCGAACAGCCAGTTTCACAAGCGGATAATCGCCTTTCAGGGCATCCGTTATGCTTTTGATCGCAGCGGAGACGTCTCCTGTTGCTTCGGGCTCTATTTGCATAAAATCACGTATTTCTTCAAGTGAAGAATAAAGATCTTCTCCGAAGCCGTGCACCGCCCCGATCTCGGCACATGTAAAATCGACGGCTGAAAGATCGATATCGGTGACTATAAATATATCAGTGAATTTAAGCATCTCATCCGCCAACTTTATAACTTTGGAATTATCCCCGGCATATGCGTAAAGATCAGCCCGCCATTCTACAAAATCGCATCCCAAGTCCAATGCACGTTTAAATGCATCCATAATTGAAGCATCGTCTTCGTCAACAATGCTGAAGCATATGGCGGTATGATTTATTTCTTTCTTGAAATATTCGAATACCTCATCTTTTCTTTTGTCGGCACTAAGGTAATATATGCTCAAAAGCGATTCCTCTCATGATACTTATTTATGTCCGAATAGTAAAAGTCGCGAGACGACATGCCCATTCATGTCACCTCACGAGCTTGATTACGATATAAGCATGTAGAATGGCATTTTGCCCTTATACAAGCTCCAAAAATACCACTTCCGCAGTATCTCCCTGTCTTGGACCCAATTTCAAAATCCTTGTATATCCGCCGTTTCTATTCTCATATCTTGGCGCAATATCTTCAAAGAGTTTCGTAACTACATCCTCATCATAAATATATGCCAGCGCCTGTCTTCTGGCATGCAAATCACCGCGCTTTGCTAGAGTTATCATTTTTTCGGCCTCTCTTCTGGCTTCCTTGGCTCTATGCAACGTGGTAGAAATTCTTTCCTCTCTGAAAAGATCCGTCACAAGATTTCTGAGCATTGAATTTCTATGCGCCGTAGGTCTGCTAAGTCTTCTATATCCAAGCATAGCTGTTCTCCTTTCACAAATTGTTCAGTCTTTCAAGACGAACGCTTAAAATTCGTCCTCTTCTCTGAGCCCCAAATTCAACTCAGACAATTTTGCCTTAACTTCATCAAGTGATTTTTTGCCGAGATTACGCACTTTCATCATATCGTTTTCGCTCTTTTCGATGAGTTCAGCAACGGTATTAATTGACGCCCTTTTCAAGCAGTTGAACGATCTTACGGACAGCTCCAGCTCCTCTATAGTCATCTCCAGCGTCTTCTCGGTTTTATCCTCTTCTTTCTCAACCATAATCTCAAGATTATCGGTATTGTCCGTAAGCGACACGAACAACGAAAGATGCTCCTGCATGATTTTAGCGCCTATCGATACCGCCTCTTCAGGCGTAACTGACCCGTCAGTCCAAACCTCAAGCGTCAATTTATCATAGTCGGTAACATTCCCCACACGGGTATCCTCGACAATGAAATTCACTCGCTTAACAGGCGTATATATCGAGTCGATCGGAATAACCGCAATCGGTGTTGTCGGCGTTTTATTCTGATCTGCGGAGACATATCCTCTGCCTGTGGATATATCAAGCTCCATATTGAGTCTGGCGCCATCTTCAAGCGTTGCAATATGCAGATCTTTATTAAAAATCTCTACCTGCGATCCGCCCTCAATATCCGCGGCCGTAACTTCTTTCGGACCTACGGCGTTGATATAAACCTTTTTACTTTCTTCCTTATCATGAAGCTTTACTGCAAGTCTTTTCAGATTAAGCACTATCTCGGTAACATCTTCTTTTACTCCGGGAACTGTGGAAAATTCATGAAGAATACCGTCAATCTTAATCGCCGTAACTGCGGCGCCGGGCAGGGAACTCAGCAGTATCCTGCGCAAACTGTTGCCAAGCGTAGTTCCGTAACCTCGCTCAAGCGGCTCTATTGTAAACCTGCCATAATTAGGGTCAGCTTCTGAATGTAACCGTTCTATCGTCGGTCTTTCGATCTCTATCACTTAAAACCCTCCTTCTTCTTCCAAAAACAACAATCATGAATAATTATTATTTGGAATACAACTCGACGATAAGATGCTCCTCAATCGGAGTATCAATATCCGCTCTCTCCGGTACCGCTACAATTTTGCCTTCAAGCTTATCTCTATCAACAGTCATCCATTTAGGAGTCGTCACCGACATTTCTTTTATTTCCTTGAATTTAGGGGATGACATGCTCTTTTCTTTAACCTTTATAACATCTCCGACTTTTACCTGATATGAAGGAATGTTGACTTTCTTGCCGTTAACGGTAAAATGTCCGTGAGTGACAAGCTGTCTTGATTCTCTTCTCGTAGTCGAAAATCCCATTCTGAACACTACATTATCAAGACGCTGTTCAAGCAATACAAGCAGATTCTCACCCGTGATGCCCTTCTGCTTTGCAGCTTTCTCAAAAGTGTTTCTGAATTGCTTTTCTAAGACGCCGTATATGAATTTCGCTCTCTGTTTTTCCCTGAGCTGCACTCCGTACTCGCTCATCTTTTTCTGGAATCCGGATTGCTGTTTTCTTGATTTTTTATCTGTTCCCAAATGAGTAGGATCTATCTGAAGAGATCTACATCTTTTGAGTACAGGCTCTCTATTTACTGCCACGTTTCTATACCTCCCTTAGACTCTTCTTCTTTTCGGCGGACGACAACCGTTGTGCGGAATCGGCGTTATGTCTCTGATCATTGTAACCTGTAGACCCGCCGCCTGCAATGCCCTGATCGCCGCATCTCTTCCGGAACCCGGACCCTTAACGTATACTTCAACCGTTTTAAGGCCGTGCTCCATGGCAGCCTTTGCAGCTTCCTCGGCAGCACTCTGCGCAGCAAACGGTGTTGATTTCTTTGAACCTTTAAATCCTAAAGCTCCGGCACTTGACCACGATAAGGTGTTGCCGTTCAAATCTGAAAGAGTAACCAGAGTATTATTGAAGGTGGACTGGATATGTGCCTGACCTTTTTCAATGTTTTTTCTTTCTCTTCTCTTTCTTCTGATAGTCTTCTTCATCGGTTTAGTTGCCATTTACATTCCACCTCCTTATCTGGTTGCCTTTTTCTTCCTACCCACAGTTTTCTTAGGGCCTTTTCTGGTTCTTGCATTTGTTTTAGTATTTTGTCCTCTTACCGGAAGCCCTCTTCTGTGCCTGATTCCGCGATAGCAACCTATCTCCATGAGACGCTTGATGTTCATGGAAACCTCACGCCTGAGATCACCCTCAACAGCATACTCGGAATCTATAATTTTTCTTATTGCACCAGCTTCATCTTCAGAAAGATCCTTTACTCTGGTATCGGGATTGATACCCGCTTTTTCCAGGATTTCTTTCGCTGTAGAAAGGCCTATACCATAAATATATGTCAGACCGATTTCTATTCTTTTGTCTCTTGGTAAATCGACACCGGCTATACGAGCCATATTTTTCCTCCTTATCTTCGCCTTAGCGCTATCATCACCGACATGTAATCGGCTACAGCATTAAATACAAAACATCCAACGACCGTTTTGGTCATTATTTCAAATGCTCTAAAGGTGGTTCCGCCGCCTCACGGCAGGAGAACACAGCCGCTCCCTCAAGGCATCCCGTAACTTAAATAAATCCTGTGATGGATTAACCCTGTCTTTGTTTATGTTTAGGATTATCACAGATAACCATAACTCTGCCTCTTCTTTTAATCACTTTGCACTTCTCGCAAATAGGCTTAACAGATGCTTTAACCTTCATTTCTATACCTCCTATTTATCTCTCCATGTGATACGACCTCTGGACAAATCATAAGGCGAAAGCTCTACTTTCACCCTATCGCCTGGGAGAATGCGTATAAAATTCATCCTTATTTTTCCTGAAATATGCGCTAACACCTCATACCCGTTCTCCAGTTTCACCAGAAACATCGCATTAGGCTGGGCATCTACCACGGTGCCAAAGACCTCTATGACGTCCTTTTTAGCCATTATTACACCTCTCTTAATAAACAATCTCCCTATTATACCTTAATTCTCGATCGTAATCAACTCCGGCTCGCCATCATGTATGATAACGGTATTTTCATAATGAGCCGCAGGTTTGCGATCAAGGGTTACGACAGTCCAATCGTCCAATAACGTCTCGACCTCATACGTGCCCAGAGTAATCATCGGTTCTATCGCAAATGTCATCCCGGGAAGTATCCTATGCCCTCTGCCCGCCTTACCGTAGTTAGGTATCTGCGGATCCTCGTGCATATTTGCCCCGACTCCGTGTCCGACCAATTCCCTGACAACACCGTACCCCTCGGCCTCGACAGCAGTCTGTACCGCATGAGAAATATCTGAAATCCTGTATCCCGGGCGGCAAAACTCAAGCCCTGCGAAAAAACCGGATCTTGCGGTATCAATCAAATGCTGCAAATCACTGCTTATAGTGCCTACCGCATATGTCCTTGCCGCGTCGCTTACATACCCTTTGTATGTAGTCCCCACATCGACACTTACTATATCTCCCTCGCTTAGAATTCTATCCTTCGCCGGTATCCCGTGCACCACTTCCTCGTTTACGGAAACGCAGGAGGCGGCGGGATAACCGTGATAGCCCTTAAAAGTGGGAATCATTTTGTATCTCAATATGGTTGATTCGACAAAATCATTTACATCCCATGTACTCATGCCCGGCTTTATGAATCCGGCAAGTTCCGACAAAATGTATCCTGTAACTTTGCCCGATTCTCTCATAAATCCGAGTTCCTCTGATGATTTTTGTATTATCATTACCGTCCATCCAAAATCCTGGTCACATCGTTTAATACTTTACTGCTGTCTCCGGACCCGTCAATATCACGAATGAGACCTTTTTCTCTATAAAAATCAATCAAGGGAGCGGTTAGCTTATGATACGCGACCATTCTGTTGATGATAGCTTCTTCCGTATCGTCGGGGCGAGTATATATCTCCCCTTTGCACACATCACAAACGCCTTCCTCTGCGGGCGGTTTATTGATCGTGTGAAATGTCGCTCCGCATACGCGGCACACTCTTCTGCCCGTAAGCCTTGCAAGCAGCACAGACTCATCAACATTCAGATTTATCACATGATCAAGTTTCATACCCTTGGACTCAAGCACGGCATCGAGCTGCTCGGCTTGTGACAGAGTCCTCGGAAACCCGTCAAGAAGAAATCCGTCTTTGCAATCATCCTCGGAAATTCTCGATACAACGATATCAACAACCAGCTGGTCGGGAACGAGATCGCCGTTATCCATATACGTCTTTGCCTGCATCCCAAGTTCCGTCTGTTCTTTGATATTTTTTCTGAGAATGTCTCCTGTTGATATGTGAGGCATTTTATATTTTTTGATCAGTTGCTCTGCCTGAGTCCCTTTTCCCGCACCCGGGGCACCCAACAATATCAATCTCATCACTACCTCCAATTGTTGAGGGAATCCCTTTATTTAAGGAATCCCTCATAATTTCTCATAACCATTTGATTTTCAAGCTGTTTCATGGTATCAAGACCTACGCCTACCGCAATCAGCAGCGAAGTGCCGCCGAAATGAACATTCAAACCGGTAAAATGCGTAACAAGCGTAGGTATGGTGGCAATTACCGCCAAAAATACCGCGCCCACGAAAGTAACCCTGGTCATAACTTTCGTGAGATACTCGGTCGTATATTTGCCCGGTCTTATACCTGGGATAAATCCTCCGTTTGCTCTCATGTTATCCGAAACTTCAACGGGATTAAATGTAACAGCCGTGTAAAAATATGTGAAGAACATGATGAGCATAATATTCAGCAGCGCATAGATCCACGCTCCCGGAGAGCCGTACGGCGACATCCACTTGTTCACGAAAAGCGAAAATCCTGAATTCGGGGAGAACATGGTGAGCGTAAGAGGAAAATGCAGTAACGATATTGCAAAAATTACCGGAATAACGCCCGCCTGGTTCACCTTGATCGGAATGTGTGTGGACTGACCTCCATACATTTTTCTGCCGACAACGCGTTTTGCGTACTGCACCGGAATCCTCCGCTGTCCCTGCTGGATCTGAATTATCCCGATAATAACAACTACGGCGAAAAGCACGAACAATATAATGGTCATTGAAGATATTGTTCCCTCTTTGTATTTAAGCAAAGTTTCTCTTATTCCGTACGGCAGTCTTGCAATTATACCGCCGAAGATTATAAGAGAGATGCCGTTTCCAAGTCCGTACTGATTAATCTGCTCTCCAAGCCACATGAGGAATGCCGTACCTGCCGACAGAACCAATATGACTACCGTCACCGAGAAAAAGTCGGTACTTACAAGCGCCTTCTTAAACAAGCCCAAAGCAAGACCGATGGCCTGTATAAACGCCAAAACCACTGTCAGATAACGCGTATATTGTGCGATTTTTTTTCTGCCTTCCATTCCTTCCTTTGCAAGCCTTTCAATGGCCGGGATAGAAATGGTGAGTAACTGAAATATTATGGAAGCGGTTATATATGGGGTTATGCTGAGTGCAAAAATGGTCATATTGCTGAATGCTCCGCCTGAAAACATATCAAACAATGAAAACAAGCTGTTATCACCCTGAAACATGTTTGCCAGTATCTCTCTGTTTATTCCCGGAATCGGAATGTTTGAACCGATTCTGAAAACAAGCAGCATCAACAATGTAAAAACCATCTTCCGTCTAATGTCCGGAACTTTCCAAGCTTTCCCCAATGTCTTGAATCCGCTCATTTACATCACCTCAGCCTTTCCTCCTAGCGATGCGATTTTTTCAGCTGCCGTTTTGCTGAATTTGTGCGCTTTAACCGTGAGTTTTTTCTCAAGCTCGCCGCCGCCAAGCACTTTAACACCGCAATTAATTTTGCTGATAACGCCGCTTTCCAACAGGAGTTCAGGCGTAACCACCGCATCATCATCAAAGCGGTTGAGATCTGCAAGGTTTATTACAGAATATTCTTTTCTCCAAATGTTGTTGAATCCACGCTTGGGAATTCTTCTGTAAAGAGGCATCTGACCTCCCTCAAACCCGAGCCTTACTCCGCCGCCGGATCTGGAATTCTGTCCTTTCATACCGCGACCCGCGGTTTTGCCGAGTCCGGTTCCGTGTCCGCGACCCTTGCGCTTGGCCTCCCTTGTAGCGCCACAAGGGGCTTTCATTTCATTAAGCTTCATATCTGCTGCACCCCCTATCTTATATCTCTTCTACAGATAAAAGATGCGGAACCTTTGCTATAGCTCCTCTAGTCTGCGGAATGTCCTGTAATTCCACCGACTGATGCATCTTTCTCAAGCCCAGTGCTTCTACTACCTTAACTTGCTTCTCGGAAGCACCTATCAGGCTTTTTGTCAATGTAATTTTAATCATCTTTGCCATAACGCGCCTCCTAACCGATTATCTCGCTCGGGCTTTTGCCTCTTAGTTTTGCGACGTCTTCTATAGTCTTCAAACTTCCGAGGGCTTCCAAGGTTGCATATGCCATATTACCCGCATTACTTGATCCTATGGATTTTGCCCTTACATCCTTAATACCTGCGGACTCAAGCACCACGCGCACGGATGAACCCGCAATTACGCCGGTACCTTCCGCGGCGGGGATCAAAAGAACCTTGCCCGCACCGAAAATCCCCATATTTCTGTGAGGTATCGTAGTTCCCACTCGAGGAACAAATATCAAACTTTTTTTTGCACTCTCAATAGCTTTTCTTACAGCTTCAGGAATTTCCTGAGCCTTACCGAGACCTACGCCCACATGTCCCTCTCCGTCACCTATAACTACAGTAACACTGAATCTGATGTTTCTGCCGCCTTTAACGGTTTTTGCAACACGCCTGATATTAACTATGGTCTCTTTCAAGTCTAATTTGGATGCATCAACTCTACTTTGTAGCATTCCTGTTTCCTCCTGTTAGAACTTCAACCCGGCCTCTCTTGCGCCGTCAGCCAACTCTTTTATTCTTCCGTGATACAAAGATCCTCCTCTGTCAAAAGCCACCGCAGTTATGCCTTTAGATACCGCGATCTTTGCTATAGCCTCGCCAACAGCTTTTGCAGCCTCTTTATTGCCGCCGTTTGACAGTTTTGATTTCAGATCTTTATCCATGCTGGAAGCTGCAGCAAGCGTAATGCCGTTAACATCGTCAATAATCTGAACGGAAATATTCTTATTGCTTTTGAAAACGCACATTCTCGGTCTCTCAGGAGTTCCATAGAGGTTTTTCCTTACGCGGGCATGTCTTGCAACACGCCTATCATTTCTACTACTGAATGACATAATTAGCAAACTCCTTTCCTATTATTTTGCCGTTGCTCCGGCTTTACCTTCCTTCTTACGCACAACTTCATCAGCATAACGCACACCCTCGCCGTGATATGCACCCGGTTTTTTCCAATCCCTGATGTTTGCGGCATGGTTGCCAACCAATGCTTTGTCGATACCTTTCACAACGATCTCCGTTGCAGCCGGAACCTCTGTCGTAATCCCCTCGGGATCCGTAATAGTTACAGGATGAGAAAAACCTATATTCATAACCAAATCTTTGCCCTTTTTCTCCGCCTTATAACCTACTCCCACAATAAGAAGTTTTTTCTCATATCCGTCAGTCACACCGACTACCATATTATTTATAAGCGTTCTCGCCAAACCATGCTGTGATCTGTCTTCTCTATCATCCGAGCTGCGCGTGACATTGATCACACCGTCAGCCACTTCAACCGAAATGAGCGGGCTGATCTGCTCGGAGAGTTCACCCTTAGGTCCCTTGACCGTAACGCGGTTTTCCGCTATTTTAACCTCTACGCCGGCAGGGAGCTGAATCGGTCTTCTTCCTATTCTTGACATATTCTTTACCTCCTACCAAACGTAACAAATAACTTCGCCGCCGATACCGAGTTTTCTCGCTTCTTTATCGCTGATTATTCCCTTTGATGTAGAAATAACCGCAATTCCCAGGCCTCCCAAAACCTTAGGAACCTGATCGGCTTTTGCATATACCTTGAGTCCCGGTTTTGAGATTTTTTTAATACTGCTGATTACTCTTTCCTTTGACGGACCGTATTTCATCTCTACTCTGATAACATTTTGTTTATCATCCTCAATCACGTTAAAACCTTTGATGTATCCTTCATCCTGTAAAATCTGAAGAATCGCGATTTTCATCTTTGAGGAAGGAATCTCCACAGTCGGATGGCCAACTGTATTTGCATTCCTTATTCTTGTTAGCATATCCGCTATCGGATCTGTCATAGTCATTGCTGCAATTTCTCCTTTCTTCGCGCGGTTCCCGTTTTATAAAGGGCCTGCGCAATGTATTGCGATTACCAGCTTGCTTTCTTCACGCCGGGTATTTCACCTTTGTACGCAAGTTCTCTAAAGCATATACGACAAATACCATACTTTTTAAGTACCGAATGCGGTCTTCCGCACAACTTGCATCTCGTATAGGCTCTAGTGGCATATTTAGGTTTTCTCTGCTGTTTTACTTTCAGCGATGTCTTTGCCATAGCACCCTCCTACTTCTCAAACGGCATACCCAGCAGCTGGAGTAATGCAGTTGCCTCTTCGTCAGTTTTAGCCGTTGTCGTGAATACAATATCCATTCCTTTTATAGTGTCGACATTGTCGTAATTGATCTCAGGGAACACGAGCTGCTCTTTGATACCCATGGAATAATTCCCGCGGCCGTCAAATGAATTTTTTCCGACTCCCTTGAAATCTCTCACTCTAGGAAGAGCGACATTAACGAGTTTATCCATAAATATATACATGTTGTCGCCTCTGAGCGTAACTTTCGCTCCGACAGGCATTCCCTGTCTGACCTTGAAGTTTGCAATAGACTTCTTGGCTCTTGTCACTACAGGTTTCTGTCCCGAGATAAGAGCAAGCTCATCAACCGCGGATTCCATGATTTTCGCATTGTCTTTTGCACCGCCCAGTCCCATATTGATAGTAATTTTCTGGAGCTTAGGTACTTGCATAGGATTGCTGTATTGGAATTTCTCCATTAGAGCCTGAAAAACTTCCGATTTGTATTTTTCACTTAATCTTGTAGCCAAAATGTCCTCCTCCTTTCTTAATCTATTATTTCGCCGGATTTCTTGGAAACCCTGACTTTCTCCGTACCGTCAATCTTTACGCCAAGTCTTGTAGGCGCTCCCGCTTTTGAATCGAAATACATAACATTTGATACATGAATCGGGCCTTCCTGATGTTTGATTTCGGCTCTCACGGTTCTCGTCTGACGCTGATGTTTCGTCTGAATATTTACGCCTTCAACGATAACCCTGTTTTCTTTGGGCATAGCTTTAAGAACCTTGCCCTTTTTACCTTTATCCTTACCCGTGATAACGAGTACGGTATCTCCCTTTTTAATGCGCATCCTATACCTCCTACAGTACTTCCGGTGCGAGAGATACAATTTTCATGAAACCTTTATCACGAAGTTCTCTTGCTACTGGTCCGAAGATACGAGTTCCTACCGGAGTCTTATCCTCTTTAACAATAACTACCGCATTTTGATCGAATTTCACATAACTGCCGTCCGGTCTGCGAGCACCGGATTTACTTCTTACGATCACGCCTTTAACAACGTCGCTCTTTTTCACAACGCCGCCGGGTGTTGCTTCTTTTACCGCGCAAACAATTATATCTCCGATATTGGCGTATTTCCTTTTCGTGCCGCCAAGTACCTTGATGCATAAAACTTCTTTTGCACCGGAATTGTCAGCAACTCTTAATCTGCTTTCAGTCTGAATCATTGTCCGGCACCTCCCTACTTAGCTTTCTCTACTACATTCACAAGACGCCACCTCTTATCCTTGGACAGCGGTCTTGTTTCCATAATTCTAACCTTATCCCCTATACGGCATTCATTGTTCTCATCATGAGCTTTTACTTTCTTAGTTCTCTTGACGGCCTTACCGTAAAGGGAATGCCTAACAAAGTCTTCTATGCCCACAACTACGGTCTTATCCATTTTGTCGCTTAGAACTGTGCCTACTCTTGTCTTTCTTCTGTTTCTTTCAACTGACATTTGCATCCTCCTTTCTCGTTAGCCTTGAACTTTCTGAAGCTCTTTTTCACGAATGATAGTTTTGACTCTTGCGATATCCTTCTTAACAGCATTCATTTTAAGCGGATTCTCAAGCTGACCTGTAACGTGCTGAAATCTCAAATTAAACAGTTCATTTTTCATTTTGAGAAGTTCCTCCGCAAGTTCCGCTTCAGTCATTTCTCTTATTTTATTCAAATCCATTATGCTTCACCACCTTTTACAATTTCCTGCCCTTTGGCGATAAATTTGCACTTCAATGGCAGTTTGTGCGATGCAAGTCTTATGGCCTCTTTAGCCTGAGCTTCCGTAACGCCGTCAATTTCAAACATAATTCTTCCGGGTTTTACAACTGCTACCCAATATTCAGGAGCACCTTTACCGGAACCCATACGTACCTCTGCCGGTTTTTTCGTTACAGATTTGTGCGGGAAAATTTTAATATAAACCTTACCGCCTCTTCTGATTGATCTTGTCATTGCGATACGAGCAGCCTCTATCTGATTAGATGTGATCCATGCCGGCTCAAGCGCTACAAGACCATACGATCCATATGTTACCTTATTGCCTCTGGTAGCCACACCTTTCATTCTTCCTCTGTGAACTCTCCTGCGTTTAACGCGTTTAGGCATTAACATCGGCAGTTCCTCCTTTCCGTTTACAGCTTTTATAAAAGCTTTCGCCTATAATTCTTTATTCTTCGACATTGTTTTGCGGAGTTTCAACTGACTCCGTCTGAGGGATTTCCACCTGCGGCTGTTCAGTTTCCGCCCTTGAAATCTCTTCTCTCTTAGGCATGCTTCTCTTTCTTGCGTTAGCAGCCTTCGGAAGTTCCGGTTTTGCCGATCTTGAATCTCTGCGCTTGCCGTCTCTCCTGTCTCCTCTGTCGTCACGCGACCTCTTGTCGCGTCTGTCACGTCTGTCACGTCTGTCTCCATGATCACGCTTATCATCTCCGCTCTCAGGGATTGGGCTCTTGAGGTCTTTATCAAGGATCTCACCGTGATTAATCCATACTTTTACTCCCAATTTCCCGTAAGTTGTATCCGCTTCCGCGAAACCGTAATCAATATTTGCTCTTATTGTGTGCAGAGGAACATTGCCTTCGCTGTACTTTTCGCTTCTTGCGATTTCCGCTCCGCCGAGTCTGCCGGATACCATCACCTTGATACCGCCCGCACCCGCTTTCATAGTTCTGCCTATTGCCTGCTTCATCGCTCTTCTGAACGAAATCCTTTTTTCCAAAGCCTGCGCGATACTTTCCGCCGTAAGCTGCGCATCAAGCTCAGATCTTCTGACTTCAATAATGCTTAGGAGCACTGTTTTTGAAACCATTTTTTCAAGATCCGCTTTAAGCTTGTCAATCCCGTCTCCCGATCTTCCGATAATCATTCCCGGCTTATCGGCAAGAATTGTAAGATTCAATTTATTGTTTGCAGGTCTTTCAATCAATATTTTTGATACACCTGCCGCGTACAGCTTGTTTTTAACGTATTTTCTAACTGTGTTGTCTTCTATCAGATTATCTGCAAAGCTTTTTGAATCCGCGTACCATTTGGAATCCCAATCTTTGATAACTCCGACTCTCAGCCCATGCGGTTTTACTTTCTGACCCATGAAATGAACCTCCTATCCTAATTCTTCTCTCTCAATGTTACAGCCACATGTGAGCTTCTCTTGAGAATACGTCCCGCTCTGCCCTGTGCACCTGCTCGCCATCTCTTCATAGTCGGTCCCTGATTGGTGAAAATTTCTGCAACAACGAGGTTGTCCGGGTTCATGTCAAAATTGTTCTCAGCATTAGCCGCAGCGGACTTAACAACCTTTTCAATTATTTCAGCACCTTTACCAGATGTGAATTTCAATATAGTAAGAGCCTCATTCAAATCCTTGCCGATTACCAATCGCGCTACCGGCTTCAATTTGCTGGGAGACATCCTAACATATTTTGCAACTGCCTTTGCTTCCATATCCGTATATCTCCTTTCCTATCTCTTGCTGGTTTTATCCGCAGCGTGTCCTTTATACGTTCTGGTAGGAGCAAACTCTCCGAGTTTGTGTCCGACCATATCTTCCGTTATATATACAGGTACATGCTTCCTGCCGTCATGAACCGCTATCGTGTGTCCCACCATCTGTGGGAATATTGTCGACGGTCTTGACCATGTTTTCAATACCTTCTTTTCATTAGCCGCATTCATATCATCGATTGCTTTGAGTAATTTTGCATCTACGAAAGGGCCTTTTTTAACTGATCTGCTCATAATTAACTATGCTCCTTTCTTATTTATCTTTCCTCGATTTAACGATGTACTTATTTGACGGCTTGTTCTTCTTTCTCGTCTTGTTTCCAAGGGTAGGCTTGCCCCATGGAGAACAAGGAATAACTCTACCGATTCCTGTCTTTCCTTCACCACCGCCATGTGGATGGTCATTAGGATTCATCGCGGAACCTCTCACGTGCGGCCGGATACCCATATGTCTTTTTCTGCCCGCTTTCCCGATCGTAATATTCGAGTGATCCGAATTGCCGACTTCTCCGATTGTAGCTCTGCACTCGTGTCTGATCTTTCTGACCTCACCGGACGGAAGCCTTACCTGCACATAGCTTCCCTCTTTTGCAACAAGCTGAGCACCGTTACCTGCAGCTCTTACGATCTGTCCGCCTTTGCCAGCCTTGAGCTCAATATTGTGTATGATTGTACCCACAGGTATATTGGCAAGCGGCAAAGTATTTCCGGGTTTGATATCGGCCTCAACGCCTGATTCTATTACATCGCCCACTTTTAAATTTTTCGGCGCAAGTATGTATCTCTTTTCACCATCCGCGTAAACTATCAATGCGATAAATGCGCTTCTGTTCGGATCATACTCGATTTCCTTTACCTTTCCGGGGATTCCGTCCTTATTTCTTTTAAAGTCGATTATCCTGTACTTCGGTCTGGTCCCGCCGCCTCTGTGTCTTGAAGTTATACATCCTCTGTTATTTCTGCCCGCTGTCTTTTTCAGCGTGACAGTCAGGGATTTCTCGGGTTTATCCGTAGTGATCTCCTCAAATGTGGAGCCCGTCATATCTCTCAAACCCGGAGTAGTCGGATTGTACTTTTTAATTCCCATTCTAAATCTCCTCCTACTTATTAATTAGAGCCCTGAGAAGAATTCGATTTCTTTGCTGCCCGGCTTGAGTGTTACAATCGCCTTTTTCTTGGCAGCAGTGAATCCCTCATATCTTCCCATTCTCTTTTTCTTTCCTTTAACTGATATGACGTTTACCTTATCAACGTCTACATCGAAGATCTCTTCAAGTGCGTGCTTTACCTCGGTTTTGTTTGCGCACGTGGCAACTTCAAAGGTATATTTGCCCGCCTGAGCGTCATCCATACTGCGCTCTGAGATTATCGGTCTTAATACTACATCATAAGGGGTTTTCATTATGAATACACCTCCTCAATTTTATTTATCGCGTCCTTTGTTGCGATGAAGCTTGTATGATTGACTATGTCGTACACATTGAGCGTGGAAACCAGGGTGGTTCTCACACCCGGAATGTTTGCGGCGGATCTGATAACGTTCTCATCCTTATCGGATAAAACTATCAGCGCTTTCGTGCCCGCCTTGACATTTTCCAACATTTTAACCATGTCCTTCGTTTTCGGCTGATCAAAAGTAATTGCATCCACCACTATCATCTCACTGTCAAGCACCTTTGAAGAAAGAGCCGATTTCATAGCAAGCCTCTTTACTTTTTTAGGAATCGTATAGCTGTAATCTCTCGGTTTCGGTGCGAAAACCACACCACCGCCTCTTTGTGACGGATCCGTTGAGCTTCCCTGTCTGTGTCTGCCCGTGCCTTTCTGTCTGAAAGGCTTTCTGCCGCCGCCTCTAACGTCGCTTCTGGTCTTTGCAGCCTGAGTGCCCTGTCTGCAATTCGCAAGATGATTTTTTATAACTTCATGAACGGCATATTCATTCGGCTCAATACCGAAGATATCATCCCTCAGCTCTATATTTCCGGATTCTTTGCCGGTCATGTCAAGCATCTTAATTGTTGCCATCTCTTTATCTCCTTTCCTTAGGAATTATTATTGTCCTTTGACAGCATAACGAATCTTCACTATGCCGCCTTTGACACCCGGAACTGCACCTTTAACCAACATTACGTTTCTCTCTGGGAGAACCTTTACGAGAACGAGATTCTGTACCGTAACGGTATCGCGTCCCATTCTGCCGGGACCCTTGTTCCCTTTGAATACTCTGCCGGGATATGCGGCTGCCGCAAGAGCACCGACCAATCTCTTATGTTTTGAGCCGTGGGTCATAGGTCCTCTTCTATGTCCGTGCCTCTTGATATTACCCTGCGTACCTTTTCCCTTGGATGTACCGGTAATATCGATTTTTTTACCTTCTTCAAATTCTGCAACCGTAATTTTCTGTCCCAGCTCATAATTTTCCCCATCTTCCGGCTTGAACTCCGTGAGATGTTTTTTAGGGGAAACTCCGGCTTTTGCAAAATGTCCGGTCATCGGCTTGTTAACCCTGTGCGGTTTTTGATCCAAAAATGCCACCTGAACCGCATCGTAGCCGTCGGTATCGACGGTTTTAATCTGAGTGACCACACAAGGCCCCGCCTCGATAACGGTAACAGGAACTACTTCTCCAGCTTCAGTAAAGATTTGCGTCATCCCTACTTTTCTTCCCAATAGTTCTTTCATTTAAATACTCCTTTACTAGCGCCTCTATGCACATAATGCACCTGCGCCCACTTACAGCGGATTGCCGCTTGCGACAATCTTACTAAGGGGGATCCCCTTGCCTTTTTCGATTAAAGTTTGATCTCCACGTCAACGCCTGCAGGAAGCTCAAGCTTCATAAGTGAATCCACCGTCTTCGGCGTTGAGTTGGTGATGTCGATCAGTCTCTTGTGAGTGCGCTGTTCAAACTGCTCTCTGCTGTCCTTATACTTGTGAACCGCCCTCAAAATCGTCACCACCTCTTTTTCGGTCGGCAACGGAATAGGACCTGATACATCGGCACCCGTTTTCTCTGCAGCCTCTACAATCTTTGCAGCGGACTTATCCAAAGTTTTGTGATCGTATGCCTTTAACCTGATTCTGATTTTTTTCTGTTCGCTCATTTTTTTCCTCCTAATTTTTCTTGCACTTTTCGCTATGTCACGTACAAAGGATTCCCTTAAGTATTGAATATCCGGCGAATTCCCAGCTGAATCCGTCCGCATATACGCGATGTTTTCTTCGGTACACATCGCCGTGCGTTTCCTAATATATTAAACACACAAATACTCAAGCGACCCCCTCGCCTCCATCTCGTGGAGACAATTCTCAGTGGAAATTCTCCGATAGCACGGTAACTTCCCACCTCATCGCCTTGAGCAAGCTTTGTTAGTATACAATAGTATTTTAGCAAATGCAATACTTTTTTGGATATTTCCGCTTAGATTTATACATGGCGAAATCATTATTCTTTTGGGGCTATCCGCTTCTTTTTTCATGCTGCACTGAAACACGCATCCCCGCATTCCTTTTTTGGGGATTGATTTGAGGGATTGATGCAAAATTCACCAATGCATTTTTCTCATTTTTATCCATATTATGTGCTGTGATCAATCCCCGGCTGTTCTGCATCCTGATATGTTCTGCATCCCGGTATCTTGCTTATTTATTCGCTGATCGTGTTATTTTTCTCATAATAGGGTATAATAAAGTCATGCGCTTATATGTGCATTGTGATATTGATTACTGACGGCATTGGTAATTAAAGTTTGCACTATGATGTGAGAGAATTGTTATGGAGGACAATAATATGAAACAGGAATTGAAATTTTTCAAATGCGCACATTGCGGAAATATCGTACAGCTCGTTGAAGATATGGGCCCTGCAGTTGTCTGTTGTGGGGAGCCTATGAGGCTTCTTAATCCGAACACCGAAGAGGCTGCACATGAGAAACATATCCCTGTAGTTTCGTGCGACGGCTCGAAAGTCAGCGTAGTGGTGGGCAGCGTGGCGCATCCGATGGTTGAAGAGCATTACATCGGGTGGATAGTGCTTGAAACGGAGCAGGGATACGATCTTAAATATCTTGATCACACGGGTGCTCCTGAAGTTAATTTTGCGGTTGCCGACGGGGATAAAGCTGTTGCAGTTTATGCATATTGCAATCTTCACGGTCTTTGGAAAACTGCACTGTAGAGACGGCTTCTTGAGGCGTGTTTATATGTGCTTGTAACGTTATATATAATTAAAACAGGCTGTGCGCTAACGCGCACAGCCTGTTTTTCATCACTCTGTTTAAGTCATCAGCCTTTCGACATCCCCGTGCGTCCTTTTCCGTGGAAAACCTCTTCCCACGCTTTATCCGCATACGGTTTGAAGTTTTCGGCAACCTCATCTATGCGGCGCTTAAACTCCTCGTCATAAAGCATCATTTCAGCCCCCCTGTCAGAAGGTTTTGCGCCCGTCTTTTCCATGATTTCCCTGACAACTGTCGGATTGTCAATCATCATGCACGGCAGCAACATATTGTCGTTATAAGGTTGCCTTGCGATGTGCTCTTTAAAGAAAGGATGTTCAAATGCACTTATAAGCGGCTTGTTTTTAAGATTTACAGCCGAATAGTGTGCAAAAATACAAGGTTCTACATCCTCATTGGAATTTATATGACAGTAATATTTCCCGGCGATGCATCCGCCTACATACGGCGCGTCATTGAAAAAATCAACAGGGAATATTTTTTTTGTTACACGTATCTTTCTCGTGCGTTCTCCGAGTCTCAATCTTTGTTCAGGGGTGAGCATCAGGTCTATTGCCGGCTCATGCCCTACAGGCATGAACATGAAATACCAAATCATTTTCGCCCCCAGCTCTATAATCATGTCGATATATTCGTCCGATGTGACGACATCCACATTGTTTGTCGCCGTTGCAGAGGATATGCCGAACAATACGCCTCTTTCCTTAAGCAACCCGGCGGCGGCAGTGGTGCGCTTAAACACCCCGTTCCCACGCCTTGCGTCTGTTTCTTTTTCAAATCCTTCAAGAGAAAACATCGGCATGACATTCCCGAGTTTCTGCAATCTGTCCGCAACCTGTTCATCAATCAGCGTACCGTTTGTAAAAGGTGTAAATATGATGTCGTTATATTTTTCATATATGTCCAGCATATACTCATTAATGAACGGCTCTCCGCCCAGAATTATAATATAGTGTATACCGAGATCGCGCGCTTCACCGACCAATCTGTCCATTTCTTCAAACGGAATGTCATCTTCTTTGCTGTAGCTGTTTGCATAGCACCCGGTGCAATCCAGATTGCATCGCATGGACGGACTTATCAGAAGTGCAAAAGGAATTTTAGTCCCGGTTTCGTTAAATATTTGCGCTCTTTTAGGCATTCCCTGCCAAACGGCATTCGAGAAAAAATTGTTGAAAGCTGTAGATAAGCAATGATTGTCCGTTGTAGCAAACAATTCATTTATGAACTCATGTATTGACGGAACATCACGATACATCGTATAGACATTCTCGACCTGCGATCTGGCAAAATCTCCCTTTGCCCATTTGCGAGCGAGTTGAAAGGCCTGGTCTATATTTTTCTCAGGATTTGAACTTATTTTGCTTGTGATCGTTTTGATAGCTAAATGCTTGGCACGTTTCTCCAGTGTTTCTCCCATACCCATAACACACCTCCTATCGACCCATGTTAGACTATTTGGTACAGTACAAAATCAAAATTTACTCCGTACAAGGCTATTGTAATACTTTTTTAATATTTGTCAACTCTAACCGCGGAAATGCATTGTAATAACAGAGTTTTAACGGACAACATCACACAAAGATACTGCCGCCGATAAACTCTCGCAAAATTGAATTGTTAACAATAATCGCATCATCCTCAATGGGAAGGAAAAAATGTAAAAATTTCAGCAATCTTGTCGCTTCCGCATATTCCCGCTCCATAGGCGTTATTCCTTCAAGCAGCGGTTCCGCATATTTTTTGAGCACCGCCAATTCGTACAAATGAACGGAATTGAAAAATACATCAGCTTCGCCGTTGTACGGGAAAATGTTTTTGTCTTCCCCCGCTCTTACTTTACTCCATGATGAAATTGTCGAAGCCGCACTATGCCCTCTATACAAATTATCCCGAACCAGTCTTCTGAGCATCCTGGCATCTGTCGTGGGGATTCTGTTGTGATCGTCTATAGTTATCTGTGTGAGCGGACTTATATATATCTTAAATTTTTCATTGCGGTCAAATCCCGGAGTCATCGCTTCGTTAAGAGCATGGATTCCCTCTATAACTATGGGTTGATTCTTGCCTATCTTTGTAATTCGTTTGCCGTACATCTTGTGTCCGGTAAGAAAATCGAATGTCGGAAGATCCACCGTTTCTCCCGCAAGAAGCGCGCTCATATTTGCATTGAACAGGCCTATGTCCATAGCTCCCAAATTCTCATAATCGGGATCTCCGTGTTCATCAATCGGCGTATCCGGTCTTTCCACAAAATAATCGTCGGTGCCCATGTACAGCGGATTCAAACCGTTGACTTTAAGCTGAATGCACAATCTTTTTGCAAAGGTTGTCTTTCCGGAGGAGGACGGTCCTGCAATCAGTATGAGTCTGCGCTTTTCAGCCTTGATCATATCCGCGATCTCGGTGATTTTTTTCTCATGCAGAGCTTCGGAAAGTTGTATCAGCTCCTTATATTCACCATTATAGACTTTTTCATTGAGATCCGCGAGCGAGGATACGCCCATAAGATCCCCCCAACGATTCGCTTCGCTGAATGCCGAGTACATCTTTTCCTCATCTATGTACTCGGGAATAACATTGGGTTGTGACGGATGAGGGAATCTAAGCAACACTCCCGCCCTGTACTTGCGCAACTCAAAATGCTCTATATATCCGGTTGACGGCACCATAAGACCGTAGAAAAAGTTTCGATACCCGTTCAGTGAGTAGAAAATGTAATGGCTCTGCTCTTCCGCCCCCATCAGCAGTCTGCTCTTGCCTACGTGCCCGTCTTCAACGAATGTTTGCAAAGCCTGCTCACGTGTAACTACTTCTTTCACAAACGGGATATTCTGCTCAACAATTTCTTTCATTCGATTTTCAATGCTGACGATGTCCTCATCGCTGAGGGGTTTAAGGGTTTTAATGACCGTATAGAGCCCCTTGTTAAGTGAATTTTTTATATCCACACCCACTTTGCCCAAAACATCACTTATCGCCTTGAGGTATATTAAAGACAAGCTGTGCTGATATATCAAATTGGTGGCGATATCCCGCATGTCTAAGAACTCCACCGTCACTTCTTTTTCAAGCGTTTCATTAAGATCTACAGTCATATTATCAACGCGGGCAGCAAGAATTCTGTAATTAAGCTCTCCCTGATATTTGTCTGCTATCGTTCTTATCGGCGTCCCCCGATCAATATCGATAATCTCGGGCTGCGCCCTTAATTCTTTAATCAATTTGATATTCATTGTTCACCCCCGACAATACCAATCACGAAAATCCATATATCCGCCGCACTTCGGCTGTGTCTTCCTATTTACTTAATTGTATATGCTTATCAGTAAAAATACAATCCAAAAACCTGACAAAGCGGCTTTCATACCGCTTCATCAGATTTAAAGGAATAGTAAGTTTTAGGTTTTCAAGTTTTTAATTTTTGAATTTAAATTTCCAAGTCTTTAAATTTCAAATTCAGCACATAAATTCAGCATATAGAATTACGATCGCTTACATTTTCAGTCCTTTTATAATCTCCGAAAGCTTTTTCATCTCTTCCGCATGCAGCGTAATTCCTCTCGACATATGCTCGTGATTCGGATCCCAATCCCTTATGTCATACTTCGGCGCAGCGTCATTCCATGCAACCATATTCACTTCTTTGCACCAACCTGACGGATATTCGGCTATGACCCCTATTTGCTCTCTGATTTCAAATCTGAGCGGATCATTTCCTCTGTTATTTGCTCTGTCCATATTACTCCTTTCAAAAATACATTAAAAATTAGACGATGACTATTTGTAATTAATATACATAAATTGGAAATAAATGTCAATACGTTTAAATAAAAAAACAGCAAATATTTTTGATTTGCCGTTTTTTAAATTGCTGCAATTAAAAATTCGTTATCGTTCCTCTCTAAAGTAGTTCACACCTAAATCGCCGGGAGGACTGTTCTCTTTGCTTTGTCGCCTCGTACTCAAAACTACGATCGCTATCGTCGCTATGTACGGAACCATGTCCACGAGATACTGTGAGATATGTATTCCCATCGCTTGAAGTTTCAATCCCAGTATGCTAAGACCGCCGAAAAGAATCGCACCGAAAAATGCCTTTATCGGATTCCACGAAGCAAAAATTACAAGGGCAACGGCAATCCAGCCTCTGCCGTTTACCACATCCGTTTGCCATATCGGAATTCTGACCAGTGAAAGATATGCTCCCGCAAGACCGCACAGCATTCCTCCCGCAATTATGTGCGCATATTTATATATATTGATGTTCACACCGGAAGCATCCGCCGCCCCGGTATTTTCACCCACCGCGCGAAGGTTCAGCCCGAATCTCGTCTTGTATAGATATATTCCCGCAATAATGAATATGAAATATCCGGCATAAACTATAAAATCGTGCTCAAAAAATACGGGCCCTATTACGGGGATCGATGAGAGCCCGGGAACGGGTTTTTCCGCAAACATAGCTCCCACATCTCCCGGAATGGTAGTACCCAGCATAGGTTTCCCGACAAAGCGGGCGAATCCCGTGCCGAAAATTGTCAATGTCAATCCGGTCACGACCTGATTCGTCCGCAGGCTGACAGTTAAAAACGCAAAGATGAGAGCACCCATCCCGCCTGCCGCCAGTGCGGCAAGAATTGCAAGAGCGGCGTTCCCGGTGGCTTGCGCCGTGAAGAATCCCATTACGGCTCCCATAAGCATCATGCCCTCAACGCCGAGATTCAAACTCCCCGATTTTTCCGTAATTATCTCACCTACGGTAGCAAGGAGAAGCGGCATCCCCGCCACTATACATGCTGCCAAAAAGTCACTCATCATGCCACCTCCATCTTTTTATTCTGCGCAAAAACCGGTTTGTACTGCAGGAAAAACTCACTTCCCAGCACGAAGAACAGCACGGTTCCTTGAACTATCTGCGCTACTGCCGCGGGAACGTTCATCGCAATTTGTATATATGCACCGCCTTGCAGCAGCATGGCAAATGCGAAGCAGACAAAAATTGCAGTTATCGGATTGAGCCTCGAGAGCCACGCGGTTATGATTGCAGTAAATCCGTAACCGTTCGCGATGCCGGCAACCAATGTTTTTTCTATGGCGGCAGCTTGAATCATTCCAACAAGTCCGCATATTCCGCCCGATATAAACATTGCTGCAACTATTATCTTCTTTATGTTCATGCCGGCGTAACGTGCGGTTTCAATGCTCTCTCCCACCACGGCAATTTCATATCCTTTTTTTGTATAATTCATAAAAACATACATGAACGCTACGGCGATAAGCGCGATAATCCATCCTATGTTGACTCCGAATGTGGACGGAAGAATTGCATTTTCGGGAAACGGCGCAATTTTGGGGAATCCGCCGGCGCTTTTATCCATCCACGGACCGTATTGAAGATATGTCACAAAATTAATTGCAATGTAATTCATCATGAGTGTAAAAATGGTCTCGTTCGTACCCATTTTTGCTTTAAAAACCGCGGGGATCAGCGCCCATATTCCCCCGGCAGTTACGGCTGCAATTCCCATAATTATCAGCTTTAATGGTGCAGGCAATCCGTCGCTCAAATTTAGTGCAATCCACGTGGCGGCAAGCGCACCCATGGTTATTTGTCCTTCTCCGCCGATATTCCAAAATTTCATCTTAAAGGCGACTATGATCCCCAGTGAAGTTATGAGGAGCGGAATCGTTTTTACTACGGTTTGAGCAACGCGCACATCAGTTCCGAGCGCTCCTTCAGCTATCGCCTTGAAAATTGCGATGGGATCCAGTTTGAATGCAAGAAGTATAATTCCCGAGCAAATAAGCGATAACAGTATTGCTGCAACTCTTATCACAGTCTCCTTTTTTTTAGGTAGACCGTCTCTTTTAATCAATCTGAATCTCATTGAGTCCCTCCTCCATAAGCCTCTGACCTGTCATCATTAAACCGATTTCCTCTTTGCTTTTTTCCTTGGGATTCACTATTCCCATCATCTCACCGTGACAAAGTACCATAATCCTGTCACAAAGCGCAATGAGTACATCGAGATCTTCCCCGACAAATAAAACTCCGACGCCGTCGCTTTTTTGTCGATTCAGCAGATCGTATATTTTGTATGAAGCTCCGATATCGAGTCCTCTTACCGGATATGCCGTAATCAGAACCTTTGGCGCCGAATCTATCTCTCTTCCCAGCAGCACCTTTTGTATATTTCCGCCCGACAATTTTTTTACCGGAGTTGTTATTCCCGGAGTCTGAATATCCAAATCTTTAACAATTTTTTCCGCTTTGAGCGCGCATTCGCGCCTCTTTAAGAAGATTCCCGACTGATTTTGATAATCTTTCAAAACTATATTGTGGGTTATATCCATACTTCCCACCAAGCCCATTCCGAGCCTGTCCTCAGGAATGAATCCCATCCTTATCCCGAGCCTTATTATATCGCGCGGAGAATGCCCCACTATATTTTCACCCTTGAAAAAAATCCGTCCCCTGCTCGGCGCCCTCAAACCGGCGATAGCCTCACAGAGCTCTTTTTGCCCGCTGTTTGCAACACCTGCCACGCCCAGAATCTCCCCCCCGTAAAGGTTGATATTTATATTTGACAATGTCTCTTTTCCGTCGCTGTTCAAAACGCTCAAACCGTCAAGTTCAAGAAGTTTCTCGCCAATTTTCGGCAATTCTCTTTTTATTTCAAGTTCAACACGCTCCCCCACCATCATTTCGATCAGCGTCGGGATTTCAATCTCGCTTGTGGTAACCGTCCCTACGGATCGTCCTTTTCTCAGTACCGTCACTCGGTCCGAGATTTCCATTACTTCATTCAGCTTATGAGTGATTATGACTACCGAGCATCCCTTGGAACACATATTTTTAATGACTTTGAAAAGCCGTGATATTTCCTGAGGGGTGAGAACCGCCGTAGGCTCGTCCATTATCAATATATCCGCGCCTCTGTACAACACTTTCATGATTTCAAGCGTCTGTTTTTCGCCGACTGACATATCGTATACCTTTTTATCCGGATCTATATCCAAGCCGTATTCTTCCGAAAGTTTGCGAATCTTTGCCGCAAGATTTTTGCCGCTGAAAAACACCCCCTCGGGCTGTCCGAGTATTATATTTTCTTTTGCAGTCATGACCTCAACCAGCTTAAAATGCTGATGAATCATACCTATCCCTTTGCCGATCGAATCCTTTGGAGTCCTGAAATCAACCTTTTGCCCATTTATATATATTTCTCCCGCGTCCGGCTTATATATTCCGGAAAGCATATTCATGAGCGTTGATTTGCCGGCGCCGTTTTCACCCAGCAGCGCATGGACTTCACCGATTCTTACCGTGAGATTCACGTCTTCATTCGCCTTTATGCTGCCGAACGATTTGGATATACCGCGCATTGCAATCGCGCTACCGTCTTTCATTAAAAAATCCCTCCATATAAGCAGTCAAAACCATATGTATTCATACAGTCATATTTTATATCGTAAAGACCTCAATTTCAATAAAAAAAGCTGCCGGAAAGTCGGAATCCCAACAGCTTTTTATATTACTCGTTTTCAGCTCTCCACAAACGGAAGATAGACTTACTTGGTACCCTCTGCACCCTTGATGAGTTTTGTATTGAGCGACCAGATCTCATCTCTTGTAAGCTTTTTGCCGTCTTCACAAAGCGTTCCGCCGTCAGCGAATTCAATTTTGCCCGAGAACGGTGTGAATTCGCCGTTTTTCATCTCATCCAACTTTGCATTTACCTTCTCCTGAACATCGGAAGGAACAAGTTTTGTCATCTTGCCTATACCGATATATCCGTCTGCAATCGTGCCGTAATAACTTTCCGGTTTCCACGTGTTATCCATCACAGCTTTAAATGTATCGATCAGGAACGAATCGTGATGCCAGATTGCAGAAGTCAAATATGCTTTCTCCGCAACAGGATTATCATAATTGTAACCGATCGCAAACGCACCTTTTTCCTGCGCAGCCAACTGAGGCGCGGTGGAATCCGAATGCTGAGTAAGCACGTCACATCCCGCTGCAAGCAGCTGTTCCGCAGCCGTTTTCTCAAGCTCCGGATCGCCCCATGAATTGATGTACACAACTTTAACGGTTGCATCCTTATTAACGGACTGCACACCGAGAGTAAAGGCATTAATTCCTATTATTACTTCCGTATAAGGATGTGCCGCAACATAACCTATCTTGTTGCTCTTAGTCATGCTTCCCGCAATCATCCCGGTGAGATATCTAGCCTCCTCCATTGCTCCGAAGAAATTCCCGAAATTTGAATCATTCATCTGATTTCCGGAGAAATGCAGGAATTTCACATTTTTATATTCATCCTTGTCTGCAAGCTCTCCAAGAGCGTCCATATAACCGTATGAACACCCGACCACCACATTGCATCCCTGGTCTATGAGGTTTCTCGCTGCATCAAGCGAAGCCTGCTTATCGGTATCGCTCACGTTTTCCAAATAAAGGGTCTCTATTTCGCCTTTAAAATGCTTTTCGGCAGCTTTCATTCCGTCATAATGAGCCTGGGTATATCCGCCGTCATTTATGCTACCTATAAAGATAAATCCGACCTTGAGTTTTGCGTCTCCGCCATCGCCTTGTTTTTCATTTCCTCCGCATGCAGCCAATGCAAAAACCAAAGCCGCAATTAAAAAAACTGATAAAATTTTCTTCATTTTACACCTCTCCTAAAAAAACCAAAGAATTAATGAAAGCCATTGATTATATGATTTTAAACAAGACGCGTTCCACAGGGCGCGCGCCTAAAAATCAATCGATAAAAATTATTTCCCCATCAACGATTTTTTCAATGCACGCTAACGATTCAACGCGATACCCCGCTCCGGTCAGCTTGGCATATCCGCCCTGATATCGTTTTTCTATAACAGCGCCTATTCCGCACACTTTGCCGCCCGCCTGCGAAACCAGCTCACAAAGAGCCGTTGCAGCTTCTCCGTGTGCCATAAAATCATCAATTATGAGGACATTGTCTCCCGCATGTATGAACTCCTTGGAAACAATAAAGGTGGAACGCGTACCCTTTGTAAACGATTTTGCTTCCGCAGCATAATATCCGTCGGTCATGGTGCTGGGCTTTGCCTTTTTTGCAAAGATAACGGGTACATATCCGAAAAATTTTGATGTGGCGGCGGCAACAGCTATGCCGCCCGATTCTGCGGTCAATATCAATGTAACATTGCAGCTCTTGAATAAATTGTGGAATTCTTTGCCTATGGCTTCCAGAAACCGCACATCAAGTTTATGATTCAAAAACCTGTCGACTTTTACGATATCACTGCCGATCGCAGTTCCTTCTTCCAATATTTTTTCTTTCAGAGAGTCCATCCGCACCTCTATGTAAAACAAAAAAACATGTGCGTTTTTATCGCTTTTTGCAATATCGGCGACAAATTATCGCACGGCATCTAATTATAATAACCGCAAATCAAGTAAATAACTGCGGTTATTAGATCATGACAATAGATTCCGACATGATCAAATGGTTGCTTCATATCGGCAACGCCGCATTACTCAACACCTATAGTGTTGAGTATGCAATGAATGCAATCATTATATCATGACAACAGACTCCAGCATGATCAAATGGTTGCTTCATATCGGCAACGCCGCATTACTCAACACCTATAGTGTTGAGTATGCAATGAATGCAACCATTATATCATAAATAAAGATATTTTTTCTACAACTCAGCGGACAGATTTTCCTGAGGCAAATAAAATGACAATCGATCCGGATAGAAAACAACTGTCAAATCCGAACCGATTGCCGTTTTTTATGAATTTGCCGTCTTATTTATTGATGTTTTATTTGGCAGCAGCGTTCATCTCAAGAAGCAGATGAATCACTTTTGCCGCTTCCGCACGGGTTACCGGAGCAACAGGATCAAAAATATTTCCATTTTTGCCTGCAAGCAATCCGGCCTTGGCTGCGGCCTGTACGGCAGAGGCAGCGTAATCACTGATTTTTGCCGCATCCGAGAAATTGACGTCCAAATTTTTCTCAGGCAATTCTTTGCCTGTTGATTTCAAATATGCAACAAGCATTACGGCCATCTGCTCTCTGGTTACAGTTGACTTTGGCGAAAATACGCTCTCGCTCATACCCGCAACTATTTTATTCTTAGCCGCCCAGTCCACGTATGGCGCGTAATATGAAGTTTTCGGCACATCTGCAAATTTCACATCTTCAAATTCAGTGGTGTTGATGTTTACACCTCTTCCAAGCAGAGTGACGAAAGCACCTCTTGTCATCACCGATTCAGGCGCAAAAATGCCGTTGCCCACACCTTTCAATATTCCTTTTTTAGCAAGTTCAATGATCGCATCTTTTGCCCAGTGTCCGGAAATATCTGAAAACATGGCATCGGAAGCTGCACTGCCCTTATCCGCATCCTTGTTGCTATCAACAACATTTGACGCGATGCCCGGAGCCGTCGCAAAACCTATTCCCGGACTACCTCCTGCCGGAGCAGCACTCCCCGGAGTGGGACTTCCAGGATCACTGCCTCCCGGTGTGCCTGTCCCGGGATCACTACCTCCCGGCGTGCCGCCGGCAACATCCACTTTGCTTACAGGGTATGATACATAATCCGTGCTGCCTTCCACTTTGATTTTAATGGAGCTGACAGGGTCTTTCAGATCCGCATTATCGGCATCACCTACCCAGTAAACTCTGCTTATGATTCCGTACGGGGAATTTGCTTGGTGGCGTACTCTCGAGCAGAGATTTCCGTCCGCCGTTTTTGCCTCAGCAAATATTTTACTGCCCAATACAATATCTTCCGCAGTTTCTCCGGATTCAAGCACCACACTCACACCCTTTCCTGCAGGAGCATTGAAATCCAGATAAGTCTCATATTCGCCGAATGACAACACATCGTACGTCACTAATAACAATCCGTTTTTCTTATCATTGTCAGGCTCTACCCATCCGAAATTGTCAGCGAGATTTCGTGCGATATCAGGGCTGTAGAAGGTATCCTCGCCATACTTAAACAGCTTGTCCGCCGTTTCAAAACTTTTCGGCGGAATATATACCGCATTGAAACCGTCGATCTTATTCTCATGCAATACGGTAAGGCTGAACGGTACCAGCAGTGAATTTGAAGTTTCCTTTACCATTATCTCCCAATTATCGGAACTCGACTTCTTAAGTGCGCTTTCTACACTCACACCATCCTTTATATCCTCACTGTCAATCAAGGATGTAAGAACCTCCTTCACCAAATCCTCATCAATATCTTGCTCCGCGTAGTTTGCTGAAATGTATAACTTATTGTCAAAAAAGGATAAGATTTCCTTTAACCTATCTACATTCGGAGTAGCGGCTGGATTGTCTGCAAATACGGCGGTTGTATTCATGAAAGCAAAAGACAGCAACATTGTCAACACCGTAAATATAGCAACAGCCCTATTCCTCTTTTTCATAATCATCTCCTCCTCAAGCATAAAAACTAAAAACCTATAACTCATCCCGACAACATATACCCTTTTTCTTTTAATACTATCACTTAATTAAAAAAAATAGCAATATTAGGCCTTTACGCCTTATATCTCATTTATGCAGTCCGCTCATTCTTGTTCTCATTTGGCGATTTTTCTTCTTTTAAACTGCGCAAGCCACGCATAATTAAATCCCTTATCATATTATCATATCGTTTTGTGTGTCTTTGTAATAGATTTCCTGCTTTACTCTGTCCAACTCCATATCCATATTCGGGGTTATTGAAATCGTAAAACTTCTCATACCCGTAGCCATGCATTCACCTCCTTTCATGCAGTGGTTCACTGGTGTATAATCGCAAGTGAAGGGAGGTGTTATAAATGGCAACTACTAAGCCACGCTATACTGTTTCGGTTGATGAAGAAATGTTTAACGCTATTGAAAATTTTCACTTTGAAAACCGTTTTCAAACTCGTTCAGAAGCAACCGTTGAATTGATTAGACTCGGTCTTGAACAGCTCAAAAGGGATGCAGAGGAAAAAAAGCTCAAAAAAATGAGCCCTATAAAAAAGATGCCTGATGAAAAATTCTCTAATGGAGAAAATGCCGGGACTTCCGAATTTAAAATTATCGGCTTTAAGCAAATTACCGACTTATGCAAAATGATAACGATATAGGCTTTCTTTCCGGAAGCGAAAGTATGCCCTGATATATCCACGTCGTTGCTTGCTGACAAGTCGGTACTTCTCGTTTATAAATCCTGCAAGCGCACAGGTATGAGAAGCCGTCGGATGGGAATATTTGACCGCGTTGCCGCTCAGGCGAAAAAGAGCGGTTGCCGGAATTGTTTCCGGCAACCAAGCCGCATTACAGCTGCGACAGGAGCCCCGCCATTTCAATCGCCGAAACTGCAGCCTCATATCCCTTATTGCCAGCTTTGGTGCCTGCGCGCTCAATAGCCTGCTCTATACTTTCCGTAGTTAGAACTCCGAATATGACAGGGATTTCCGTTTGAAGAGATATCTGTGCCACTCCCTTTGCAACCTCAGCGGATACAAGTTCATAATGTGTGGTAGCGCCTCTGATCACGCTGCCCAGACAAATAACGGCATCATAGTTTTTGCTTTCGGCAAGCTTTTTCGCCGCGAGCGGTATCTCGAATGCTCCGGGAACCCAGTATACATCAATGTGATCATCCGTTACCCCGTGACGATTTAAAGCATCGACGGCTCCGGACAACAATTTCGAATTAATAAATTCATTAAAACGGCTTACAACTATTGCGTACTTTTCGCCGGCAGCCACCAGCTTTCCTTCAAAAATTCTCATTATAACCTCCCTCTCTCAATTAAATTCATCCAAAATATGATTCATCTTATCTTTTTTCGTTTTTAAATAAAATTCATCCACCTCATTCGACTCTATTTGTATGGGGACACGCTCTATTATGTCCATTCCGAAGCCTTTCAGGCCGTATATTTTTGAAGGATTGTTTGTCAGAAGTCTCAATTCCTTCACCCCAAGATCCGCCAGTATCTGAGCTCCTATCGAATATTCTCTAAGATCCTCCGGATATCCCAGCGCTATATTCGCTTCCACGGTATCATAGCCCTGATCCTGCAGTTCATAGGCTTTCAACTTATTTATAAGTCCGATGCCACGCCCCTCCTGGCGCATATAAAGCAGTATCCCCCGCCCCTCTTCTGCTATCATTTGCATTGCACGCGCGAATTGATCTCCGCAATCGCATCTCAGAGATCCGAAACAATCTCCCGTCAAACATTCGCTGTGAACGCGGCACAAAACGGACTTGCCGTCGCTTATATCGCCCGCAACGAGAGCCACATGGTGCTCGCCGTTTAATTTGTTTACGTATCCGTATGCCCGAAAATTCCCGTATTTTGTCGGCATATTAACATCGGCAACCCGCTCAACGAGCATCTCCGTTCTGCGCTTATATTCCTGCAGCTGCGTTATTGTTATGAATTTGAGATTATGTTTTTTCGCAAACTCCCGAAGCGCATCTCTTCGCATCATTTTGCCGTCGTCATCCATTATTTCGCAGCATATACCGCACTCCGCAAATCCGCATATTTTCATAAGATCTACCGTCGCCTCGGTATGTCCGTTCCTTATCAGAACACCTCCTTTTTTTGCAATTAAGGGAAACATATGCCCGGGGCGCCTGAAATCACCCGGTTTTGAGGCGGGATCCGCCGCGGCAAGCGCGGTGACGGAGCGCTCATATGCGGAAATCCCGGTAGAAGTATCCACATGATCTATTGACACTGTAAAGGCCGTTTCATGATTGTCCGTATTATGAGTTACCATCTGATCAAGCTGCAGCCTGGATGCGATTTCCTCACTCATCGGCATACATATGAGCCCCTTTCCGAACGTTGCCATAAAATTCAGGTTTTCCGGACCGGCGTACTCAGCGGCACAAATCAAATCCCCTTCATTTTCTCTATCCTCATCATCCGTAACAAGAATGATCTTGCCTGCTTTGAGATCCTCTACCGCCTCATCAATTGTGTTTAGATTAAAATTCATTCTTTACCTCCCCATACACATTCTTAACATAATCTTTTTCAAAATCCTTTACTGAGCAAATATTCTTCCGTTATCCTCATTTTTGCAGACTTTCCTTCTTCCGCAGTATTCCCGTCTTCAAATTTCCCGTAAAAATGCTTTTCGATGATATTTGCTATGTATTTGCCGATCACATCACATTCTATATTCACTTCATCTCCGATCCCTTTTAATGCCAGCACGCTGTCGCGCTGCGTGGTGGGAATGAGCGATATTTCAAAAAACGGGCAATCCGTTTTCGTTATCGTTAAACTCGTACCGTCAATCGCAATTGATCCCTGCGGAATTATATATTTGAAAAGTGAATCGTCAGTTTCAAACTTTATTATTTTAGAATTTCCATCATGCTTCACCCCTTTGATTGCGGCGATTCCATCGACATGACCCTGCACGATATGTCCGTCAATATTTTTTGAAATAGAAAGAGCGCTTTCAAGGTTTACCCTGCTCCCCGCTCTTAGGGATTTCAAATTCGTTCGCGCAAATGTTTCGGGCATCACATCGGCTGTAAATCCATCGGCGGCAAATTCGGCTATTGTCAGGCACACACCGTTTGTCGCTATGCTTGCTCCTATTTTTGCTCCGTTTATCACGGTTTTTGCGCTTATATCAAGCTTCATAGCATTGCTCGTTTTTTTTATTCCTTTGATTATTCCTATTTCTTCAACTATTCCCGTAAACATTTTCAATCCTCATTTCTAAAAATATGCGGACACGAACAAATCCTGCCCCACCCGTTCAAAACTCATCTCTTTCAAGATCCTTGCATCTGATATTTCGGCATAGCCCTCTCCCATTACGGGAGTTTTGGCATTTTCCCCGCCGATTATCATCGGCGCAATCACAAAAATTCCCTTATTAAGCAGTCCTTCACGAATCATTGTGAAATTGAGAGTTCCGCCTCCTTCAAGCAAAATTGAGGAAATCCCCCGCGACGCGATATCCGCCGCAGCCTCCTGCATGTCTACCATCCCATCTTTTTTATCTGTTTCTACAATGACGACATTATGCATTTGGCTCAATTCTTCTTTCTTTTTCCCGGCTTCACCGTCACATTTCGTACAATATATGATGGTTTGGTTATCCCCTTCATTTTTCAGTGCAATCGCATCCGTCGGCAGACGAAGAGCGGAATCAATAATTATTTTTATCGGATCGGGCTTACCGGCAATCCGCGCGGTCAGTCTGGGATTGTCGGCAATTATCGTATTCACCCCGACCATTATGGATTGATATTCATATCTAAGCGCCGCTGTTTTTTTTCTGCTCTCCTCGGAACTTATCCATTTTGAATCTCCCGAAGCGGTCGCTATCTTCCCGTCGAGACTCATTGCGGATTTCATGCATATAAACGGTTTTCCTCTGCGCATGAAGTGAATGAACACCTCATTCAGGCGCGCCGCTTCTTTCTTCATGATTCCTAAATCTACGGCAATACCGTGCCGCCTCAATTTTTCTATTGACTTGCCGCAAACCAGAGGATTCGGATCCTGCATTGCAATAACAACTCTTGAAAATTTATGTTCGATGATTTTATCAACGCACGGAGGAGTTTTTCCGTAGTGAAAACAAGGCTCGAGATTCACATATATAGCGGATCCGCTCAGACAGTCATGTTTATTTTTTGCAAGTGCATCATCGATGGCATTCACTTCGGCGTGACTCTCACCGTACCTTTCATGAAAACCTTCGCCTATTATCCGATCATCTCTTACTATAACCGCACCCACAAGGGGATTGCTCCTTGTGAATCCGCGTCCTCTCTTCGCAAGTTCAAGAGCTCTCCTCATGTAATATTCATCCGTTACCATTGCTGCCCCCTTAAATCCAAATAAAAAACCCCGATATATAATATCGAGGCCAAATTGTCCTGAATTTCAACGGATATGCCCGGCAAACGGGAATCTCATCCGCATCATCAATTCACTTCTTCCATCCAGACTTTAACTGTCGGTACCGGAATCTAACCGGTTCTGCTTGCGCTCGTGGACTTTACCACCGATCGGGAATTTCACCCTGCCCCGAAGTATCAATATTCAATTGTTCTGCTCATTCAGCATAAATCCATAGCTCGAATTTGTCAAGCCGTTTTAATTTTCAGACTGCTCCTCAGCCTTGCCGTAATTATATTCGCCAAAAACCCTATCACTATGCCCGTAGCGGCTCCTGATATTATAAGAACCGGCAAGTACAGAAAAATATTTATATTTTCGACTATGGCGGCTGCCAGACTTATCTGTGCAAGATTATGCGCGGCTCCACCCGCCATGCTGACTCCGATTATGCTGAACATGCCACTTTTTTTAAGGAGCGCCATGATGATCATGCTGAGCAACGCGCCGCTCAAGGCGAATAACGCTCCGAACAATCCCGTAAAAAGCAATCCCGCCATCGCAATGCGCACAATATTTACCACCAATGCATATTTTATGTCGAACAGATACAGCGCCACTATTACGACAATGTTTGCAATGCCGATTTTGACGCCGGGAATGGCAATGCTGAGCGGAAACAGCATCTCGATATATGAAAACATCAGCGCCAATGTTGCAAGCACGGCACAAAGCGCAATTTTTTTACTGATCGAATAATTGCTGTTTTTCTTCTTCACTGCAAATCCTCCGCCGGAGAAATCATCTCGATGTGGAATCAATACCCGATTCTTCCCCTCCGCGTATCGTAACGATTACTTTATTAGGCAAACAAATAATTGACTCATTTTCTTTTGATATAGCCCTTTGATGCACACAGTCCTGATTATGGCAACTGGCTTGAATTACGCGCACCTTGCCGTCTTTTATCTCGACATAATTGGTTTCCGCTCCATTTCTGACCTGTATTCCCTTGTCTTCGTTAAGGGGGTATTCTCCATAAACTTCTTTGTCAACGCTGATTACAACGACGGCATTTTCCGTACTCCGTCCGGGCATGAACGAAAACCACGAGAAAAATGCCGCAATGATTAAAATAATCAATAAAACGACATCTCCCTTGGTAATCATTTTTTTAATGCTGTATCTCGATTTTTCCATATGCATGCATCCGCCGCATTGTCCGCTAAATAAGATGCAACATCTTATCCGCATACGCCCCCGTCGGCTTGAAATTGTCGGCAATCGCCTCGCTCACATAGAGTTCCCCGTCTTTAGAGATTAAAATAACATCAAAATCTTTCTGGGTTTTAGAAAACTCGACAGCCTTTTCCGTCCCCATTACAAACAACGCCGTCGACATGGCATCCGCCTTTATTCCCGATTTTCCGACTATGGTCACTGAAATCAGCCCCTTGTCTGCGGGATATCCCGTGGAGGCATCCATTATATGCCAATATTTTTTCCCATTCTCATCTGTGAAAAATCTCTCATAGCCTCCGGAGGTAATCACGCATTTATCATGCACGGCGATTATTCCCGCATAGTCCTCTCCGTTAGGGTCCGTTATCGCAACATTCCATTCGGAGCCGTCAGGTTTGTAGCCATGCGTAACAACATTGCCGCCTAAATTCAGCAATGCCGACTTTATTCCGTTTTTTTTCAATATTTTTACGAGCTCGTCGCCTAAATATCCTTTTGCAATGCCTCCAAGATCTATTTGCATCCCCTCGTCCATGTGAATTTCTCCCGCTTCAAGCTTTATTTTTCTGTAGTCTATCACGGAACGGGCGGAATTTATTTCCGAAGCGGACGGAACATGCGGATTATCAAGAGTAAATCCCCACGCCTTTACCAATGGATATATAGAAATATCAAAAGCTCCGTCCGTGGCTTTGCTGAATTCGAGCGCATGCTCCACAATCGAATAAACATCGGGACTCACTTTTGCTTTGCCCGCCGCATTCAGCTTGAATATTTGACTGCTCTTATTTGTGACTGAAAGAGCTTTGTCGAGATCTTTTATGCACCGCTCCATTTGATCCAAAACAGTCTCATCTCCGCCATATACGGTGAGATCCATCGCCGTTTCCATTGCCAGTATAGTGCGCGAGTTTTTCTCATCGGCACCGGTGCCGACGCCGCCTCCATTTGTCCCCGGCGATGTACATGCGGTCAAAAAGAGTGCGCAGCAAATGCAAGGCAACAATATCTTCAAGGATTTCATGTAAAAATCAACTCCTGTCCATTCGTAAATCTGCAATCCCCACCTACAATCCCATGGGATAATTGTATATGAAAAACAAACTAATTTCTAGCCGAAGAAAGAGCATTTTTGGCAGCATTTATTATTCCGTTTGAACTGAACGTCGCACCGCTTACCGCGCTTACGGATGTGCTCTGCGAATCCGTTATTTTGGAGAGCACCGCCTTTGCATTGGAAAAATACGGTTCATCATCCGTGTGCGATACAACCGATACGCTTGTTATGACGTCCCCTTTCAGAACGACTTTTACTGTAACCGGTCCGTTAAATCCTTTTGCGCTTCCCGTAAACACTCCGTCTTTGTACTTCTGAGGCGGTGCTTGCGGCTGCGCATCTTTCGGATCGCTTTTATCATTTTTACCCTGTGTCGAGTCATTGCTCTTTACTGCATCTTTTCCCGACGTATCATTCTTTTTATCGGTCGCGGCGGCATCTTGTTTTTGATTGTCCTGTTTATCATCAACATTGGAATCCGGAGTCTCGTTATCCGAATTATCCGAACTGTTTTCCGCCTCATCGCCCGTTTCTTCATCCTGCACGACTTTTTTTACCGATTTTGGAGTACCGTTTTTCACTTCCATAATATCATTGCCTGTCGCGGGTTCCCCGTAAATCGGTACAAGCAGGCATACCGCTACGAATGCGGCAAGGGCTGCCGCATAAGGCGTACCTTTCAAAAGGTATCCGCGGGCTTTAACCGCCTTGCTGATGCGCATTCCGCCGTAAAGCAAAAATACAAAGCTGTATGCAATTACCGTAACCGTAGCTATTGTTATACCTTTTTTTGCAAGCGGCACCAGCAATATCAGCACATGGCAGTATATAAGCGCATAAAACACATATGCCAGCCGCTGCAACTTTTTCCACGTACGTCCTTTCATTTTGGAGCGCACGGATTTGAACGATGTTATACAGAGCGGAATCATTATCGCCATCATAATGATGGAAAGCACCCCTGCAATAAACTGATTTTTAGGCATGGTGGCCGAGGCAACAAACATCATGCGGAAATATGTGATTCCAAAAGCGATATTGTGTCCCAACGTGAGTATCGTAGCAATTATTGACAGCTCCGCACGTATGGGCATCAATTTGCGCACAAGACCGCTCTTTCCGGGCAATGCGCCGGTATACATTACAATTACAAAAAACGCCGTTGCCAGCGTTCCCTTTGATAAAATAGGCCAAATCCATTGATTAATCCATACCGGGAAAGTACGTTGAAATCCCGTGGCGGTTACAACGATCGCTCCAATGCTGAGAACAAGAGCTGCAACATAAAACGCTCCCGCATGTTTTCTTATCGAATTGCTCGCAGCCATAACGATAAGGGCAAGCAATAAACTCACAATTATAATCATCTTCGATTCCTCTTTTCCCCTAAATTATTAAAAATGACAACTCGCATAAATCATCAAAACACAAATATTGAAACGAAATCATTCCATCGGATCATTTATGCGTGAGTTAGTATAGCATAACCAAATATCTCAGTCAACACCGGCTGTATTATTCAAAAAACGATTGCATTTTGCGCCGCCCTGATATATCATGACAGTTGCGAATTGTTTGTACAAACAATAATGTATTAAAGAAATGGGGGAAATTAAAATGGCAAACATTAAATCCGCAAAAAAAAGAATCTCGGTTATCAACAAGAAGACGGCGATCAATAGACGCATAAAGAACAATCTTAAAGGCATACTTAAATCGTTCGAATCTGCAATGTTGCAAGGTGACTACGAGACCGCGAAAGAAAAACTGGCTGCCGCTGAAAAGAAGCTTATGCAGGCTGCTGCAAAGGGAACTATACACAAAAAGGCCGCGTCCAGGAAGGTTTCAAGACTGACAAAGAGATTCAACAGCGCCAAATCACAGGCGTAATACTCACCCATCCCCCCAGTGCATAAGTTAAATGCACTACCTAAAAAGAAGGTTATCCCTTCTTTTTTTGTTAGCTAATTAATGAAGAAGTGCAGCTTTCATCTGAATCAATTTAACATTACCCTTAGTTAATGATGAATAAGTACAACTTCTGAGCGCACATATTTCACACTGTTCCGCTATGAGCACCTCACACTTGTAATATTCATCCGATGCCGGAATATCGCATTCGGCTTTCCGTTTATCATATCCATAAGATCAATGTTATCGCTTGCTGCTAATTTTCAAATTCGATTTAATCAAACCGATTTCGGGGTAATAAGAATGTGAATTGATATAATACAAATCATATAAATCAATTTTCAATCCAAAAAGTACAGAAAGGCGGATCTAAATAAAATGAAAGAAATGAAAATATATTTGGCCGGCGGATGTTTTTGGGGCGTGGAAAGCTATTTCAAAAAAGTCCCGGGCGTAATATCAACGCGTACGGGCTATGCAAACGGACTGTCCGATGACACAAATTATGACAGATTGAAGGAAACGATGCATGCCGAAGCGGTAGAAATACTGTATAATGCGCATGCGATAAAACTCGCGGAGTTGCTGGACAGATTTTTCAGAATCATCGATCCCTTTAGCGTAAATCGCCAGGGGAATGATGTGGGTACGCAGTACAGAAGCGGAATATACTACACAGATGAGTATTCCAAAACAATTGCTGAAAAAACCCTCGAAGTCCAAGAACGATATTTTGATAAAAAGGTCGCTGTAATGGCGGAACCGCTGCAAAATTTTGTTCCGGCTGAAGAATATCACCAAGACTATTTGAGCAAAAATCCCGGGGGCTACTGCCATATAAATCGGGAGAAGATTCGCGTTCCGCTCTATCGGGGGAAATTCATATCCCGTGATGAAGACGAGCTTAGGGCACTCTTCCCCGCGCAGTACCCCGTGATGAGGGAAAAAGGAACGGAATTCCCGGGCAGCAGCTCATATATTCATATGGATAAAGAAGGAATTTATATTGATGCGATTGATGGCAAGCCCCTATTTTCCTCAGCGGACAAATATAATTCTTCATGCGGATGGCCCAGCTTTACGATGCCTATAACCACCGATGCTCTTATGCACCGCGAGGATTTGAGTCACGGTATGATCCGTGAAGAGGTAATGAGCAATGATATGGAGAATCATCTGGGGCACGTTTTCAGCGACGGTCCGATAAACAAGGGCGGCAACCGCTTTTGCATAAACGGAATTTCTCTTAAATTTATTCCTGCTGAAAAAATGGAGGAAATGGGATTCGTGCGCCTGATACCATATCTGATCGCTGAGAGTGACGAGTTTTTTCAAATGAAAAATAAAATTTAAAAATACTATTGACATTTAATACTTATTGATATATATTATCATTAAAGAATAAATTTTGATAAAGGAGGATGAGCCTTATGGACAGAAAAGCTTCGCGGAATACTATACAAAGAGACCTTGTTTTCAATGCCGTCAAGAGTCTTTATCACCCTACTGCCGATGAAGTCTATTCAAAGATACTGACTCAATCCCCTTCCATCAGCAAGGCAACGGTTTACCGGAATTTACATCTGCTTGCAGAAATGAATTTAATTTCCGAAGTAAATCTGCCGGGAGAAGCCGATAGATTCGACGCCGTTTTGCAAAAACATTATCACGCCATATGTAGAAAATGTGGTAGAATAATAGATGTAGATGCCGACAGCGTTGATGAGAATATATTGACCGGTTTAATCAAAAATCTGGATGATATCGGCTTTACGGTTGAAAATTATGATTTTTATTTGAGTGGCATCTGTAATGATTGTAAAGATTGCCACGAGAGTTAAGGAGGTAAATTATGAAAGAGTTGAAAGGTACAAAAACTTATGAAAATTTGATGACAGCTTTTGCAGGTGAATCTCAGGCAAGAAACAAATACACTTATTACGCTTCACAGGCAAAAAAAGACGGTTATGTGCAGATCCAGAAAATCTTTGAAGAGACGGCTGCCAACGAAAAAGAACATGCCGAGCTTTGGTTCAAACTTTTCCATGGAGTTGGAAGCACCGAAGAAAATCTTCTTGACGCGGCTGCAGGCGAAAATTACGAGTGGACCGATATGTACAAGGGAATGGCTGAAACGGCGAGGGAAGAGGGCTTTGATGACATAGCTTTCCAATTCGAGAAAATTGCGGAAATTGAGAAAGAACACGAGGAACGCTACAGAAAGCTTGCCGACAACATCAAAGCAGGAAAAGTTTTTGAAAAGGATGCTCCTGTTGTATGGCAGTGCTCCAATTGCGGATTCCAGTTTGAAGGAACGTCTGCGCCGGAACTATGTCCTGCCTGCAAGCACTCAAAGGCGTATTTCCAGGTAAAAGCCGAGAATTATTAATCTGCATTGTTCAAAATGACAGAATAAAAAAGGTTTGTTTTTTTAAAAGGCATGGCACTCACGGGTCGTGCCTTTTTCATGTCGTTTGGGCATAACTGCTTTTATTTGCCGACTTGATATATAACAACGGCGATGATATATTTTATTATAAGGAATATGATTGGATTGACCCATTTTAATGCCTGAACAATGTGCATTTCATTTCCGATAATTGAAAATATTTGATCAGAAATATTTGAGTCTGATTGGAGGAAAGATCATGAGCAATCACATAGCTGCGGTTCCCGGCGAAATCGCCCAGACGGTACTGATGCCGGGGGATCCGCTAAGAGCGAAATTCATAGCGGAAAACTTTTTGAATGATCCCGTATGTTATAGCGAAATACGAAATATGTACGGGTTTACGGGACGATATAAAGGCGTGCCCGTTTCGATTCAAGGTAGCGGTATGGGCATGCCCTCAATGGGAATATATTCGCACGAGCTTATTAATGATTACGGTGTAAAGCGAATCATCAGGATCGGAACTGCAGGATCATTTCACGCGAGAATCAAAATCAAAGATGTAGTTTTAGGAGTATCGGCATCGACAGATTCTAATTTTTCTCATATGTTCAAAGCCGACGGCACATATGCCCCTACTGCAAGCTGGGATCTTTTGACAAAGGCACAAAGGTGCGCAAGTGACCTCAATATTTCCATACATGCCGGCAACATTCTGTCAAGCGATGTATTCTACAAGATGGATGATGAATGGTGGAAGACCTGGCAGCACCTTGGCGTTTTGGCGGTAGATATGGAAGCCGCGGCACTCTACATGCATGCCGCATGGTTCGGAATAGATGCCTTGACCATACTCACAATCAGCGACCATTTTGTAACGGGCGAACGCTCCACCGTCCAAGAACGCGAGACTTCATTTACGGATATGCTTCAAATAGCATTAAACACTGCCGTATTGTGAAACAGACGGTATTCTCAGTATGAATAATATCCGGCGGGATCGGCAGCCTCTCCGAACCATATATGCGCGTATTTGTTCCGTATGCTCACTCCCATACAAGTGAGATCTTTCCATACACCGTCGCTGATAATCAAAGAGTGATGTGTAGGAGATGTTTTCCACAGTTTCAATGCGAGCGCGGGAGTCATGCCGGTTCTTTTCCAGCAGCTGATTTCATATCCGTCGCCCTCATAATCACTGAGCTCCCTGGGCTTACTCCACATAAGCCACGAATATTTGTGATCTTTCGTGTATATTACAGGCTTCCACAGCCCCTCTCCTTTGTCGGACCAGCTGTGCAAACTCCCCTTTTCTCCGTTTGCCGCAATCTGATTTTCAGGAGAATTAACATTTGAATCCAGGACATGATACCTCGCCACTTTTGTGAGCGATTTGGATATTTTCAGAGCAGGCAGCCCCAAACTCATGCGATAGTCGTTAACCAATTTTGCAAGTTTTTTTTCATCAGCGCTGAGTTCGTCGCCATATATATTATATTCTTTCTTCAGATCATCAAAGCTTTTCCCCGCCCCTTGAGAATTGACATTTTTGTCGTTTATCACCGGTACAATTCCTGCATGCGGATCTTTTGCAATGCTTGTAAATTCAAGATTCCCGGAAACCTGCTCAAGCAGACCGGATGAAATTGCATCTCTTTCACTTATCGCTCCTTTATTTATCAGAGACATCCCCAAATATTGAGAACTGTCCGCGCTTTTTTTCGACA
>JBGZBU010000004.1:0-2663 GCA_041844835.1 Anaerovoracaceae bacterium
GTCCAATGTCTCACTTTTCCCAAAGAATGAGCAAATATTTATAAAAGTAAAGCGAAAACTAATAGAGACTGAACTTTCTTTGCGAGTATAATTAGCGATGGATAATTAGCTATAGGTAATTATATTTTTGCATGTGTTTGGTATTTGGTGTCTCACTAATTAGTGTTTTTATTGAAAGGAGATAAAATGGCTACAGTTTCTAAAAAGTTGACCGCGATCCTGCTTACTGCGGCAATGATTCTAACGGGATCATTGGGATCATGCATATCGGTATTTGCGGACGTCGGCGAAAATCCCGACAATCTCATGAATCAATCTTCCGAAAATTCATATGTATGCAGAGATTCCGAGGGGATGACAAATAACGGCATCACGATAGAAAAAGCGGAATTCTGCAAAGGCAAAGACAAGCTTACATTCGGATACAAAGTGATCTACGGCTTCGTATATCTCAGGCTTAGCGGCGCTCCCGAAGGAGCCCGATATAAAATTACAAGATCAAACGCCGGCTACGATCACCATAATTTCTGGCTCGTGGGGATGCCTCCCGCTCACGGATTTTCATGGGAATTCGGCTATTCTCCGGGAGAAACTATAGACTTTGATGTGTATGACAATAAAGGCGAGGAAAAATTGGCTTCGTTTTCAAATGTCGAACTTCGGGTGATCGACTGCAATAAAGCGGTTGATGAGCTCGAAAAAGGAGATGGCGGAGAGCCCGCTTTGCTCACTTGCGATTTCTTTTCCGGAGGTCCTTGCGGCAGCACATCCGCTAAGAATCCGGGCGTGAACGAATTCGCCGACGGGAATGTATACATAAGAGTCAAGAACATCCCCGGAGCCGCAAAATTCGATATCGAGTACAACAAATTGAAAAAGCCCGCACAAAATGAATCGCCGGCGGAATATGAAAAGACTAAATCCAAACACAAGGGATTCATCGGCACAATGCCCACGGCAAGCAACAACACGGATTATTTCAGCGTCCCGATGGTAGTACATAATAACAGCTATATGGACACGCCGGACGAACAAAAAAATAAGCCCGAGTTCCCGATAACGGTATATGTATATGATAAAGATGATCAGCTTTTGCATACATTCAACGATGTATATCCGAGAATCGTGAGCAAATTCAATCGTCTGATAACTGCAGCAAACGGTTTGACCGGAGGGCTCGAATTCGGACAATTGAATCTGCTTGTCGGAGACTCATACACCGTAAACCATAACGAATATACCGAGGATAGCGCAAAGGCATTTCTGGATGCGAGAAAAGAAGCCGAAGACCTGATAAAAGGGAAAAAGGGCACACAGGCGCAAGTCAATTTCTTAACGCTCACTTTGTTCAATGCGAGAAAAAACTTGGTTCCAAAGGGCGGAAGCGGCACCCCGATTCAGGAGTGGGAGTTTGACAAGGACACGAATACACTGATCAAATATAACGGCAGTGCGAAAGATGTGGTGATTCCGGAGGAATTTGACGGAGCGCCGGTTTTCCACATCGGCGAAGGTGCATTTTTATCAAAAGGCATCTCCAAAATCAGCTTGCCGTCAAAATTGAAAACCGTGAAAAAAAATGCGTTCAAAGACAACAATATACGCGAGCTGAACATTCCTGCGACTACGAGTGAAATTGCGGAAGGCGCTTTTAATGACAATCGCATTTCCGAGTTGACTTTCGCACCCGTTTCAAGCGTAACAACAATAGGCAAAGATGCATTTCGCAGCAATGCCCTGAAAAAAGTCACAATTCCGGGAAGCATAAAATCGATAAAGGACTATGCTTTTGCTTTTAATATGTTTGAATCGGAGACGTTTGAAATTGATGCAAAAGCTTCGGATGTCAATTTTGAACCGTCAGCACTCGACAAAAACACCGCAAACAAAAATCAGCGCGTACTTCCTAAATTCTTAAAAGACGACCCGGCACAGCCTCCTCAGCCTGCAATGCCTTTTAAAATGTTGTGCCTGCTTGAAAGCAAGGATGATGTGCAGAATTTCAGCATAAGCGTTACAAATAAAGCTACACAGCAGACATATCAACCTATAAAATCTGAAATCGACGATGACAGCATCTTATATACTTTCGACATACCTAAAGGCGAGTACATGTTTAAAGAAAACAGCAAGTTTTTTGCCATATGCGCCTGCGGAAAACCGATGGCGGAAGATGAAAAAGTCTTCAATTACAAAGGAATCAACAGCGAACCGTTCTCTCTCATAATAAAATCATGGGACAATTGGCGTGAAATAACATATCAACTTACGAGCGAAATGAAATTAAAACCTTACAATCCCGCCGATCCTGCCTGCAGCCTGAGAGCGATACTGGAGAAAGGGAAATCTCTGCTGGCAAATCAGATCCCTATGTTTTCGATGGACGAAAATAAATATGCCTTCGTAGGATGGAGAAGCGAAAACAAGACGTACACTTCCGAAGAACTGATGAAATATGTTCCGGAAAAAAATATGCATTTTCTTGCAGTTATAAGAAATAAGCAAACGAATCAAGAGATCGTGGCGGGCGATACTCCGACTCCGAATCCTCCGTCCGGGGGTTCGGGCGGCAGCGGCGGTTCATCAGGCGGATCGGCGGCAGGCGGCACTGCGTCCGGCAGCAACGGAGCTGACGGCGTGAACAACTCATCCAAAACCGAGAC
>JBGZBU010000005.1:0-12434 GCA_041844835.1 Anaerovoracaceae bacterium
CCGAAGAGGTTTCAGACATATGCTTAAAAGAAGACAAAAAATTGAAATACTTTTAATAGCTGTATCCGCAATCACGCTGATTTTAGCGATGCTGCTTGCTCCGAAATACAAAGCGGGAATGTTTGCGCTTTACATGATTTCTTACCTCTCTGTCGGGGGCCGCGTACTTAAATCAGCCGCGGCGGATCTCATTCGCCTGCAGCCGCTCAACGAAAATTTCTTAATGACGGCAGCGACTGTCGGAGCCGCATTTTTGGGCGAATATAATGAGGCGGTTGCCGTAATGCTTTTCTACGCGGTAGGCACCCTTTTTGAGGAGATCGCGGTCGAAAAATCGAGAAATTCCGTTTCCACGCTGATGGATATACGCCCCGATTATGCGGTTCGCTACGCAAAAGACAGCGAGGGGAATATCCTTGAAGAGCGAGTGGATCCGCAAACCGTCGCTTTGGGAGAAACCGTAATCATTCGGCCGGGAGAGTTGATCCCGTTGGACGGCACGATCATAGAAGGCAGCACATCGCTGGACATGTCTCCTCTCACGGGAGAATCCCTTCCCGTTGATCTTGGGGCGGGTGACGTGGTAATCAGCGGTTCGGTCAATATAAGCGGCGTAATAGTGGTGCAAACGACTTCCATTTTTGAGGAATCAACCGTCTCAAAAATTCTGGATCTCGTTGAAAATGCCTCGGCACGCAAGGGAAAAATAGAACGATTTATTACCCGTTTTGCGCGAATATATACCCCTATCGTCGTGGCGGCAGCCGCAATTATCGCCCTGCTGCCGCCCCTAATCCTCGCGAACGCTCATTTTGGCGATTGGGTTTATCGCGCACTTATTTTTCTCGTAGTCTCCTGCCCTTGCGCACTGGTGATTTCCGTACCGCTCAGTTTCTTTGCAGGGATCGGGAAGGCTTCCGCTTTGGGGATTTTGATAAAGGGCGGCAATTACATGGAAGTCCTCGCGCAGGCGGATACTGTCGTTTTTGACAAGACCGGAACTCTCACACTGGGGCGCTTCACCGTTACCGATATCGTTCTTGCAAATGACGGGCGGGCAAATTCAATTGCGCCGGACACAAGCGCACTGATAAGAATACTTGCTGCCGTGGAGCAATACTCCAATCACCCGCTAGCGGTTGCAATAAGGGAAAAATATGCAGCCATGGCGGCGCAAGACGGCGAAAACGAGCCCCTTTCCGCTCGCAACGATACGAACGATATGAATATGATAAATAGCGATATAAATGCGCTGAACATATCAAATGTGGAAGAAATCGCGGGGTTCGGGTTACGCGCGAAGATGGAAATCGTTTCCCGCAGCGGGAGTACGGAGATGTTTAGGGTTATCGCGGGGAATTCCCGCTTAATGCAGGAACATTCCGTGGAAATTTCAAATGCAAATTTGAGCATTTTTGAGTCGCACACCGAGACTTTCGTGCATCTTGCGGTGGCCCCTGAAAAGGCTATGGCCGAAGATTTTGCAAGCAAAGACTTTGAAATCGGAGATCTTACAAGCGAGGATATTGCGATCGGTGATGCTGCAAATGCGGAGGGCGAGCAAGATGGCGGATATTTCTACCTGGGGAGCGCGGCTCTCGCAGATGACATAAAACCGGACGCAAAAGCTGCGATTGCCGCGCTTTATGACGGCGGGGTCCGAAGAACTGTAATGCTTACGGGTGACAGACAGGCTATCGCTTGCAAAATAGCGGATTCATTGGACATCGGAAGTTGCGCGGCGGAATTGCTGCCCGCCGACAAAGTTGCTCACATCGAAAACTTGATAGTCGCACGCACAAAAGAGGCGGAAAAAGATTCAAAGGGTTCGCTCGCCTTTGTCGGCGACGGAATTAACGACGCCCCCGCCCTTGCGATCGCAGACATAGGTATAGCAATGGGCGGAGCGGGCAGCGATGCCGCTATCGAAGCTGCGGACATCGTGATCATGAATGATGAGCTCATGAAAATTCCCGTTGCGAAGCGCCTTGCACTGAAAACGGTGCGCACCGCGCGGCAGAACGTAGTTTTTGCACTCTCCGTAAAATTTATAGTTTTGATTCTTGCAGCCGCAGGTCATGCCAGCATGTGGCTGGCCATATTCGCCGACGTGGGCGTGGCGGTACTTGCCATTCTAAATTCCATGCGCCTGCTCCTGCTCAAGATCAAAGCCCGCTGATTCCCTCGCCCTCGTCCGCATGGAAATTCCCGCAAACTGCAAACGCAAATCTCTTAAAGACAGGTTTAAAACTTCAGAAGTCACAATGAAGTTATCACCGGGCGAATGGAAAATTCTTGACAAAAGCTCAAAAGTATATAAAATAAATATATAAAAATATTTATATAAGTTTTTTTATATAAATATTTTGTTGTTGTTTGCAGTTATTTTTTTTTGTTTTTGAGCAGCACGACAACTGTCGCGATGTTTTTTCGGATAGCTGCATGCCGCTCGCTTATGGAGGATTATTATGTTTGAAAAAGTAAGAGATATTATGGTTGAGAATTTGGGTCTTGCACCGGAAGATATAAGCCTGACGTCGCAGTTGCAGGATGATTTGGATATAGATTCCCTGGATGCGGTTGAACTTGCTCTCGAAATTGAGCAGGCGCTGGATATCAAAATTCCGGATGAAGAGTTGGACAAGATGACAACCGTTGAGGATATCGTCGTATATCTGGAAGCCAGATGTTAACGAATGTAAATAAGGGGGTAATGTTTTGAGTTTGAAGCTACTGCGAGTGTGCACTTTTAAGCCGGATAATTGCATTTCAAACGAATATTTTAAGGAGAGAATGCAAATCGACAGCGACTGGATAGTAAAGCGCTCGGGCATAAAAACCAGATTTCATTCCGATATCCCCGCGTCTGAGATGGCACTGACGGTCGGGCGAAAGCTGGATTTATCGCGTGATGAAATCGAAAAAATCAGACTCGTTATCGCAAGCACTGTCACACCCGATATCAGAATTCCGAGTTTTTCAGCTCTGCTGCAGAAAGAATTGCAGTTAAGCGAAGATTGTTTTTGCGTAGATATAAATACGGCATGCAGCGGGCATGTGTCCGCGGTGATTCTCGCAGAGCGCATACTTCGGAACGGAGATAACGCACTTGTTGTTTCTTCCGAGCGTTTGTCCGAGATAATCAACTGGGAGGACAAGAAAAGCTGCGTTCTTTTCGGAGACGCCGCTGCTGCCGTTTTGTACCGGAAAAGCGACGGGAATTTCCACAGCATAGCCAGAACGTACGGCAATAACGAGGATCTGTTTCTTGAAAAAAACGGCGTATTGCATATGGATGGCAGGAATGTCTTTCGTTTTGCGCTGGACAAGGTGCCTCGGGCTGTAAACGCAATGTTTGAATCCGCTGATATTTCCCTGGATGATATAGATCATGTGATTTTTCACCAGGCAAATATTCGCATCATTCAGACCGTGGCGGATACACTCGGAGTTTTAGGCAAAGTCAGCACAAATATTGAAAATTACGGAAATACGTCGTCGGCAAGCGTTCCGCTGCTGATGTCGGAGATGCTTGCGGACGGCAAAATAAAGACCGGACAGAAACTGCTGCTGATAGGATTCGGCGGCGGACTTTCCATATCCGCAGCGGTGATAGAAAGTTGATACGCCGGGGAAATTATGCCGGGAAAAGGGGAAAAAGGTGAACTTATGTATTTAAACGAACTGCTTGGAATAAAGTATCCGATAATTCAGGGCGGCATGGCACATATTGCAAGAGGTGCATTTGCTGCGGCCGTATCAAACGCAGGGGGATTGGGTCTGATCGGCTTGGGCGGCAGCACGCCGGACGAGTTCAGGGAACAGATACGAATCTGCAAGAAAAACACCGACAAGCCTTTCGGAGTTAATCTGCTGCTTTTGCACAGCGATATTGATTCGATTGTCGATGTGGTGATTGAAGAGGACGTAAAGGTAGTAACGACGGGTGCGGGGAATCCCGGTCCGTTTATGGACAGGCTGCTCGGAAACGACGTGAAAGTCATTCCGGTAGTCGCGGATCCGGCTCTTGCGATCAGGATGGAAGAAGAAGGCGCCCATGCCGTAATTGCGGAGGGCTGCGAAGCGGGCGGTCACATCGGAAATTTGACTACAATGGCATTGCTGCCGCAGGTATGTGAAAGCGTGAAAATCCCCGTTATCGCGGCGGGAGGAATCGCGACCGGCAGGCAGCTGCTTGCCGCGGAAATTCTCGGGGCTTGCGGCGTACAGATGGGTACGGCGCTGCTTACTACCGATGAATGCCCCGTTCACGATGCTTATAAGGAAAAAATCATAAGTTCAAAATCGTCACGAGTGGTGGTCATCGGCAGAATAAACGGTTATCAGACGCAGATGATCAAAAACAGCATGACAAGAGAGTATGTCCGCCTCGAAAAAGAGGGCCGCGGCATAGACGAGCTGGAGGCGCTGACGTTGGGGGCGCTCAAGAGAGCCGTTGACGAAGGGGACGTGACAAGCGGCTCGGTGATGGCGGGGCAAGTCGTAGGGCAGGTTAAAGAACGGATGCCGGTCGGCGTTCTGTTTGAAAAACTTATGACCGAATACAAAGCCCTTAAGGAGGCATTATGAAAACGGCATTTATTTATTCCGGGCAAGGTGCGCAGGTCGTCGGTATGGGAGCGGATTTTTACGAGAATGAACCCGCCGTGAAATCATTTTACGATGAAATGAATGAATTGACCGACATAAAAAAATATTCATTCGGCTCCACGCTTGAGGAAATCTCGAAAACCGCTATAACGCAAATGGTGCTGGTGACTTATCACATCGCGGTTACAAAACTGCTGCAAAACGCGGGGATCAGCCCACAGGCGACGATAGGTCTCAGTATCGGGGAATATTCGTCTCTTTACGCGGCGGGTGTGCTCGATGCGAAAGACGCCGTGAAAATTGCGATCAGGCGCGGTGAATTGATGGGAAATATATGCGGTGATACCGCGATGTATGCCGTGCTCAAGTCCGATGAAAGCGAAATCGCGGATGTTCTTGCACGTGTAAATGCGGGAAAAAGCCCGAGCGAGATGGTATATATCGCGAATTATAACTGCCCCGGACAGATCGTCATATCGGGAGACCGCGCCGCATGTGAAGAAGCGGCGGGGATTTTTGAGGAGATCGGACGCAGGACGTCCAGACTGAATGTGTCCGGTGCGTTTCACACTCCTTTCATGCACCCTGCCGGGGAGCAGCTCGGGGAGTTTTTGCGAGGTATAGAATTTAAGCAGAAAAAAATACCGGTATACACTAATTTGACCGGTCGGGATGAGGAGATCACCGAAGAAATGATGGTCGCGCAGCTGCAATCGCCCGTCAGGTTTGAGCAGGCCGCACTGAGCATGCTCGGCGACGGTGTCGATATCATAGTTGAGATAGGTTACAACAACACCATCAAAAATCTGATGAAACGAATCGACAAAAGCGCGCAAGTGCTGTCCATATCGAATTATGAGAGTTATGCCGCAGCGCTCGAAATTTTGCGTGCATAAGCGAATTGCCGCAGGAAGCACGGGCGCAATGTCAACATGAAACGCTAAAGGGACTTAGGAGATATATTGAGATATATTGAGATATATTCAGGAGATATTAAAAATGGAAAACAAAACGGTATTTGTAACAGGCGCCACCCGTGGTATAGGAAGAGCGATCGCTCTCGGGTTTGCCGCAAAAAAATATGACGTTATCGTCAATTACAGAAATGAAGCAAGCGCTCTGAAGCTGAAGGAAGAGATCGAAACTCACGGAGTGCGATGTTTCCTCCTGAAAGGAGATGTATCATCGCCCGCCGATTGCGAAGCAATGTTTTCACAGATAGAGGAACAGGCCGGGCATCTTGATGTGCTCGTAAACAACGCAGGAATAACAAGAGACGCGCTCACTCTTAGAATGAGCGAAGAGGATTTCAAGGATGTAATAGATGTGAATTTGTTCGGAACGTTCAACTGCATGAAGCAGGCGTTCAAACTGATGATGCGCAAGAAGCAAGGCAGAATAATTTCGATTTCATCGATAAGCGGAATCACGGGAAACCCGGGGCAGATCAATTATTCCGCATCCAAAGCCGGCGTGATTGCCATGACAAAAACGCTTGCAAAAGAAGCGGCGGCTCGCGGCATAACGGTAAATGCCATTGCACCCGGATTCATCGAAACGGATATGACCGCTCAGCTCCCAGAAAAGGTGGCGGAGCAGATGCATGCCAGCATTCCTCTTAAACGTTTCGGGCAGGTCGAGGATATCGCAAACGCGGCGCTTTTCCTTGCTTCCGAGGACGCGGGATATATAACCGGACAGGTGATTGTTGTTGATGGAGGACTTAGCATATGAGAAGAGTAGTTATAACGGGCATTGGGGTCATTTCCCCTATCGGAAACGATAAGGATACCGTAATAAACAGCCTGAAAACCGGGAAAAACGGCATTCGCACGGTGACCCATACGGACGTATCGGATCTGCGCGTGAAAATCGCCGGAGAATGCGATTTCGATCCGCTTGAGCATTTCGACAGGAAATCGCTGAAAAGGATGGATCGCGTGAATCAGCTTGCAATAGTTGCAGCGCGCGATGCGATGAAGGATTCCGGCTTGCAGCTTGAAGACGGCGACAGAGCCGGCTGCATAATGGCAAGCGGTGTGGGCGGATTTGAAACCATGGAAAAGGAGCTGATCACCGCGCAGAGCCGTGGCTATGACAAGATGAGTCCTTTCTTCATATCGCGCATAATAGTAAATATGTCCGCCGGGCTCATCGCAATCGACCTCGGACTGCACGGATATGTCGCCAGCGCCGTAACTGCATGCGCTTCCGGCTCAAATGCCGTTATGGACGCATACGACCTTATAAGAAACGGCCGTCAGGATGTCATGCTTGCGGGCGGAGCGGAAGCGTGCATAACCCATTCGGGGCTGGGCGGATTTACCTCAATGCGCGCGCTGTGCGAAAGCAACGACGTGGACAATGCATCAATGCCGTTTGATAAGCGCAGAACCGGATTTGTGATGGGCGAAGGCGCGGCATGTCTGGTCCTTGAGGAATATGAGGCGGCAAAGAAACGCGGAGCGAAAATATACGCGGAGATCGTGGGCGCCGAAATGACTTGTGACGCATATCATATCACCCAGCCGATGGAGGGCGGGAAATATCAGGCCATGGCGATGAGCAACGCTATTGCGGCTGCCGGCATAAAACCCGAAGATATCGATTATATAAATGCACACGGCACCTCCACGACATTAAACGATCTCACAGAGGGAAGTGCGATAGCAAGCGTTTTTGCGGATTGCAAGGATGCGCTGTCAGTATCAAGCACAAAGTCCATGACCGGACATCTGCTGGGTGCGGCGGGCGCGTTTGAAACCGCGGTATGCGCTCTTGCAATCACGGAGAGTTTTATACCGCCGACGATCAACCATAAAGAGGCGGATCCTGATATCCCCATACCCGTTGTAGCCGGTAAGATGCAGGAAAAAGAAGTAAATTACGCGATGAACAATTCTTTCGGCTTTGGTGGTCATAATGTCTGCATAGTGCTGAAAAAAGTTGATTAGCGGCGCCGAAAAGATTGCTAAGAACCCTTATAAAAGGCGAAAATCTTATATAAACAGAGGTTATAAAAATGAAATATAATTCAGATGAAATTTTAAAAATATTGCCGCACAGACCTCCTTTCGTGTTGGTTGACGCGATAATTGAAGTGGAAGCGGGCAAGAAAGCGGTGGGTCTTAAAAACATTTCTCTATCGGATCCGGTGTTCCAAGGGCATTTCCCTGATTATCATATCTATCCCGGCGTACTGCAACTCGAAGTGATGGCACAGGTGGGCGCCATATGCATATTGGAAAACGAGGAATACAGAAACAGATTGGTCATGTTCGCAGGAGTAAAAAATGCGAAATTCAAACGCCAGGTCAAACCGGGCGACACTCTTATTGTAGAAACATCTTTATTGGAAATGCGCACATCTATAGGTACTGCCAAGGGTATTATCCGAGTTAATGATGAGGTTGCATCGACGGCAGATATAATGTTCGCTGTAAAATAGGAGATAATTATGTTGGAGAAAGCCTTCAAAGCAACGTATAACAATTTCAGATTAAACTTTTATAAAAATGTTTTTCAGAACCTTTCAGATCACGACTTGTCTCTGACTGCCACTGAGATTTTTTGCTTGGAAGTTACTCAGCTTTTGAACAAACCGACTATCAACGAACTCGGCGAATTCCTCAAGATTTCACAGCCGAATACCGCATACAAGGTCAACAATCTGGTAAAAAAAGGTTATCTTACAAAAACACAGTCAAGTAAAGATCGTCGCGAATACATATTGAACGTCACAGATAAGTTCAACGCTTATCAAAATATGAAAAATGACTATATTCACACCGTTTTGGAGCGTGTCAAAAACAAATTCAGCAAGGTCGATATAGATCTTTTTACACGAATTTTAAACACGATGTCGGAGGAATTGATGCCCGAGGTTTCCACCCTCGCAAAAAATCGTTAATTTACGTCTTAATTTGCGGCGGTAATGGTGTATAATATGCCTTGTCAGATTTATTTTTTTCACAGCATTCAGATTCGGAAAGGAAAACCATAAAATGAACGATATCAACAATCTAAGCAAATCCTCAAACAGAAGAAGCGATACCGTGTTTATGCTGGTATCCGCGGGGCTCATGACCGCACTTGTCACGATTGCAACCATGGTGATAAAAATCCCGATGCCGGGGGCAAGCGGTTATGTTCATATGGGAGATGCCATGATTTTTTTATCTGTTCTGATTCTCGGAGTGCGCTACGGAACGCTCAGCGCCGCGATAGGATCGGCAATAGGCGATATGATTGGCGGATACGCCGTGTGGGCGCCGTGGACGCTCGGTATAAAAGGTTTGATGGCGTTTGCGATGGGTATTCTTCTGCATATTGCGTTCCGGAAGCCTCAAAAATCGGGGTACGATAAATTTATCCCTCTGATTTATATCCCGGCAATGATTCTGGGCGGAATCATAATGACCGGCGGATACTATGTTGCTGAAAGCGTAATGTATGAAAACTGGCTGGCGCCGCTTGTGGCGATTCCGTGGAATGTTACACAATTCGTCGTCGGCATGGTGGTGGCAATATTTATCAGTGCGGCGCTTTTGAAAACGTCAGCGAGAAAAATATTCGCTTACAAGGTGCCCCGCGATACCGGCTGCGAGGATCCGCAATAGCTTGATCCCGCCCTGCTGCAGGGCATGCCTGTAAAACGCCTCAATAACATACTGCATACTTTAATTTAGGGCGAACCATTCTTTCATAGTGCGGAGGACTTTTTTCAGCTCGTCTTCTGTGATGATGTAAGGAACCATTGCGTACATAAAGTTGAGAAACGGTCTGCTGAAAACGCCCCTCTCATATGCAAATTCCTGATATCCCGCGATATCATCCGAATCGTTCACTTCTATGCATACACAGGCGCCCATTATCCGGATTTCCTTTATTCTGTCATCGCAAAAGCTGTCCATCTCTTCGCGCGTAATCGCTTCGATTCGCCTGATTTTCGACATATAATCCTCCTGCTCGAAAAGCTCGATGGATTTCAGCGCAACGCTGCAGGCAAGGGCATTTCCCATAAATGTAGGACCGTGCATGAGCGCATGCTGCGGATTGTCATCATAAAACGCGTCAAACACCTTTTTTCTCGCGATTGTTGCGGCATGTCCAAGATATCCGCCTGTAAGCGCCTTGCCCAAAACAAGAATGTCCGGGCAAACCAAATCCGCCACAAAACGATTCCCCGTGCGTCCGAAACCCGTAGCAACTTCATCAAAAATCAGCAAGACATCATATTCATCACAAAGCTCCCTTGCACGCCGCAAAAACGATATGTCATACATGAGCATTCCACCCGCGCCTTGCAACAAGGGTTCCACAATGAAACAATTTAGACGACTATGGTGTTTTTCAAACGCCTCCTCAAGCGCCGCAATCGTGGTCGGAATATGCACTATATTCGGATTTTTTCCGTATGCTTTCAGCACAAAATGGTAATCTTCATCATCGCCGACTTCCATCGTCTTGAAAGTATCGCCGTGGTATGCATTTTCCAGAGCCAAAATCATAGTTCTGAAATTTTCGCCTTGAAATGACCCTCCGTGATGAGCCCGTTTGAGCTCAAGTACCATGTTCCGTTCCGATTGCTCGCGATTCATATAGTATTGCAGCGCCATTTTCAGTGCAACTTCAACGCCTACACTTCCGGAATCCGAAAAAAAGCAATAATCGAGATCCTCAGGCAGCCATTCCTGCAATTTATCGGAAAGTTTTTCCACCGCATCATGGGTGAGCCCGCCAAGCATTACATGCGAAAATTTGTCCGCCTGCTCCTTGATCGCGCCTGTCAAAACCGGATGTTTATAGCCATGAATTACGCTCCACCAGGAGGAAATGGAATCTATGAGCTTTTTATTCTCCGTATAAAGATACACTCCGTCCGCGCCCACAATTCTATACGGTTCTTTCATTGTCTTCATCTGCTGATACGGATACCAAATCATAAAAACACCTCTTTTAACATTTTTTATCATTGATTTTTAATTAGTTGTAAGCTTATTCGTAGAGCGAAGCTAAAAAATCCGGCTTGATGTCGATGTCCGAAGCGCCGGCAGGCACACATGCGATCACTTTGAGTCCGGTCATATGCTCGCACATGAATTTATTATCCTCTTCCATCACATCGCCCTTGTGAAAGTTGTTGAAAATAATTCCTTTTATTCGCATACCTCGTGCGTGCATGTATTCTGCGGTCAAAACAACGCCGTTTATCGTTCCGAGCCCCGCGTCGGCCACAATGACTGCCGGCAGGTCAAGCTCTCTTATGATGTCTTCAAGCTTTATGAATTCCTCATCGAAACATATTGGACAGCATATCCCGCCACTGCCCTCAACCGTTACATAATCACATTTTGCGCTTACATCATAAAAACCTTCTCTGACGCGCTCCATTTGCACGGGATTCCCCTCCAGGCGCGATGCCAGGTGTGGAGAAACGGCGGCTTCATATATATAGGGGCACATGCTTTTAGTATCCTGTGAAATGCCGGAAACCGTTTTGACATGCAGTGCATCTCCCGGAATCAGCGCGCCGCCCGCATCTCTTTTATTGCCGCTCACAGCTGCTTTGTAATATCCCGGATTCAAGCCGTGCTCATGCAATTTTTTTACTATTAGCCCCGCAATATAGGTCTTGCCGATATCCGTTCCCGTCCCCGTTATAAACAATGCCTTGCTCTGATTTGTGATTTTTTTCACACTTTCAAAATCCATAAAAATTCCTCTTTCTTACTCGGCAAACGCTACTTTGTAACCGAGCCGGGCAAGCAGCTCTATATCCGTTTCGGTTGTAATCCCCGCCGTAGTCAGCATATCGCCTGAAATAGCGGCGTTTGCACCGGACAAAAAACAAGCCTCTCCTTTGTCGGGCATGAGGCTTCTGCCTCCCGACAGTCGTATCGAGGCTGAGGGCAGTATAAATCGATATATCGCGACTATTCTTCTTATCTCTTCCATGGTCAGCGGAGTATTATTCTCAAACGGTGTGCCCGGAATGGGGTTTAAGATGTTTATGGGAACGCTGCGAATTCCGAGTTCCCTGAGGCTTATCGCCATGTCAATTCTGTCCTCAACGCTCTCCCCAAGTCCCATGATTCCACCACTGCACACCTGAAGTCCCGCTGCCTGCGCCGCTTTAATCGATTCGATTTTTTCATCATGGCCATGTGTGGTACAAATGTTCTTAAAGTAGTCGCTTGAACTTTCCAGATTATTATGCACTCTAGAAAGACCCGCATTTTTGAGTTTTCTGAACTGTGATTCGTTCAGAAGTCCGAGCGATGCACATACAGAGATCCCCACTTCCTCGCATATCCTGCCGATCGTGGGACATAACTCGTCTATTTCCGCATCCGACAGTGCGCGCCCCGAAGTTACGATTGAGTAGCGAAGTACCCCCTGTTCATGATTCCTGCGCGCCTCCGCCACTATCTCATCCCCGCTGAGCATGGGATATATTTGTGAGGAACTTTTGTTGTGTATGGATTGGGCGCAAAACTTGCAGTTCTCCGAGCATCGCCCGCTTTTTGCATTTATGATCGTGCAGATGTCGAAACCGTCGCCGCAGAAATGTCGCCTTATTGCGTTCGCCGCCTCGCACAGTTCTTCAAGCGGCTGTTTGTAAAGCAGCAAGGCTTCTTCTCGATTTATAGGATTGCCGTTTTTTACACGCTCATATGAATTTATAATTATCTGATCTTTAATATTCATAGTTATGTCTTCTATCCTCTCATCTTATTTACAAGCGGAATGAGCCTTTTTCCGAGCAGTGTTGCAAGGATCCCCAGCAATATGTCGGTTGAAATCGGGATAAAGAAACAATA
>JBGZBU010000006.1:0-22095 GCA_041844835.1 Anaerovoracaceae bacterium
AACGATGGTAGAGGGTTTCATGAAGAAGATAGTAGAGCAGGGAAATATAGAAAATATTGATGCGGTTACAGGAGCCACAAAGACGTCAGATGCGATATTCAACGCCATAAAGGATGTATATTCACAGGCGAGCGGCGAGACCGCAAAACCGGGCGAGAGTAAGGAATCACAGACTTCATCCGGCGGCGGTGGCGGCGGTGGAAGTTTCGGCGAGGTTCCGACAGGTGCGGTTGGCGGTTTGTTCCGCGACGGCAAGTATCAGGCATTCGCAGTCGGCTATAGAGGCCCAATACAGGTGGAAGTGGAAATCTACGATGCAAAAATCAAGAGCGTTAAAATCTTGCAGCACAAGGAAGATAGAGCATATTTTTCAGTTGAAAGGGAAGCACTGCTTTTAAAGCGAATCACTGACAGAGGGAATGTAGATAGAGCTGACGCGGTATCCAACGCTACGGTTTCTTCAAACGGCGTTTTGGCTGCTGTCGAAAAAGCTCTTAAGCAATCGGTCGATCCGAATTCCAATATGGCGCAGCAATTCGTTCTGAAAAAAAACTATATAATGCTCAAAAAGGATTCGGAATTCAATGCGGATGTGTTGAAAAAAGAATTAAATTTGCAGGGTGTAACGGTGAATATCAAAGATTCTCTGGATACATCCGTTATAGGCAGCACAAACATTAATGTTCAATTGGTATTTTCGGATAACAGCAAAAAAGACGTAGTTCTCACGATTGAAGTTCATGATGATCAAAATAAGGCGGGCTTTAAAAGCCTTGATGAACTCAGAAAGCATGTGATAAATTACATAAATGGGGTTTATTACGGGGATGCAACGGGATTTGTTTCTCTGCGGCCTATACCTATCAGATTGACTGTAGAGGGAAACAAAATAAAATCAATTGAGAAATTGCCTCAGGAAATTGAAGTTGTTGATGGCGTTACTAAAATCGACGACGGCGAAGACTACGAGAAAAGATTCGGTATCGTGAACGGAATGCTGCTGAACAATCCGCAGAGAGTGCACGAAATCCTTTATACATTTATAAAGGTAGATGAAGTGACTAATAAAATAGTCAATGAGGCACAATTGGATATGAATAATCTTGACTCTCAGGATAGCTTGAATAAGCTCAATTCGGCATTTGATTCCGTTTTGGGAATGCATCGTTTTGCAGGACGTGAAATTACGGTGGCGGAGCTGACTGACGCAACAGGAACAAATGCACGTAAAACGCTAATAAGCATTGTGCGTAAATATGTTATTCTTTATGTAAGCAACTACATGCAATATGATACAGGTATGATTTTCGGTGTCGATACTATTGCAGGCGCCACATTTACGGCGACGGGGACAGCAAAAACCGTGCAAAATGCCTTGGATAAGATGGGACAAGATGTCGTTGGCATCAAGATAGCGCATACAAAGGATAGCGCTCCTTACCGAATCCCGTACATCAAAGGAGAAAGCTTGGATATGAGCGGCTTGAAAGTGGTTTTACAGAAAAAGGACGGCACTGAAGTGGAGGTTGAATATTCAGATTTTAATTCAAATAATCTTGAGCTTTATAATTTCCAAACAGGGCAGCCTGTTGTACTGCCGTTTGTGCTTGACGAAAGCAATCTGGGAACGATGAGTACCGTGCACGGTTTGTATCTTGCTGTAAGACATGTACCGAGCGGTTCCTGGAAGAGACTGAAAACTATTTTGATAAAGCCGACCTCGGTAGCGCTTAAAGATACAAAGCTTCAAGTGCAGCCTAAGGGTGACAGCCAGTGGTATGATACAATAGGCGTCAAAGGGGAAAAGGATGGCACAAGATTACATATCTATATTCCTAAAGTTGCATATGACAAGATAAAAGACGGGGAACCTCCGAAATTCAGAAGATTTGTGGAGGGTGTTAAAGGACAGCCTGAATATTACTTTGAAAAGACATCAAGAGAAGGATGGCAGAATAATCAGAAATATTTGAATTTCGATATAACCTATGATGATCTTTCCACGATAGACGGTTCAATTTATACGATTGAAGATATGTATCTCAGCTTAAAACTGCATCCATATGACGCACAGATAGATGCCTCCCAAAACATGGCTGAAAATTATAAATTTATCCCTCAGGAGCCTGTAACATTGATTAAAAATCAGCCGTTTACGGATGCGGAAGCAACCGCTTTGTTTGAAAATCTCTTCCACGGTACGGTTGTAACAATAGAACAGGCGCCCGATTTCAATGAGGAAAATACCACTACCAAGATCAAGCTTACATTCTCGGATAAGAGCTCAAAAGTTGTGGATATAGCCATCAAGGTTAAGGACTCGACAAAAGCCCTTGATTATGAAAAGTATTTCAAACAGAATCAGGGTTCGCTTACTCTGGATGTGCTTGTAAAGATACCGGATGCTTATAAGGAGAATGCCGCAGTTAAAAAAGCGGTTAAAGCATTTGAGGTTACTCCGGAATATCTGGTGAGAGCACTCAAGATAGAAAAAATAAAATATGGAGATTTTTCCATTGAATCTATCGAGACAAATAATGATGAGTTGACATCGGACGCAAGCGCAAAAACCAAGCTGAAACTCAAATTCGCAGATGACAACTCAGTGGTTGACTTGGTGGTTTCGACTAAAATAGTGCCTCTTAATACGCCTCTCCTGGAGCCGGATATTTCAAAAATGCACAAAGTATACGCAGGCAGCGGCACAATTTATGATCTTGACAAGATGGAACTTGCAAATGTGAAAATATCAACTTCCATTGAACCGCGCAGTTGGGGAATTGCTTGGAATGGAAAAGAAGAAGATGCGGAAGATTTGAGCATGAATATTCCATATAAAGACTTTAAATATTTCGGAGTCAAGCTGATGAACCGAACTCAAGAGTTTGAAGTGACTGCCGATGTTAAAGTCAAAACTCTGACCGACGCTGACGGAAATATTAAGCTGAAAATTGATAACGGCGGAGCGTTTACAATCGATGTGCTCGGCATTTCACTGGATACGCAGACCCTTACCGCTGCCGATCAGTTTAAAAATCAGCACACCGAAATCGGCAAGTTGTATACCTTTGTCAAGGGAGATTATAAAACAAGCGTACCGGGGCAGTTCCCGTTCAATAAGGATATGGTAGATGCGATTTCAAATGCTCCTGCCGCAAATATCATGAGGCCTGAAAGCATAGAGCGCGATTTGAAGTTGAATGATAAGGCAAAAGCATCCGGATTGAAAATCACTAAGATTGAATCCACCGGCGTTACAGATGATCAAAGAGCTGTTGTAAGTGAAGATTCGGTAACAACTACGGTTACAATTACTTTTGATGATGATTCCAAAGCGGTCTATGACGCGGTACCCGTTGTCGTAAAACCGATACCGCTAATCAAAGTGCTTTATATGCCGTCACAGGGGAAGCCTCTCAGTGAATATGTAAGCGGCGGAAAGATCAATTTTGACAACTTGGTTATTTTCAGTCAGCCTTATAAAGTTAAATCAACAGGTGAAATTCTTGCGGAGAGCGCAGGAGGATTTATGAAGATTGCATATTGTGATTTTGAATACTTCGGTCTTGAACTGATAAGCAAAAAGACACAAACTAAAGTTGAAAATGGTGCGGATTTGGCACAATATGAAGATGGCGGGAAAGTAGAGCTGGAATTGAAATATAAAGGAAATTACGTCATAAGTACCGACTACAACGAGAAAATCTACACGCCTGACATGGATGCGATTTTCACAGTAGAGCCGAAATTGAGCATAACTTTGCAAGACTGATCATAATGCAAAACAAAAGCGAGCATCGTCACGATGCTCGCTTTTTATATACGATGTGCCGCTTTGAAAGTGCTAACGCTTATACAAAAGGAAAAAGGATGCAGTGCGTGAGCGCATATCGAAAAATCAATCTCTGCATTTTTGTACTAATTCCTCTGCGGTAGCAAGGGTTTTATCCGTAACTTCCATTCCTCCGATGAGACGCGCTATCTCGGCGATTTTTTCTTTAGCATCAAGCGATGTGACGGAAGTATATGTTCTGAATTCGTCACTGCATTTTTCGATTTTATAATTCGCATCGCCGTATGCGGCTATTTGCGGCAGATGGGTGATACATATCAGTTGATGCGTTGCCGACAATTCAGCCATCTTTTTTCCTATAACGGCAGCTGTAGCACCGCTGATTCCCGTATCAATCTCATCAAAAACTATTGTCGGAATTGAATCATAATTTGCCAGAACTTTTTTGAAAGCCAGCATTATTCTCGACATTTCACCGCCTGAAGCGGTTTTCGCTAAAGGACGTATATCTTCACCCCTGTTTGTGCTCATGAAAAACTCCGCTTCGTCCATTCCGTTTTCATTCAATGATTGTTTTTTATTAAATTTTATATGAAAACGGGCATCTTTAAAATTAAGCTCTTCCATTTCTTTTTGTATTTTTGCCGAAAGTTTCTCCCCAATTTCAATGCGTTTATTTGACAATGCGGATGCAGCATCTACGAGCAGTTGCTTTTGAGAACCCAGTTGCGACTCAAGCGCCTTGATATTTGTATCGAAATCATCGGCGGACTCAAGTTTCTGTTTCAATTCTTCGCTATATTTCTTGATTGCGGCAATGCTGCCGCCATATTTCTTCTTTAAACTTTCAATTAACTGCAAACGTTCTATTGCGTTATCAAGCTCATTGCCGGAGTACGACAGCTCGTCCAAAACATCCCGTATTACATCGACGGCTGCTTCAATTATGTAGTATGATTCGGATATATCACCATATGCCTGTTCAATTTGCTTGTGGTATTCGCAAATTTCACCGAGTGAGCGCATTGCATTGCCGACAGATGCAATAACTGAAGATCCCGATGCATCGCTGTTAAGCTCGGAATAGGCGGTGGAGAGGTGAGAATGGATTTTTTCACTGTTCTTAAGGAAAGTTATCTGCTCTTCCAAGCTCGTGTCCTCATCATCGGTTATATGCGCCGACATTATTTCAGAGTATGCAAAACGCCAAAAATCGTGTTTTTCGGTATGCTCATTTTGCAGTGCAAGCTCAGACTGATATTCCTTTTTTATGCGAATATATTCGTCATAAAGGGATTTGAGTTTCAGTTTCGATTCCGATATGTCAGGTGCAAATGCATCCAGCAAAATCAGGTGATTGTTGGGGTTCAGCAGCGATTGATTGTCGTACTGTCCGTGAATATCCGCAATTTTTTGTGCGAAATCGGCAAGATAAGTCAGGGTGACAATCTTATCGTTTATCCGGCAGATATTTTTACCGTTTGCATTTATCTCCCGCGCCAGTATGTATTCTTCCCCCTCATATTCACAGATGATTTGAACGGCAGCTTTGTCGGTACCGCTTCTGATCAGTGTTGAGTCAGCACGCGCTCCCAGCCCGAGACTTAGGGCTTCAACCAATACCGACTTGCCGGCGCCCGTCTCGCCGGTTATTATGTTGAGTCCATTTTTAAATTCCAGCTCCAAATGCTCTATAGTTGCCAAATTATCTATAAAAATTCTTGATATCATATTTAACTCCCGAATTCCTATGCTTGAGTTAAATTATAACATATTTGTGTGATAAGTTCATTGGCTTGTTTGTGCCGAAGAATAAAAATCCTCCTCGGAATCATGTGACTCCGGGAGGATTTCTGTTTTAATTTCCGAGCAAATTTTATTACAGTTCAAAAGTTTTTTTGGAATTTATCTGCTCGACCATTGCCGGAATTACCTTGAATAAGTCACCCACAATGCCGTAATCGCATATCTGGAAAATAGGAGCATTAGGGTCTTTATTTATCGCTACTATGTACTTGGATTCGCTCATGCCGGCTTGATGTTGTATTGCTCCGGAAATTCCGCAGGCGATATAAAGATCCGGTCTTACCGTCGTTCCCGTTTGTCCCACCTGATGTTTGTTGCTTATCCAACCGGAATCGACAGCCGCACGCGATGCGCCGACTTCTCCGCCGAGAGCATCCGCAAGAAGCTTGATTGTTTTAAAGCCTTCCGCCCCGTGCACACCTCTGCCGCCGGATACTATAATATTTGCATCGAGAAGATTTACCTCTTTTGCCTCATTCTTAACAATTTCGACAAGCTTCACCTTGATGTCATCGGGCGTGAGGGCAGGGACAACAGTTTCAAAATCTCCTTTTTTTGAATCCAGATGCGCTGCTCGGGACATTACGCCCGGTCTTACAGTGGCCATCTGCGGACGATTTCTCGGGCAAACGATGGTAGCCATCAAATTGCCGCCGAAAGCAGGTCTGGTCTGAAGCATTTTTCCGTCATTTTCATCTATGTCAAGTCCCGTACAGTCGGCGACCAATCCCGTGCCCACGCTCGCGGCTATCCTCGGTCCTATATCTCTGCCGATTGATGTGGCTCCGAGGATCACTACCTCAGGTTTTTTTTCGAGGATTGCATCGGATAAAACTTTTGCATATCCGTCCGTTGAAAAATTTTCAAGCAGGGGATGTTCAATGTATATGGCTTTATCCACACCGTAATTCAGCAGCTTTTCCACTTCGTTCTTAACGTTATAGCCCGGAACGACTACAACAACATTGTTTTGCGGGCGTTTTTCTTTCAGTTTCAACGCTTCGCCGATCAATTCAATGGTTATCGGGTGAATATGTCCTTCGCGCTGTTCACCCAAAACCCATATATCTTTATAATCATTGAGATCAATATTTTGATTTACTTTTGCCTGTAGCATGTTATAACTCCTTATCCTTAAATCACTTTAAGCTCTTCAAGCTTATCCACAAGTTTTACAGCTTTTTCTTTTTCATTTGTGCCGCTTATAATTTCGGATTGTTTCTCTTTTACAGGCACGAATGATCGGAATACATTGGTGGGTGAATTTTTTACACCTATCTGCGTCAGATCGACGTCAAGCTCTTCATTGGAAAGGACTTTTATCGAATCGTTTTCATCTGTATAATTTTTGAAAATGCCGCGCACATGCGGATAACGCGGAGTGTTAAGTTCCTTAATCGCCGTGAGCAAAATAGGCATTTTCGCCTCCATTTTATAATCGCCGGTCTCGGTATAACGTGTCACATAAACGGTATCGCCCTTTACTTCCATTTCCTTGACATAGGTGATCTGCGGAATGCCCAAAAATTGTGCGATTTCAGGGCCGACCTGTGCGGTATCGCCGTCGATTGCCTGTCTTCCGCAGAAAACGATATCATATCCGCCCACGTACTCAATGGCTGACTTCAAGATCATTGCGGTCGCCCATGTATCCGATCCTCCGAAAACTCTGTCGGACACAAGAAACGCCTCATCGGCTCCCATAGCCAGGCACTCTTTAAGCGCCGCTTTTGCCTGTGGAGGCCCCATGCTTATAACTGAAATTTTTCCGCCATGCTTTGCCTTAAGCACCAGCGCTTCTTCTAAAGCGTTTTTGTCATCCGGATTGATGATGCTCGGAACGCCGTCTCTTATAAGCGTACCCGTTTCTTGATTTATCCTCACCTCATTTGTATCAGGAACCTGTTTCATACACACTATTATATTCACTTTATGCCTCCTATCCTAAAAGGGCTCTTGAGATAACTATTTTATTTACCTCGGAAGTGCCTTCGTATATTTCGGTAATTTTCGCATCTCTGTACATTCTCTCGAGCGGATAATCTTTCATATAGCCGTACCCGCCATGTATCTGAAGTGCAAGATTGGTAACAAATCTCGCATTTTCGGATGCATTTGCTTTAGCCATTGCCGCCTCCATGGAGTAAGGAAGTCCGTTATCCTGTTTCCATGCCGCCTCATACACGAGCAGCTTTGCAGCGCGAGTTTTAGTTGCCATGTCGGCGAGATAGAACTGCAGAACCTGGAGATTTGCAATGGGTTTACCGAATTGAATTCTTTCGTGCATATATTTTATTGAAAGATCAATTGCGCCTTCGGCAAGTCCGAGAGCCTGAGCTGCGGCACCGATTCTTGCGCCGTCCAAAGTCATCATTGCGATTTTAAATCCTTTGTTTTCTTCGCCAAGCAGGTTCGCTTTCGGGATTCGGCAATCTTCAAAAATCAATTCTGCGGTTTCGGATGCCGATATTCCCATCTTTTCTTCAATTTTTCCTATTGAAAAACCGGGAGTTCCTTTCTCAACAATGAAAGCGCTCATGCCTCTCAATGCTTTTTCAGGGTCGGTCAATGCGAATATTATAAGCACATCGGCCAATCCACCGCCTGATATAAAACATTTTGTACCGTTTAAAACATACTCATCCGTTTTTTCATCGTAGATTGCGGTTGTTTTCACTGCAGCCGCATCGGTTCCCGCGCCCGGCTCGGTGAGAGCAAAAGCGGACAAACCGCCGCCGCTTGTAATTTTGGGGATGAACAATTCCTTTTGTTCAGGGGTTCCGAATTTATTGATCGCCCAAGGCGCCATCATATGAATGGAAATTATTGATGAAGACGCCATGCATTTTTTCGCAAATTCTTCGACAACGATGACTTTTTCAATAGTCCCGCCGCCGGAGCCGCCAAGGCTCTCATCAATACCGATTCCCGCAAAACCGGTTTCAACCATTTTTGCATAGTTTTCCGCAGGGAATTTTGCGGTGCGATCAATTTCAGCTGCGAGCGGTTCAAGCTCATTAACAGCGAATTGTTCCGCAACGCTGCGCAACATTTCCTGCGCTTCTGTGAATTTGAAGTCCATTGTCTTTCAGTCCTCCTTAATTTTACCTAATCACTATCCTTATTAAGTTTACAACATCCCGGAAAAAATTCCGTAAAAACACGTGAGCCGATAAAAAAATTTTTATCGACGTATAATGCTTCGAGAATCCGAAGCACAAATAACAATAATGTTTCATCAAAAAAACACTTTGAAACCATATTAACAGATAAAACGGAATTTGAATAGAGAAATGTTCTAAAAAAAATACAAATTTTTTCAAAGATCTAAATAAGCGCCGAAACAGTTTGTTATTTCAACATTTCTCTGAAAGATTTGACAAGTTTTTCAGCATTTGACGGGTCATCAACAATTATAAAGAGGGTATTATCTCCCGCAAGGGAACCCAGTATATGGGGAAGATGAAGATTATCAATAGCTTCGCCGGCCGCGTTGCCGCATCCCGAAAGCGTTTTCACGACTATTACATTTCCGGAAAAATCAATGGAGCGCACGGTTTCCCTGAATATTGTTTCAAACCTACCCGCCGGCGCAGAGGGCTGCTCCATACGAAATGCATATTTATACTTTCCGCCGGGAGCCGCAACCTTGATAAGCTGCATTTCCTTTATATCTCTGGAGACCGTCGCCTGCGTAACCTGATAGCCCGATTCGCGCAGCAGCTCCGCCAAGCGTTCTTGAGTTTCCACTTCATATTCATTGACAAGCTGTATGATTTTTTTTTGTCTCAAGTATCTCATAAGGAATCTCCATGCATCCGACGCAGTGGACAAACATATGTTTGTGTGCTAAAATGTATATGGTCGCACATGCTCTGAAGCAGTGCCGTTTTAAATGTAAAACTATGTGATATTTTAACATAATTATGCGTATATGCGCAATATTACTTTTTTTTACAGCAAGAAGTAGAGCCCGTACGTCATGGAGCGGAATTGAAGGTTCAATGGGAAATCAAGGGTTTGATTTCGTCTTGTAAGTGATGGGTGAGTGAGCAGGGAGATATACCGTGAGAATACTTGGAATCGACCCGGGATATGCGATAATGGGTTATGGAGTGATCGATAAAAAAGGCAATAAATTTACATCATGTGAGCATGGTGCCATATTGACGGAAGCGGGGATGGCCCCGGTCGATCGCTTGAAGATTTTGTATAATGAGCTGATGGAGTTGATAGCCGAATTTCAACCCGATGTTGCCGCTGTTGAGCAGTTGTTTTTCAATACCAACCAAAAGACGGCTATTATGGTCAGTCAGGCAAGGGGGGTCGCTTTGCTTGCATGTGCAAATTCGGGGCTTGCAGTGCACGAATATACTCCGCTGCAGATAAAAATTGCGACAGTCGGTTACGGACGCGCCGAAAAGAAACAGGTGCAGCACATGGTTAAAACGATGCTTTCACTAAATGAAGTGCCAAAACCGGATGACACCGCGGATGCTCTGGCGTGTGCGCTTTGCCATGGCAACAGTTTGACATACTCGGGTAAAATTGAAACTCTTTTGAAAAAATGCAGGTAAGCTCGAAATAAAATTTCGATAAATGCGGGAGTTGAATTATGATTAATTATGTAAAAGGGACATTAACACAAAAAACAAATGATTATATAGTCGTTGAGATAGGCGGACTCGGATTTGAGATTTTCACCTCTACGAACTCGGATGTTTATTTGTCGGATATAGGCGAAGATGTTACCGTTCACACTCAGATGATAGTCAGGGAAGACGACATAAGTCTTTACGGGTTTTCCGACAAGGAAGAATTGCTGCTGTTTAAGAAACTGATAACCGTGAGCGGAATAGGCGCTAAGGTGGCGCTCGGAATATTGTCGTCTCTGCCGATTACGGAGATAGTAAGAGCAATAGCATTTGAGGACGAAAGGCTTTTAATGCAGGCAAACGGCGTCGGCAAAAAATCGGCTCAGAGGATAATATTGGAATTGAAAGACAAGGTTGACGGGATCGGAATTTCAGGCGGAGCGATATCCGTTGAGACGGCGGAGTGTGGCGGAAGGCTTGATGATAAATCTGAAGCTCTTAGTGCTCTGCTTGCACTCGGATACAATAAAAGTGAAGCAATTACCGCGCTTTCTAAAATTACCGATGAAGAATCAAACACGGAAGAAATCATAAAAAAAGCATTAAAGCATTTGTTTTAATCAATAGAATTTAAGATATCGTGTTTTACAGATTTTCGTCGTGCGCAGGTATCCTGGGCAACGGAAGCTTTTTCTTGTTAACGGTGTGCTTTTTTAGTAGAATACAATGGAAGTTATTTAGGAGTGTATGATGGAAAATCGTGTTGTGGCGCCCGAGATTAATAAAGAGGATCAGGGAATTGATAAAAATTTGCGTCCGCAAAGTCTCGCGGAATATATAGGACAAAAATCGGCAACGGATAATCTTAAAGTTTTTATTGAAGCTGCAAAGATGCGTAATGAACCGCTTGATCATGTCTTGTTTTACGGTCCTCCGGGGCTTGGTAAAACGACTCTGGCGGGAATTATTGCAAAGGAACTCGGTGTAGATATCAGAATCACTTCAGGACCCGCGATAGAGCGTTCGGGAGATTTGGCGGCCATTCTTACAAATCTTGAAGAAAATGATGTCCTGTTCATAGATGAAATCCATCGATTGAATCGCTCCGTCGAAGAGGTGTTATATTCGGCGATGGAAGATTATGCTCTTGATATCATGATAGGCAAGGGTCCATCTGCCAGATCCATTAGACTTGATTTGGCGAAATTTACATTGATAGGTGCTACCACAAGAGCAGGGTCTCTTTCGGCGCCTTTACGTGACAGGTTCGGGGTTTTAAGCAAATTTGAGCTTTATACTCCGGAGGAAATAGGGGATATTATACGGCGTTCCGCAAATATACTGGAGATAGCTATCGACGAAGAGTCTATTGTGGAAATTTCAAAGCGTGCCAGAGGTACGCCGAGAGTTGCAAATCGCATACTGAAAAGGGTCAGAGATTTTTCACAGGTCATGGGGGCGGGCAATATCACCATTGAAGATACGATCAGAGCCATGACAATGCTTAGCATTGATGAAATGGGTTTGGAGTCTTTGGACATAGATATACTGAAAATGATAATACAGCGCTTTAACGGCGGTCCCGTAGGTATAGATACCATTGCCGTAGCTGTCGGTGAAGAGCGCGTAACGATTGAAGATGCATATGAACCGTATCTCATACAAATCGGATTCCTCGACAGAACGCCAAAAGGCAGAGTGGTTTCCGAAAGAGCATACATACACTTGGGGCTGGAGTATGACAGAGAGGAGCAAATCAGCATATGACAAAATACAATAGGTTGATTTTAATTTCGTTTTTGGGATTTCTTCTGCTTGCGGCTTGCGGTATTTTTAATGTGCAAAGCGCATATGCGGCTGCTAATCCCATGCTGAAAGTGGGATTGCTGCACGGGAACGCCGCTGTATCGGAAATAGCCGTTGCATCGGACGGAGAGCTTGTTATCGCCGAAGTATCCGGAGAGGATTTTATAATTAAACAGAGTTTAAACACAAATGCAGTGCAGGTAAAGACGGAGAACGGCGTTGTTTCAATTTACGATAACAACTCGAGATTGATATATGGCAATGTTGCTTTGAATGAGGTGGTTGCAGCAAGAGATTTTTCAAATCAACCTATCAGGATAGGGCAGTATAAATATCGCGGCGGCGTTTGTTTTTTCCCTGTTGCTGCAAAAATGAATGTCATTAATGTAATAAATCTTGAACACTATTTGTATGGTGTGATACATGCCGAAATAGGCAAATCATCACCTGCAGAGACCCTAAAGGCGCAAGCCGTGACCGCCCGCAGCTATGTTATGGCGAATCCTCACAGGCATACAAAAGACGGGTTTGACATATGCACGAGCGTTCATTGTCAGACATATCGCGGATATAGGGATGAATATCCTGAAACGCGCGCGGCCGTAGACAGTACGGCGGGAACGGTTATGCAGTATAACGGCAAAATAGTACAAGGATTTTACAGCAAAAATTCAGGAGGACATACGGACAATTCTTCGGATATATGGGGCGGCGAAACGGGATATCTAAAGGGCGTTCGTGATGAATATTCACCCGAATATCCGTGGGTGTTTGAATTAAATCTTGCAGAACTGAGCAATGCATTGCTGAAGAAAGGACAAATAGTAGGGGAAATTACCGATATAAATATTGTCGAAAGATTCAATTCGGGCAGTGTTGCACAGCTGGAAATGAAAGGCAGTCTGGGGAAAACATTTATATCTTCAAACAGCTTTAGAAATATGGTGGGAGCGTCGAAACTCAAATCATTGATGTTTACGGTTGAATCCGGATCAAAAATCCATAAACAGGCTGATTTCAGAAAAGGATATAATGCTTCAGCCTCCCACTCGAATGATAATTACGACAACTCGGGAGACGGGTATTCATATGATGAATTGCAAAATTTAAAGGTGCTTAATGGTGAGAATAATCTTTCCTCAATATCCGGAGGCTATGCAGTCGACAGCGCTTCAAATCTTTCATTTCTTGAAGGAGATCGCCGGGTATACGTCGTTTCAAAAACCGTAAAAATTCCTGGAAAGCAAGGGGAGAAAATTTCAATGCCGGGCGGATACACTCCCGCTGTGGCAACAAGCGAAAACTTTGCGGTTTCTCCCGGTGCGAACAGCGTTTTTCTTTGCGGCGTCGGTTGGGGGCACGGAATAGGGATGCCGCAGGACAGTGCAATTGTCATGGGGAAAAGAGGACTTACATATCAGGAAATATTGAATTATTTTTATACGGGAATAGAATTGGTAAGGATTTAACATGCTTGTAAATGATTTTGATTATGTGTTGCCCGAGGAGTTGATAGCGCAGTCTCCGTGTGAAAAGAGAGATGCGTCAAAACTGTTGGTTTTACAAGGAAATGGCGATGTGGAGCATCGGCATTTCTTTGATGTGAAAGAATACCTAAGTCCCGGGGATTGTTTGGTTTTGAATGATTCCCGAGTAATTCCCGCGAGGATATACGGCAAGAAAAAGAAAACCGGTGCAAATATAGAATTTCTCCTGGTTGATCGCCTGGATGATTCGCGATGGAAGTGTCTTGTCCGGCCGGGTAAGAGGGTGCCGATAGGGACGGAAATCGAATTTTCCGCGGATCTTGCGGCAAGAATAGAAGATACTGCGGAGGATGGCATGAAGATAGTTTCATTTGAATTTTCCGGGAATTTTATGGAGGTGCTTGAAAAAATCGGTGAGCCGCCTTTGCCGCCGTATATAAGACGAAAGCCCGATAAAGTCGACAGAGAGCGCTATCAGACGGTATATTCACGTGTAGACGGATCTTCGGCGGCTCCTACCGCGGGATTACATTTTACGGAAGAATTGCTTGAGGAAGTGCGAGAAATGGGTGTCATTACGGCCTTTGTAACCTTGCATGTCGGACTTGGGACTTTCAGACCCGTGAAAGCCGCAGATATCCGGGATCATCATATGCATTTTGAATCATACTCAATCGATGAGGAGAATGCAGAAAAAATAAACGAGGCAAAGAAAAATGGCGGCAGGATTGTTTGTGTCGGAACCACTTCGGTCAGGACGCTTGAAAGTGCGGCAGTTTTATCAAATCGCTCAGATAAATATGAGGTGCAAGCAGGCGGAGCTTCAACTGATATTTTTATTTTCCCGGGTTATAATTTCAAGATGACTGATGCCCTGATCACAAATTTTCACCTGCCGAAATCAACGCTCATGATGCTTGTATCGGCACTTGCGGGAAGAGAAAACATAATGCGGGCGTATGCGGAGGCAATTGAACGCAGATACCGTTTTTTTTCATATGGAGATGCGATGTTTATAACGGGCAAATAATATTTCAGTAAAACGGGCTATTTGTTTCGGTGCTTGAAATTGATGAAACCGATTTTGCCGTTCAAACCGAATCCCACATTTTTATCGTAAGAATATATATAGTAAGTTTTGATAGATAAAGTAAGAAGTTTGGCAAGAGGGAATAGATAGGATATGAATGCCGTTACATTTGAAATCATAAAAAAGGATGCTCACAGTCGGGCAAGGGCGGGGATTTTACATACTCCGCACGGCGATATAGAAACCCCGGTTTTCATGCCGGTAGGAACACAAGGAACTATAAAAGCGGTAAAGCCGGATGCAGTAAAGGATATGGGCGCAAATATTATTTTGGGCAATACCTATCATCTCTATTTGAGACCGGGGCATCAGCTAATTGAAGAAGCCGGCGGCTTGCATCGCTTCATGAACTGGGATCGGGCAATTCTCACGGACAGCGGCGGATTTCAAGTGTTTTCATTGGGGAAATTAAGAAAAATAAGTGAGGAGGGAGTGCATTTTCGTTCGCACATCGACGGTTCGCACCACTTCATTTCCCCTGAAAAATCGATAGAAATCCAGAACTCTTTGGGCAGTGACATTATGATGGCTTTTGATGAATGTGTCCCTTATCCTGCGGAAAAGGGATATGTAAAAGAATCGCTGGAGCTGACGACCAGATGGCTTTGGCGCTGTAAAGAATACCATAAAAATGTTGAAAAACAGGCACTATTCGGGATAATGCAGGGAGGGTTTTATAGAGATTTACGTTATGAATCCGCAATGCAGATTGTTGAACTCGATTTGCCCGGCTATGCTATAGGCGGATTGTCGGTGGGCGAGCCAAAGGAGATAATGCTGGAAACATTGGACTACTGCGTTGACTTCTTGCCTGAGGATAAGCCGCGCTATTTAATGGGGGTTGGGACCCCGGATTATCTGCTTGAGAGCGCAGAACGCGGCGTGGATATGTGCGATTGTGTAATTCCAACGCGCCTTGCAAGACACGGAATGGCTATGACTTCTCTGGGCAAACTCAATATTAAAAATGCCGAGTTCAGAAGTGATTTTACACCGCTGGATCCCAATTGCGATTGCCCGACATGCAGGAATTACACGAAGAGCTATTTGCGTCATTTGTTTAAAGCAAATGAGATGCTCAGTGCTACGCTTATTTCCGAGCATAATATTTTTTTCTTGCTGAATGTAATGAAAAAGGCGCGTGAGGCGATATTAAATGATGAATTTTTAGATTTCAAGAGGAGGCTTTACAGCGATTATGGAGAATTTTAGCAAAAATCCGTGCTCGAATATTTGTTTTAATGAATTTCATCACGAGGAAATCGCTCCGTGTGATATGAGGGAGCTCTGTGGAGGGTGTTCCTTTCAGGGAATATCGTATTATGATCAGCTTAAAATTAAAGAGGAGAATTTTTTAAGAGAGCTGCAGGCAAATAAAATTTCTTGTGGCATATATGACGGATTCAAACCCTCTCCGGAAATATATGCTTATCGCAATAAGATGGAATACACATTCGGCAATATTGTAAAAGATGCTCCGTTAGTGCTTGGAATGCACAAAAAAAAGCAGTATATGTCCATCATTCCTGTAGAAAATTGTCAACTTGTGCATGATGATTTCAACTTGATTGTACGGGCGGTAAAGGAATTTTGTTTAGAAAAAAAATATGAATTCTACAATAAGAAGTGGAACCGAGGATTAATGCGCAATTTGATTGTGCGCCGAGGAATGCGAACGAATCAGTTGCTGCTGAATGTGGTTGTCACCGATCGCAGCATATTTGATGAAAATGCGTTTAAGGATATGATTTTGGGGCTTGAACTTGAAAATGAAGTTGTCGGTATCCTTTTGTCTGTGAACAACAGACAATCGGACACCGTTCGCGGCAGTGAAGTCTTTATACTTTGGGGACAGGATCACTACATGGAAAAGGTGTGCGGATTGGATTTTGCCGTCAGCGCCTTTTCATTTTTTCAGCCGAATGTGGTCGCCGCGGAGCGCCTTTACAATTATGCGATAGGTCTGATTGATGATTTTGGCGATAAGATATGCGTTGATTTGTACTCGGGAACCGGAACCATAACGCAAATAATGGCGAAAAAAGCAAAAGGAACTCTCGGCATTGAAATTGTTGAGGAGGCGGTGAATGCCGCCAGAGACAACGCACGATTAAACGGCATAGAAAATTGCAGTTTTATCGCCGGTGATGTGCTAAAAGCGCTTGACAATTTTACCGAAAAGCCGGACATAATTGTGGTGGATCCGCCGAGAAACGGAATACACCCGAAAGCCTTGGGCAAAATAATTGCATTCGAGCCGGAAACTCTGCTTTACATATCATGCAATCCGAAAACATGCTTCAGCGATCTCAAAGCCCTGCAAAACGCGGGTTATAAAGCGCTTCGCCTCGCCGGATTCGACAACTTCCCATTCACAGATCATGTGGAGACTGTCTGTTTGATGTCAAGGGTGAAGGACTAAACAGTACAGAAAAGGCTTGAAATCAAGGGATCCCAAAAAACTGCCTTGTTTGGGCAGATGATTGGAATCCCTTTTTTAGACCATTTGACAACAGTTCTGACTACTGGGAAATAGAGGGTTGTAACTACAGAACTGCTTTTTGCCGTATTGAGGCTACAGAAATGTTGTCGGAGGCTGTTTTGGAGATATTGAGACTATGGAACTGTTGTCGTTATCTTAGCCACCACGCAAAATGACATAAAAACACTCAAACCGTTGAAAAAATACAAGCTATCTGGTATAATGTCCGTTGGAATATTGCGTACACATTTGCGTAAGTGAGGAGAACCTAAATGAGCGAAATCATGCAGGGAGAAAAGTGGATCGGGACGAAAGAGGCGGCAGAGTATCTCGGTGTTCAGCCTGCCACTATTCGTGATTGGATTCGCAAGGGCAAAGATATCCCGCGAAAGAAGATAGGCAAAGCCTGGAAGTTCAAACTATCCGAACTGGAGGAGTGGATTGCCAGCGGGAAAAGTGCAATCGAATGATAAATTAAGAATGGAGATATTTAGAGGTTATGGCTGTGAAAAAATCGGAATTATACGCTCTCCTTTGGGAGGCTTGCAATAAATTAAGAGGTGGTGTGGAACCAGCAAGGTACAAGGATTATGTGCTTGTCCTGCTGTTCTTCAAATATGTGTCCGACAGATATAAGGGTCAGCCTTTCGCTGAGTTTACCATCAGCAAGGGTGCGTCCTTTGAGGATTTGATTGCCGCCAAGGGAAAGAGTGATGTCGGCGAACGGGTGGATAAGATTATCCAGAAGTTCCTTGAGGACAACAGGCTTCAGGGTTCCCTTCCCGATGTCAGCTTCAACAATCCCGATGAACTTGGCTCCGGCAAGGAACTGGTCGATAAGGTGTCTGGCTTGATTGCCGTATTCCAGAATCCGGCAATTGACTTCAAAAACAACCGCGCCAGCGGCGATGACATCATCGGTGATGCCTACGAGTATTTCATGATGAAGTTTGCGCAGGAGTCTGGAAAGAGCAAGGGACAGTTCTATACGCCAAGCGAGGTGTCTCGTATCATCGCGCGGCTTATCGGTATCGGCAATATCCGTCAGATGCCGAACAAGAAGTGGACTCTGTACGATCCGGCCGCAGGTAGCGGAAGCCTTCTCATCAGGGCTGCAGACGAGGCTCCCGTGGATGAGAACGGCGATTCTATCGTGACCATCTTCGGTCAGGAAAAAGACCATGCCACGGCGGGCTTGGCAAAGATGAACCTCATCCTCCATCAGAAAGGCACAGGCGAAATCAAACGTGGAAACACACTGGTCGATCCCGCCTTTACGGACGATTTCGGAGAACTGAAGAAGTTTGACTTCATCGTCATGAATCCGCCTTTCTCCGATAAATCCTGGAGCGATGGTATCAAGACATCCGAGGATAAATACAAGCGTTTTGACGGCTACGGCATTCCTCCCGAAAAGAACGGAGACTATGCGTGGTTTCTCCATGTCCTGAAATCCCTCGACAGCAACGGCAAGGCGGGAATCATCATGCCGCACGGCGTTCTGTTCAGAGGCAACACGGAAGAAACCATCCGTATCAAAGTGCTGGACAAAAGATACATCAAAGGCATCGTGAGCCTCCCTGCAAATCTGTTTTACGGAACGGGTATACCCGCCTGCATCGTCATAATCGACAAAGAGGATGCGGAAACCAGGGAGGGTATCTTCCTGATTGACGCCAGCAGAGGATTCAAGAAGGACGGCAACAAGAACAGACTTCGTGAACAGGATATTGAGAAAATCGTACAGACCTTTATCAGCGGAAAAACCGTCAAAGGTTATGCCCGCTTTGTAAAGTACACAGATATTCTGGAACAGAACGCAGGAAATCTGAATGTACCTCGCTACATACAGAAAATCGATGATACGCTGCCGCAGAACATCGCGGCTCATCTGAAAGGCGGCATTCCGGGAACAGACATCGAATCGCTGAAGAGATTGTGGGATATCTCCCCGGCTCTGAAGCAGGAAATCTTCACCTGCGTGGATGAGTCGCACGATGTATATAACCTCGCTCTCCCGTCCGGGGAGATCGAGGGCGTGATCGGACAGGATGCCAGCATCCTTGCCGAAAAACAGAAAGAGACCGATGCCATATTCACGCAGTGGCGTGATTCGGTAAAAGACGTCCTGCTCGGTATCGAGTCCGAGACCAATCCGAAGGAACTGATCAGCACGATTGCGGTCATGCTCCTCAATGCTTATGAATCCACACGACTTCTCGACAACTATGATGTCTACGACTGCCTGCTGAATTATTGGAACGCAAAGCTGCAGGATGATGTTTACGCTATCAAAGCCAGCGGCTACGAAGTCGGTCGGGAAATCGAATACGAGTATGCGCAGAAGAAAGCGAAGGACGAGAACGGCGAGACGATCTCCGTGGACGATACATCCAAGGTGAAGTCCTTCGAGGGTGCACTTATTCCGAGAGAGATTATCGAAGCGGTTTATTTCGCGGGCGAGCTTGCCGTGATTAATGAACTGATGGAACAGTCCGCAGCTCTTGAGGCTGAACTTGACGAGATGCGCGAAGAGGAATCCGGCGATGAGGGCTTGCTGAAAGATGTGCTAAACGATAAGGGTGACAGCATTCCGAAGGCAAATCTCAACAAGCGGCTCAAAGAACTGGACGCCAAAAAGACGTCCGCTGTCATGGATGCCATGACACGGCTTGTCGCTCTCTTTGACGAGAGCAAGACCGATGAAATGGAGACGCTCATCCGCGAGATGCCAGAACTTGCAGAGTTTGATATCCGCAACAAGAACGGTACATTCGGAAAAGCAAAGCTGAAGGCGGCTCTTAAGGCTGCTGCCGATTCCGCAGTTGTGCCGGAGATTTACAAGGACGAGTATGATGCGCTGACAGCATACGCGGAAAAATCCGCAGAAAAGGACGAGGCGGACAAGGCTTGGAAAGAAGCCCGCAAGGCCCTGGATGATGAGGTCGAGGCGAAATACGGTGAACTGACCGTGGATGAGATCAAGCATCTCCTCTTTGACATGAAGTGGATGGCAAAGTTGGAAGCAGATATCCGAGACGAGATCGAACAGGTGCTGAACAGCCTGTCCTCCAAGGTTCTTCTGATTGCTAAACGGTATGAGCATACGCTTGGAGAAATTGAGGACAGAACCGCAAAATCAAGAGCGGCGGTAGTGGCGGCTCTGGAAAGGATGGGATACAAATGGTAACTTATCCGAGTGATTGGAAAGAAGATAAAGTTTCAAATGTTGTAGATATCTCGACTGGGTGTAGGGATACACAGGATAATAAAGTAACTGGAAGATATCCATTCTTTGTGCGTTCTCCGATAGTTGAACGTATTGATGTAGCTGACTATGATTGCGAGGCAGTATTAACTGCAGGAGATGGTGTTGGTACAGGAAAAGTTTTTCATTACTACAATGGTAAATTTGCTGCACATCAGCGAGTTTATGTGATGAATAATTTCAGAGATGTTGATGGAAAATATTTCTACTATTTTTTCTCGAAAAACTTCATAAAAGAAGTAGAAAAATACACGGCAAAATCCTCTGTTGATTCTGTCAGGCGTGCGATGATTGCAGACATGGAGTTTACGCATCCACAGCTTCCGGAACAACAGGATATTGTTCGAGCATTAACCGCTTTTGATTCGTATATTGCTGATCTTGCAGAATTGATTGAAAAAAAGCGAGGGATACGAGAAGGTGCATTAGAGGATTTGATGTGTCAGCGAACAAGACTTAACGACCATTCAACAGAGTGGGAAGAAGTTCCGTTATCTGAAATTTGTAAAGTATATGACGGAACGCATCAAACACCTAAATACACCTTGCAAGGCATTCGTTTTGTCAGCGTGGAGAATATTATGGATTTATACAGTTCAAACAAGTATATCTCACAAGCTGCATACGAGTCTGATTTTAAGGCATATCCAGAAAAAGGTGATATTCTTATGACCAGGATTGGCGATATTGGTACGCCATGCGTTGTCGATAGGGATGAGCCTTTGGCTTACTACGTTAGCCTTGCATTATTCAAGAATATCACCATTAACAGCTATTTCTTGAATTATTATATCGTGTCGTCTGGCTTTCAAAGGGAATTAGATGATAGATCTTTGCACCATGCAACACCTAAGAAAATTAACAAGGGTGAGATTGGAAAATGCAAAGTTAAATACCCGAAAGATGCAGGCGAACAGGCAGCAATAGCTAATATTCTTCGTTCAATGGACGAAGAAATCGAAGCATTGGAAATTGAACGGGATAAGATGATTCAAATCAGAGAAGGCGCAATGGATGACCTGCTGACGGGTCGTGTCCGCCTGAGTGTTTAAGGAGGCGCAAGATGGCAACGGTAGATGCTGAAAAGAAATTACAGAACAGAGTCCTGCATTGGCTCGTTGACGATCTGGGCTACACCTATCTCGGCAACCTGGAGGACATCGACAACACGCCAGTCAAAGAGGAACTGCTGAAGGCGAATCTGAAGAAGCGCGGATACACCGATGACCAGATCAAGACCGCAATCAGTGAGCTTGTGGGCAAGGTCAATAACCAGTCCGATACGCTCTATCAGATCAACCGCAGCGTATACTCCCTGCTCCGTTACGGCAGACAGGGGGTAAAGGACGCGAACGGATATCGTCAGACCGTCCATTACTTCGATTGGGAGGATATTGACAAGAACGACTTTTCCGTAGCGGAGGAGGTATCCGTCCTGCGCTTCGACAAGGTAACAAGGAAGCGTCCCGATGTGGTGATATACATCAACGGAATCGCTCTCGGCGTGTTTGAACTGAAGAGTTCCTATGTCAGCGCGGGCAAGGGTATCCGTCAGCTTTTGCAGAATCAGAAGCGTGAAAATATCCTGAACTTCTTCAGTACGGCACAGTTCCTCTTCGCAGGAAATGAAGCGGAGGGGCTGTTCTACGGCACAATCAATACGACGGAGAAATACTATCTGAAATGGAAAGAGGACAAGAAAGCGACCGATGACCTTTCGGCTGAAATAAAGCTGCTGCAGGTCAAGGAAGTCAATCGCCTGCGTGAC
>JBGZBU010000007.1:0-23401 GCA_041844835.1 Anaerovoracaceae bacterium
AATCTCTGTATCATGCCTCGGTATCAGCACATCCTCACAAACATCAAATACGTGGCCCATGAATTCCACAGTTCCCGTAATATGCTGAAGCGGCACTCGATTTCTTCGCTTTTCCACCTCATCAAAGTACAAATCCGCTTCTTTTTCCGAAATCGTATTGCCCCATGTTTTAAACAAGCCCATTTTATCAACGGAAAAAACGTGCATATATAGCGCTTCGGCATCATATTTAGGGCTTTCACATCCGGCTTCGGCGAGTTGCGTCTCCGCCATATTGATCATATCACGCACCGTTATACTCATTCACACTCTCCTTCCGCTTCTGCCCGCTCATTTTTATCATCTTCGCACGTGCCGGCCACGATCCCCTCAAAATACGGCTCGTCCTTATCGACTAAAACGGCATTCATCGCAATGATCGCGATTTCAAGATGCTCATCATCAGGTTCCGCGGTAGTGAGTTTTTGCAGCAATATGCCGGGCATACTGAGAATTTTGACAATGCTGCTGTCGCTTCGGCCCGCCCATCTCAGCAATTCAAATGACAACCCCGCAATAACGGGAATAAGCAAAAGCCTTGAAATCACTCTAAATAGCAGCCCCGGCCAGCCGAGCAGCGAGAACAAAATAAGCGAAATAATCATAACGAACATTAAAAAACTCGTCCCGCATCTCGGATGCAATGTATAAAATTCACGGCAATTTTCAACCGTGAGCGCTTTGTTGTTCTCGTAGCAATGTATCGTTTTATGCTCTGCGCCATGATATTGAAAAACTCGATGAATATCTTTCATGCGGCTTATCGCCGCTATATACGCCACAAACAGCAATATTCTAAACAAGCCCTCAATCAGGTTCAAAGCTATACTGTTTTTTATATAATGTCCGAGGAAATTCACTATCCACGTGGGGCCTATTACAAAAACCCCTATTGAGATAACAAGTGCGACAAGCACGGACCCGTACAGCATAAAATTCCACATTGCCCGCTGCCCTATTTTCCCCTCGATTCTTTCCGCAAATGTTTTTCGCGAACCTGCATCTTTCGCTTCCACGCCCTCTTCATCCGACGGACTCTCCGGGTATCTTGCCGATTCCGCATTCTCCTCCTCGTAACGTTCAAGTAGATCCGCTGAGTACATCAGCGTTTTGGTCCCCTGCACGAGAGCGCCTATGAAAACGGCAACTCCGCGAAGGATCGGAACTTTTATAATCGGAGACGGCTGCGCTATCGCCTCCGTTTTCAGATGCACGGAATCGTCCGGAAGCCGCACCGCTGTCGCTATGCGCTCCTCCCCCCTCATCATTATGCCTTCTATTATTGCCTGCCCACCGATTTTTGTCGGGCACGCATCTTTGAGAAATATTTTTTCCAGATCCATTATCCAGCTTGTTCCTTTCGGTATATCAATCAATTCCCACTTTTTTTATTATCTCAATGAAATCCGCGTTACTGTATGTGTGTGACAGATGATCTATTATCACTTCCGTGACTTCCTGCACATCACGATTCGACAATGCCTTGCGCACATGCCAGATTGCCTCAAGCTCATCCTGCGACAGCAGGAGATCCTCTCGGCGCGTTCCGGATTTATTAAGATCAACGGCAGGGAAAATTCGTTTTTCAGAGAGTTTTCTATCCAAATGCAATTCCATATTTCCGGTACCCTTAAATTCTTCAAATATGACGTCATCCATACGACTGCCCGTTTCGATCAGAGCTGTTGCAAGAATTGTAATGCTGCCGCCCTCTTCAAGATTTCTGGCTGCTCCGAAAAACTTCTTGGGCTTGTGTAATGCTCCTGGATCCAGTCCTCCCGACAAAGTTCGCCCGGATGCGGGCACCACCATATTATATGCGCGAGCCAATCTCGTAATGCTGTCGAGCAATATCACGACATCTTTCCCGTGCTCCGCGAGCCTCTGCGCCCGGGCAAGCACCATTTCCGCTACTTTTACGTGGTGCTGCGGCATTTCATCAAATGTAGAGTAAATGACCTCCCCGCCCCTTCTTAAAGAGCGCTTCATATCCGTTACTTCTTCGGGTCTTTCATCTATCAAAAGAACTATCATCTCTATTTCCGGATATTTTTCTTCAATTGTGTTTGCAATGTTTTTGAGCAAAACCGTTTTTCCCGCTTTCGGAGCCGCCACTATAAGCCCGCGCTGTCCTTTTCCTATCGGAGCGACCAAGTCAATTACACGAGTAGCCAGGTCGATAGGAGATTTTTCGAGGGATATGCGCTCATTTGGGAAAACCGGTGTCAAGCTGTCAAAATCCTTGCGCTTTACCGCTTTTTCCGGCTGCTCACCGTTTATTTCTTTTACAAACAGCAACGCTCCGAATTTTTCACCGTAATTCGGCTTGCGTGCGGATCCCCTGATCATGTCGCCCGTCTTCAGATTGAATCTTCTGATCTGAGCAGGTGAAACATAAACATCATCCGAACTGGTTAGGAAGTTTGAAAACCTCAAAAATCCGAAACCGCCCTCCGCAATCTCCAAAATCCCCTGTATGTCCTGTCTTGCTTCATCCGCAACTGCCTCTCCCCGTCTCTTGTATCCGGCCTGCGATGCATCCGATTTTTCAAATCTGCCTTGATTTCTGCTTCCACGTCTTTCGCTGCCAATTTCCCTTTCTTGCGTGATTTCCTGTGATCCCGCGATCTCTTTTTCTTCCGCATCCCGCTCCGCCTTCTCAGTCTCCTCCGCTGTCCGTTCCATTTTTTCGGCCTCTTTCGTATCCTCGGAACCGGAAGTTATTGATCCGTATCCGGTTTCCACGTCATCATTCAAAGAGGGCGACGCGACGGAAATGACGGAATCCCCCGAAGAAGCGGGCGACGATGAAAGCACTTTGATTATTTCATCAACAAGCTCCGCTTTGCGCATTATTGTAGTATTTTTGACGCCCATGGCTTTTGCCATCGCACGCAGTTCCACGATTTTTTTGGTTTTCAGTTCATTTTCACCTTGTTTAATCATTCTTAGAATCCCCGGTTTCTTTCCTCTCCATTGATATATTCTTACACATTCTTATACAAATCGTTCGCTTTATTTATCCATACTCTACGGTCAACGATCGACTATCGACAGTCAACTATCAGCTGTCATTTTCCGCGCCCGTTTCGCGCCGATAAATGCCGATAAATAATAATTTATAAAGTTCAGTTGGATGTAAATTCCACTATTTTCGCTCCGTCTGCGATAAATGTGGCATCTTTGCCCGCATAAAGCATTACCCAGCCGTCTTTCATTTTTGTCTCTTCCGTTTTTATATATACAATTTCGTGTCCCTCCGCATCCTGCAAGGTTATCAGCTGCATTCCGTCATCGATATTTTCCGCTTGAAGAATTCTTCCGCTGACCAATACCGGCTGGGATTGTATATGCACCTGCTGCTTTTTATTTCTGTCGATTGCAAGCGAACTGATAGCAAATATTTTATTTTTATCTATCGAGCCAAGTCCCGCTACAAACTTACCGTTGTATATTACATGCGCATCTTTATCAAATACCATATTGCCGATGCTGTTTTTATATGTCACGTAATCATGCTTTAAGCTGAATTTTGTGGCTTCAATGCTGCTTTTTTTGAAATCATAAACGCGGTTTGCGATGGCGGCGAATTCACTGCGCTTCACACCCTGTCTCGGTTCAAATCGCACACTGCCGCTTTCGGTGAGTGATCCTTTCATGATTCCATATCGATAAAGCAGATCTATATACTGCATCTCTCCGGCATGTATCTGTGCCATGTCCTCATACGGCACGAAGAAGACTCCGACAAAACCCTTTTCCATCGATTTTGCAATCCATGCGGCAACCTGCGCCCTTGGAGCGGGATTTCCTTTTGCTATTCCGTTATTGAAACCTGCCAATTCCGCCGGATTAAATATATCTTTTTTCAGAAAATATGCAACGGCTCTCCGCGAATAGTCCGCTATTTCATGCTGATTGAGCAGCGTCAAATACTCCCCTGTATAATCCGTCTCGTCATTGATGTTTCCGGACACCCTGAGAGCTCGATAAAGCATTACCGCTGCTTCTTCACAGGTTACATACTGCTCCGGTTTGTATGTGTAACTGCCGTCATAGCCCTTATATCCGTTTACAATCCCCTGTTGTGAGGCAAATTGAATGGATGTCGCCGCCCAATAATTTGCGGGAATATCTCGGAAATTGGTCGCCGCCGCCGATTGCTCGGCATTTCCCCCGAAAACGGCGCTGAAAGTAACGAATGCCAGAATCGCGGCAATGTATTTTATTTTGCCGGCTTTCCTTAAAGTTGGAATATTCATAATACTCTTTATGCTCCTTTCTTGTGATTTTTTTATCACACCATCATTATGCTGTCGCACTCTAAAAGTAAAAAATGCAGAACCTGTTTTTATTTGTAAAATTTGGGCTTTTTTGAGTCTCATTTTTTTGAGTCTCATCGATTCTTAAGACAGCTCGGCTGTGGCGACAATGTGACCACAGCTGCTGTCCTCATACTTTTGTTTAATGAACTCGTACTTTTATACTTCCTGAATTTGTATAGATCTAATGAATAATAAGAATCTTATTCTTCCGATGTCTCCTCATCTTCCTCAGGCTCGTTGGAGCGGTAAAGAGAATCTATCAATTGCTTGATTTCTTCCGGCTTGGGATATACATACCACGGCGCTTCTCCTTGCGGAGTTAACGGGATTACATAAGTATTTGTCGAATCATCTTTCATTCGGGCGGCTTTCGTTGCAAGCGAGAGACCGGTTTTCAAATCAATATCCGAGTCAAGTTCCTTTAAAGCAACTTTTGCCACTTTAGGGAAACCGAGACCCAATGCCTGTTTCATCGCATTTTTCATGAATTGCTGCTGTGCCTTGATTCTTCCGATGTCCGCCTCGGCATAACCCTTGCGATAACGAAGGAATTGCATCGCCTGATCCCCGTTAAGCACCTGCTCGCCGGCTTTAAGGTGAATCTTTAAAGGCGGCTTGTCGTACGGATCCTCATAATCCATATCCCTCTCCAAATTCATGGGTACGCCACCCATTGCGTCAACGACCTTTTTAACACCTGCGTAATCCACTACGGCGTAGTAGTTGATCGGAATATCGTTTAAAACCTCGGATACCGCCTTCGCAGTATTCATCGGGTCTTTGCGGAAAGAGGCATTTATTTTTCGCTCAGCCGCACCGGTATATCCGGGCCTTTCATAATATGTATCGCGCGGCACCGAAATTATGTCCATTTGCTTGCCCTTGCGGTCAAAACTGCACAGCATCAGCGTGTCGCTCATCCCTTGATTAACCCCTATCAACAGGACATTGACTCTATCCGCATATTTAAATTGACTATAGTATTCGGTATTGCCCGGTACAAATTCTCCTATTTCTTCCGTTGTCTGATTCTTCTTGTTTTTTCCGTCTTTTAAGAAAGGATGCCATGACCCCAGTTTTTCCAACCCGTAGTGCCCGGCTACAAGAATAATCAGACAGAGTATAAACGCTGTAAGAAAAAACCTCAACGGAGATTTTTTCCTGTTTTTATTTTTTTTGATTTTATTCGTTTTCCCCTCAGCAGCATTTTTTTTCATCCGTTTCTCCCGTTTTTCTTATTTCTCCATTTCCAATTTTCAATATTTTCAATTTTTGATTTTCGATTTTCAATATTTTTCACGTTGTGTTCTCTGTTTTTTATTTTTTCTTTTTTGTTTGAGGCTTTGATTCTGCTGCAGTTTTTATGCAAATTTGCTCTTATTTCTCACAAATTTGTTGTTGTTTTCTCACAAAACCTCTGCCGCAGTTTCCAATTTTGCTGTATGCGCTTGCCGGAAGCATTTGCTTTAAATGATAAATCGCAATTGGGCGATCGATCCTGTATCTCCCCCATTTATACGCCATTGCTTGTGCTGCGACCCCGAACCACACACAGCTTTTGAGCTCGTACTTGATCGCGAAATGCCAAGCACACAATAACCGCGAATCGAGCAAACCGCCGCGGTTGTTATATCATGACAACGGACTCCGGCATGATCAAATGGTTGCTTCATATCGGCAACGCCGCATTGCTCAACACCCATAGTGTTGAGTGTATAATGAACGCAACTATTATATCATATATGCGTTTTATGTGGAAATTTTATTGTTGCAATTTTTTTATCCATCCGAAACTATCATCCGAGACCGGCCACACCCGAGGTTTCATATTTAATAGCCGCGACATTGTAACTCATTATAGCTTGTTCAAGCGCCATCTCGGCAGCTGAAACGGCGAGTTCCGCATTTTCGACATCGGATCTCAGATTGAGTCCCGCACTGAATGTTACCTGCGCAATACGCAATTGTTTTCGCGCAAGCACAAGCGCATCGTCTTCATGTCTGACAGCGTCATAACGTCTCATCATCTCATCATATTTTTCTTGAATCTCCGACTCCAATGTGGCGGGTTTACTTTTCATGTTGATTTCCGCCAAATCCAAGTTATTTTTCGCATCTATATACGCTGTCGAATCTCTCGGATACGCTCCGACTTCTGCAAAAGCTATTTGGGCTTGCTTCAAATTATACTCAGCCTCGGACATGAATATGCCGTTCTTTTTCGCCTCCGCAATTATCTCTCCGACTTTCTTCTCGGGCAGAGTTTGTACAGCCACGTTGCTTATCAAATTCACCTCCTGATTCAAGTCGAATCCCATGTAACGATTGAATTTGTTTTTCATGGTTTGGAGAGAATTCTTTGCAGTTTCCAGATCTTTTTTTGATGAGGAAAAACTCTTGTCCGCATTCAGCATATCCAATTTAGACGTCAGCCCCGCGTTGTACTTCAGCTTCGCTATTTCATACTGCTTTTCCGCTATTTTAAAACGTTTCTCCGCCATCAGAAGATTGTTTTTCGTATGCTTGTAATTGAAATAAAGCTCAAATGTCTGAATTCTGTTGTTGACCTTGCGCGCTTCTTTGTTTCGTTCAATCACATCATAAAAATGATTTCGTGCCAGCCGCAGTTTGTCCGCCTCGTAAGTATCTCGCCCGCCTGATTTGATGAGCGAAGAATAATTCTGAGATAATGCTTTATAACTGCCGTATTCTTTTTTCCCTTCGATTGTTGCCAAATCACCGCCGGGCCCCTTATCAAAAGCCTCGTATGCCCCTTCAATGCTTAAATTGATCACCTTGGGAACGGGCTGCTTGGCGGATGCAGTCGCCTTTGTTGTCGCCGTACTGTCCGCGAAGACAACAGATATTTGGCCTATTACAGCTGTAACAATCATCACTGTTGAAAGGAAAATTCCTGCTTTTTTCTTTATTCTTTCATATCTTCTTTTTCTGCTTTTGTATGTCCCATGTACGTTTTCATAATTTGCTTGTTTTTTCATTTCGTAATCCCCCTTACTTCCCTTTTTGATTTTCGACTGTCTTTTTTTGCTTACAGAATATTCATTTTTTGGCTTGCAGAATATTTATTTTTGACATTTCCCATTTTTGAATATTCATTCCCGTTTCCCAATCTCAACTCTCCCTATCCTACTTCCCTTTAATTTATCTTTCTGCGCTCTGCGCGCCATGTTCTCCGCATTCTCCGCGTTTTTTACCTATATGTTCTCTGCATTTTCCATATTCCCTAAAGTCATCTTTTCGACGCTGCCGTCTGAATTCCTGAGCTCCTGAGAATTTCCAAATGCCATGAATCCACATGCACAGTTTATTGCTTTTACCTGTTGTGGTCAAGGGATTTAAAAGAATTTAATCTCTCTGCAATAAAACTTATTTGCCGCATCATCTCTCCTTTTCAGCAGACATGTCGCAAGCATGTTAAAAACAAGCGCTTTCCTCTTTAGTATACACTTGCATCCCTATACCTATGTGTATATATTTTGTTATGCGTATATTCTGTATACATCCGCACTTCAACGTTCAGCCCGGAAAATTCGGCAGGCACTGTAGAGATGAAGACTAAAGCGGATGATGTGCTGCACCGCCGGTTTACTATTTACGCGTAAACGCATATCGCATATAATAAAGGTGCATAATTCATAATTTTTATTTGTCAGTTTTACCGGCATAGAATATGTTGATAACGTTTAGCCGGTTGATAATGTTTAATACCATGAGATTGAATGAAGCACATGATAACAACGTTTTATGCTCTTCTGTGAAAGAGCTCAGGGATAACGGTTTTTCGGTTATTGCCGGGCCATGCTCTGTCGAGTCGCCCGAGCAAATGATTGAAATAGCACGCGCCGTCAAATCTTCAGGTGCGATTGCTCTCCGAGGCGGCATTTTCAAACCCCGCACTTCTCCTTTTTCCTTTCAGGGATTGGGCGAAGAGGGACTTCCATTTCTTGTTGATGCAGGCCGCGAATCAGGGCTTCCCACCGTTTCCGAAATAACTGACAAATCGCAGCTGGATTTGATGCGCGAGGTGTCCGTGCTCCAGGTGGGCGCGCGCAACATGCAAAATTATGAATTGCTCAAAGCTCTGGGCAAGTCGGATAAAACAATTCTTCTAAAGCGCGGTGTCGGCGCAACTTTGGACGAATGGCTGATGAGCGCACGCTATATAACGTCAGGAGGTAATCCCAATGTCATTTTGTGTGAACGCGGGATGCGCACGTTTGAGCCTCTTTTGAATACTGCCCTTGATGTTTCCATAATTCCCCTCATCAAGGAGAGAACCGATCTGCCGATTTTCATAGATCCCAGTCATGCCACCGGTGATTTCAGGCTGGTGCGTCCTGTTGCGCTTGCTGCAGCTATAGCCGGCGCAGACGGTCTGCTGATTGAAGTTCATAACAACCCGGAGGCCGCTCTCTGCGACGGACAGCAATCGCTGACGCCTGTGCTCTTTGATTCGTTAATGCAGGAAATCAGTTTGGTGCTGCAGCATTTCCGCTGATTTTTCTTTTTCCTTTCCCAAAGCACAGGTTTTGATTTTTTGCGGCATTGCAGTATTTCGGAGGATCACATGAAAATAGCATTGACCTTTGATCAGGATAAATTTGAAAAAGCTTTAAAAGCTACGTCTTCCGTGTCTTCCACGTCTTCCGATCCTTTTTTCCGTCGATTTGATATCAAACATATTCCATACTCAAAATCGCAGCTGCATCGCCTCATTATTGCCTATTTTTTATGTAATTTAGACAAAGCCTATGACAAGGAAGCCGGGATGTTTCATAGAGCCGAATGTGAATTCATGGAGGATATGGCGCCTTGGCTTAACGATCTCATTGAAACGGGCATATTGCCTGCAGATACCGCCACATCGCTTAATTGCGTTTCATCTTTTTGGAACACATTTCAACAGATGTCGCTCATCGACACTTTCTGCATTTCATGCGATGAATCCGCCTCGGCATTGCGCTTTTTTCTGCCTATCGCATCGGTTATCCTTTCACTTGTAAAATATAGGCAAGGAATGCAGGTAGAAATCGGGCTGGCACGTTCATTGGCGAGTCGTTCGATAAATGATGCCGTTCAAACACTGCAGGCGAGAGGAATGATTGTAACGCGGCATGCTCCTGATTCATCATATGATTGTGATTGCGCATCGGAATTCGCATCGCTGATAAAGCTCAGAGGGCGTCTCCGACCCGGCAAATTCGTAACAAGCGGCAGAAATTCTTCTCAATTCATATCAGGCTTGCTTATGGCACTGCCTCTTCTTGAGGAGGACAGTCACATCATAGTCAGCGATGAAATTGTGTCTCGCCCATATATCGATATGACCCTGCAAATACTTGATTTTTTCGCCATACAAATCGATGAGTATTCCGACCGCGACCAGACGGTTTTCTACATCCGTGGAAACCAATGCTATAAAAAGCCGCCTTTGAAAGATATTATTGATTATGTAGAGCCGGATATGTCGGGCGCCGCATTTTGGCATGTGCTGGGCTGCATTGCAAGCTTGAACCGCGATTCTTATTGCGTTCCCTTCTTTAAGGGGAATGTTCCGGAAAGTCTCACACAAAAAGACAGCATTATCAAAGATCTGAGCCGTTTTCTTTATTGCCTGAATCAGTATATTGCCCACGACTCAAGGCTGAGGAAAGATTCCAATACGGCAATATCCCCAAATGCACCGGACAATTCAAAGGCACTATGTGCGCCATACGATTTAAACATTGCATATAAAAATTTATTAATGGAAACAAAGGAAGCGCACTCAAAATACAAAAATTATTTTGACACATCAATATGTGAGGCTCTAAACATGCGACCGCTAAATGAAAACACGCTGATAATTGATTTAAAAGATCACCCCGATCTCTTTCCTCCCCTCTCCATTCTCGCATGCGGACTCAATTTCAGAACAATACTGCATGGGGGCTCAAGATTGGCTGACAAAGAAAGCAATCGCCTAATTGCGATGAAAGATGGGATAGAAAAACTTGGAGGGAAATGTGCTCATTATATTCCGGAACTCCTCTCTGAAGGGCTGATTATCTATGGAGATGAGATGAATTCAAAGAATCAAGGCTTTTCAAACAAGGTGCAGCAAATCAAACGTCCTCTCTCCGGAGGCGCGGCTTTCAGCTACAACGACCATAGAATTGCAATGTCCCTCGCATTGGCAAGCCTTCTATCCGACACTCCTGTTACCCTGTTAAATCCTTTTGTTACAGAAAAATCTTATCCCAAATTCTATGATGTTTTCTGCAGTATTGGCGGCAACATTGAACATTCATTTTGAACACTCCTCAGCATTTCAGCACCCTCTCTTTCTATAAAGATCAATTCTGCACAAAAAATTAATATCTCCCAATACGATCGCTATTACCTTAAATCCTTATTTTCTTAGATAAGTATTCCCTTGTATCCCTTTATATGTCCCTTTACATCCTCATTTCCTTAGATCAATATTGGATCAGTATCCCCTTTATCAATATTCCCCTTGTGTTTCTTTACTCTCCTTTGAAAATCCATTATTTCCTATCCGATATCAGCAGATGTCATGGATCATATGGGTTTTGACATTTTAACTCACTAGGCATTAATTAAAATTCATTGGCAAAGGATTCATTGATGATAAACAATTACAACTTTTATCTGCGCTTCTTTAATCTTATTCTTGTTTATTCTTGCTTATTCTTCTTTTGTCTTGTTTATTCTTGTTTTGTCTTATTCTTAACTATCCTCAACAAGAATGATCGACATTGCAATCATCAATAAAAGTCTAAATTGCAATGCTCTCGAACACAAGCTTTTCTCTCCATCTTTTCCTTCTCTCCCTCCTGCTGCCATTTCGCCCCGAAATCAATCTATCCGTTTTTTCCTTTATCTCTACATAAATATCCGTGCCGGATAAATGTACGAGGTAATTTAAATAAGCATTGTATTTGATTTGCTCAAATTAAAGGTGCAAAATTACAAACACGGAATATAACATATCCCCCATTCATCTGCCATAGTGTTCCAAAGGTAAACAGCCTCATAATAACCATATATAATTCATTTTTATCCATTTTGTCCCCATTTTCTATATCTGTAGGATTTTTAAAGCAATGTGGAAACCGTAATCAGCAAAATCAGTAAATTATAGCGTATTCATACGCACGAATATGCTATAATTGTCTCAAACAATATATGTTTCACGTGAAACATATTTATATTTTAATTAAATAAAGTAAAGGCTTTTTAACAAGCCACGGTAAAAATAAAAAGGTATATATTTATCTCTTGTAATAAAGTCAAATAAAAATGTCCGGGGTAATGAGAATAAAAGGCCTGCTTCTCAGCCATTAGACAAGTAAAACATAAATTATAAATGCATTTACGAACTTCATATACTGCGTATAAGTCGAATTTTATTCAAAGATCAGGCTTTTATAAATAAATTTGATAGGAATGCGGCATTAATTAACTAAAAAGGACTGTTTCGTTATGAGTACACTATTATATTCAACTTTTGATAGAAAATTGAGCTTGCGAATTGGTGGAGGCTCGCATGAAAATCATCTCCACTGTGAAGTAAAAAACTTCCCGATATCCTGCGGTGGAGAAGAATTTGATCTAAAAATGCTACAGGAATTTTTGGCAATCAGAAGCCCGGGAAGAATGCTGACGTCTCCACGCAAAGAAAATGATGTGCCCATTTTTGAAGAAGATACATTTGACGGAAATGTATTAAAAAAATCCGATTTTTCATTCTATATAAAAAATGAAGATGCCATAAAAGAACCCTATAAAAACATAATGAACAAACCTCGCCCCGGACACGCGGACTTTCCCGCCCGTGTAAAATATGGTGAAAATGCCCGCTTATCAGGAGGCGGAATTTTTTCCGGCAGAATGACTGCGCCGCTATGCGTAGTTGGCGGACTTGCTATGCAACTACTCAAGAAGGAAAACATCACTGTTTTCTCTCACATATTATCAATTGGCGAAGCTTGTGATATTTCTTTTGACAATCTCGATTTAAATCCTCATCCGATTTATAAAGATGCCTGTGCAGGAATTACATCCATAGATTCTGAAATTCTTGATTCAAGATCGCAGATGCCCGTATTTGATAAAGCTGCTGCCGATAAAATGATGGGGATTGTTGCAGAAGTCGCTGAGCAAGGAGATTCAATAGGCGGAATTGTCGAATGCATTGTATTAAATTTGCCGGTTGGCATAGGAGGAGCAATGTTTGATGGTCTTGAAAGCGTTATCAGTGAAGTTCTTTTTGCCATACCGGGAGTAAAAGGTGTCGAATTTGGTGCGGGTTTTAATATTACAAAAATGCTCGGATCACAAGCTAACGATCCCTACTATTTCTGCGATGATTTAATAAAAACATATACCAACAATCACGGAGGAATACTCGGAGGCATGAGTACGGGTATGCCTTTAATAGTACGTGCTGCATTCAAACCCACATCGTCTATTGGCATTCCACAAAATACAATAAACCTCAAAACAAATAGAAACGACCGCATCAAAATCAGCGGCCGTCATGATCCATGCATTGTACTGCGAGCACATCCGATTGTAAGTGCTGCGGTCGCAATTGCAATTCTTGACTCATTATTGTGATTACTCTATTTATTATTCTCAAGCCACTTCACGGCATAAGAACATGAAGCTTTCATCTCCCAACCATTTTTCTCTATTTCCGCAACTGCCGCCTCCATGAGCTTAGCAGCAACCCCTTGACCGCGAAGTTTATCGGAAACATAAGTACGAGTGATTTCTACCTTTCTTTCACCGATAAATGGAAATTCTATCTGTGCCAGGATTTCTCCATTTTCATCCTTATACAAAATCATATTCTTTTCTCTTATAAAATCCATGCTATCCTCCTCATAAAACTCTATTTTGCCATTCAACATATTGAAAGATATCTTAAAGAAATTATACCCCCTATTTCTGATATAAAAAATGTTTCATGTGAAACCTTTTTAAAAATGAAAAAGTTATCCACAGACATGTATATTTCAAATCTTCTGTTCACACTATATCTGTATAATCATTTTTATCTATATGTATTGTTTCAAAAAATATATTTGAGTTGTTGTAACAATATTAGACGCTATAAATTTACTTTTAATATTCTGATTTATTAATTTTCCTTTTTTTATTTTCTTTTGCAAAACTTATTCACATTTTATCCACAATTTCCTCGAGCAAGCCCTGGGCAATTTTGTTTCACTGTGCTCTGCAAAATCCGGAGCTTTCATCGCTTATTTGCAATCTACATTTTTAATCTTGCCAAAGCCTATGCTAAAAAACAATCTTTGCTCTATTGGTGATCCCATCCCTATTTTTACTTAAAATATGTCCAAAAATGGAGCAGAAACTCCCCATTTTAAGGAAAATTCGATATTTTGCCCCTGTTTTTCGATATGCAAGGATTTCTCTTTTGATGGATAGTTGCCATTAATTCACCCTTAAAACCGCCTTAAAACAAAAAATCTTGAGCCTGTTTTCTTCAAAGAGACTCAAGATTTTTCTTTAAATTGTTCGTTTTTACTTCCGGTGTAGGCATATTATCCACAGGTTATCCACATATTGATGAATTATTGATTTCTCAATGCACGTAAATTTTCAATAAGCTGCTCCCGATCTTCTCTGGAATAATATTCTATCTCAATTTTTCCGCGATCTTTTTTATCAGTAATATTTACTTTTGTTCCGAATATTATCTTCAACTCTTCTTCGACAGCAAGAACCTCCTGCGATTTTTCTTTTTTTGTTTGAGGCTTTGATTCTGTTGCAGTTTTTTTCGCTGCTTCTGCAAGTCTTTCCACATCTCTAACAGACAACGAATTGTCCGCGGCTTTTTTCGCTATCTCCAGCTGAAGTCCCACATCATCAATTGTAATCAATGCACGTGCGTGTCCTGCACTTAACAAACCTTCATGTATCATTTCCTGTATTTCTTCCGGCAACTTATTCAATCTAATGGCATTACTTACATATGGTCTGCTTTTTCCAATTGCTTTTGCAACATTATCTTGTGTAAGCCCATGTTTTTCAATTAAAGCAATAATTGCCTTTGATTCTTCCATAGGATTCAAATCCTCACGCTGCATATTCTCAATCATTGAAAGAATCGCGTTTTCCTCTGAATTAAGCTCTTTGAGGAGACACGGAACTTCCTTTAGGCCCGCCTCCCGCGCAGCTCGCCAGCGCCTTTCACCGGCAACAATCGTATACCCGACATCCGCTTTTTTTAATATTATCGGCTGGATAATTCCGTGCTCTAAAATCGATGCGGCCAGTTCTGAAATTTTTTCCGCAGAAAAACGCATCCTTGGCTGATCCGGATTAGGAGATATATCATTTATATCGATGTACAAAACCCTACTCCCCGCATCTTCACTATCTCGCCCGGATGTTGCCTCGTGCCCTGAATCGAAATTGTTTACTACTTTATTCGGATTTGAATTTATCTCAGCATCTCCGAAAAGTGCCTCCAGGCCTCTGCCCAAACCACCAGGTTTTTTCTTTCCCATTATAATTTCTCCTATTAAGTACAAAAATCAAAAACATAATTATTATTGAAATCACAGGATTATCGCCCAATAGCGATGCATCTTTACAGCTTAATTTCTTGGGATTTCTATGTTTCTAAATCTAAGAATTCTGCAGCAAATTCCTTGTACGCCTCCGCTCCTTTTGATGCAGGATCATACTCTATAATAGGCATCCCATAACTGGGAGCTTCTGCCAAGCGCACATTTCTAGGAATCACCGTCGAATAAACTTTGCCCTTAAAATATTTTTTAACTTCTTCAACCACCTGTATAGAGAGATTTGTACGCCCATCAAACATGCTGAGAATTACACCTTGCAGCTCCAATGAGGGATTCAAACTTCTGCGCACCAATTCAATTGTACTCATAAGCTGGCTCACTCCTTCCAGTGCGTAAAACTCGCATTGTATAGGAATCAAAACACTGTCTACGGCGGTCAATGCATTAATAGTCAAAAGCCCCAATGACGGAGGACAGTCTACAAAAATATAATCAAATTCCGTCTTTAATTTCTGCATTGCCCGTTTTAATCTTTGTTCTCTCTGTTCTTCTTCGGCAAGCTCCATTTCCACACCCGCCAAATTGACACTGGCAGGCAGAAGAAACAAATTATTAACACTCGTTCGCAGCAATCCCTTTTCAGGCATCGGTGCATCATCCACAAGAACCTCATATGTGGTATATGTCAATCCCTGCTTGGAAATCCCCAGACCCGTGGTTGTATTTCCCTGAGAATCAAGATCAATCACCAATACTCGTTTTCCCGCTTCAGCTAAACATGCGGCAAGATTAATATTTGTCGTTGTTTTCCCCACGCCTCCCTTTTGGTTAAAAATGGCGATAGACTTTCCCAATACACAACCTCCAATCATAAAAAAGAATTCTACTCCGTTATACTTGTATGATAGCATAAAGCTATGATTTTAGCTATTGAATAGTATTAAATAATTAAGCAAAATTTCACCGCCTGTGTGCAAATGAAACTCAAATATACAGTTTTAATGTTTCACGTGAAACATCATTTTTTATTTTTCTCCCTGCGCTTTTTCTCAAGATAAACTAAAAGCACATTTATATCCGCCGGCGAAACCCCTATTATTCGAGATGCTTGCCCGAGTGAGCTCGGCTTTATTTGCGAAAGTTTCTCTTTTGCTTCCAGGCGCAGTCCTTCTATGTTAGCATAATCCACATCTGCAGGAAGCAATTTATTCTCCATTCGTTTAAATGCCTCCACCTGCACCCTTTGCTTTTCTATGTAACCGGCATATTTAATCCGGACCTCTATTCTGGTTGCTATATCAGCCCCCCTTGCCGGACGATCAGAATCAATTGCCGCCATGTTAAGATAAGTAACCTCCGGACGCTTTAAGAGATCATGAAGGGATATTGCTTCCGTCACCGCAGTTGTCCCTATTTCTAAGAGAAATTCGTTGATCTGTTCGGGCTTTTTAATAGTTGTTTTCAACCTGCTCATCTCCGCGTCTATCTCCGCCGCCTGCAAACAATATCTGTCATATCGCTCTTTGGTCACCAGCCCTATATCATAACCTTTTTGTGTAAGACGCTCATCAGCATTATCTTGCCTAAGCAGCAAACGATACTCCGCTCTGGATGTCATAATTCTGTACGGATCGGTTGTCCCCTTTGTAACCAAATCATCTATAAGCACTCCAATATAGGCTTCACTTCTGTCCAGTATAAAGGGATCTTTACCGTCTATTTTTAAAACCGCATTGATTCCCGCAATAAGACCTTGTGCCGCAGCCTCCTCATATCCTGATGTTCCGTTCAGCTGTCCTGCACAAAACAAGCCTGAAATTCCAATATATTCGAGATTCTGCCGCAAGCCGAGAGGATTGATACAATCATATTCGATTGAGTAAGCATAACGGGAAAGAACAGCATTTTCAAGCCCCTCAATAGTGCGATAGAATTCGAGCTGCACATCCTCGGGCATAGACGAACTCAGTCCCTGCACATACATTTCGTCCGTATCAAGTCCCTCCGGTTCTATAAACAACTGATGGCGTGTACGTTCGGGGAATCTGCTGACCTTATCCTCAATTGACAAACAGTAGCGTGGACCTATACTGTCTACATATCCGCTCAAAATCGGAGATCTCGCAGAATTTGAGGTTACCAAATCATGCGTTCCCGAGTTTGTATATGTAAGCCAGCATGATATCTGTTCACGCCTGAGATCTTCGGCATCATTCATGAAAGAAAACGGAACTATCTCCTCATCCCCTTTTTCTTCCTTCATTTTTTCATAATTAAGAGATGAAGACAAAACTCGAGCGGGGGTGCCCGTTTTAAAACGGCGCAGCTGAAAACCGTATTTTTCAAGGTTTTCAGGCAATTCCAGAGAAGGCGCCAAACCGTTCGGCCCACTTCTGAATGAAGAGGCCCCGACAAAAATCCTTCCTCCCAAAAATGTTCCGGTTGCCATGATAACGGCATTCGCCGTATACATTGCGCCCGTTCGCGTAACAACCCCGCCAATACGAGAATTAGCGTCCTCAACTATTAAGTCTACGACCTCCGCCTGTTTTAACGTCAAATTCTCCTGTTTTTCAAGGGTTTTCTTCATTTCAAGATGATATGCGCTTTTATCTGCCTGTGCTCTTAATGAATGAACCGCCGGTCCTTTCGCAGTATTCAGCATTTTAGATTGTATGAAGGTTTTATCGATGTTTAGTCCCATCTCCCCGCCCAATGCGTCTATTTCGCGCACCAGATGACCTTTTCCGGTTCCTCCGATTGAGGGATTGCATGCGAGCATCGCAACGGATTCAAGATTCATAGAAAGCACAAGCGTGCGCTTTCCCATCCGCGCCGCTGCAAGCGCTGCCTCACAACCCGCATGACCGGCGCCGATCACTATCACATCATAATTATCCATGAAATATTTTTCCGCATCCATACTTTTTCTTCCTTAAATTCAAGCGACATAACAAAACATCGCCGGGCTTTCCCATCACAAGCTATTTCCCCAAACAAAAATGATCAAAGATGCCGTTTATTATATCCTCCGAAGTACGCCTGCCAAGGATTTCTCCCAAAAAATCATATGCCCTGCGAACATCAATCTCTACAATGTCCAATGGCTCTTTAATCCTTAAAATATCAATCGAATCGTCTAATGACGATTTTGCTTTTTTTAACAAATTGAGCTGTCTCTCATTGGTTATTACAGTTGCATTTTCCGGTCGCGCCTTTCCTTTATAAATATAGTTCAAGAGTTCACATCTCAGTTCTTCAAGACCTTCATTTCTTTCAAGAGATGCATTGATTATAGGCAAATCGCTTCTGATTTTTTTTATATCGCCAATTTCAATTTTTCTCGGCAAATCGTTCTTATTCAATATAATGATTGTCGGTTTAGTACCAAGCTGTGAAAATATTTTCTCATCTTCCCCGCTAATTCCCTCTGCGGCATCGAGTACAAAAATTACGATGTCGGCATCCCTAAAAGCATTCTTACTGCGCTCTATTCCTATCATCTCCACTTCGTCGGAGGTTTCGCGCATACCGGCGGTATCCGTTAGGATAATTTTGATTCCGTCTATAGTGATTGCCTCTTCTATCGTATCTCTCGTTGTTCCCGGAATACTGGTGACAATTGCCCGCGATTCCTGCAAAAATGCGTTCATCAATGATGACTTTCCCACATTCGGTTTGCCTATTATTGCCACCCTGAGACCACAACGTATTATTTTACCAATATCCGCTGTAGCAATTGCAGAACTTAACTTATCGCCTAATTCCGATAGTTGTTTTTCGACTTGTATGTAGCTTTGTTCTTCCAAATCCTCATCGGGATAATCAAGCGTTGCCGCGATAAAAATCAATATCCCTTCAAGCTCCCGCCTTATTTCATCAATTCTGCCGGAAAGACTTCCGTTCAGTTGCTCTAAAGCCGCTTCATGACTGCGTCCGCTCTCAGCATGTATTAGATCCATAACTGCCTCAGCCTGTGCCAAATCAAGCCTGCCGCTTAAAAAAGCCCGTTTTGTAAATTCCCCCGGTTCAGCGGGCGATGCCCCGCTTGTAATGACTGCACTCAAGGTTTTCCGCAGGGCAATAATACTACCATGACAATATATCTCCGCCACATCTTCCCCCGAGTAAGTATGGGGACCCTTCATATATACCGCCATAACTTCATCTATAAGCTCATGCGACTCCGGATCAAATACATGGCCGTAGCGCATACGTCTTTTTTCCATATGTGAAGCAAATTCTTCAAACGAAAAAATCCTCTCAATTCCGTGTTCTAGACCTTTTCCGTAGTTTCCACAAGGATTGAAAACCGCATAAAGCACATTCAACGCAGCATCACCGCTAATTTTTATAACTCCTATACCCCCCTCGCCATATGGCGTGGCAACAGCTGCAATCGTTCGCTGTATTCCAAATTCGCTGCCCATGCCGGATTTCCTCCTTTTCCGCAATGACCGCTAAACATCGTCCATATTTTATAATAAATCACAGATTATTGCAAAATAAGAGAGTGCCCGAAATCAAAGGCACTCTCGAACAATTTAAGTCGAATCGTTTAATTGCGTTTTGTGTGAACGACTATTTTTTCTTTCTGATCACTACTCTTCTATAAGGCTCCTCACCCTCACTGCCGGTCAAAACCCCTTCATGCTGCTGAAGTACGGAATGAATTATCTTGCGCTCATACGGATTCATCGGTTCCAATCTTACGGATTTTCCGGTTCTGTCTACCTTATCTGCAAGCCTAAATGCCAGGCTTTCAAGAGTTTTTTCACGCTTGCTTCTGTAATTTTCAATATCTAAAACCACACGAACATAACGCTCTTCCTCCTTATTTGCCACCAAACTTGTCAGATATTGGAGCGCATCAAGCGTTTGACCGCGCTTTCCTATTACGGAGCCGGCATCCTCACCTGTTATATCAATATAGAGGCTGTCATCATTTTTAAAAACTTTTATACTTAAGTCCAAACCCATTTTATCGGTGACGGATTTTACAAATGTACCGGCAACATGCTGGTCAACCTCGACCAAATCCGCCGGACGCCCTTGCCCGATCAGATCATATTTTTTTTCCGCAACATCGCGTGCAGGCTTTGCCTTTCTATTTTCGCGTGGCTGTTCCTTAATAATATCTTTCTCTTCCCTTTTCTGGCCTGTTTTGCCGAACTTTCCGAAAAATCTCTCCTCCTCCTTACTTTGCACATTAAAATCATCAATTTTGACATCTCTCGAATGTGTTGTTTCTGAACTGTCGGTTTTAACTATCACTTCCACCAGCGCCATTTTGGACCCTATTCCCAAAAAACCGCGAGACGGCTCTTCCAGTACGACTACATCCACATCATCCCTCTCAACGCCTAAATCCGCTAAAGCGGCATTAACCGCTTCATCAACACTGTTTCCCCATTTTTTGGAAGATCTGATTTCCATTTCCTTTTTCTTAAAAGGTTTTGCCGGCTTTCTATTGTTTCTTCTTCTCATTCGTCCTCTTTTCCTTCCTTACATTATCCATAACACCTCGCGTCGCGAGTGAACATATCAAGCATGAAAACTATAAATCAAAACAGACATCAAAAGCGCGATATGCAAAATTAAAATCCACTTGCATGCTTGCCATAAAAAGGGTGCACAAAAAGTGCACCTAAAGATAGCGCTTTATTATCATTTTTTTTGTGCTCCGTCAGCCTGGGTAATGCGTTTTTTTATTTTATTGAGGTGCAGCGTAAAGAACACCTGTATAACCTGACTGAGGAACCAATAAATAGTAAGTCCTGCCGGGAACGAACGCCCCCACCATACAATCATCACCGGGAAAATATACTTCATCGGTTTCATCATAGCCGCACCCGGATTATTTTCATCATCCATTCCCGATTGATTCTGGGTCAACATAAATGAGAAAAATGTAGTAACTCCCGCCGCCAAAGGCAAAATCCAAGGATCCGGCTGACTTAAATCCGGTATCCATAAAAACGATTCATGAATTGCCAGAAGCATTTTTTCTCCGGAAATATATACGATAGGATTGCGCAGCAGTGCAAATAAGCCAAATATAATCGGCATCTGAATAATCATAGGTAAGCAACCGCCGGCAGGATTGAATTTTTCTTCTCTGTAAAGCTCCATCATTTTTCGATTGAGCGTTTCTTTATCATTGGCATATCTCTGCTGCAAAGCTTTTATTTTAGGCTGTACTTTCGCCATATTTGCCATCGACTTTACCTGCTTTGCATAAAGCGGATAAAGACAAAATTTGACAATAACCGTAAAAATGAGCAAGGTAAGCCCATAATTTCCTACCAACCCATACAGTTTCGTCAGCACAAAAGCCAACGGCTCGGCTATCCAACCGATTATCGTATTAAACACACTCATCAAGTTTCCTCCATTATTTCAAAGGGTCATATCCACCGGGATTCCAAGGGTGACACCTCAAAATTCTCTTCAACCCGATTGCACTGCCCTTAATTGCTCCATATTTCTCAAGTGCCTGCAGGAAATAAGTCGAACACGTCGGATAAAAGCGACAAGTCGGCGGAAATAACGGAGAAATGCATTTTTGATAAAATCTTATAAATAAAATCAAGATACGCTTCATTTTTTCCTATCCCCGATATTAGAATCTTTTTCACTCGTATATCTTTGCGGATTATCACCTTCCGGCAACAATATTCCCGACTTTTTAAGCAAATAAACCATCGCTTTTTCGACATCGCGGCATCCTGCGCTCAAAATACTGTTTCTTGCGACAAAGATCATATCATATGTCTTTTTGACAATTCTGCGGGAATTGCCGGACTCTCCGGCGGAAACCTCGAAATCAAGATACGGATTTTTCGCCAATATAAGCCTGTAGGCTTCTTTCATAAGTCGCCTGGCTCGGTTGCGTTCAACCGCATTACCCACTTTCTTGCTCGCTAAAAATGCTCGTCTATTGTAGCCGCAATTATTCGCCCTATAAAGAAACACCAAATAATGACTTCCCAGGGATTTGCCTCTGCTGTAAACCGCCTGGAAATCTCGATTATTTCTTAAAATTTTAGGATCTCTCATAAAGATGCACTCGCAAATAGACTAAAAATAACAGCACTGCTTTTGAAACAAAAGACCGCTAACGCGGCCTCTATGCTGCTAAGGACTTTCTTCCACGCGCCCTTCTTCTCTTTAAAACCAGTCTTCCGTTCTTGGTACTCATTCTTTTCCTGAAACCGTGTACCTTTTTTCTCTGCCTAACCTTAGGTTGAAATGTTCTTTTCACCGAGATTCCCCCCTCTCCAAAATTTTGAGCTGTATACACACGTAAAAACACGAAAAATCCGTACTTTTCACCGTGTGATTTTAACTTACAAAACAATTGCCCTGTCTTAATTTCAACAAAGCACAATCACTGACTGATTATACAATTGCAAACCGCCAATGTCAATATTTTCAAAGCCTTTATTTATTTTTTTTCTATCAACGCATGTGTTAATTAAATGTTAGTATTACAAGATATTGCACGGGCAATAAAAATTATCCATAGTTTTATCTACAAATTGTGGATAACAGAATTTTATAGCCCGTTTTTTTCTTCAATTTTTCCACTTGCCTGTGGATATCTTTTTTTGTTATTATATCTATACATGTTAATTAATATTAATGATGGGCGTTTCCGAGCGGCGTGTGCAAAACTGCTCAAATGCTCATTTTTATACAAAAAATATCCATTAATATTAACAATCCGCATGAAAATCAGTTTAATAATTCTGTTCAACAATATAAGCAGGGAAAAAAATGGGAAGCACAGCAAGCAATGTAAGTACCCTTTGGGATAATGTACTTGAAAAAATTAAAAACCAATTGAATTACACGAGTTTTCAGACATGGTTTATGCGACTTAGTCTTTTGCGAATAGATGACAGTCTGAACAAAATAACGCTTCACACGGATCTGCCGCTCGTAAAAGATATCATCGAAGAAAGATATATACATATGCTGAGAGATTCCATACGTGATATCTTCGGCAAAAACTATGATATCAATTGGTCAACCGGCAAGCAAATTGAAGCCGAAAAGGCGCCGGTGCATGGGCAGGAATTTATACTCAATCCGAAATTTACATTTGAAAATTTTGTTGTGGGAAGCAATAATCTATATGCTCATGCCGCCGCCGTTGCGGTATCAGAACAGCCCGCCGAGGCCTATAATCCGCTCTTTCTATATGGCGGATCGGGGCTTGGAAAAACACATTTAATGCATGCGATAGGCATACAAATAATAAAGAATTTTCCTCAAATGAACGTTCTTTATATATCATCGGAAATGTTCACAAACGAACTGATCCGCGCTATTCGCGAAAACAGCATGGCGGAGTTTAAAAGAAAATACAGGAAAGTGGATGTACTTCTCATAGACGACATACAATTCCTTGAAAAAAAAGGAAACAACGCAGGAAGAGTTTTTCCA
>JBGZBU010000008.1:0-8541 GCA_041844835.1 Anaerovoracaceae bacterium
CTGCGTTCTTCTTCCGTAACACGAAATTTAATTTGCACATTTCTTTTTCTGTTATTCATAGGTGAATTTCCTTTCTGTTTTCATAGAGGGTTTGGGACACTTCCCAAGGGTCTGCCCCAGCAAGCTTTAGCCTGCGAGGGTACAAGCAAAATCTATATCGCAGGAACTGCGGGAAATAGAGATTTTTACGGAAAGGGTACCCCTTTCCTATGCTTGCTATTCCACTTATTCCTTAATCTCTACAACAACGGAAAATCACTTTTTGCCAAAAATTGCAAAGAAAAACGCTGCAATTTTTTATAACTGCAACGTTTATTTCATGGGGAATGTTCATTTGGTGTTTGACACCTTATATCAATATTTTAGATTTTCTTATTCTCTTTTAATATGGTCATAACAATGCTTAAATTACTATTTTTAGGGGGAAGATAAGTTACTCATTTGCGAGAAAATATATTGACTGATATAGACAAAATGATATATAATAAAATATTAAAAGTTAGGTTAAGCTAATTTAATTTGCTTCAGTGAAAGGAGGTATACATGCCGGATGAAATATTTTGTTTATTCCCAAACAGATTACATCGATTTTTTTAAAGCGGTTTCGTCATCTGTGACTATAAATGGCAGAGAAACAGTTTTTCATATAGACCCTTCCTTTGGGAACGGAATGGTTACTTTTTTTCATATCTCTGAACATTCCAATTTTTTAATGTTTGATGTCTGCTTTTCCGAAACGATTGAAATCATATATGAATTACCCAACGATCACTTTGAAATTGCATATTGCTTAAAGGGTGCTTCTACATTGTTAGAGGGAAAGACCAAAAAAGATATTTCTACTAACACTATGACGCTTTCTATGGCTACTGTGTCAAAAGAAACAGCAAAAGGTATCCTGATAATCCCAAAAAATATTCAGTATGTTAATCTTGCCTTTGCATTTTCAAAAGAAGCCTGCCGCCATTATTTTGGAAGTGTTGATTTTAACTTGTGGAATACTGCATTAAATGGAGACAACAGAAATGAACATTTTTTTCTAAATCAGGAGTTTTTGCCACAGGTACAAAATGCCTTTTTTCAAATTCAAAACTGTGCTATAAAAGATAGTAACGCAAAATGCCTGTTTATCGAAAGTCGTATTTTAGAGATCATTTCTTATATCTGTGAGGTGGGATTAAGAGAAGAACAGTTAGACATAGATGCCTTTGAAAAAGAGCAGATTAAAAAAATTCCTTCACGCATGGTAGAAAATTTTCTCAATCCTCCTACTATTTCTGAACTTTCAAGGGAACTTGGTCTCAACATTACAAAGCTGAAAAAAGGTTTTAAGCTACTATATGGTACTACCATATACGGATATCATAAAAAAGCGAAGTTGCAGCATGCTCGGGAACTTTTACTAAATACTGAACTGACGATTTTAGATGTTGCTTATCAATCAGGGTATATCAGCCAAAGTCAATTTGGCGTTGCATTCAAAGAAGAGTTTGGAATAACTCCATCTGATGTGCGAAAAAATGGCTTCTAAAAAAATCTTTTTCAGATAATTTTTAACCCAATTGAAAGAGACTTTAAATAAAAAGGAAAGTTAAAATAATCCTATGGTTAGGTTAGTCTAACCATAGGATTATTTTGTTTTGAGAGGAGGATTTTATTTGAAAAACGGAATTAGAACCTTGTTTCGATTTTTGAGCCGCAAAGAGCAAAAACGACTTTGTCTATCCGGCTTCTTTGCTATTTTATCTGCTATTTTCAGCGTTTTTCCTATGCTTGGTCTGTATCTAATCCTAAATGCCATTCTGGATGGACGTGATTTTCATGGAAGTCTGCCCGGAATCTGTGTCTCTGTTGCAGGTATTTTTCTACAGGTCATCTTTCATGCGATATCTACTCGACTTTCACATCGAATTGCATTCGAGGCTCTGTATGAAATACGAAGTCAGATTCTGCAAAAATTGTCAAGAATCAATCAAGGATATTTGGATGAGAATTCCTCAGGTAAACTGAAAAGTATATTGTTTGATGATGTGGAGCAACTTGAAATGTTTTACGGGCATCACTTTCCTGAAATATTGGGATGTCTCTTAGTTCCCATTGTTACGGCAATCTGCATGATTGTCTTAGATTTTCGTATTGCGCTTACCCTTTTTCTACCCATTGCTATTTTTATTCTTTGCCTGCGTTCCATGGGAAAATTGCAAAACAAAAATTTTCCGGGTATGTTTCAGACATCACAGGCGATGAACACAGCTATGGTTGAATTCATTCATGGGATCAAGGAATTAAGAATATTCTCGGCGGAGAGCAAAATACATTCACGGTTTGAACAGACGGCAAATGACTATCGTGAGTTCATGGTTAAGTGGTTTAAAGATTCCAGACATCTTATGACAATCAACACTGTCGTTATGAGTTCGGGTATCGTTTTTGTATTTCCGGTTGCGGGTTATTTGTACCTTCAAGGAGGCTTTAATATTTCCCGCCTTATGCTCTTTTTGTTCGTCGCCCTTTGCTTTGTAGCTCCATTATCCAAGATTGCAATTTATACACATATGCTCCATTTAAATGCCCAAATTGCAGAGCGTCTGAATGCTATGCTGATGTTGCCAGAATTAGATGCACCCGTGGATTTCGTAGAATTGGATAACTATTCTGTTACATTTGAAAATGTGTCTTTTGCTTATGGAGAAAAAGAAGTATTACACAATATCTCCTTTCAGGCAGATGAAAATAGAGTAACGGCTCTTGTTGGTCCATCAGGAAGTGGAAAAAGCACTATCGCAAAGCTGATTGACCGCTTCTGGGATGTAAACGGCGGCATAATTCGCATTGGCGGTATCGACATTCGTAAGATATCGAGGGGACAGCTCGCTGAAATAGTTTCTTTTGTAACTCAAGATATTACTATTTTCGAGATGTCTATCATGGAAAACATAAAGCTTGGAAATCCGAATGCATCCTTTGATGAAATCGTGAAAGCGGCACAAGCTGCCTGTTGTCATGATTTTATCGCAGACTTACCGAATGGTTATGACACAAAACTGGGAAAGGGAACGCTCTTATCAGGTGGAGAAAAGCAACGAATTTCTCTTGCGCGTGCGATTCTTAAAAATGCACCGGTGTTGGTTCTTGATGAAGCAACCGCTTATTGCGATCCCGACAATGAAGTAGAGCTACAAAAAGCACTTTCCGCTCTTGCTAAAGGAAAAACTGTGATTATCATTGCCCATCGCCTTTCTTCTGTTGCTGACGCAGATCAGATTCTTTTAATCAAAGACGGATGTTTGATTGATCACGGTACCCATGATGATTTGTTAAATCAATCAACGATGTACTTCAATATGTGGCAGGCATTTATCCTGTCTGAACAATGGTTTGCGGGGAGGAAAGAATATGTTTAGGCGAATCCAACGAATTTTACAGATTGCAGGTCAAAAAAAATCTGCATTGATTACAGCTGTGCTATTCAATGTATTGAAAGCATTTTGCACTGGCGGAACCTATATTGCACTCCTTTTTGCTCTGACTGATTTGATTTCTAAAAGTTTTGAAAGCCGAAGCTTGCTGATTTATAGTGGAATATTGGTTTCTCTGCTGGTTTTGCGGTATATGTTTGAGTATGCTGTAAACAGTTTACAGTCTTCAGCCGGATATGAAATGATGTGTGATCTTCGTACGAAAGAAACGGGTCGGCTCACAACACTTCCTTTGGGAGACTTTCAAAGAGAAGGAACAGGAAAACTGACCTCTGTTTTCACCAATGATATGAGTTTTGTGGAAATGTATTGCATCAGTACTTTGTCCGGATTTATTGCAGGAATGACAGTTGTAATATCAACATCCATCGTGATGCTGATCGCTGATTGGCGGTTGGCACTTTGTGCAATGGTGGGTTTTGTTCCTGCATGGTTTGTGTACAAAGACAGCAGAAAAAAATTCATTCGTTATGGAGAACAGCGGCAGGAAAAAAGCCAAAAGTGTATCGGAAGCATGCTGGAATACCTCTCCGGCATGGAGACAATCCGTTCCTACCGGATGACGGACCACATTTTTAATAAAATGGATAAAACCCTACGAGGATATCGAGATGCTTCAGAAAATTATGAGCTCAAAGCTCAGATTCCAATGATGTGGTTTCAGCTCTTTGTACGCTTGGGAATGGCATTGATTTTCGTGTGTGGTCTCCTTTTCTATTTTGTAGAAATGACTTCGTTGCCGGTATTCCTATTCTTCGCTGTTATCAGTGCAAGTTATTATCAGCCGGTAGAATCACTTCTCCTTGATTTTGGAACCCTAAATCTAATGGACATTAGCTTGGATCATATCGAAGAATTACATGATAAGGAGCCGCTTCCTGACAGGCAAAATGGTACAGTATCCTCCTGTGAATTGGTTGCGGAACAGGTCACTTTCTCGTATGCCGGAGGAACGGAGGATGCTATACAGGGCATTACTGGGATAATTCCTGAAGATTCATTTACAGCCATAGTTGGACAATCTGGAAGTGGCAAGACTACACTTCTTCTCCTGTTAGCACGATTTTGGGATGTAAAAGACGGTGCAATCAAAATTGGTGGAACGAATGTTAGAGATATCTCATATATGGAACTACTGAAGTCTATTTCTGTTGTTTTTCAAGATGTCTATCTCTTTTCGGGTACAATTGCGGATAACATCTGCATGGGAAGGCCGAATGCCACGCAGGAGGAAATAATCACTGCGGCAAAGTCTGCCTGCTGTCACGATTTTATTATGGCAATGCCGAAAGGTTATGATACTTTGATCGGCTCAGGTGGACGCACTTTATCCGGCGGAGAAAAACAGCGCATCTCAATTGCGCGAGCTATCTTAAAGGATGCTCCTATTATTTTGATGGACGAGGCACTTTCCAGTATAGATCCTCAAAATGCACTTGAAATTCAAAAAGGATTGGACACATTGACAAAAGGAAAAACGGTTGTCATGGTTGCACATACACTCTCTTATATTCGCTTTGCAGATCAGATTATTGTGATGAATGATGGGAAAATCGCAGAGGTCGGCTCTCACGACGACCTGTTGACAAAGGAGGGGCTTTATATGGATATGTGGGAAAAAGAACATATGATGAAAAGCTGGAAACTTCATGTTTAGGGCACAAAAACCGGATCCTCGTGTATGGATTTTATTTACCGCGACTGCAAGTATGCTTGGGTTTATGATGCCAAAACGTAATCTTCTCCCACTTTATACTATTGGAATTTTATTACTGATAATACTATTCTGTCTTGGAAATCGAAAAGTAGCATCAAAAGCGTCTTTACCCTATATTGTAATCATTTTTTGGGAACTGTTTGCAGAACAGTTTGAACTACCTATCGTAGGAGCGACATTCTCCATGATTAAAATCATCATACTGATGTATGAGCCGCCGATATTATGCGGATTGATCCTTGCAAAGGCAATTAAATTGAGTGAGTTTCTCACTGCATTAGCCAATATGCGCCTTTCAAAAAAGCTGATTCTACCGCTTGCCGTTGCATTTCGATATTTTCCAACTCTAAAAACAGAGGCAAAAAGTATACAAGAAAATTTACTATTACGAAATATGAAACCATCTCTTTTGCATCCGCTTCGGTCGATGGAAAGCTACTTGGTTCCGCTTCTGATGCGTAGCCTGAAAGTCAGTGATGAGCTGTCGCGCTCGGCACTTTGCAGAGGGTATAACCTTGAGGGAAGTCGCGGTGAGCTGGTTTCTGTGACTTTGCAGCCATTGGATTATCTTTTATTTGCAGGCATTATCTTATGGGATGCTTTACTTTGGATATGGGGAGGTGGTTATATTGCTTGAGATAAAGAATTTAAGTGTAAAATACGCCGAAGCGGAAGCGGAGAGTCTGCATAAGTTTTCATTATCTGTAAAGAAAGGTGAGTGCGTTCTGCTGACCGGAGCTTCCGGGTGTGGAAAAACGACCGTTACCCGTTGTTTGAACGGACTTATTCCAAACTTCTATTCCTCTGAAATGCAGGGAGAAATCTTTATTAACGGCAGAGAAATTTCCACCTTGAGTATGAAAGAAATTGCATCATTAACAGGTTCCGTTTTTCAAGATCCCAGGTCTCAGTTTTTTACACTGGATGTCGATTCGGAAATTGCTTTCCCTTGTGAAAATCTCGGACTTGCACAAGCCGAAATTCAAGAAAGGGTATTGTCTGCCACAAGACTTACAAATATAACGCATCTGTTAGGGAAAAAGGTCACAGAGCTTTCCAGTGGACAGAAACAAAGCGTCGCTATCGCTTCCGCCTGTGCATTACGTCCGAAAATACTCGTTCTGGATGAACCGTCAGCGAATCTTGACAGAGAAGCAACCGAACGACTGAAACGAATCCTTTTAAATTTAAAAAATACAGGCACTACAATTCTCATTGCAGAACACAAAATTTATTGGCTCGCAGGGCTTTGCGATCGTATGATCTATTTAGATAATGGGCGAAAACGCATGGAATTATCTTCAGAGGAATTTTGCCGCATGAAAACCGATGAAAGCAGAAATCTTGGATTGCGATGTGTTTCCTTCTACCGGAAGGAAATGGAAAAAATGACTTCATTGGATTTTATCGAAAAGATAAAAGGGCAACAAATTTCGTTCCACTATCATAAAGAGTTCCCCATTTTTGATGAATTAGACTTCTCACTACCGTCCGGTGAGGTAATCGGGATTGTTGGAGAAAATGGTATTGGTAAAAGCACTTTGGCAAGATTATGTGTCGGACTGGAGCAACCACAAAGGGGTGATATTCTCTTCAATGGAAAAAAATGCAGCAAAAAAGATCGGATTCAAAAATCATACTATGTTATGCAGGATGTAGACTATCAACTTTTTTCTGATAGTGTGTTGGGAGAATTAATCCTTGGAAATGAGGACGACAAAAAGACAAACGAGACAGCTATACAGATATTGGATCGATTGGGAATCCTTTCATACAAAGATCGCCATCCGGGAAGCTTGTCCGGCGGTGAAAAGCAACGTGTTACAATTGCTGTCGCACTGATGAAAAATGCAGAAATTTTACTTTTCGATGAACCTACCAGTGGGCTAGATGGGAGGAATATGTTGCGTGTCTCCGATCTTCTGAAGGACTTGGCAAAGCAAGGAAAAACCGTATTGGTTATTTCCCATGATGCAGAATTGCTCCTTGAAACCTCTGCTCACTTATTGTATTTAGAACGTTGCAGAGCTCCTACCCTGATTCCGTTTTGTAAGGAAAACCAAGAGCAGATTTATCGAATTTTATTTTCTGAAAGGAGTAAGAATAATGAACAATGATGTAAAAAAAGAAAAATTAGAAGTTAAGGATCTCATCTTGATTGGTGTGATGGCAATTCTTCTTTACGCTTGCATGTTTGTAGTGGTTTTGATTTTGGGCATGAATCCGCTTACTTATTTATTTGCACCAGCTATTTCCGGAATCCCGGCGGGAATTGTTATGATGCTGCTTTTGTCAAAAGCGCCTAAAAAGGGAACCTTTTTCCTTGCCTCATCAGTGGTTGCTGTATTCTTTTTGATTATGGGAAGGCTTCCACTGGATGTAATCACAATGGTGGTTTGTGGTTTGCTTGGTGAACTTCTTTACGGAGTACTGGGAAGGAGAAGTTTTCGAGGGATGGCTGTGGCACATGCCGTTTATACTTGCGGTTTGACATTGGTTGCTTTTATTTCCGTCATTCTTTTGAAAGATGCATTTGCCGAAGCATTTGCCATGTATGGCGAAAGCTACATCAGCAAAATAATTGAATTGGTGACACCACTTAGTCTTGCCGGACTGTGCCTGCTTTCTGCATTTTGTGGTTTGATCGGTGCATTTATCGGTAAGCTTCTGTTGAAAAAACATTTTGAAAAAGCGGGGGTTCTTTAATTTTACCTTGAGATAAAAATATGGATTGAAAATTGCTGTGAAATCAACAGGATATTAAGAAGTACACATAAAGAATTGTTAGAACAAGCTGGATTGTATAAAAAACTATGAAATATGCAATATCAAACAGAAAAATGGAAAATATAAGTTTTTTAGAAGGGTGAAATCTATATATGCAAAAGTATGAAAAATAAATCATATAAAACCGCTGGTTTATCTTATAAGCAAAGAAGCGGAGGATCAAAATCAATTATAAGTTATGAAAAACGGCGGTACTAAAGGAGGTATCGTCGTGTTCATTTTTCGTTATCTTAAAATCTTGTTAAAGGGGATATATTCTATTTCCGGGTTTCCGTGCATTTACGGATAACCTGTTACATCATATCCATATAGCTATCTTTTCATGTCCGATCCCGGCTGCCCTGTGCAGTCGAGATTTTTTTTGCCTGCAAAAACTTTTTTTCAAAAATATTCGCTTTTCTTTGGCAGTTTTGGGCTCTGCGTTGTTGAGGGTTTACGAAAGGGGAATTTCTACCCGCTTTCGCGGCTGCGAAAGGAGGTGAATACCATGAATGAACCTGAAAGAACCGAATGGCAGATACGCTGCGCATTTAACGGCTTCTGCAAGCGGACATTGAA
>JBGZBU010000009.1:0-35703 GCA_041844835.1 Anaerovoracaceae bacterium
AATCGCCGATACGATAACGCCATTGCCCGCTTCGATCTCCAAGCAAGGCTTTACCGTGCATTCGCGGGTCCGTACAACCTTGCACAGCCGCGCAGCATAAAAAGTGCAAAATAAGAAAAATAAGCATTATATTAAAATAAACAAAAACTCGTATCAAAGAGGATGTAATTTCCTTGCAAAGGTGCGAGTTTTGTTATATATTATACTCGATGTGTTTTGCACGTTGTTTGTTTGCGTGCGGATAAAAACAAAGTTGTTGTAAGGAGGAATCAATATGACAAAATTGGAAGAGCTCCGCGAGCTGAAAGCGAAAATTGCGGAGGCGGGCGGCAAAGAAAAAGTCGAGAAGCAGCATTCGCAGGGCAAGCTGACAGCACGTGAGAGAATGAATATTCTCTTTGATGAGGGGACTTTTGTCGAGATGGATCCGTTTGTGGTTCATAGATGCTACAATTTCGGCATGGAGAAGAAAAAACCGTCCGGAGATGCTGTAGTTACCGGATACGGTAATGTAGACGGCAGGCTTGTTTTCGCATTTGCGCAGGATTTTACCGTGCTCGGCGGATCTCTTGGCGAGTACCATGCGAATAAAATCATTAAAATGCAGGAAATGGCGATGAGGATGGGTGCGCCTATCGTGGGTCTGCAGGACTCGGGCGGTGCAAGAATCCAGGAGGGTGTGACTGCGCTCTCAGGTTTCGCAAAGATATTCTACAATAACACTATTGCGTCCGGCGTTGTTCCTCAGATTTCCGTAATAATGGGACCGTGCGCGGGCGGAGCGGTTTATTCGCCGGCGATCACCGATTTCATTTTCATGGTGGACAAGACCAGTCAGATGTTTATCACCGGACCTAATGTAATTAAAGCGGTCACGGGCGAGGATGTGACGGCGGAGCAGCTCGGCGGCGCCATGACGCACAATTCCATAAGCGGCGTGGCTCATTTCATCGAAGCCGATGACACGGCTACTTTGAACAGTGTAAGGGATCTTCTCAGCTATTATCCTTCAAACAATCTTGAAACCGCACCGTTCAAACCGACCAATGACGATCCTAACAGATTGATTCCTGAATTTGATACATATCTTCCGGATAATGTTAACAAGCCTCACGACATGTACGAGGTTATCAGAAAAATTGCGGATGACGGCGTTATCAAAGATGTAATGCCGCATTATGCTAAGAATGTAATTACTTGCTATATCAGACTTAACGGCGAGTCCGTGGGCGTTATCGCCAGCCAGCCTATGTTCAGCGCGGGTTGTATCGATATCAACGCGTCCGATAAAATTGCAAGACATATAAGAAGGTGTGATGCGTTCAATATTCCGCTGCTTACTATCGAGGACGTACCGGGATTCCTGCCGGGTACGGATCAGGAGTACAACGGAATCATTCGTCACGGCGCAAAGGTGCTTTACGCTTATTGCGAGGCTACCGTTCCTAAGGTAACGATGATTATCAGAAAGGGCTACGGCGGCGCGTATATAGGTATGTGTAATAAAGAGCTCGGCGCGGATATCGTGCTTTGCTGGCCTACGGCGATGATTGCGGTAATGGGCGCAGAGGGTGCTGCAAATATCGTATTCAAAAAGGAAATCGACGATGCGAAAGATCCTGTGGCAAAGAGAGCCGAGAAAATCGCCGAATATGAGGAAAGCTTCAATAATCCTTATAGAGCCGCAGAGCTGGGATACGTCGATGATGTAATCGAGCCTTCGCAGTCGAGACAGAGAATCATAAGCGCGTTTGACATGCTCAGATCCAAGAGGCAATCACTTCCTGCTAAGAAGCACGGAAATATTCCTCTGTAATGCGAAAAAATTGGAGGTAACAACATGGGTTTAATGGAAATGTTTGCGGATCCGCGTCTTATGCCGGATCTTTCAATGGGTGAGAAAATGCTGGGATCTTTGATAACGATGTGCATGGGAATGGGCATAACGTTTGTGATTCTGGTATTGCTTTGGGTAATCATTGCGGTGATGAACAAGATTATGAATAAATCCGACCGCGCAGGCGGGACGCCGCAGGTGACAGCCCCCCCCGTTAGTGGGGCAGCAGCACAGTCGGTGAATGCGGCTGATGATGGTGCCCTTATCGCGGTGATTGCAGCGGCGATTGCGGCTGCTGAGGGGACATGTGTTAATAATTTGGTGGTTCGCAAGATACAAAGAGCAGCCGGTGATTTGCCTTCATGGGCTGCTGCCGGAACGGCGGACTGCATAGAGAGCAGGAAATTCTGCTGATACAGGTACCGTTTGACAGGTATCGTTTTGTTGGTATAATTCAGATATTTAATCCTAAAGGAGAATTTGAGATGAAAAAGTATAACATTGTGGTTAACGGTACGACTTATGCAGTAGAGGTGGAGGAAGCAGGCGGTTCGATCGCACCTTCCGCGCCGGCAGCTCCTGCAGCTGCTCCTGCACCTGCGGCAGCACCCGCTCCGGCTCCTGCTCCTGCACCTTCCGCAGCTCCGGCTCCTTCGGCAGGCGGCGCAGGCACGGTGACTTCACCTATGCCGGGCAAAGTTCTTTCTGTGAACGTCACGCCGGGTCAGTCGGTAAAATCCGGAGATGTGCTTCTGATTCTTGAGGCAATGAAGATGGAGAATGAAATCATGGCTCCTGCAGACGGCACTGTGGATACCGTTCCGGTGTCTGCCGGCGCAAATGTAAATTCCGGAGATGTACTCGTAACGTTCAAATAAGATATTTGCAACGTTCAAATAAGATCCGCTGAGATCTATAAAGAAGCGGCCATGTTGGAGCGGAAGCGCTCCGGCAGGGTCGTTTTTTATATGGTTTCCAAGAATGGAAAGGCAATCCTTAATCTCCATTTCTTCCTCTTCTTCTTCCATCCCTCCATTTACTGCATATAAAACTTGAAGATATATGCAGCAAATCCCCTTAGGGAGTTGATTTATTGCATATAAAATGATATATTATATGCAATAAATAGAGAGGGCGTTATGAGGAAATTTGATTATTCTTTTTTAGATAATGGACTGATTCCGTCAAATCTTATTGGAATAACCGGAAGCATTTATTCGCTTCGTACTGCAGCCGGAAACAGAAAGGCGGAACACGCGAAGGTGTTTACGGCATTGGAGGCCGTTGCCAAGGTTCAGTCGGTAAAAAGTTCAAATGCTATTGAGGGAATTATAACCAGCGATCAGCGTATTGCGGAGATTGTAAATCGCAGCAGCGCTCCGCTGAATCATACCGAAGCGGAAATTGCAGGATATCGTGATGCGTTGAACGCCATCCATACCGGTTATGAGCATTTATCTTTTGGGGAGCGGGATGTTCTCGCCCTTCATAAAATTATGATGACTGTTGCAGGATATGAATTCGCGGGGCAGTATAAAAATGCAGATAATCTTATTATGGAAATTGCACCTGATGGAACAAGGAGCATAAAGTTCCGTCCAACGCCGGCAGAAGAAACAAAAACCGCGATGCAGCAGCTGGAGCTTGCTTATCTTGATGCATGCGGGAATGCAAAAATAAATCAGCTTTTGTTGATTCCCTGCGTGATTTTGGATTTTTTGTGCATCCATCCGTTTGGAGACGGAAATGGAAGAATGTCCAGACTCCTTTCACTGCTTTTGCTTTATAAAAATGGATTTGACGTCGGGAAATACATATCATTTGAAGAACAGATCAATAACTATAAGGCACAGTACTATGAAGCGCTTCACCTATCCTCTGAAGGATGGGACGAGAATGAAAACGACTACTTCCCCTTCATCCAAAACTTTCTGTTCACCCTTTATATGTGTTACAAAGAACTGGATAAGCGTTTTGACGTCGCTTACGGAAGAAAGATCACAAAATCGACACGTGTTGAAGCAACTGTACTTGGTAGTCTGTCGCCTATTTCAAAGGCGGAAATATGTGCCGTTCATCCTGACATAAGCCCCACTACCGTGGAAGCGGTTCTCGGAAGGATGGTAAAAGAAGGCAGTATTAAACGGATCGGAGCTTTAAGGAATTCACGATATGTGAGAAATAAATGAATGAAAAACGGCATAGCCGCACTTTGCAGCCATGCCGATATTGCCGAGATTATTAAACCCGCGAGCCGCACCGACCCCGGGTGCCTCTTTGTGCTCAGCTTGCCTGAGTAACTGGCGCTCCTTCAGGACCTATATACTCCGCGGAACCGAATGCTAAAATCAACATAAATATGTTCGTCAAGAGGAAAAGTCCGATAGCCGTGCCGATCCCTCTGCCGAATGATTTTGAAAGTTGATAAAAAAGATATACCGTTGCGAAAACATTCACTCCCGGGAGCAGCATCAATACGAAAATGAGCACCGGATTGTTGCAAGAAATCTTGCAAAGCACATATGTGTTATAGAGAGGGATGAGCGCTTTCCAACCTTCCTCTCCCGCCTTAGTAAATATTTTCCAGTATGCTACGACGATTAAAGCCACCAGTATAAGGAAAAAAATAATAACCGGTCCGGTCAAAAGCATCGCCAATGCTTCGGATGAAGCACCATGTGAAACGTCATAAGAATAATCCATAAAAAATCCTTTCTTAAAAAAAATAAACTGCGACAAACAAAAATATATAATAACTTTGACTCAAGTTATCCATGGCAATCATTATACCATACTTCCATATTTTATTCAAATTTGATATAATTTGCATTGGAGGAATTTATGCGGCGCAACATAGCGATGTGTATAGAATATGACGGTTCTTCGTACTACGGATGGCAGCGTCAGCCGGGGTTTCCCACAGTGCAGGGAACGATTGAGAGCATGCTCGGATCTTTTTTCAATCGGGAGATCCTGATTGACGGATCAGGTAGAACCGACGCGGGGGTGCATGCTTACGGGCAGGTGGCGAGTTTTTCCGTCGACACTTCGATGCCCGCGGAAAACATGGAAAGGGCATTTAATAATATTCTTTGCAAGGAACTTGGGCGTGGAGCGGGGAGTGCCGCGCTGCGGATGCATACGGCGCCGATAAGAATAAAATGGGTGCGGGATGTTCCTTGTGATTTTCATGCACGTTTTTCCGCTGTGGGGAAAAAATATATATATCGTCTGCGCATGGGCGGCGAGCCAAGCGCGTTTGACCGCAATTACATATACCATGTTCGCGGGGATTGTGATGTGGATGCCATGCAAAAGGCGGCAGGAGCGTTCATCGGGGAACACGATTTTTCGGCTTTTATGGCGTCAGGTGCCAAGCCCATGGAGAGTTATGTTCGCGAGATTTTTTCCATTGATTTCGGTTTGCCGTGTCGTGTGGATTCGGAGGATCCGGGAGATTCGCGAGCTCCTTTCGAGCTTGAAATCGGATTTTCCGGCAGCGGTTTTTTATATAACATGGTAAGGATTATGATAGGTACGCTCGTGGATGTGGGCTGCGGCAAAATTGCAGCGGAGGCCGTTCCGAGTATAATCGCATCGAAAAAACGCGAAAATGCCGGGCACACGGCGCCGCCGCAGGGGCTTTATCTTGCGGAAGTGTATTACGATTGGGCGTTATGAAATAAGATGCTATGAGGTCGGCATTGTAAAAGTAAAATCAATGAAACCGGCGTCAGTGGATCAAATATTTAAAAAACCGGCATTAAGGAAATCAGGCATTAGGGAAACATGCATTAATAAGCCGGGGATTGCGAAACAGATGAAAGAGAAAGGGTGAGGATATAAATGGCAGTGATAGAAAGACCGAGCTGGGATGAGTATTTCATGGAGATGGCGCAGCTCACGGCAAAACGTTCGACATGTCTTAGGAGACAGGTGGGCGCTGTGATCGTCAAAGACAAGCACATCATCGCGACGGGATATAACGGCGCTCCGGCGGGATTGCCGCATTGCGACAAAACGGGCTGTTTGCGCGCGGAACTGGGGGTTCCGTCAGGCGAACGGCATGAGATATGCAGGGCGCTTCATGCCGAGCAAAATGCCATAATACAGGCGGCGATGATGGGAAACAGCATAGAGGGCGCGACCATATATGTCACGCATCAGCCGTGCATAATATGCGCAAAGATGATAATAAACGCGAGGATAAGCGCGATTGTTGCAAAAGAGGGGTATCCCGACGAACTTGCGCTCGGGCTGATAAGAGAGGCAAATATAGATTATATCGTTTTGGAGTGAGATCTCAGTTTGAAATCAGTTTGAAATTGGAATAGGAGATGAATTGACTTTGCTTTACATTTTATGGTCGTTTTTATTGGCTGCCGCGGTGGCAGCCGCCGTCACACCGCTTGCTATAAAAATAGCTCCCAAAATAGGGGCTGTCGATATCCCCAAGGATAATCGCAGAATGCATTCAAAACCGATGCCGAGATTCGGGGGCGTTGCCATATTTGCAGGGACTATTGCGGCGATGACGCTGTTTTTAAGGAATGAGCCGGGATATGTGGGGATCATCTGCGGAGGTACGCTCATATATCTGCTCGGTGTGGTCGATGATCTTAAAAATCTGAGTCCGAAATTGAAATTGCTGGGGCAGTTTGTGTGCGCATCCGTCGCGTATGCGGGCGGAGTAAAGATCCTTTTTATAACGAATCATTTCGCGCCGGGGCATATTTTTTTCGCCGGGGCGCTTTGCTATATCGTTACCGTTATCTGGATCGTCGGAATCACGAATACGGTCAATCTGATAGACGGACTTGACGGACTTGCCGCGGGGATTTCCCTCATAGCCTCTTGCGCCATCGCGTATGCCGCATATATACACGGTTACTATCCGGCGACGGCTGCAATGCTTGCAATCGCGGGCGGTGCGGCGGGTTTTCTGCCGTACAATTTTCATCCCGCAAAAATATTCATGGGTGACGGCGGCTCGCTGTTTTTGGGATATATGCTGGCGACGGTTTCAACCGTGGGCAGTGTCAAAGGATCCACTTTTATCGCGACCGTCGTGCCGTTTCTTGTGCTTGGGGTGCCGATTTTCGATATGGGATTTGCGATTCTGCGCAGGCTCATAAACCACAGACCCATTATGGAAGCGGATAAGGGACATATCCACCACAGACTCATGGCGGCGGGTTTCGGGCAGCGCAGAACGGTTCTGACAATTTATGCCATAGGCGGCACCATGGGAGTGTCCGCGATATTGCTGTCCAGAGATCTTTTTATGGAAACGATAGGACTCGTGGGAATAGCGTCAATTTTGATATATGTATTGCTGTCCGACGACACCAAGCGCAACGTGTCCATATCGGCAAGGGATTTGGAGCGTGAAGAGCGCGAAAGCAGGAAGGGAGATAGGATATGATCAAGGTGTTAACTGTATTCGGGACGAGGCCGGAGGCGATTAAAATGGCACCGCTGGTGCGCAGACTTGAAGAGGAGCCCGACATTTCGTCGGTGCTTTGCGTGACCGCTCAGCACAGAGAGATGCTTGATCAGGTGCTGGATTTGTTCAATCTGCATCCCGATTACGATCTTGATATAATGAAGCCCGATCAGACGATAGGAATGATCACGGCGAATGTAATAAACGGACTTGATGATGTGCTTGCTGCCGAAAAGCCGGATCTGGTGCTGGTGCACGGCGATACGACCACCACTTTCGCCACGGCTCTCGCGGCGTTCTACGCGCAGGTGCCGGTGGGGCACGTCGAAGCGGGTCTCAGGACGTACGACAAGTATTCACCGTTTCCGGAAGAGATGAACCGGGTGCTCACCGGGCACATTTCCGATCTGCATTTTGCTCCGACCGAGCGCAATCGTCAGAATTTGATCGCCGAGGGGATAGATGACAAGCGCATATATGTGACGGGAAACACCGTAATTGACGCGCTGCTGCAGGTGGCTAAAAAACCGTACGAATTTGAAAACGAAACCCTTGCGGACATAGATTTTGAAGCAAAAAGGGTTATAACCGTGACCTGTCACAGGCGGGAAAATCTCGGAGACAATATGCAGAATATATTCTGGGCGATAAGAGATATTGTCGAGGAATTCGACGATGTGGAAATAGTTTATCCGGTGCATCTCAATCCGCGTGTTCGGGCAACCGCGGGGCAGATATTGAAAGACGTTGACGGGATACATCTGATAGAACCGCTGCAGTATCAGCCGTTTGTAAATTTGATGGCAAGATCGCACATGATTATTACCGATTCCGGCGGATTGCAGGAAGAGGCGCCGTCGCTCGGAAAACCCGTGCTCGTGGTAAGGCGCGAGACCGAAAGACCCGAGGCGATAATGGCGGGAACCGTGAAACTTGCAGGGGTTGAGCGGGAGACGATACATGCGATGGCATCCAAAATCCTTGCAAATAACGATGAGTACAACAAGATGGCGCGGGCTGTGAATCCTTACGGAGACGGCAAGGCCTGTGAGAAAATCGTACGGGTCATAAGAGGAATCAAGAGGGTATAAGGGTATAAACAGGGCGGAGCAAAACATGGAACAAAACGGACAAGCAAACGGACGGAGGGTTCGGGCTGAAGAAACGGATATAACAAGATTTAAAAATGAAATCAGTCGGCGCGCCATAGTGATGACGCTCGTATTTGCGGTCTTTGGAATTCTTGTCATCGCGGTCCTCTTCGCGCTCGGACATGTATCTTTCAAGCCCGTTGCCGTAAAGTACCTTTACGGATTGCTGGTGGGGCTTTGCGTAGCGCAGATGAATTTTGTAATTCTGGCCCGTACTTTGGAAGCGATGCTTGCTTCGGGGAAAAGAGGACTGCTGCCGCTCAGTTATATGCTGCGATTGTTGATATACGGAGGTTTTTTTTATGCATGCGCAAGGCAGTCGTATGTCGCGGGGCTTGCGTGCGTACTGGGCTTTATGAGTATAAAAGCGGTTATGTACTATTTTTATGGAGTGAAACCGAAATTTTCGGCGGACAGAAAAACGCCCGAATGGGCGGATGAGTGGGACAGAGCATATGATGCCGGAGAGAGATTCGACGCTTTTTCGCCGAAACGCGCTTCGGGATTCAAGAGCAAAAAATTGAGCGTTGTCAAAAAATACAAAAAATCCCGTGATAATTTTGAATAATCGTTATCAGTGTGTATGAAATATATTTGAAATTTGGTGCAGGAAAATGTTATAATCATGATAGAATGACAAAACATTAACGATAACTCGTCGGATTTTGTTTGTAGTGAGATGGTGAGGAGGTTGCTATGGAAGGCATGGCTGAATTGGGCCCTCGAATTATAATTCGATTTGGCGACAGCGGCGTATTTATTACGGAAACCGTGCTCCTGGGCATGATCGTGGCGCTTATTCTGGGCGGGCTTGCCGTGTGGGCGGGCAGCAATTTGCAGCGCATTCCTCGCGGCAAGCAGATATGGGCGGAAGCCGTGGTTGAATTCGCTTATAATCTTGTCGGCGGTGCGATGGGGCGGCAGAGCATGATGGCGTTTGCACCGTATTTCGGCACGGTTATTCTTTTTATTCTGGTATCGAATATGCTCGGTCTTTTCGGGCTGAGACCTGCGACCACCGATGTCAATATGACATTTGCGCTCTCGATTTCGACATTCTTGATAATGGAATATGTCGGGATAAAATCTATGGGACTCGGTGGCAAGTTTAAGCACATGGCTGAGCCGATGGCATTTTTGTTTCCTATAAAGGTTATAGAACACCTGGCGCTGCCGGTATCACTCGGTTTTCGTCTTTTCGGCAATATACTGGGCGGCATGATTATCATGGAACTGCTGTACAGCGCGCTTGCTTCCGTTACCGCGAATCTTACGGACATTCCGTTCCTGAATTTTTTGCTTCCGCTTCCTGCAAATATATTTTTCGATATATTTGAGCCGATATTGCAGGCATACATATTTACGATGCTTTCGATGGTTTTCATTTCTCAGGAAATAGTTACGCACGATACGCCGCCGCCTGCGCCTGCAGATGCGGAACAATAATAAAGACAGCCTGTTTTTTCAGGCTGTCTTTTCGTTAAAAGCATCTAGCGAGCACCGTCTGCATTATCTTGCAGGTTTATTTACATTATCTTGCTGGTTTAGGCGTGTAGCTCGTGTGCAGGAGCTCATGTGCTTTATGACTGCCCGGTTCTCCCAGAAATTCCTGATAGAGTTTCATCAGATCCTCATTTTCATGAGAGCAGCGTTTTGTCTTGCTCCGGTCTTCATTATATATGGCTTGAGCGCGTTTGTAGAGTATATCGAGATTGCCCTTATGATACGGCTGCCCCGCACCGCCGATACAGCCGCCCGGGCATGCCATGATTTCAATCGCGTCAAACCGGACTTCACCGCTTTTGATGCTTTCAAGCAGTTTCCTCGTGTTTCCGAGTCCGTGCGCTACACCGATGCGGATAGGTTTTTCCAGCCCTTCGACCGAAATTTCCGCTTCCTTAATACCGTCAAATCCGCGCAAATCGTGAAATTCTACAGCGTCGCCCGACAGAGTTTTACCCGTAATGCTGTGATATGCCGTGCGCACCGTCGCCTCAATTACGCCGCCCGTTGCGCCGAAAATGACACCTGCACCTGTGGATTCTCCAAGCGGGCTGTCAAAATCGCTGTCTTCCAAATGCTGAAAATTTATTCCGGCTTCTTTTATCATATTTGCCAGCTCCCGCGTGGTAATTACATAATCGACGTCGCGCAACCCCTCATGCGAGAGCTCGGATCTTGCCGCTTCGTATTTTTTTGCAACGCAAGGCATGACCGAGACGAGTACTATATCCGCAGGATCAATCGCGAGTTTATCCGCAAGGTATGTCTTGGTTATCGCGGCAAACATTTCATGCGGTGATTTGCAGCTGCTCGGAATGTTTAAGAGTTCCGGGAAGAAATGCTCAAAGAAATTCACCCAGCCCGGGCAGCAGCTTGTCAGAATCGGAAGATTTTCACCCGCATTGTAACGCTGTAAAAATTCGTGCGCTTCTTCCATTATTGTAAGATCGGCGGCAAAGTCGGTGTCGAAAACTTTTTCAAAGCCCAGACGTTTGAGCGCGGAGACCATTTTCCCCGTGACGGACGTCCCGTAAGGCATTCCGAATTCCTCGCCGAGCGCAACCCTTACTGCGGGCGCCGTTTGTACAAACACGTGCTTGCCGCTGCTTAGCGCATCCCGGACCTCATTCGTGTATGAAAGTTCCGTGAGCGCGCCCGTAGGACATACCGACAGACACTGTCCGCAGAATGTGCACGTGGTTTGGCTCATAGGTTTGTCAAATGCTGCGCCTATTGTAGTTTTGAAGCCGCGTCCCACATCCGTAAGAGCGCTTACGCTCTGAACCTGCGTGCACATGGTCTGACAGCGTTTGCAAAGCACGCATTTGTTGGGATCGCGCACGATTGCAAAACCGTCATCATATATAGGATTTACATTTTTTGCACCGGTGTATGTGATCTCTCTGATTGCGAGACTGTCGGCGAGCGACTGAAGTTCGCAGTGGAGATTTTTTGCACATGTGAGACATGAATTCGGATGATTCGAGAGGAGCAGTTCCACCATTCTGCGCCTTGCGCGCACCGCTTTATGTGAATCCGTCAGTATCTCCATTCCCTCTTTGCATTTTGTCGCGCACGACGGAATGAGCTTGCCCGAGTCCACCTGCTCCACGACGCACACGCGACATGACGCCTGATCGTTATGGAGTCCGAATTCATGCAGATTCAGGTGGCAAAGGGTGGGAATCGTTATATCTATTTGTCTTGCGGCTTCGAGTACCGTAGTTCCTTCTTCGACGCTTATGTCCGTACCGTTTATTTTCAAATTAATCATAGCAAGCCTCCTTTACAGAATTTCAATCGCCTGCGCAGGACAATTGTTATAACACTCACCGCATTTGATGCACCTCGCCTGGTCAATCACATGTTTTTCCTTGATCGAGCCGGAGATGCAGGAAACGGGACATCCGCGAGCGCAGCGCGTACATCCTATGCATGCATCCGTGATAGTGTACTGCAGCAAGCTCTTGCATGAATGGGCACGACAGACTTTATCCTCCGCGTGTTCCTTGTATTCATCGTAGAAATAGCGCAGCGTGGAGAGCACGGGGTTCGGGGATGACTGTCCCAGCCCGCACAGCGAGGTTTCGCATATTATTTCGCTGAGTTCTTTGAGTTTCGCAATATCTTTCATGCTTCCGTTCCCCTTTGTGAGCTTGTCAAGCAGTTCATGCAGACGTTTATTGCCTATGCGGCAAGGAGTGCATTTCCCGCATGATTCGCTCACGGAAAAATCGAGAAAGAATTTTGCGATATCGACCATGCAGTCGTCTTCGTCCATGACTACCAGACCGCCCGAACCCATGATCGAGCCGATATCCTTAAGCGATTCAAAATCCACGTTCGTGTCGAACATATCCGCAGGGATGCAGCCGCCGGATGGTCCTCCGGTTTGCACAGCTTTTGCTTTTTTGCCATTAGGGATTCCTCCGCCAATGTCATAAACGATGTCGGCAATGGACATGCCCATCGGCACTTCCACAAGCCCCGGTTTGTTGATTTTTCCCACGAGTGCGAAAACTTTCGTTCCCGAGGATTTCTCGGTGCCTATTCCGCGGTACCATTTTGCGCCTTTTTCCAGTATTTGCGGCACATTCGCAAAGGTCTCCACATTGTTTATTACGGTCGGTTTTTCCCAAAGGCCTTTTACGGTGGTTCTGAACGCCTTGTTCCTCGGCATTCCGCGCCTGCCCTCGATCGACTCCATGAGCGCGGTTCCCTCGCCGCAGACGAACGCGCCGGCACCGAGCCTGAGCTCTATATCAAATGAAAAATCGGAACCCAGTATGTTGTCTCCCAGGAGATTTTTTGATTTTGCCTGCTCTATCGCGTGAGTGAGCGAGGCAACGGCTTTCGGATATTCGGCTCTGACGTATATAAATCCCTTGTCCGCACCTATTGCGTAGCCGCATATCGCCATCCCCTCAAGCACACAGTGCGGGTCGCCCTCTAGTATGGAGCGATCCATAAACGCGCCGGGATCTCCCTCATCCGCATTACAGACTACATATTTTTGATCCGCATCCGTTCCGAATGCGGTCTCCCATTTTTTCCCCGTCGGAAATCCCGCGCCGCCGCGACCTCTGAGATTGGATTCTATCATCGTGTCGATCACCTGTCTGCGCTGCATTTGCAGCACCTTTGTGAGCGGGAAGTAGCCGCCGAGCGCGATGTATTCGTCTATTGATTTCGGATCGACTATATCAAAATTTTTCAATGCAATTCGCGTCTGCTTTTCAAAATATTCGCCGGCGAGCAGGGGAACGCCGTTCTTCACAATATATTTTTCCGGCATGGATTCGAGTCTCGCAAAGAGTTGCGGCTCTGTCGTCTTTCTGATTTTATCCAGCATTTCCATATTCATCATATTCGATTCCCTCCTTTAGCGATATTCGGCGATTACTTCCGAGACCTGTTCGGGAACAAAATGCGGATATACTTTGTCGTTTACGGTGACAACCGGCGCTTCACCGCATTGCCCCACGCATCTTGTTTCGACTATTGAAAACAAGCCGTCTTCAGTGGTTTCTCCGACATTTATGCCGAGCTGCTTTACGAATTCATCCAATATGACCTGAGCGCCTTTGACATAGCACGCCGTTCCGAGACAGACACTTATTTCGTTTGCGCCTTTCGGAATGAGCGTAAATTGTGAATAGAATGTAACCACGCCATAAATCTCGGCGGACGGAACGGACAGCTGCTCGGAAATCAGATAAACAGCCTGCTCCGGAATGTGCCCGAAACGACTCTGAGCGTATTGCAGCACGGGCATCAAAGCCCCCTTTCTGCTCTTTTGTGAGTCTATGAATTCTTTGAATTGTTCCCATTCTTGGGCAGTAGCCTTAAATTCATTAGCCATATGTTTTCCTCCTGTTCCCATCAATCTTGGCTGCACGATGCCGCCCTGCGGTTGTATGAACTTAAGATGAAAATTGACGGCATTATGATAATGCAAGCGCTGTAAGAATGATATAAAGTAAAGAGATAGGTAATAAGTCCTAGAATAAATATATCATTTATCGGCGGCGAAAACAAGGCAAATGAGGAACGGAGCGGATCCGCATGCGGGTCGCGCGCCTTGCGTGGGGAGAATATTCGCAGGTTTTTAATTAATTATTAAATTGCACGAAGCAGGTCGCAGTGATATAATAACCGCTGTAAGCTTTTCGACTGCGCATTTTGGTGTGCGCGGGAATGGCGAATCGGATTAATAATTATTTAATCGAACTAATAATTATTTAAGGAGAATACGGGGAAGTAATGATAAAGTATGTATGTAAGAGGGCGCTTCAGTCGATCGTGGTTCTGCTCATGGTTGCGTCGCTGACATTTCTGCTCATGAACCTGGTGCCGGGAGGACCGTTTCTGTCGGAAAAATCCCAGACGCCGGAGGTTTTGGCGGCGCTTGAGGCCAAATACGGTTTGGATCAGCCCAAAATAGTTCAGCTGAAAAACTATATCGTAAATATTGCGCAGTTTGATTTCGGCGTTTCGCTGAAAATGCAAAAGGACAGGCCGGTCGTGGAAATAATCGGCGATTTGTTTCCGGTGTCCGCGAGAATAGGCCTTATAGCGCTCATAGTGGCAATTCTTTTCGGGATAACCATGGGGTGTATCGCGGCATATAATAGAGGGAAAAAAGCGGACAGCATATTGCGCGTTGTTATGACGCTCGGAATTTCCGTGCCGAGTTTCGTGGTGGCGACGGCGTTGCTTGTCATTTTTGGGGTGAAGCTTCAGTTGCTTCCGACCATCGGGCTGACCGGAATTTCAAGTTATATCATGCCATGTTTCACATTGGCTTTTTATCCGATGTGTTACATAGGCAGGCTGACGCGTTCGAGCATGCTGGATGTGATAAATCAGGAATATATCAGAACTGCCAGGGCAAAGGGCGTGAAGGCGTCCGTTCTCATTTTTAAGCACGCGCTCAGGAATGCGTTTATTCCGGTGCTCACATATCTGGGGCCGCTGACCGCATATATACTTGCCGGTACATTCGTAGCGGAGCAGGTTTTCACATTGCCGGGACTCGGCAGATATTTCATACAGAGTATACTCAACAGGGATTATCCGATAATAATGGCGACCACAATATTCCTTGCGGCGCTGGTTATTTTTATGAATTTTCTCGTGGATATTTTATACAAGGCGGTTGACCCTCGTATCGATGTCACGAAAGGAGGGAACGCGGTATGACGAAGTTTTTGTCACTGCAGCCGGATCTTTCCAAATTGCCTGATCCGGAGATGCTGTTTCGGGCGGATGATTTCATGCCCGCCACGGCGGAGGAAAAAGAGAATTTCATGGAAAAACAGCCGCCGGTGTCTCATTGGAAAGATGCATGGCGGAGGTTGAAAGCAAACAAGGTGGCAATGGTGAGTCTCGGCTTTATTGCGGCTATGTTTGTTTTTGCATTTATCGCACCGCTGTTTATTTCAATCGACTATACGACGCAGGTGAAAACCGCGGTCAATCTGCCTCCGTCGCTTGAGCATCCGTTCGGCACGGACAAATTCGGCAGGGATCTGATGGTACGAGCTATGTACGGAGCGAGGGTTTCGCTTATAGTGGGCGTCTGTGCGAGCGCGATAGTGCTTGTCATCGGTACTCTTTACGGTGCGATCGCGGGATTCGTGGGCGGCAAGGTGGACAGCGTGATGATGAGGATTATTGACCTGATCTATTCGGTGCCCGAGGTCCTGGTCGTTTTGCTGATTTCCGTTTCAATCAAGATCCCGATTCAGAATTGGGTGAATACTAGCAACTCAAAATTTGCGCATTCGATAGGCAGCCTGGGGCCGAGCCTTATCGCGATTTTTATAGCGTTCGGATTGCTTTATTGGGTATCGATGGCGCGTATTATAAGAGGGCAGGTGCTCATGCTCAAGCAGCAGGAGTATGTGACGGCGGCTCGCGCTCTGGGTGCGTCGGGCAGTCATATAGTGAAAAAACATATATTGCCTAATTGCATAGGTCAGATAATCGTTACAACGGCTATGCAGATACCGTCGGCGATATTTCTCGAATCGTTCCTGTCTTTCCTCGGGATAGGCGTGGCGGCGCCGATGACAAGTCTTGGTGCGATGGCGTCTGACGCGCTGGGCGGAATATATTCATATCCGTACCGACTGCTGATGCCGTCCATACTGCTCAGCGTCATGATATTGAGCCTGAATCTCTTCAGTGACGGTCTTAGAGACGCGCTGGATCCGAGATTGAAAAAATAGTCGGGAGGGGCGCGTTATGAGTGAAAAAGATAATATGAATGTAGAAAACAATATGAATACGGAATGCGATATGAATGAAGAATGCGCGCCTAACGCGGCGCCGACTTCAAGCGATGCTTCCGCAGGCGGTGCAAATGTCGGCGATACGCTGCTTGAGATAAAAGATCTTAAGGTTTCTTTTTTTACTCCCGCAGGCGAAGTAAAAGCGGTCGGCGGCATAAGTTACGAGCTCAAATATGGAGAAGTGATGGGCATAGTGGGCGAGTCCGGTTCCGGGAAATCGGTTGAGGCGTATTCGATCATAGGACTGCTCCAGGAGCCGGGAAGAGTCATGGGCGGTGAAATATTGTTCGAGGGCGAAGATCTGCTTGAATATTCCAAGGAGAAGATGGAGTTGTTCAGAGGCAAAGAAGTCAGCATGATATTCCAAAATCCGATGACCAGTCTCAATCCCGTCTACACGATAGGAAATCAGCTGACGGAGGCATTGCTCTGTCATGATAAAATCGATAAAAAGATTGCATATGACCGCGCCGTGGAGATGCTCGAACTGGTCGGAATAAACAATCCGCATCAGCGAATGAAGCAATATCCGCACGAGTTGTCCGGAGGTATGCGTCAAAGAGTGATGATAGCAATGGGGCTGATATGTCATCCCAAACTGCTCATTGCGGACGAGCCGACCACTGCGCTGGATGTGACTATACAGGCGCAGATCATTGAGCTCATGAAGAAAATTCAGGAAAAAACGGGGATGGCGATAATCTTCATCACGCACAATCTGGGCGTGGTGGCGGAGATATGCGATCGTGTGACCGTTATGTATGCGGGCAAAATCGTGGAACAGGGAACGGTAGACGATATATTCTACAATCCGTCACATCCGTATACGCTGGGACTGATGCGTTCGATGCCGCGAGTGGATGAAGAAGGATACGAGCGTCTCATACCGATAGAGGGAACTCCGGTCGATATGTTGAATCCGCCTCTCGGCTGCGGATTCGGCGCGCGCTGCGATCAGTGCATGAAAATATGTCTGCGCGAGGACCCGCCGATGGTGGATCTTGGCAACGGACATTTCAGTAAATGCTGGCTGGCGGCGCTGATCGATGAGTCTGGAAAACCCGTTGATGTCTGTAAGGAAAAGGAGGCGTAAGCACATGGGATCGCGTGATAAGAGTGATAATCCGATACTCCTTGATGTAAAAAATTTAAAAAAATATTTTAAGGTTAAAACGGGCATGGGCAAACACAAATATGTTCATGCCGTGGAGGAAGTATCGTTCGGCGTGCGAAAAGGAGAAACGCTCGGTTTGGTAGGCGAATCGGGTTGCGGCAAGACCACGCTGGGGCGCACTATACTCAGGTTATATGAGCCCACCGGGGGGCAGATATATTATGACGGGGATCTGATTTATGATGCGGATTCCCCCGGCTCGAACAGGGATTTTCTCCCATACAGGCGCAAAATGCAGATAATTTTTCAGGATCCGTCGGCCTCGCTTGATCCGAGGATGACCGTCGGTGAGATAATAGGCGAGGCGCTTGATATTCATAAATTGCATCAGGGCAAAGAGACTCGTGCCGCCAGGATAACCGAACTGCTTGAACAGGTGGGGCTTAACAGCGAGCACTCAAACAGGTATCCTCACGAGTTTTCGGGCGGGCAGCAGCAGCGTATCGGGATTGCCAGAGCGCTTGCCGTCGAACCGGAATTCATCGTATGTGACGAGCCTATTTCCGCGCTTGATGTGTCGATTCAGTCGCAGATAGTAAACATGCTCGAAGATATGCAGGAAGAGATGGGGCTTACATACCTGTTCATCGCGCATGATTTGTCCGTGGTGCGCCATATTTCCGACAGGATAGGCGTTATGTATCTGGGCAATGTGGTGGAGCTTGCTGAAAGCGGAAAGCTCTATGCCAATCCGCTGCATCCTTATACAAAAACGCTGCTTTCCGCGGTGCCGGTGCCGGATCCTGCGGTCAGCAGATCAAGACGGCGCATCGTGCTTGAAGGGGATGTTCCGAGTCCGATGAATCCTCCGTCGGGCTGCCGTTTCCACACCCGCTGTCCTTATGCAGTCGATAAATGCAAGGAGCAGATGCCCGTATTTACGGAACATGCGCCGGGGCATTTCGCGGCATGTCACAGGATCGGCGAAATTTGATATATTTTTATTTTAATAGCCAAACAGCGGATTAAAGTGTATAATTATCGGTACAATGTGGTAGCGTAGTCAGGAGTGCCGGGTTTCGTTCTCCTGCTCACGGCATATCGGTTTTGTTCGTTCATTATTATATGATGGCGTTTGCGCCGTTGTATTTATAAGTTGTATGTATGAAGGAGGTTTTTATGAAGAAGATTTTGGCTTTGCTCCTCGCATCCGTGCTCGTATTTTCGCTTGCGGCTTGCGGCGATAAAGACGGAGGCGGAGCGAAAGAAGACGGTGTGCTTGATCTTTGTATAGCTGCCGAACCGCAGACAATAGATCCCGCTTTGAATTCGGCGGTTGACGGTGCGGTTATGCTCTCTCAGGCATTTGAGGGACTCATCAAATTTGCGGATGACGGTAAAGGCAACGCCGTGCTTAAACCGGGAATGGCTGAAAAGTGGGATGTTTCCGACGACAATCTCACATATACTTTCCATCTCAGAGATGCGAAATGGAGCGACGGAAAACCTGTGACGGCTTATGATTTTGAGTTTTCGTGGAAGAGACTCGCAGATCCTAAGACTACGGCGGATTATTCATATATGGTGGATATGATTGCGGGATATGACGAGAAAAATCCTAATCTTCAAATCAAAGCGATAGATGAAAAAACATTTGAGGTAAAACTCGCAAATCTCTGCCCTTATTTTGAGGAAGTTTGTGCATTCCCTGCGTTGTTCCCTGTGAGAAAGGACATCGTGGAGGGAAATCCTCAGTGGACGAACAAACCTGAAACTTATGTCTCAAACGGCCCTATGAAGCTTACAAAATGGGAGCACAATTCCATGATCACGTTCGAGCCGAATGAGCATTATTATGATACGGACGCAGTGAAAGTGAAGAAGATCAATTTCCATCTAATGGATGATCAGAATGCGATGCTCGCGGGAATCAAATCCGGCAAGCTCGACCTCATCAACAACTTCCCTGCCGACGAGCTGAAAGGATTGCTCGCTGACGGTAGCGTGAAGCCGTTTGAGTATGTAGGTACTTATTATGTTTCTTTCAATACTCAGAAAGCTCCGTTCAACGATCCTAGAGTGAGAAAGGCGTTCAACCTTGTCATAGACAGGAATTTCATAGTTGAAGAAGTGAGCGGCGGCGGTGAAGTGCCGGCAACGGCGTTCGTTCCTGCGGGCGTTTACGATGCCGAGGGTGTAAACGGAGATGATTTCAGAACCGTCGGAGGAGATTACTATTCGATAGAGGCGGACGATTACGAGAAGAATTGCGAGGAAGCAAGAAAACTTCTGGCTGATGCCGGTTTCCCTGACGGAGAGGGATTCCCTGTAGTAGAGTACCTTTACAATACCGATGATAAACATAAAGCTATCGCGGAGGCTCTTCAGGATATGTGGCAGAACGAGTTGGGCGTAAAGGTTACACTCCAGAACCAGGATTGGTCGGTATTCCTTAAAGAGAGAAAAACGGGAAATTATACCATTGCCAGAGACGGCTGGATCGCGGATTACAACGATCCTATGTCATTCATCGATATGTTCATGACGGGTGGCGGAAACAACAATCCGCAGTATGCAAACCCTGCATTTGATAAGCTGGTCAAAGAGGCGAAGGCTTCAAAGGATCAGGCCAAGAGAATGAAGCTTATGCACGATGCCGAGGATATCGTGATCGGTGAGGCGCAGGCAGTTGCACCGCTTTACTATTACGTAAACCCTGTAATGACAAATCCTAAGATGAAGAACTGGCTCTATACTCCTACCGGATTCTTCTTCCTCTACGGAACTACAGGGGTATAATCGTGCTTGCGTCGATAAACGCGCACATTAAATACGTATATTAATATATTAAACACATATATCAAATGTGCATTGAGCATATTATGTGTTGAGCCGATACTGAATATATATCTTAATATACAACTTTTATCAAAAACGTCCCCGCAAAATGCGGGGGCGTTTTTATCGGATGGGCTCTTATCGCAGATTATGACGCGCCGCCGGGTACATACGGGGAATATATGGTATAATTACTTGGTACTAACTTTAATGTCGAATTTTGAGCGACAGTAGATGACGCAGGAGGTGTTTGTCAAATGAAGAAAAAGTATGATGTAAAGGGTATGGGCTGCGCCGCATGCTCGGCGCGGATAGAAACCGTGGTCGGAAAGCTCGAGGGCGTGAACAGCGTTGCCGTGAATCTCATGACAAATTCAATGGTCGTTGATTTTGATGAAGGAGTAATCAGCTCGGCGGATATATCAAAAACCGTGAGCGATGCAGGCTACGAGGCGAATGACGCCGATGAACCCGAGGAACTGCCCTCTAGCAACTCCGCTGATCATGGAAGCATTTTCAGGTCAACGGAGCTCACAAAAAGAAAACAATTCATCATATCGCTTTCGTTTATGATTCCGCTTTTCATTTTCGCGATGACGGCGATGCACACGGATATCATTCCGGAGTCGATTTCCCGGTATGGGAAGTGGATAGAGGCGGCGCTGGTGCTGCCGATTTTGCTTGCAAATTTTTCGTATTACAGAGGCGGTATACCCATGCTGTTTCGCCGCTCGCCGAATATGGATACTCTGATCGCGGTGGGCAGTATTGCCGCCGTGCTGATGGGGTATTTTGAATCCGCCGGGATGATACTCACACTGGTGACTCTCGGCAAAATGCTGGAAGCTCGTGCAAAGGGCAAGGCGGGCATGGCGATAGAGCGTCTTATGCGGCTGGCTCCCGAAACGGTAACAGTTATAAGGGACGGAGAAGAATTCATCATCCCGATTGAGTATGTGCGGGCGGGGGATGTGGTCGCGGTTCACCCGGGAGAAAGAATAGGCGTTGACGGGATCATCATAAGCGGGGAAACATCCATCGATGAAGCGGCAATCACAGGAGAGAGCATCCCGGTGGACAAGCAGGCGGGCGACGAAGTGCTTGCGGCGACGGTCAACACTTCCGGATATTTTACATTTGAAGCGACGAGGGTCGGAAAAGATACGGCTCTTGCGAAAATAATTGCAATGGTCGAGGATGCGAGTGCAACAAAAGCACCGATCGCTCGGCTGGCGGATAAGATAAGCGGAATATTCGTTCCCGTCGTTATGATCGTGGCACTGCTCAGTACCGTTATTTGGCTTGCAGCGGGGGAGGATCCGGCGTTTGCTCTGAAAATGGGGATTTCCGTGCTCGTAATATCGTGTCCGTGCGCGCTCGGGCTTGCAACGCCGGTCGCGATAATGGTAGGAACCGAAAAAGGTGCTGAGTACGGAATACTTGTAAAATCCGCGGAGTCCCTTGAGATGATGAGCAGGATTGACACTGCGGTGCTTGATAAAACGGGGACCGTGACGGAGGGTGCGCCGCGCTTGACGGATATCTATGTAGTAGATAAAAAATATGACGAAGCCTCCGTTTTGACCCTGATCGGAACAATAGAGACGGCTTCCGAGCATCCTCTCGGCCGCGCGATCGCGGCGGCAGCACTTGATGCGGGGGGCGATGTCGGGCGCCCCGATTCCTATAAATCACTGCCGGGGAGAGGCTTGAAGGCGTATGTGGATGGTCTTGAATACTATGCCGGAAATGCCGCATTGATGTCGGAAGCGAACATTGATTTCAATTCGGATTTTGATCCGGATATTCCGGCGTCACAGGGGAAGACGACGATTTATCTCGCGGATACGACTCATCTCATTGCCGTGCTTGCACTTGCCGACAAGCCTAAAGCGGGGAGTGCTGCGGCGGTTTCGGAGCTGACCGGCATGGACATTGAGGTCATAATGCTTACGGGTGACAACGAAAAAACGGCGGCGGCGATATGCCGCGAGGTTGGAATCGAGCGCGTAATCGCGGAGGTCATGCCTGAGGATAAGGATCGAAACATATCGGATCTGCAGAAAAACGGCAGAAAAGTCATGATGATCGGAGACGGAATCAACGATGCACCCGCGATTGTGCGTTCCGATGTGGGCGTGGCTGTAGGCGCGGGAACAGATGTCGCGCTCGAATCCGCGGATGTGGTGCTCATTAAAAACGATATCGGCGATATCCCCGCCGCCGTCAGATTGAGCCGCGCAGTGCTCAGAAATATAAAACAGAATTTGTTCTGGGCATTTTTTTATAACTGCTTGGGAATCCCTGTTGCCGCGGGTGCGCTCTACCCGTCTTTCGGTGTGGCGCTCAGTCCGATGATAGGTGCCGCCGCGATGAGTTTGAGTTCGGTATTTGTTGTCACAAATGCGCTGCGCCTCAGGAATTTGAAATTGAAATAGAAGAAAATTTGCAATTAAAAGGTGTAAGTTCGCAAAGTAAGAGCTATTATACCCGTAAGTTGCATTTTAAATTAAAATATATTGGTAAAGTTAACAAAGATGGAAAAATGTGCTATAATTGTAAAGCAAATCGTTTTGTATTTTGATGTGCTTTGCGGCTGTTTCGGAGCGAATTTATGTTTGTATTGAAATTATGCTTTGTAATACTTTTTATGATTCCCGTACTATATCTGTCGATCAGATTCACATCCAATCTGGCGGACGATGTGCTCATGCGGCGTAAGAATGCTGCCGGGCGTAAGGAGCTCCCATGAAAAGAGGATTGTTTATCACTTTTGAGGGGCCGGACGGCGCGGGAAAGAGCACGCAGATTGCCAAGGTCGGGAATTTCCTTGATACATTCGGCGCGGATGCACTTTTTACAAGGGAGCCGGGCGGAACTGTGATCGGAGAAAAACTGCGGGATATAATTCTTGACAGGAACCATAAAGAAATGGAGCCGATGACGGAAGCGTTTTTATATGCTTCCGCGCGCGCGCAGTTGGTGCGCGAGGTGCTTAAACCGGCGCTGGCCGCCGGGAAAATCGTAATTTGCGACAGATATATCGATTCGAGCATAGCATATCAGGGATATGCGAGGGGGCTTGGAGACGCGATAGGCAAAATAAATGCATATGCTACGGACGGGCTCATGCCCGATCTGACATTCTTGTTCATCCTGGACCCGGAAATCGGGCGCAGCAGGATACAGGAAGATTCCTACGACAGATTGGAAAGTCAGAATTTTGATTTTCACAGCAGAGTTGCGCAAGGATATATGGAAATCTCAAAATCCGATGATAAGCGTTTCGTTGTCATAGATGCGACGAAAACGGCGGATGAGATATGGGAAAAGATAAGAGCGGTGCTGCTTGACAGATTGGAGATTGAAACATGATGTGGCGGGAACTGGGCGCCGAGGGGAAGAACAAGCGTCTTCTCACTACACTTGAAAATATTGCATTATCGGGGCGGCAATTTCACGCATATATCTTCTCGCTGGACGAGGGCGGAAGCAGCGAGCGCAAGACGCGGATCGCAAATGCTTTCATAAAAAAAATGCTGATTGCCGAGTCGGGTGATGCATATTGCAAAAAGGTCGATGCCGGCAATTTTGAGGATATGCTCATAATAAAAAAAGATGAGAAAGAGGCTTCTCTGACGAAAAGCAAGATTGAGCGTATGCAGGATTTTTTAATGCGCGTTCCGCTCGCGGGTGAAAAGCGCTATGTAATCGTGGAGAGTGCTGATACGCTGAGAGAGGATACGCAGAATTTTTTGCTGAAAACTATTGAAGAGCCGAGCCCGGGCAGCATAATCATATTGCTTTGCGACAATCACGACAGATTGCTTAAAACGCTGCACTCGCGGGCGATGTCGTTCGTGTTTGACGCGTTTGACGAACCGCTTTATATGCGCAGGGAAGAGGCGGCATCGGCTCTGATAGGAATAGTGCTGAAAGGCAGTCCGTTTTTTGAACTGAACGACTACATTTCGCAATATATAAATGACAAGGATGAGGCCATAGAGATAATGGAGTGTGCCGAAGTGATAGTTGCCGATTATCTGTGCGGGCGGCGCAAGAGTGCGTTCGCAGACAGGGAGGCGGTGCGGCGGCGTCTTTACAGGCTCATTGAAGAGCTGGAGGCGGCAAAGAAATCGATAAGAGGCAGCACAAAACCGGCATATGCGCTCAAGAAAGCCGTTTTTTCAATTCACGGTTTTTAATTAAGCGGGGCCGGCAGGAGTTTGGAGGTTTATTATGGTGAATGTTACCGGTGTAAAATTTAAAGATACCGGAAAAATATATTATTTTGATCCCGGCGATTTTGAGCTTGAGGCGGGGATGAATGTGATCGTGGATACATCGCGGGGAATTGAATACGGTAAGGTTGTCAGCGGCAATACATTGGTCTCGGAGAGCAACATAGTGCAGCCGCTGCGCAAGGTCATCAGAATCGCTACGCCTAAAGACGACAGTCACGTTCAGGCTCTTCTTGATAAGCGCGAGGATGCTTTGCAAAAATGCGCCGAGCAGGTGGCGGAGCTGGGGCTCGACATGAAACTGACGGGAGTGGAATTTGCCTTTGACAACACCAAAGTGACGTTTTTTTTCACATCCGACGGGCGCGTGGATTTCAGAAAGCTCGTAAAAACACTGGCATCGGTATTTAAAATGAGGATAGAACTGCGCCAGATAGGTGTCCGTGATGAGGCGAGGATGCTCGGCGGAATCGGCCCGTGCGGCAGATGTCTTTGCTGCAATTCATGGATGAACGAATTCAGTCCCGTATCAATAAAAATGGCAAAAGTGCAGAATCTTACGCTGAATCCTACGAGTATTTCGGGTGTGTGCGGACGATTGATGTGCTGTTTGAATTATGAGAACGAAACATATATAGATCTGCGCAAAGGGATGCCGAATGTGGGCGCAAAGGTGCGTACGGCGGACGGTGTCGGCGTAGTGACGCAAGTTGATATATTCAGAGAAAAAGTGAGGGTGAGATTGCTTGTCGACTCCGCGAAACCGGCGGATGAGGAAAATCTTGTGAGCGAAGAGAGTACATACGGCAAGTCGGAGATCAGGATTCTCGGACGGGGCAAGACAAACGGCAAGAAATGTCAGTGCTCGAAGTGCTCGATGCATGACGCTGCGGATGATGTGGATGATGATGTGGATCCGGCACTCATGGAAACGTTTAAAGAGCTGCTTGAGGAGTAGGATGCGTCAGGGGGCAATTATTTGTAATTGCATAGCGCAATTGATTAGCCGAGGGAGGAAATTTTTATGAACACGATGATTTCTATATCCGATATGATTTTGATCTTATGCGGTGTGAGCGGATTTATCCTGCTGGTATTTTTGATAATTATGGTCGCGAGTGCGATCTCGTCGCTTAAAAAAATGAACAGGATTTTGGATGATTCAAAGGTTGTGAGCGAGATAATCGCAAGGCGTGCCGAGGATGCGGACAATCTGATCAATTCGGTCGGCAGGGGAGCCGGCGAGATGTATGCCGTGCTGAAAGATAAGGAACGCGGATTTTTCAGGAAACTCATGACGCTGCCGTTTCTTATAAAGAGCATTGTCAAGGCTTTGCGCTGATGTTGCTCCGGAGTTGCGCCGGCACTGCACCGGCATTGCTCCGGACGGTGTTCAGAAATTGCGGCAGCATTGCATTTGCATTGATTTGCGCTTTTTTGTGATGATAATTGCGCCGGCGTTTTGCCGCTTCGATTTGATTGTATGATATGCGGTGTTAACCGATGAGAATATTTAATTAAAGGATCGCATGTTTTGATATGCGTCCGATGAAAGGAGATAAGGATATGAAAGCAGTGGGAATAGTGAGAAAGGTCGATGAGCTGGGCAGGATAGTTTTGCCCATCGAACTGCGGCGGGTACTCGGCATCGAGATCAAGGACGCTCTTGAGATCTTTGTGGATGAAGACTACATAATGTTGAAAAAATACGAGCCGGCATGTGTGTTTTGCGGAAATGCAAAAAATGTGACCACTCTTCAGAATAAAAACATATGCGAAGATTGCTTAAACGAGCTCAAAAAGTTGTAGGCGGGCGGATCTGATCTGACTTGACTTGATTTTGATCTGACCTTGATCTGATGATTTGTAGCTGTTTGATAGATATCTTTAGTATGCGGTTTGGAGGATTTAATGGGAACATTTGTTGTTCGCAATGCAGGAGCGCTTAGCGGAACGGTTGAAATAAGCGGAGCAAAAAACTCGGTGCTGCCGATAATGGCGGCAGCGCTGCTTACGGACGAAGAATGCGAGATTTGCGATGTGCCGATGCTCAGAGATGTGGAGGTAATGATTGAGACGCTGCAGAGTTTGGGCGCAAAGGTGGAAAAGGATCGTAAAAACGGAATCGTGAAGATAAAAGCCGGTTCCAATCCGATCAGCAGCGCACCCGCCGTGCTTGCAAAAAAAATGCGTGCGTCCGTGCTGACAATGGGGGCTTTGCTTGCGCGTACGGGCGTGGGCGGCGCGTTTCTGCCGGGTGGATGCGCGATAGGCACAAGGCCCATAGATTTGCATCTCAAAGGGTTTAAGGCGCTCGGAGCCGAGGTCAACATGGTGGATGAGCTCGGCGATACATATGTGGAGGCTCGTTCCGTGGGGCTTTCGGGAACCGAGATCTATCTCGATTTTCCAAGCGTGGGCGCGACAGAGAATATAATTATGGCGGCGGCTTTGGCAAAGGGACTGACCGTTATTGAGAATGTGGCACAGGAGCCTGAGATTGTAGATCTTGCAAATTTTCTCAACAAAATGGGCGCTAAAATCAAGGGCGCCGGCACGGATGTAATAAAAATTGAGGGTGTGGAACGTCTGCACGGCTGCAAGTATTCGATAATTCCCGACAGGATTGAAATGGGTACGTTTATGGTGGCGGCGGCGATCACGAGAGGCGATATATTTATAAAAAACGGAATTTCCGATTATGTAAGACCCGTGATAGCGAAGCTCAGAGAGTGCGGAGTGGTAATATCAGATGATGACGAAGGAATGAGAGTGAGAGGCGATTTGAATCCGATCATTTCAACCAGCATCAAGACCCTGCCGTATCCGGGATTTCCTACCGATATGCAGGCACAGTTTATGTCTCTTTTGACAACGGCGCACGGGTCGTCCGTGGTAATCGAGACGGTGTTTGAAAACAGATTTATGCATGTGCGCGAACTCAATAAATTGGGCGCAAGCATTACGACAAAGGGGAAAACCGCGCTTGTTCAGGGACAGCGGGAGCTCAAGGGGCGAAAAGTGGCGGCGACGGATCTCCGTGCGGGAGCCGCGCTCGTGCTGGCGGGACTGGTTGCGAGCGGCACCACAACGATTTCCGAAATATATCACATAGAGCGGGGATACGAAAAATTCCTGGAAAAATTCAGAGGTCTGGGAGCCGACATCGGCAAAGAGGAATAATGAGGAGTAATAAAAATGTACAGTGAGCAATATCTGAAACTGCTTGCGGTGAAATATCCGAATGAAAAGGCGGCGACCGAGGAGATAATCAATCTCAGCGCGATCCTCAGTCTCCCTAAAGGGACGGAATACTATCTGAGCGATCTGCACGGAGAGCATGAGGCTTTCTGTCACATGGTCACCAGCGCCTCGGGGGTAATAAGGATGAAGATTGATGAGAATCTGGGCGATATACTCACTTCCCGCCAACGGGATATACTGGCATCCCTTATATACAATCCCCATGCAGAGCTCGAACGCCGCAAATCGGCGGAATCCGATTACGAGCAATGGTGCAGAGAGACCATTTTGCATCTCGTTGTGATATGCAGAGCCGTATCGACGAAGTATACGAGATCAAAAGTACGGCGGAGACTGCCAAAATATTCGGATTATATCATTGATGAGCTTTTGCATGCGGATGATGAAGCGAACAGAGCGTATTATTACACCGAAATAATCAACTCAATCGTGCGCTGCGGCAAGGTCGACGAATTCATCGTGGATTTTGCGGCTACCATTTCGCGGCTCGCGGTGGATACGCTGCACATAATCGGAGACATCTGGGACAGAGGCGCTCATCCTGATAAAATCATGGATTTTCTGATGGATTTTCACGATGTGGACTTTCAGTGGGGTAATCACGACATCGTTTGGATAGGGGCGGCTTCCGGCAATTGGGCGTGTATCGCAAATGTCATCAGGATGAATGTGTCGTATAATAATTTTGACATGCTCGAGGTGGGATACGGCATAAATTTAAGACCGCTTGCGTCATTCGCCGCTGAAGTTTATGCCGATGATCCGTGCACGTATTTTATGCCGCACATACTTGAAAACAATGTAATGGATCCCGTCGAGGATACGCTTGCGGCGAAAATGAACAAGGCGATATCCATAATACAGTTTAAAATAGAAGGACAAAAAATAGCGGCAAATCCGGATTACTCTCTCGAGCACAGGATGCTGCTTGATAAAATTGACTTGAAAAAAGGTACTGTTGCAGTCGAGGGCAAAGAATATGAACTGCGCGACACGAATTTCCCTACCGTGGATCCTGCTGATCCGTACGCGCTTACGGAGGGAGAACTCAGCCTTATAAAATCGCTGGAAGCTTCATTTGTGAACAGCGAAAAACTGCAAAGACACATCGGATTTATAATAAAAAACGGCGGCATGTACAGGGTGCAGAATCGCATACTCATGTATCACGGGTGCATCCCGATGGACGAGAACGGCGACTTCATAAATTGTCCGATAGAAAATTGCAATCTCGGCGGCAGAGAACTCATGGAGTATTTTGACAAGCGCATCAGAGACGAGTATTGCAAGGCGCGCACGAACAGAAACGCCGCCGAATCCGGCGCGCACAGCGGCTCGGATATCGCGTGGTATCTGTGGCTGGGCAAATATTCGCCGCTGTTCGGAAAAGATCGGATGACGACATTTGAGCGTTTCTTCATCGCGGACAAGCGCGCGCATAAGGAAAATGCGGGAACATATTATAAACTGATAGATGATAAAAAGATTTGCGAAAAAATTCTTGAGAATTTCGGGCTGGATCCGAGCAATTCCAAGATATTAAACGGGCATGTCCCGGTAAAATTCAAGGATGGAGAGAGTCCCGCCAAGGGAGGCGGGCTGCTGTTCGTGATAGACGGCGGGATGTCGAAATCATATCAGAAAAAGACGGGAATCGCCGGATATACTTTTATATTTAATTCACGCTTTATGGCATTGTCCGAGCACAAGCCGTACAGCCCTATGCGGGCGGACGGAAGTCAGGAATTTTTCACTCCGACCATAAAAACGGTGGAGATGTTAAACGGCAGAATGCTGATTAAAGATACCGATAAGGGGCGGGAACTCATCAAAAAAATCGAGGATCTGGAAGCGCTCGCGGCGGCATACAGAAGCGGTGCGCTGGAAGAGGTGTACGAGGCGAAATGCGCCTGCCGTGATGAGTACTGACACCCGCAAATCGCAACATGTAACATGCAGTCAAATGCATAATGCGTACGAGTAATGTGTAATGCGCGGTGTATCAGTTTTCACTTTTTTGAGGCGGAAGAGGCTGCGCGTATATGGTTTTATTATTTGTGAATATCACATAGCCCGGCTTTGCTCCGCCGGGTTTTTTTACATATTTCGCAAGGCAGTAATCCACAGGCACGTTGTCCGAATTCTTCCCCTTGCTGTGATAAGCTGCGATGCCTGCCGCCTGTTTGATTGCTTCGGGATCGATTTCATCCGGCTTCACCCCGCCGGTGCGCAGTATAAGATGCGAGCCCGGAATGTCTTTCGTGTGCATCCAGATATCCGTTTTGGCGGCAAGTTTGAAAGTCAGATAGTCATTTTCGATATTGTTTTTGCCGATCAGAATTTCGTATGATCCGCCTGCGCCGTTTGAAATCATGTAACGCAGAGGTTCCGGTTTCACATTTTTCTTATTCTTCCTTGCAGCTTTATGCTGACGCTTTAAATAATTTTGTTCGGTCAGTTCATCCCGTATGGCGTCAATTGTCGTAAGATCCCTTGCCTCTTCTATGAAATTCAGCACGGACTCGAGATAATCGATATCGATTTGTGCTTCTTTAAGCTGCAATTGCTTTTCTTTGAGAGCCGTCTTGGATTTTCCGAATTTTTTAAAATAGTTTTGCGCATTTTTCGCCGCAGAATATTTCGGTTCGAGCGGAATTCTGATGGAAGCGCCGTCGTAGTAATTAGTCAGCGTAACGCTGTCTTTTCCGCCCGGCACCGCATGCAGATTCGCAGTCAGTATTTCCCCGTACAGGCGGTACTTTTCCGCATCTTCCGCCTGCTTCAGATCTTCCAGCAAGCGCTGTTTCTTTAGATACAGTTTCGAGAGTTTTGCCGATATGGCGCGGTGCATGTCGCTTGATTTTTGGCTGACCCTGTTTGAGTCCGCCCTGGCAGCATAATAAGCCTCTATAGCCGCGCTTACACATGGATGCTCCACGATTTCGTAATACTTTTCATAATCGTGAAGCGGCAGAACGTGAAAATCTTTTATACTGCCCAGCTCATAGTATGTGCGCGGTTTGACGCCGTGTGTATGCAGAGCCGTCCGGATCTTTTCAATTTCGAGGCGGACGGCTTCCGCTCCGTCTTCAAATTCTCTATTATCGGTGTATTGGGCAAGATATGAGGAAATTCCGGGGGAAATCCCCTGTATCCCCGTCATGATCGCCTTGGCGGGATCGTGATGCGCTTTTAAGATTCTTCTAAGATCGCTTTCGGTAAGCGCGAACAGGTCGATTTTTTCCTGCATGGGCGGATATTGATATTTGATCCCCGGGTACAGCTGCCTCAGCCGGCTCACATTTGCCGATATGCGCTTGATGCACTCAAGTATCTGCCCCGATTCCGTATCGATCAGTATTATGTTGCTGTGTTTGCCCATTATCTCCGTTATCAGCTTTTTCTCGCTGATAACACCGATTTCATTTGCGGATTCAATACTGATTTCAAGTATGCGCTCCGTGCCCGGCTGTGAGATTTTCGTAATCCTGCCGCCCTGCAAATGTTTTCGCAGCAGCATGCAGAATGCGGAGGGGCTGTCGGGATTGTCCGGGATTTCACTGATCAGTGACACCCGCGCAAATGAGGGATTTGCGGACATGAGCAATCTGTGTTTTCCCGCTGCGGAATGAAGATGCAGCAGCAGATCGGCGGGCTCGGGCTGATATATTTTCATCACCTTTGAGCCGATGAGCAATGAATTTAATTCCGTTGTCAGCGCCGCCATTACCAGTCCGTCAAATGCCATAATTCCCTCCGGTCTTTATAAAAAATTCGCATTGTGATAAAATTTCACATGTGTAATCAATGTGCAATCAAACAATCAACATCAAGTAACCAACTGATTTATCATGACTACAGATTCCAGCATGATCAAATAGTTGCTTCATATCGGCAGTGCTTATATGTTCAACGCCGACGCCGCTCAGCATATAAGTTGAGCACACAAATGAATGCAGCTATTATCTCATGATTTCATCAGAAATCGTGAAATAATCTGCCGTGTGCATTTTTGTCGATTTTTGCAATATTCGGCGACAAAATTATCGCACGGCATATAATTATAATAACCGCAAATCAAGTAAATAACTGCGGTTATTATACCATAAAGGTGTTGCGATTTGCTATAAGTTGCCGTGTGATGTTTATGTTTTGAACATCCGCAGATGCGGGAGGTGTGTAATGATTAAAAGTATGACAGGATTCGGCAGGGGCGAAGCGGGCGGCGCTGAGATGAGCGTTGTCGCCGAGATACGAACCGTAAATAACAGATATTTCGATTTGAGTGTGCGCACGCCCAGGGCATATTCTTTTGCGGAGGAGCATTTGCGCAGTCTGGTGAAGCGGTATGTAGCCCGCGGAAAAACGGAGCTGAATGTCAATATTCAGACGGAAGGCAAGCCGAATACGGATATAGTCTTTAACGAAGACGTGGCGTGCAAATACAAGGAGGGTTTTGCGAAGATTAAAGATATGCTGGGGATCGATGCGGAGCCCGATCTCGTAGGGTTTGCGAGAATGCCCGAGGTTTTTGAAATCGTCGGAACGCCGGCGGATGAGGAAAAAACACTTTCGCTTATTTGCGAAGCGGCACGTGCGGCATGTGAACGATTGGAGCTGATGCGAGCCGATGAGGGGGCGAAACTGGCGGCGGATATGGAGGAGAGGACAAAGCATATATCGGAGATTGTCGCCGCTATAGCGGCGCGTTCCGATGAGATTGCGGGATCCCATGCGGGCAGGCTGAGAGAGAGGATTTCGGAACTGATCGGCGGTGCTGCGGAGATACCGGAGGACAGGATTGTGCTGGAAGCCGCAATTTTCGCGGACAAGAGCAGCATTGAGGAAGAGGTCGTGAGACTTGAAAGTCACATAGCGCAGCTCGGAGAGATTTTGCGCGCAGGAAGCGGTGCGGTGGGCAAAAAAATGGATTTCATCATACAGGAGATGAATCGTGAGGCGAATACGATAGGTTCAAAGGGAAATGATCTGGAGATAACGAACATGGTGCTCGAGCTCAAATCTGAAATTGAAAACGTGCGGGAGCAGGTTCAGAATGTTGAATAGTGATGCAACGATGCTTCTTGCCGGAGCCTGCGGCAGACGGGTGCAGCCTGCAGCGGCTTGGAGGGCGGAATATGTACAAAAAGGCGTACATAATTGATATTTTTCACACGATTTGATATGATACATGGGTATGGTATGACGCGTTTTATAGATCATATTTTTAATAAAGTGAAAGGGAGATTTTGTTATGTATCGTATTATGAAAAAGGAGCAGTTGGCACCCAACATTTACTCCATGGACATTTTGGCTCCTAGAGTCGCAAAGTCGGCTCAGCCCGGCCAGTTCATAGTCATAATTACAAGCGAATGCGATGAGCGCGTTCCGCTTACGATTTGTGATTACGACGTGGATGCGGGGACCGTAAATATCGTTTTCCAGACGATGGGTGCGGGGACGAAAGCCCTCGCGGAGCTGGAGGAGGGTGACAGCGTGTACACATTTGTAGGCCCGCTCGGTCGTCCTTCCGATTTCGTCGAGATGGATTTGGAAGAGCTTAAAAAGCAGAAATGGGTATTTATCGCCGGCGGCGTGGGTACGGCTCCTGTTTATCCCCAGATCAAGTGGCTGCATGAGCGCGGAATCGGGGCGGAAGTAATACTTGGAGCTAAGACCAAAGATATAATCATTTTGGAGGATAAATTAAGAGCGGTATCATCCGAGCTGCATGTGGCGACGGATGACGGCAGTTACGGTTTTTCCGGAATGGTTACGGACTGTCTTGTGGACCTTGTGGAAAACAAGGGGAAAAAGTATGACCAGTGCGTGGCTATAGGTCCTATGATTATGATGAAATTCGTATGTCTTACCACTAAAAAACTGGATATCCCTACAATAGTATCTCTCAACCCGCTCATGGTTGATGCTACGGGTATGTGCGGAGCATGTCGTGTCAGCGTGGGCGGCGAGACTAAGTTCGCATGTGTTGACGGACCGGAGTTTGACGGGCATCTTGTTGATTTCGATGAGGCGCTTCGCCGTCAGGGGCAGCTTAAACTTGAAGAATCGGAAAAGCTGGAAATCTATGAGAGATGTGGTTTCTGGGGAGGTGGAAAATAATGGATCGTATGAAGAGAATACCTGTAAGAGAGCAGGCTCCTGATGTAAGAAATAAGAATTTTGAAGAGGTTTGTTACGGATATAATGAGGAAGAGGCATTGAACGAAGCGGCTCGCTGTCTGAATTGCAAAAAGCCTCTCTGTCGCGACGGCTGTCCGGTAAATATAGACATCCCTAAATTTATACACGAAATAGCCGAGGGAGACACTGCGGCGGCAGCTAAAACGCTGGCTGAGTATTCGGCGCTTCCTGCGGTGTGCGGTCGCGTGTGCCCGCAGGAAACACAGTGCGAGGAGCGCTGCATTTTGGGCAAGAAAGGCGACGCCGTTTCAATCGGAAAACTTGAACGTTTCGCGGCGGACTGGGCGCGTGAAAACAATGTGGATACATCCGCATCGCAGCCTTCAAACGGGCACAAAGTTGCGATCATAGGTTCCGGCCCTGCCGGAGTTACCTGCGCGGGTGAGCTTGCGAAATGGGGATATGACGTTACGATATTCGAAGCGCTTCATGAAGCGGGCGGCGTATTGATATACGGAATTCCGGAGTTCCGTCTGCCTAAAGACGGCGTTGTAAAGCCGGAAATTGAAAATCTCAAGAAATTGGGCGTGAAAATCGAGACAAATGTAATCGTAGGAAAAACTCTGACGATCGACGATATGTTTGATGAAGGTTTTGAGGCGGTGTTCATCGGTTCCGGAGCCGGGTTGCCGAAATTTATGGGCATTCCGGGTGAAAATTTCAACGGTGTGGTTTCCGCGAACGAGTTTTTGACTCGTAACAATTTGATGAAAGCGTACAGGGATGATTATGCAACTCCTATCAGAGTCGGAAAAAGCGTTGCGGTTGTAGGGGGCGGAAACGTTGCCATGGATGCCGCGCGTACCGCCAAGAGATTGGGATCGGACGTGCATATCGTTTATCGCCGTACCGAGGTGGAACTGCCCGCTCGTGTTGAGGAGGTTCACCACGCAAAGGAAGAGGGGATACATTTCCACATGCTTGCAAATCCTGTAGAAATACTCGGCGACGAAAAGGGTTGGGTTACAGGTATGAAATGCATTAAAATGGAGCTGGGAGAACCGGATGAATCCGGCAGACGTTCACCTGTACCGGTTCCGGGTTCGGAATATGATATCGAGGCGGATGTCGTGATAATGGCGCTCGGAACATCACCGAATCCGCTGATCGGCGCGACCACAAAAGGTTTGGATCTCAACAGAAAAGGTTGTGTGGATGCTGATGCGGTCGGGCAGACGAGTCGCGAGGGCGTATTTGCCGGCGGCGACGCGGTAACGGGCGCGGCTACGGTTATTCTGGCTATGGGAGCGGGTAAGGATACCGCAAAGGCCATTGACGAGTACATTAAAAGCAAAAATGCATAATCACCGTTTTGGGGGACGCATAGGATTCGCGGCACTGCATAAAAAGCAGCAATGCACGGGATTTGCGACAGCTCATAAAAAGCGGTGATGCACGAGATTTGCATTTCTGATAACGCATAAAAACAAGGCGCGGTTTTGAAAAACCGCGCCTTGTTTTCAGTATGACGGCATACCGTAGTTTTATTGCATATGTCACACATTTTGTCATATAGCCTGCAGTTTGCTTTTACACGCTTTTTTTGTTTCTAATTATGTCTGTTCATGTATTCCCAAAAGGCATTAACAATATTCGGCTCATTCGTAGCGAACGCAGCCAGAGGCGGATCCGTTTTTGCCATTACAACGCCTATATCCTCTTTTACGTAGAGCAAGGTGTTGTCGGCAGTCTTTTTTTCAATAGACAGCGTTATGTTTCGATACTGCTTTGATATCGTTTTTAAGTGATCGAAATGCCGCATGTATTGATCCGGAGTATAAACAAGGCCTTTTGTCGAGAGAAGTTCC
>JBGZBU010000010.1:0-45433 GCA_041844835.1 Anaerovoracaceae bacterium
ATCTGAGAGTATCTTCTTTGCATTTTGCGAATAAAGATACTTTTTTATATTTATCGATATTTTTAGGAGGATTTTATAGATGAGCAGGAGAGTTGAACATCACGTTATTCTCGGAGATTTGCCGGAATCCCGCATTGTAAATATTACGGTTGACGGGGAGAAAATTAAAGCAAAAGAGGGCGAAATGATTTTATCGGCACTCATTGCACATGGCAAAATCATAAGCCGCTACACTGTTAGGAAACATGAACCGCGCGGTTTGTTTTGCGGCATAGGGCAATGTACCGATTGTGCGATGATCGTTGACGGGAAACCCAATGTGAGGACATGTGTCACTCCCGTTCGCGAGGGAATGGTGATTGAAACACAGGTCGGATATGCGAAAAAGGGGGGCTGTCATGATTAAAAAAGAAGTGGTGGTTGTCGGCGGGGGGCCTGCCGGTCTTGCGGCGGCGATAGAAGCTGCAAAAAGAGGGGCGCAAGTCCTTATTATAGACTCGAATCACGTTGCGGGAGGACAGCTCTTCAAGCAGATCCATAAATTTTTCCGTTCCGGCAAGCATCGGGCAGGTACGCGCGGCATGGACATAGGAACGGAGCTTCTGAAAGAAGCTGAATCATACGGAGTTGAAATTATGCTAAACAGCTCGGTAATAGGGATATTCGAGCCTATGATGGTCGCTGTGGAGACGGGAGCTGATAATCAGGGGAAAATCACGGAGGTTATAGAAGCGGAGCAAATCGTTATTGCCTGCGGAGCGTCGGAAAATGTAGTTCGCTTCAGAGGATGGACAATCCCGGGGGTGATGGGCGCGGGTGCGGCGCAAACGATGATTAATGTCAAACGCGTACTGCCCGGCGAAAAAGTACTCATGATCGGAAGCGGCAATGTGGGGCTGATTGTAAGTTATCAACTGCTGCAGGCGGGCGCGGATGTTGTCGCACTCGTCGAAGCGGCGCCTGCGATAGGCGGATATGCCGTGCATGCATCCAAGCTTGCACGAGTGGGCGTTCCGATTCTCATCGCTCATACCGTTTTTGAAGTCCGGGGAAAAGAAAGAGTGGAAAAAGCAATTGTCGGACAGCTTGATGCCAATTGGAAGCCGCTCCCCGGAACGGAGCGCGTTTTTGAAGTCGATACCGTATGTATCGCCGCCGGATTAAAGCCGTTGGTCGAGCTTTCAATGATGTACGGATGCGAGCTGATGTTTGACCCGAGATTGGGAGGTTGGGCAGCTGTTCATAATGAAAAAATGGAAACTACAAAATCCGGAATATATGTCGCGGGAGATGGCAGCGGTGTGGAAGAGGCGAATACCGCACTTGAAGAGGGCAGGCTTGCCGGGGTCTCAGTTGCGGAAGCAAGAGGGCTCATTTCGGCGGAAAGTGCGGAGAAAGACAGGCTCGAAATATGGTCAAGACTGGACGGTCTGCGTGAGGGCCCCAAGGGAGAAGCCAGACGGCAGGTTAAAAAGGAATTGATTGATCGATTTTCAAAGCTGAAAAGAGAGGTGAAATAAATGGGATTGGAACAGACAGGATATCTCACTTTGGATGAGATAAAGGAAACTATAGGATATCCCGGCGATGAAAGATTTGAGAAAGGGCCGATAGCGGTGGCGGAGTGCGTACAGATGATTCCATGCAACCCATGCGAGTCGGCTTGTAAATTCGGCGCGATAACCATAGGAACACCTATTACGAAGCAACCTGCAATAGATCCCGATAAATGTGTGGGCTGCTGCATGTGTATTGCCAAGTGTTCGGGACTTGCGATTTTCGTTCTCGACAAGACATATTCGGAAACGCACGGAACCGTTGCAATGCCGTATGAATATTATCTCACTCCCGAGCCGGGACAAAAAGTATGCGCAGTGAACAGGCGCGGAGAATATGTATGCGAGGGAGAAGTTGTAAAGGTTATGAATCCGGAATCTTTCGACAGGACTCCCGTTCTCACGATTGCTGTGCCTCTTGAACATGTTGATGAAGTAAGGAGCATTCAAAGAAAAGAAAAGCAGCTTGCAGAGATGATTGAAAAAGCGGAGTGGAGCGATGATGCGGATGATGAGATATTGGTATGTCGCTGTGAAGAAATCACTTTGGGGAAAATAAAGGCTGCGATCAGGGATGGAGCACGTACGGTTACAGGAGTCAAGCTCAGGACTCGTGTCGGGATGGGACTGTGCCAGGGCAGAACCTGCGAAAAAATGGTTCAGGCACTGCTGAAGCAATATGTGGAAAATACTCCGGAAGAGATCGGCACATCGACAAGCAGACCCCCGGTTAGACCTGTTACATTCGGTTCACTGGCAGGAATGAAAGGAAGTGGAAGTGATGAAAACGTATGATGCAGCAGTTATCGGAGCAAAACGGTTGGGAATGGAGTTGATGACATTCACGGAAGTACGGGGGATTAAATTGAACGCGGGCGGAGCAGTTGAGGGCTTGGTTACATCGAATGGAGATATTGCAGCCGAACGCGTAGTCAATTGTGCAGGTGTATGGTCGCCGCTAATCGGGCAAATGGTCGGGATCAATATTCCGATTGAGTCGAGAAAAGGAATTTGCCTGGTCGCTGAAAGAGGCAATCCCGTGGTTCATCAAAAAGTGCATGAGTTCGGATATATGATGTCGAAATTTGACGATATCGAATTTGAAAGACCTGTTTCAGAGCGCGTTGCCCGGCTCAATGTAGCAATGGTAATCGAGCCGACCGACACCATGAATTTTATCCTTGGCGGAAACAGAAACTTCTCGGGTTTCGATATAAGGTCGGAGATTGAAGTAATGCAGGCCGTAGCCGAATGCGGCATCAGATATTTCCCCATCTTGAAAGAAATAAACTGCATCCGCTCATATTGCGGAGTCAGACCGTTCGTGGTGGATCATCTTCCCGTCGTCTCCGAGGTGGAAGACGTCCCGGGCTTTTATATTGCAGCGGGTCATGAGGGTGACGGAATCAGCCTGTCCGCAATTACGGGGAAGATGGTTGCGCAAATGATAAGTGGGAAACAGACGGATTTTGATATAAGCAAGCTCCGATTCTCAAGGTTTTGCGAGGCATAGATTTGATAGGAAAATCATATGCTTTCCGATTATAAGTCATTTGATTGTTATTGCATTTCGTTTTAAAGAAAGGAGAAATTGTTATGAAAAAAGAATTAAAAACCGGTACGATGTTATTTCCCACGCCGACACTCATAGTAGGGACGTACAATGACGACGGCACGCCGAATGCGATGAATGTGGCATGGGGAGGAGTATGCGCGTCCGATCCGCCCTGCGTGCAAATCAGCGTCAGGCAGGAAAGAAAAACCAAAGAAAACATAGACAAGAGAGGCGCGTTTACGATTCATATTTCCGGCGAGGAGTGCATGAAAATATCGGATTATATGGGGATTGCATCCGGTCACACCGAAGACAAAATCGCTGCTTTGGGGTTAACCGCGATTGACAGCGGAAAGGTTGATGCCCCGATAATCGATGAATATCCGCTGGTGCTTGAGTGCGAGGCAAGAGCGGCATATGAGGTAGGCGGGCATTTTATGATTATCGGAGAAATCAAGGGTGTTCTTGCGGAAGATTCAATTTTGGATGATAAAAACAAAATTGATGTTGCCAAGTTGGCTCCAATAGCATTTGATCCTGCGGGAGGAAATTATATAGTATTTGACAGGATAGCGGGCAAAGCATTCTCAGTCGGACTGAGCAAATCATAAAAACAGTTCAAATGTCGTGGTTTCGGATATGTCGTACATGCCGAGAAGCCGGAGATCGAGACATCAGGACAGCGGGAGGGGTTCAATCCGAGAAAAATCCTTGCGTTTTTATTTTCAATATAGTACAATCATATAGCCTGTGCATATGGTGCAGGTAATTACGCACAGTGCGCAATGCGAAAAAGCGGTGCCCGTCAATTGAGGGATCTTTTGGGGGATCTTTTTCGTCACAGGCGTGTTGGAGGAATAACCAAGGAGGTAAAGTATGTCAGTTATTTCAATGAAACAGTTACTTGAAGCGGGTGTGCATTTCGGACATCAGACCAGAAGATGGAACCCTAAAATGGCGCCCTACATTTTCACCGAGAGAAACGGTATATATATCATAGACCTTCAGAAGACGGTGTCTATGATAGATGAAGCGTATGCGTTTATGAAGCAGATCGCATCAACGGGAAAACCGATCCTTTTCGTGGGAACGAAAAGACAGGCTCAGCAGGCTGTTGAAACGGAAGCGAAACGCTGCGGAATGTATTATGTGAACGAGCGTTGGCTGGGCGGAATGCTTACAAATTATAAAACGATTTCTCAGAGGATCAAGCGGCTTGAAGAGATTCGCACGATGGAAGAGGAAGGAATATTTGATAAGCTTTCAAAAAAAGAAGTTACCAAGCTCAACCTTGAAGCGGAAAAACTCGAAAAATTCCTCGGCGGCATTAAAGAAATGCCGGGAATGCCGGCTGCAATTTTTGTGGTTGATCCTAAAAAAGAGAGAATTGCCATCAAGGAAGCGAGGATTCTCGGAATTCCTATTATCGGCATGGTAGATACGAACTGCGATCCGGATGACGTTGATTATGTAATTCCTGCAAATGATGACGCAATCAGGGCAGTCAGATTAATTGCCGGCAGTATGGCGGATGCGATCATCGAGGCGAATCAGGGTGAGAGCTTTGACGACTCCCCGTCTTATGATTCCGATGAGGATGTCGCGGATGAAGATGCAGTAGAGAAAGAAGACGCGGCTGATGAGAGCGATGCTGCGGATGAAGAATAAGATATATTAGTGTGTTTTTCTAAAAACGCAAGGATAGGAGGCAATTATGGCTATATCGGCTAGTATGGTGAAGGAACTCCGCGAAATGACCGGTGCGGGCATGATGGATTGCAAAAGTGCGCTTGTTGAATGCGACGGAGATATGGATAAGGCTGTTGAGATTCTTAGAGAAAAGGGACTTGCAAAAGCCGCAAAAAAAGCGAGCAGAGTTGCGGCGCAGGGACTTGTGAGAATATCTTTTGCAGCCGACAATTCAAAAGCAGCTATTGTAGAGGTTAATTCCGAAACGGATTTTGTTGCAAAAAATGACGAGTTCGTTGCTTTTGTGGAAAATCTTGCGGATTTGGCGCTTAATTGCGCATGCAGCTCTGACGATATTGAAGCTTTCCTTGCGCAGAGTTATGATTCGGGAGTAACTGTGCAGGACGAGCTCAATAATAAGATCGCAAAAATAGGTGAAAATATGAGTGTAAGACGTTTCTGCAGATTGGAAGAAGCGGGCTGTAAATATGTGGGTTATCTTCACGGCGGCGGAACGATAGGCGCTTTGATAGGAATAAAAACGGATGCGGATTTCGCAGATGTCGAGGCTGTAGGGAAGGACGTTGCAATGCAGGTGGCTTCAATGAATCCGTCTTTCCTTAAAAGAGAAGATGTCGATTCGGACTATATCGAGCACGAGAAAAAAATACTTCATCAGCTCGTAATAAATGAAGGAGCAAAACCTGAGTTGGTTGACAAGATCGTCGAAGGAAAACTCAATAAGGAGCTCAAGGAAGTTTGCCTGCTCGAACAGAAATTCGTCAAGGATAACGATTTGACGGTCAAGCAGTATGTGGCAAATGCCGCAAAGGATCTGGGACAGTCACTTGAAGTTGTTTCAATGGTTCGTTATCTCGTGGGCGAGGGAATAGAGAAAGAAGAAGAGGATTTTGCTGCTGAGGTTGCAAAACAGATGGCTCAGTAGGCTTGGCGGCAGCGCGGATTTACTCAAATAAAAGGATTCTTTAGGGGATTTGCGGCTTTATGCGGGTTGCAAGTCCCTTTTATTTTATTAGAAAACTCCGCGCATGCAGGTTGTTTTTTGTCCTGTAATCCGTTTTTTCTTTTCGCGATTAATTTTTGATATCAGTGGACTAGCTGCGGGAATTTTAGTATCATCATCTTGTAAGCAGGTTGCGGTTTTAAATTTATTTTTTAGAAAGGAGTTACTGATGAAAAGCAATTTTAGAAAAATTATCGCATTTCTTCTTGTTATTGCCATGAGTATGCTTGGCAGCGCGTGTGATAAGAAAGATGGCGGCGATAAGAAAGACGGTCTTTACAGAGCGTCCGCCGTGACTTCGGACTTGTCCATGGCTGATGATGTCACCAAATTTCTTGATAAAGTCGATGCCGAGTACGGGTATAAGCTGACGACGAAATTGGCTTATGACGAAAATCTCTCGGGACACCTCGGGTGGCGTCTTGCGGGTTCGGATGAAGAGCACGTCTGCGCCGACTTCCTTTTTAATGAAATGAAAAAAATAGGGCTTAGTGATGTTGAAAAAGTTGCAGTTTCCTGCGATCGCTTTCAGTTTAACGATTCAAAGCTCAAGATTGAAGGTACTGATATTGATCTGACTCCTGCATCCTATCAGTGCAACGGAACCGGCGCGGGTGGAATACGCGCGGAAATCGTTGATTGCGGAACCGGAACATTTGCAGACTATGCTAATGTGGATGTTAAAGGGAAAATAGCGCTTGTCGGTGTTGATCAGTGGAATGAATCATGGATCGACGGTTACATTCGTCAGGCCGATGAAGCCGGAGCAATCGCTCTTGTTACGTATTCAGCGGGAGGATACGGAACCCTTAATGCAGACGTTGTCAATGTTCAGGATATATGTGCTCCCGATTTGATGCCTACTGCTGCAATCAGTCCGAATGAAGCTGAAAAAATACAAAAAGCGATCAAAAATGGACATAAAAATGCATATTTGATGTTGGACGCACGGATGGAGACGGGGAAGGGGACTTCGTACAATATTGTCGGCAAAATCCCCGGGAAAAACAGAGAACAGCAGATAGTTCTAAGCGGGCACTATGATAAGTATTGGTACGGTTTTCAGGATGACTGCGCAGCTATAGGTTTGGTTTATACCGTTGCAAAAGCGATGATAGATTCGGGATATGAGCCCGAAAATGATATCGTTTTCGTGGCGCACGGAGCGGAAGAATGGGGAAAATCAAACTCCGCATTCGATTGGACGACAGGCGCGTGGGGGATGATTCATGATGCAAAGCCCGAATGGGGCGGGAAAACGTTGGCTCTGCTCAATTGCGAGTTGCCGGCATTTGTGCCGCAAGACGGGCTCTCAATAGGCGGTGTTCCTGAATGGAGAACAGTTATAGATAAACTGATAAATCACAGCGGTTTGCTCGTCACTTCGGGAGATGTCGGGATCAATAGAAAAGGTTTTGATTCGAGCACCATGGAGGACGGAGTTTCATACAGATGGCACGGAGTTCCTTATTTTATTAACTTTTTCGAGGATGAGAAATTCCTGAGCGAGCGCTATCATACGATTGCTGATGATAAGTCCACTTATGATGAGGACATATTTACTACCAATATCAATTGGTACGGAGCTCTTGCCACATACATAGATCAAACTCCTGCACTGGAGCTTGATTTGGAACAAGCCGCAGAGGATCTCGGCAATAATTATAACAAGGAATATGCGCGATCCGCGGAGATCGACAGCGAACTGTATTTGAAAAAAATAAAAGAATTCAAGACTCTTGCGGCGAAGCACAATGAGAAGATAAAATCGATAAACGAAGAATATGAACGTGCCGTAAAAGAAGAGGATTTTGACAGAGCCGAGGCGCTGAAAATTGACGGAAGAGAACTTAATAAGCAAACATTGGAGATTTTTGCATATCTTCAGAAGCATTATCTGAAGAACAATGATTTTGAAATTTTCTACGGACACAAAAGTCTCTACGACAATCTTGATGCTCTCAAGGGGGCTATAGAGGCTCTTAAGAGGCAGGAGCTTTGGAGTGGGGATGAGGACGGAGCTTTGGATTTTGCACTTAAATTGAACGCTCTTCACGATTACAATTACATTCTGTACAGCAAGACCGTCGGGGATGCCGTAAACAGGATGTATGATCCTCGTCATCTCAGCATTTCTAAGGATACGTGGGGTTTCGACAGGCAGCTTCCGGTTGTCTATGTGGGAGATATTACGCATATGCTTGCGAATTCAGGCGATAATGAGCCCGACTGGGAGCAGGCTATAGATGCGTATACCAAGGCATGCGATCAGGTCCTCGTGGATATCAAATCCGTTGTCAATGAAGAATTGGCCGCCTTTGACGGCTTGTTCCTCTTATTCTGAACGCAGAAAGTGCATCTGTCCGCGCTTTTGTAAGCCACGGTATCAACTTGATTGCGACGCCTGCGGGATGAGTTGCTTTAGCGGGCGTTGCAGGGTTATTTGCAAAGGAGGGATTATTCATGGAAGGTCAAAGCAATGTGAAATTAAAGCGCGTGCTGGGATTTAACGCGACCTACGGTGCGGCGATGGGGCTTGTCGTTTCCGGGACGGCGATGTTTTCGGTAACGCAGGTTGCGGGGCAGGCGAGTTTTGCGGTGTGGATCACGGGACTTTTGGGTCTGATCCCGATAGTTTGCGCAGCTCTCGCGTTTTCCGAGCTCAGCTCAATGCTTCCGGGCGGAGGCATGATTTCCGATTACACAAACCCGGCGCTTGGACGTTTTTGGGGAACTCTTGCCGTTTTGGGAACATATGTGCTGCTGGCGGCAGCCGACGGAAGTACGCAGATGGCTATGAGCGGCTATTCACTACAGGACATTACCGGAATTCCCGCAATCGTGACAAGTCTTTTGTTCTTGGTTATTTGTCTGCTGATAAATATTTTTGATGTGGGCATTTACGGCAAGGTCGCCGGGATACTCCCCATCGGAATGATGATCGTATATGCGATCCTTGCCGTGGTGGGCGCTCTTGGCGTGGGGGAATCTATGGGATTCGCCACGCGCGTCGAGGGATCTTTTTTGCCGGATGCCGGTTGGGCTGCCGTGTTCGGTGCGGTGGGTTCTTCCATATGGTGGTACATAGGATTTGAAAATTGCTGTCCTATGGCGGAAGAGACAAAGGAGCCGTATAAAGTTATTCCGCGGGCGTTGTTTGCGGCGCTTGCGACAATATATGTGATAGATATTATATTTTCGTATGCCAGCCTAAAATATACGCCTATAAATATTTTGCTCGAATCGGGCATATCTCATATTGAAGGCTCAAAGGCCATGATGGGTGTGATAGGCGGCAGCGTTATGAGCCTGATTACAATACTTGCATCATTTACCACCGCAAATTCACAGCTTGCGGCACTGCCGCGCATGTTTTACGGGCTTGCGAGGCAGGAACAGCTGCCGAAAGTTTTCGGATATGTTCATCCTAAATTCAGAGTTCCGATTTACGGTACCGTTACATGCTTTTTCCTGATGTTTGTGTGTACAATTTACATCTGCTATAAAGGCGGCACGGCGGACATAATGAATATGTTCATCAACATTGTCTGCGTTGCATGGCTGGGATGCTATATTTTGGCTATGTTGGACGTAATCGTGCTGCGCAAACGATATCCGGACTTCCCGAGATTGTTTAAAGTGCCGTTTCACAAACCGGTGTTTGCTGTCGGCATTTTAGGATCGCTGTTTGCAATTTACACCATCAATGATTATATTTTCTTCACATTGGGATGGCTGCTCGTAGTCGTCGTATTCATAGTCATTTGGAACAAGGTTCATAAGAGACCTGTAAACGAAGTGTCAAAGCTTGAAGATGCGGTAGCAATGATCAGGGAAAGAACGGAGTATTTGCCGGTGTGGGATGAGGCAGTTGTCGAGTGGCTGGAAAGCAGAAAGTAAACGGCAGGGTGAATGGTATGGCACTGTTTAACGGGGAAAAAAGAGTACGCAATGCGGACAAAGCAAGAAACAGTTTCGTAACGAGGCGGGCGGAGAGTAAATTGGATGCGCTTGCGGATTTTTTCAAGCTTGCCGCGGGGAAAAATTGGATCTGCACAAATGCGCGCTTATTGCGGCGGGAGATTGTGTACAGCGAATTTTTATATTTGGATTCCCTGAAGCTGATATACAATTGGGAAAATCGATTCATGTCGGTTAACTACAATTTGCAGATGATTGCGGATCTGCGGATCAATGAGAAAAACTTTATTCCCCTCGAAAAATGTGTTTTTAAACTGCATTGTGATAAAAAACTGATCGGAGGCAAAAGAATATATTCATGGAGCGCGCCCGTTTTTTCCGCAGGCCCCGAGTACAGTGAAGAGATGAAAAAATCATATATCGAGCGCTTGCAGAATCCGCTCATAATTAAGCGTCTCGAACAGCTTGACATCCTTGAGATGGAGATGAGTTATAATGGCGGGCAATATTTCAAGTTGTCTTGTGAAAGCATAATAGGCTCCGCGTCGTGGATATTGATCCCGCCCGTTTTCAGCATGGTAACCCCTAAGCTTGAGGAGTGCGTAAAATTTTATGAACTCTTCGAGCTTTTGGGGGATGCCGCGGTCAACAACTCTTTTAGATGAGGTGATATGAATGCTTGAAATCAAAAGTTCCGCTTTTGTTGACGGAAATATAAAAATCAGATATGGCAATCTTGGAGACTCGGAAAATATTGAATACGGAATACCTCAGACCTCTTTTCCGCTGGAGTGGGATAATGTGCCCGACGGCACACAGAGTTTTGCCATAGTGTTTGTTGATTATGACGATGTAAAGGATGAGGGCTTTCCTTTTTTGCATTGGCTTGTTTGTGATATTCCCGGAAGTTGCCGCGGGATGCCTGAAGATGCGAGCAGGTGCGGCGGCGAATTCCATCAGGGGCATAACAGCTGGTGTATTCCTTTTGGAGATTATGCAGGCATTCCCGATGAATATTCCGTGCGTTTCGGTGGCCCTGCTCCGGAGTACAGGCATGAATATGAAATGTGGCTTTATGCTTTGGACTGCTATCCGAATCTTTCCGACGGATTTTGGTACAATGATTTGCGGCGCGCGATGAGAGGGCATGTGCTTGAAAAGGCGGTTCTGTGCGGATTTTACGGGCCCTGAAATTCAAGAGTTTTACGCTTCCTGATCTTCGTGTTTGATCATATTTTGAATTATCGCTCAAAATATTTTACATTATTTTCTTGCACATATTATACTTATTACAACATGCGGATAATAGACAACAGCGGATGTTGTCCATTATAATTATTTATGTGGTATGTTTAACAAGTAGTTTTACTGTGTTGATTTTCTGTTCATATTTAGAGAGGGAGGAAAACATGGCAAAGATTTTAATCGGTCCGAATAAATATGTGCAAGGGGCGGGAGAACTTGCAAGATTGGCGGGTCATATTGAACCGCTGGGGAAAACAGCTCTTATCATTATTACCGAATCAGGATTTAAGAGAATAGGCGATAAGATAGAAAGCAGCTTTAAGGAAAGCAGCTGCAGCATGGAAATCTGCCATTTTAACGGAGAATGTTCAGAAACGGAAGTGCGGCGCATTATTGATAAATATGTTACAAACGGTTCCTGCGATATTATTGTCGGAATCGGCGGGGGAAAAATCGCCGACACGGCAAAGGCTGTTGCATACTACTCCAAGAAACCCGTTGTGATATGCCCGACCATTGCATCCACGGATGCCCCATGCAGCGCTTTGTCCGTATTATATACGGAGGAAGGAGTGTTTGATAAATATCTGTTCCTGCCTCAAAATCCTAATATGGTTATGATGGATTCGGAAATCATATCAAAATCTCCGGTGCGCCTTACCATGGCAGGAATCGGAGATGCTTTGGCAACTTATTATGAAGCCCGCGCCTGCAAAATCAGCGGTGCGACTTCTTGTGCCGGCGGCAAAACAACTCAGGCCGCCATGGCGCTTGCGGCCTTATGCCTGGACACTCTGCTGGAAGAGGGTGTGAAAGCGAAAATAGCTTTAGAGGCCGGCGCGTGTACAGATGCCGTCGAAAACATCATTGAAGCAAATACTTTGTTGAGCGGAATCGGGTTTGAATCGGCTGGACTTGCGGGAGCACATGCAATTCATAACGGTTTGACCGTATTGGAGGAATGCCACCACATGTACCACGGTGAAAAAGTTGCTTTCGGAACTGTGACTCAATTGGTGCTGGAGAATGCTGAAAAAGAGGAAATTGAAAAAATTTATAAATTCTGCATCGAAATCGGGCTCCCTGTCACTTTGGGACAACTGGGAGTAACTGATGTGAGCAGAGAACAATTGTTGGAAGTAGCAAAAACCGCTTGCGCGGATGGAGAAACGATTCATAATATGCCATTTGAAGTAACTCCTGAAAAGGTTTATAATGCCCTGCTCACGGCAGATGCACTGGGAAAATACTATTTGCATAAATTTGCTCAGTAGTTTTTCAATGATATTGAGAAGAAAGCGGAAAGAGTTTATGTGTGAAAACCTCCTGATTGGTCTAATAGACTGATCAGGAGGTTTTTTATGTGATGGCATAATAACGCGTCGACAAACATTATTTGAAATATTAGAAGGGGAGTGATATACTGCGTTCGTCCCGGATGCACCGAAAAAGCCGTTTTATGCGGCTTTTTCGGTGCTTGATAAAAGTTGAACAAAATATAGTTAATAATTTAGCAAAAGTAATTGAATTCCGCGCAATGCGATGATATAATTGGTGCCGATGAGTAGTTTGGGCGGCTATCGCCGAAACTCAATTATCGGCTTAAAGAATCGGCAGCGTTTTCAAGGGGCGGCGTTTATGCGGCTGTATCGTGCGTCAGAATTGAGATGTATCGCGTAGTCGGTTTTTTTATGAGAGTAGTTAGGCATGAAGTCGGTCCGGCAGTTTCATGTACAGACCGGTAATTGCAGCAGGAAAGGAGTATTATGATGAAAACACAGGAAGAAACAATGCGTTACAGGATGTCTTCCAGAGACGTTTTCTACGGCGGCGGTGTTGTGAATGGAGCCAGAAATATCACCTTGATGGAGGATCTTTGTCATAGAATGATGGCGAAGCTCTACGGAAATCAGGGCAGATGCACTTGCGTTGAACAGGTGAGGCTTTATGATCCAATTTTTGCCGGCGACTACATTGAGTATAAGGCTCGTGTTCTTGAACAGGACGGCAAAGTTTGTAAAATCGAGTGTCGCTCTTTCAAAGTGGCGGTATTGCCTGAGGAGCCTGAATTCCCAAGCTCAATAGATGTGCTTGAGGATCCTACGATTACAGCGGCGGTTACTTTTGTATTTGAGTCACGTGAGTAACGTGAGTGAGTCTTATTGATGAAAGGAGTAGACATGAACAGAGCATTATCGGGTTTGAAAGTATTGGACCTTACACATGCATATAACGGACCTTTTTGTACTATGATTCTTGCGGATAACGGTGCTGAGGTTATAAAAATAGAGCCGCCTGCAGGAGATCAGTGCAGGACTTGGGGTCCTCTTGATGAGAAGACCGGCGAGAGCGGATTCTATATCTTCCTCAACAGAAATAAAAAAGGTATTACACTGAATCTCAAAAATGAGAAAGCAAGACAGATATTCCTCGACATGGTGAAGGAAGCCGATGTTGTTGTTGAGAACTTCAGAGTTGGTGTACCTGAGAAGCTTGGTATCGACTATGAAACTCTCAAGAAAATCAATCCTAGAATAATTTACGCTTCCGGTTCGGGTTTCGGACAGTACGGGCCTCTCTCAAATCGTCCTTGCTATGACATCGTAGCGCAGTCGATGGGCGGAATGGTTAATCTTACAGGTTTCCCGGACAGCATTCCTACAAAAGTCGGGCCGTCCGTTGCGGACAATGTAACGGGTATATATCTCTGTGTAGGCGTATTGCTTGCTCTTTACAACAGAGAAAAAACAGGTCAGGGGCAGCATGTCGATGTAGCAATGTTGGATACGATATTCAGCTTGCTTGAAAATGCTATCGTTACTCAGACAATGCATAACGAAACTCCGCAGAGAAACGGAAACATTGACGAGTCGATCGCGCCGTTTGATATCTATGAAACTCTTGACGGATACATCGCTCTTGGCGTAGGTAATGACAAGCTGTTCAACGTTTTCTGCAATGTAATCGGAAAACCGGAGCTTCTTGAAGACCCTAGATATGCGACCAATGATCTGAGATGTCAGAATTACCAGGGACCGGGATTGCTTCAGGATGTAGTTGCGGAATGGTGCAGAGATAAGAAAAAGGGTGATATTGAGCATCTCATGGCAGAAAACGGAGTTCCTTGCGGACCTGTTCTCGACATGAAAGAAGCAATTGATCATCCGCAGATTCAGGCAAGAGAAATGATGGTACATATGGAGCATCCGACTGTCGGACCTATGTATTTCCAGGGTTGCCCGATAAAACTGTCCGCTACTCCTCCAAGAGTGGAATGGGCAGGTCCTACACTCGGACAGCACACAAAGGAAGTTCTCGGACTTACGGATGAGGAACTGAAAAAATATTATGAAGAGGGAATACTGTAAACAGCAGGAGGTAGAATCATGAGAAAGACAGCTTTTCTTAGCTACAATATGACTACAGCCGATGCAAATGACGCTTCGGGGATTGTTCCTATAGGCAGGCAGTTCGATTTCATAGGGGACGTTGAAACTGAGCTTATGATTTTGAATGACGGTGATGAGTCGCTTTGCTTGGGATATGATAATGTGAAATTTTTTGAGGATGTGTATGTAGGCGATATGCTTAATTTTACCGCAAGTCTTGAGAAAGTCGGCAATACATCCCGCCAGTGCCACATTCAGGTATACAAGCTCGCGACTCCGGCAAAGAGACTGGGCGTCGAGGGTGCTAAGGACACCGATATCGTATACTTTGACGAGCCTAAACTCATATCGGACGGTATCGTTACACTGGTTGTAAAAAAACATTTGCAGCGCGGCGTACAGCCTGACGGCATAGTTAAGGATCCTTGGGCTCCGCTCTAAGGAAACAGAGAAAATGTGAAACCCCGCTTTTGTCTAAAAAGCGGGGTTTATCTGTACCGTTTGATTTTTTGAATTTAATATAGTAGAATCAAATCATAGGAATTAAATAATTTTATTGCAGGGGGACTCTATAGTTGAGAAGGTAGAACCTGACCCGTTGAACCTGTCAGTTAATACTGTTGTAGGGAGCAATTAAAAATGCGTTTTGCATGTTTAACCGGGCTTCGCTCGGTTTTTTATATAATTTTGGTTTTTTATATAATTAATGAAGGTGAATGATTTTCAAGTGCGGAGCGGGCTGCAGATATCAGCGAGCGGCAGTGGAAAAAAGAGAGCAGGAAAACCGGGAATAAAAGATATGAAAATAGAAAAAAGTAAAATAGATTACGGATTATACCTTTGCACTGACAGAGAAATTTTGGGCGGGTCGCGGGGAGATGCGACGCAGCAGGCGTTTGTTTATGCAGTTGAATCTGCAATCGCGGGTGGCGTCGGGATCGTTCAATTAAGAGAAAAAAATGCGAGTGCAAAGGATTTTCTCTCACTTGCGATTTCTCTTAAATCCGTCACGGAAAAGAAAAATATTCCGCTGCTCATAAACGATAGGGTTGATGTGGCAATACTTGCCGATGCGGATGGGGTTCACCTGGGGCAGGGAGATTTACCTGCAGACGATGTGCGACGAATTATCGGTTCGGAAAAAATCATAGGGGTTTCCGCCGCTACAGTTGATGAAGCGATAAGGGCTGAAGCCATGGGTGCGGATTACATCGGCTGCGGAGCTCTTTTCCCCACTTCCACGAAAGACAACACCCGTTCTGTAAACGCTGAACTTCTGAAAGAGATCTGCAATTCGGTTGAAATTCCGGTTGTCGGAATAGGCGGTATAAAACTTGATAATATACCGATGCTTAAAGGTACTGGGATCGCGGGCGTAGCGGTAGTATCTGCGATAATGGGCGCCTCGGACATCAGAAAATCTGCGGAAGAAATCAAAAAGGCGGTGAACGGAATTTGATAATATTTGGTGGGATGGACAGCGCTACGGCAGCCGGGCGTTTCTCAGAACTTAACGGTGTTATTTTCGATCTCGACGGAACTTTGATAGATTCCGCATATGTATGGGAGCGAGTGGATGAGATTTTTTTGGGGAAGCGCGGAATTGTCATGCCGGATGATTATGTTGAAACAATCACGCCGCTTGGATTTCATGATGTTGCGAAATACACGATTGAAAGATTTTCGCTGGCGGAACAGCCGGAGGATATCATGGCGGAGTGGGTCGATTTGGCGAGATATGAATACGCTCACAATGTGACGGCGATACCGGGAGCTGAGGATATTCTTGATTTTTTCAAGGAGCGCGGTCTCAAGATAGCGCTTGCGACCTCATCAACGCGGGAACTATTTTTGCCCGCAATTGACCGAATCGGCATAGCCGAATATTTTGATGAGATAGTTGTCATGGGAGAGATAGGCAAGAACAAAACTGATCCGGCAGCCTATGAGTATGCGGCTGCAGCACTCGGTTTGCCCGGCTGCAAATGTGCAGTTTTTGAGGATATCGAAGACGGAGTGAGAAGCGCAATTGCTGCAGGGGCGCTCGGAATCGCATATCTGGGCACTCCTGAAAATGACGCGGGTGAGATTGAAAGCGTTCTTTCGGTGATAAGCGATATAGCAACGGACAGTTACGAAGAATTGATCAATTTTATTTCAGGGAGGGGAAAATGAGTGAGAAAGTAAGCATTGCCCTTACGATTGCAGGATCCGACTGCAGCGGCGGAGCGGGGATTCAGGCCGATTTGAAAACTTTTGCGGCTCACGGGGTGTACGGAATGAGCGTAATTACAGCTCTAACCGCGCAAAATACAAGAGGAGTGCGGGATGTGCTGAATTCAACACCGGGATTTTTAGAGGCTCAGATGGACGCCGTGTTTGAGGATATATTCCCCGATGCCGTAAAGATAGGAATGGTTTCAAATTCCGAGCTTATATATACCATTAGAGACGGATTGAAAAAATGGAAGCCAAGAAATATTGTCATCGATCCCGTTATGGTTTCCACCAGCGGACACAGATTGCTCGACGATGAAGCAGAGGACAGCCTTTTTAAGCATTTACTGCCACTTGCTGATTTGATTACGCCGAATCTGTATGAGGCGGAAATTCTGGCTGATATGAAAATAAAAAGTGCGGATGATATCGTTGTCGCGGCAAAAAAAATCTCTGCCGGTTTCGGCGGCGGAATATTAATTAAAGGCGGTCACAGCATGGATAATGCGGATGATTATTTGTACTACAACGGTGAAGGATTGTGGTTTCGCGGCAGTCGCATAGAAAATCCGAATGCGCACGGCACGGGCTGTACTCTTTCTTCGGCTGTCGCCGCCGGCCTTGCCGTAGGGAATGATTTGATTTCATCAATAAAATCCGCAAAGGAATACATCACGGGAGCTCTTTGCGCAAATCTTGACATCGGGACGGGACGGGGCCCGATCAATCATATGTACAATCTAAAATCAAAATAAAGCGGTTGATATTTTTTTGAAAGGCATAGGAAAAAATAATTATGAAAAATATAAAAGTAGAAAAAACATCACTATTTGCGAACGGATTGATTTGGTTCGGAGCGTCGATTTCAATAGCGGAAATTCTGACGGGAACATTTTTTGCGCCGCTCGGATTTTCAAAGGGCATTGCGGCGATCCTGCTCGGTCACATAATAGGCGGTTTTATTTTCTATCTGGCGGGCTTTATCGGAGGGATTACCGGAAAGAGTGCAATGGATACCGTCAAATTGTCATTCGGGGAAAAAGGCGGTTTGATTTTTTCGGCGCTCAATGTGACACAGCTGATAGGATGGACATCCATCATGATTTCAACCGGGGCAATAGCAACTACAGTGGTCAGCACGTCCATGTGGGGGATGGAAAAAAAGTGGATATGGAGCATCGCAATCGGTGTGCTGATAATAATATGGGTTCTGATAGGTGTCACGCGTATAGTAAAGCTAAATTATTTTGTGGCAGCGGCATTATTTCTGCTTACGATTCTGCTAAGCCGCACGGTTTTTAGCGGAGATTCCGCGAGTGTCGTTCTCGGAGATATGAGGTTCGGTGATGCGGTGGAGCTTTCCGTTGCAATGCCTCTTTCATGGCTTCCGCTCATTTCGGATTATACCAAGGATGCGAAAAATCCTCGTGGAGCCACACTCATGTCCACAATAATTTATTTTCTGGGGAGCAGCTGGATGTATATAATAGGGCTGGGAGCCGCGCTTTACGGGAGCGGCGATATAGCAAACATTATGCTTAAAGCCGGGCTCGGGATGGCGGCGGTCGCGATATTGATCCTTTCCACGGTCACGACTACATTCCTCGATGCTTATTCCGCGGGTGTCAGCGCAAAAAGTTTTTCGAGCAGAGTAAATGAAAAATATGCGGGTATGGCTGTTGCCGGTTTGGGAATTATACTTGCGGTAGGTTGGAATGTTCAAAACTTCGAGCCGTTCCTATATTTTATCGGATCCGTATTTGCGCCGATGATCGCAATTCTGATAGCCGATTTTTATATAATAAAAAGGGACGCGATAAGAAATTCCATATCGTATTCAAATCTCGCGATATGGGCGGTAGGATTTGTGATTTATCGCTTGTTCATGAAAGTATACACTCCGCTCGGGTACACACTGCCCGCTATAATTATTGTAATTGTAATTTGTCTTATCGTTGATAAGCTCCGTCGCAAAAGAAAATGATAAGAAAGACAAGAAAGAAACGGCTAAAAATAGCCGTTTCTAAGGTGTTTGGCGCACTGCGAGGGACTCGAACCCCCAACCAACCGGTTCGTAGCCGGGTACTCTATCCAATTGAGCTAGCAATGCAGAACGCGCGACCGCATGTGATGCGCAACATCACGCGAACATTATTATATAGGAATTAACGGGTACTGTCAAAGAAAAAATAAGGTGTAGCAATAAAATCAGTATATGTCAAACGCCTCCATTTTTTCCTCATCAAGATTGCGCATATTATTTTTCGCATTTTGTACGGCATCTTTAAATTTTGCGATTATACCTTTGGTCCTGTAGTTAGTTTCATTTCTAAAATTGCCGGACGTAAGATAGATGCCCGCGATTCCGATGAGCGCGCCGAGTGATGCGGCGGCAGTTGCAGTTACGACGATATTGCGCCTGTTTCTCTTTTCAAGATAACGAACGACATCATCAATTTCATTATAATTTTTTTTCAATACAAACATAGCGATCCCCTTTCAATTAAACTTCTTCAATTATATAAACACCTTCCATTTGATTCAATTCTGTGATGAAATCCTCCCGCCTTTTACCTTTAGGACGTTCAAAAACGATAAAAAAAGGCATGCTGCCGGCAACCGCGCCGGGTGATTTACTGACGTTGGATTCAATTATTTTAATATCAGCTTCTCGGGCGGCATTTATAAATGCAAGATATGACGGCAAATCTCGGATTTCAATGTAGAGGCTGACTATTCGTGAACGTTTGTATGCAAAATTCTCCAATTTATCCAGTAACGCGAGACTGATGAATATGAGAAACGCGGCAACGAGAGCCGCCGAGTAAAATCCTGCACCTATCGCAAGACCGAGCGCAGCGGACGCCCAAAGCCCCGCAGCGGTCGTAAGTCCCTTGATTTTATTTCCGGACATGAGTATCGTTCCGACTCCGAGAAATCCGACTCCGGTTACGACCTGCGCACCGAAGCGTCCCGGATCCGCCGCCCCGGGATAAATATGGCAGATGTATTGATTTGTGAGCATCACAAGACATGCACCCACACACACCAAAATGTGGGTCCTAAGCCCCGCCGGATGTCTTGACTTGCCGCGCTCCATGCCTATGATGCCGCTAAGCACAACCGCGAGACACAGTCTAAAAAGTATTATTCCGAACTCACTTGTAATTCCGAACTCACTTGTAAACATAAAAACTCCGCATGCACAGCAACAAAGCCGAGTAAAGATTTGAGCAACGCAAATCTTAAAATAAGGATATATCTTACATAATTAATTATAACATAATTTTCATATCATGTTATAATAATTGAAGAATGATTACAATATATCGGACTCCTTTCTTGCCGGCGGGAGAATCCGAACAGCAGGAGCATTTTGGTGTATGTTTACAGAAATCAGGAAGAAAAAATTAATACTTGAGAATCGCAAGCCGTATGGCAGGGACAAAGAAAATCACATAAATGAATTGAATTTTCTGGATTTGGTCTTTTGCAATCTGCGTCTGTCCGGCAGCCGCCTGAGCAGAGAAGAAATATATCGCATATGTCTTGGAGAGCTTCAATCTAATGCTACGATAGAAGAACACATGAAGATTAGGCGATATATCTACATTTTTGAAAAATTTTATGGAAGATTTAACGTACACCAGGATATGGATGAGCGATTGATGGAGCGCATATACTCGGTAATATCCGATAGTGAAGTGCGTTACAGAAGCAACAATATGCCGCTTGATCATTTGAAGTACATCCCCCTCGATTTCCGGGAAATACCGATCGCGATGAAGCTTGTGCCGGGGTGGGAGACGATGTCCCGCAATGACCTTGAAAATGCGGTGAAGTTGCACAATATCATTATAAAAATTTATCCGTTTGCAAGGCACACCGAGGAACTTGCGCGCAACTGTCTGATGTCATACATGGTTGCAAAGGGATATCCCATATTCGACTTTGAATTGGAAATGGGTGAATATTATGCTCTTATAGAAAAGTGGCTTGCGGATGAGGATAATGACGAGCTCTATAAAAAACTCGAGGTTGCGCTGCTTCTAAAGCTGCAGCTTTTGTTGGGCGTAACATCATAGAAAACACAGAAAATGCGGATTATACAAAAACGTTAAGGAATTATGGGAAATGGCCGAAGAAAAAAAAGCTGTAAGAGAAAAAAATATGATAAAGGAATTGCTGCTGAAGCATATTAAATCCGATCATATCATTGATGCTCCCGAAATGAGCGGGTATACATCTTTTAAAGCCGGAGGAAATGCACTTTTCATGGCTGAGCCTCAGAATGAGGCAGAATTGCTGGATGTGTTGGCAGAGCTGAGGAACGGTGGAATACGGCACTTTGTCATGGGGAACGGAACAAATTTTGTTGTAGCCGATGAAGGATTTGACGGTGTGATTTTGCGCTTGGGCGGCGCTTTTAATGAAATTGCTTTGCTTGATCAGAATACGATGCAGGCGGATGCAGGTGCAAGTCTTTCAATGCTTGCCAAAGCGGCGCTTAAATACGATCTGTCCGGGCTTGAGTTCGCGACGGGGATTCCGGGGAGTATCGGCGGTGCGATCTACATGAATGCAGGCGCATATGGCGGCGAAATAAAAGATGTGCTCGCAGGTGTACGAATATTGGATATTCGGAGCATGGATATACGGTATATTGACGCTTCGGACTTAAATCTCGGCTATAGATACAGCGCGTTACATGATAGCGGCGATGTGGTTTTGAGCGGATCATTTTCACTTGAAAAAGCAGAGCATGAGAATATCGCCGCGGCGATGTCCGATTATGTGAGCAGAAGAAATGCGAAACAGCCGGTCGGCTCACCGAGTGGCGGCTCCTTTTTCAAGAGGCCCGAGGGGCATTACGCCGGTGCGCTGATTGAGCGCGCGGGGCTTAAGGGTATGAGCATTGGCGGCGCTCGGGTATCGCCGCTTCATGCCGGTTTTATTGTCAATGCGGGCGGTGCAACGGCGGCAGATATCGAGGCATTGGCAAAACTTGTGCAAAATACCGTATATGACAAATTTGGCGTTTTGCTTGAGCCTGAAGTGAAGATTTTAAGGTAGGGATTTTTGCATGAATATCGATAATTACAGATTGTTATCCGATTTGCATACGCATACGATTTTTTCGCACGGCAAGAGTACGATTGAGCAGAACGTCAAAAAAGCGAGAGAGCTGGGACTCAGAGAGATAGCCGTTACGGATCACGGACCGGGGCATAAAACTTACGGAATAAAGCGAGCGGCGATTCCGATAATGCGAGCGGAAATCGAGCGCTTGAATCTCAAATATGATGATATCGATATCTATTTAAGCGTGGAGGCAAATATCATTTCCATTGGAAACGGATTGGATATTCACCCCGAAGAATTTAGGCTCTTTGATTTTGTGATTGCCGGGTATCACTATGGAATTCCGCACGGATATTCGATTCAGAATTTCATAAATCAGAAATTTTTCATGTCGAGCGCAGCGGGTGTGCGCAGTCTGAAAACTCGGAATACCGAGATGTGCCTTAAGGCGATATATGAAAATCCCATAAAATTCATAACACATCCCGGAGATAAGGGGCCGTTTGATCTTGATGAGATTGCAAAAGCATGTTGCGAACGCGGGACATATATGGAAATAAACGCGAGACATAGACATCTTACGGTTTCCGAGATAATCAAGGTGATGAAATATGATGTTCGCTTTATAATAAACAGCGACGCGCATAAGGCGGATGCCGTGGGCGCCGTGGAAGATGCGATCGCCCGCGCGCTCGAGGCGGGACTTGATATGGAGCGTGTGGTTAACGTTGAAAAACGGTGATTTATAAAATCGATAAAAGGAGTGTGGATATGGAAGCGGTTATAGTAACGGGATTGTCCGGCGCCGGCAAATCACAGGCGACTATTTGCCTTGAAGATTTGGGCTATTTTTGCGTAGATAATATGCCTCCCGCACTGATCGACAATTTTATTTCAATCGCCGAGCAGAGCACCGAGGGGATCGATAAAGCGGCATTTGTTGTGGATACTCGAGGTGGAGAATTCTTCGGTGATCTCAAAAAGTGTCTGAAAGATTTACAAAAAAGCGGTCTTGATTACCGAATATTATTTTTGGAAGCTTCTGACGAAGTGTTGATTCGTCGTTTTAATGAGACGCGACGTTCACATCCATTATCGAACACGGGCTCTTCATCATCGGGAATAAAAAAAGAAAGAGAAATTCTGAAAGAAATTCGCGAAATGGCTGATTTTGTAATTGATACGTCGAATATGAAATCGGGTGAATTGGGCAAGACCATAATAGAACTGCTCATGAATGACAGAGATGAAAGGAGATTTACCGTTAATGTTCTGTCATTCGGTTTTAAGAACGGCCTGCCGCTTGAGTCGGATATGGTCCTGGATGTGAGATTCATCCCGAATCCTTTCTATGTGCCCAGTCTGAGGCCGCTTACCGGCAATAATGAAAAGGTCAGAAAGAATGTGATGAAACATGAAGAAAGCAGGCGTTATGTTGATGAAATAGAACGCCTCGTGAGCAGTCTGACTGCAAGTTACATGCGTGAGGGGAAATACAGTCTTACCCTTGCGGTCGGCTGTACAGGCGGACAACATCGCTCCGTTGCAATTGCAAACGAGCTTGCGAAAAGATTTGAGAATTTGGGCGACATTGTAACTCTCAGGCATAGAGAATTGGAAAAACAGGCATGAAACAAAGTCAAGGAGTTACTTAATAATTTTATAATATTTGCAATATTAAAAACGGAATATCAAAATTTTATTTGGTATGGTAGAATGTAGGAGTGAGATATTCGTTGTATATATTTTGATATATATTTCGTGACCGGGTGCGGTCACATTTGTTAAAACAAGTATAACGCTTATAACGCTTAATGCAAGGAGGATCGAAATGAGTGTCAGAATAGGCGTCAACGGTTTTGGACGCATAAGCACCTTGGTAATGAGAGATGCCATTAATAGAGATGATGTGGAGATTGTCGGGATTAATGTCAGAAATGCGGATTTGACATATTTGAGATATCGCCTGGCGTATGATTCGACATTCGGGAGATTCCCCGCCGATATCGAGGTGTATGATAAAGGCTTGGTCGTGGGCGGAAAGGAGATTCCCGTTTACGGTTGTACGGAAGCTGCAGATATCCCGTGGGGTGATTGCGGTGCAGAATATATCATAGACGGTACGGGTGCATATCTCACAACCGAAAAGGCAAGCGCACATTTAAAAGGCGGCGCAAAAAAAGTCATAATGTCCGCTCCGGCAAAGGACAGGGAAACTCCCACTTTTGTTGTGGGGGTGAATAATGATGCATATACTCCGGACATGGATATAGTGTCAAACGCGTCGTGTACGACCAACTGTCTTGCTCCTCTCGTCAAAGTAGTGGAAGACAATTGGGGCGTTGAACAGGGTTTGATGTCTACCATACACGCGTCCACGTCGAAGCAGGCTGTGGTGGATTCAAGGTCGGACAAGGACTGGCGTGTGGGCAGAAGCGTTTACGGAAATATCATTCCGACAAGCACGGGCGCCGCAAAAGCGGTAGGGCTCGTCATTCCGTCGGTAACCGGGAAACTTACAGGCATTTCATATAGAATTCCCGCTCCGGATGTATCCATTGTAGATCTCAACGTAATGGTAAAAGAGCCTACGGATTATGAGCAGATATGCGTCAAGATGAAAGAAGCTTCCGAAACTTACTTAAAGGGAGTGCTGGAATATGTCGATGATGAAGTCGTATCGCTTGACTTCTTAGGTGATACTCATACTTCCATATTTGATGTGAGATCGGGGATGATGCTGAATGACAGATTCTTCAAATTGGTCGCATTTTATGACAATGAGTACGGGTATGCCAGCAAATGTTTGGATTTGGCGGTTATAATGAACCGCCGGGATATGGCGTAAAATAATTGAAAGGGGGCGTAAGCCTCTTTTTAATGTTGGAAAGAAAGGGTTTGAACGATATTAAAGGAGCAGGCAATGAAGAAGAAAACGGTCGAAAATTACGAATTCAGTGGTAAGCGCGCTTTGGTTCGCTGTGATTTCAACGTGCCCTTAGAGGATGGCAAGATAACTAATGATGTGCGAATCACATCTTCTTTAAAAACGATCAACTATATTTTGGATAACGGCGGCAGTGTAATTTTGATGTCTCATTTGGGCAGACCCAAGGGAGAGGCAAATATGCAATACTCCCTTAAGCCTGTCGCGCTTAGATTGGAAGAATTGCTCGGCCGCAAAGTGCAGTTCATATCCACACCCGATGTAGTGAATGATGACGTCAGAAAGGCGGCGGCGTCGCTGGGGACGGGGGGTGTCATGCTGCTTGAAAACATACGCTTTCGCAAGGAGGAAAGCAGTAATGATCCCGAGTTTGCAAGAGCACTTGCGGAGTTGGGAGATGTGTTCGTAAATGACGCTTTCGGAACTGCGCACAGAGCGCATGCTTCCACCGTGGGAATCGGCGATTACCTGCCGATGGTCATTGGTTTTCTGGTCGAAAAAGAGATAAAGTTTCTTAAAAATGCGATGGAAGATCCGGATCGGCCTTTTGTGGGGATCATGGGAGGATCCAAGGTCGGCGACAAAATAAAAGTAATCAGGAATTTGTTTAAAAAGGTCGATTGCCTGATCATCGGCGGAGGTATGGCGTACACCTTTTTCAAGGCGCTGGGGTATGAAATAGGAGATTCGATTCTGGATCACGAGCATGTAGGATTGGCTAAAGAGCTGATCGCAGAGGCGGAATCTCAGAATGTTCAGCTTTTTTTGCCAATAGATGTGGTAGTAGCGGATACATTCTGCAATGATTCAAAATACGCCGTATATCCGGCAAATGCGATGCCGAAAAAAGGCATGGGCGTCGATATAGGCCCTGAGAGCTGCAGGCGTTTTTGCGAGGTGATATCCAAAGCGCAGACAGTTTTTTGGAACGGTCCGATGGGTGTTTTTGAAATGAGCAATTTCGCATCGGGGACCAAGAGAATTGCCGAATGCGTTGCAGCGTCAAACGGGGTCACAATAGTGGGCGGCGGAGATTCCGCTACGGCGGTTGAAGAATTCGGACTTGAGGGAAAAATGACGCATATATCCACAGGCGGCGGTGCGTCGCTGCAGCTTGTAGAGGGAACGCCTCTTCCGGGGATTGAAGCTGCGGATGATATGGAATGATCGGATAATGAAATAGTAATGGAGTATCATATTTAATCGAAAATATAAAATATAGTGATATATATGTATAGGGGAAATGATATGAGAATACCGCTTATCGCTGCAAATTGGAAAATGCATAAAACTATTCGTGACGCGCTTGAGTTTGCAGAGCAGTTTAAAAAACTTTATAAGGACACGGATATAAAGACATGCATATGTGCGCCGTTTATACAACTGCCGGCTCTTGCCGCGGCATTTGACGGAACCGATATCAAACTCGGTGCGCAGAATGTTCACTTCGCGGACAAAGGCGCGTACACGGGAGAGATATCCGTGAATATGTTGAAAGAACTCGGTGTCGATTTTTGCATAGTCGGACATTCCGAACGCAGAGAATATTTTGCCGAAACTGATGCAGATATCAGTAAAAAGATGGCAAAATGCTTTGAGGCGGGGATCACACCTATACTCTGTGTCGGTGAAAATGAATCGGAGCGCGATGCGGGGCACGCATTTGAAAAAGTCGGGATGCAGCTCAGCCTCGATCTGTCAGGCATTCCTTCCGACGACGCGGCAAAGATGGTGATTGCGTATGAGCCGATCTGGGCTATCGGGACGGGGAAAACCGCGACTCCGGAACAGGCCCAGGAAATGTGCGGCTTCATAAGAGGTGTTATTGAGGGATTATACGATGAATTCGTCGCGGATGAAATATTGATACAGTACGGGGGTAGCGTTAATCCCGCCAATGCGGAAGAGATATTGAACATGCCGGATATAGACGGGGCTTTGGTTGGCGGAGCAAGTCTTGAAGCAGCAGCTTTTATGGAAATCATAGATTTTTAGAGGGAGGATTGTTTTATGGCGTTTATTGAGGAAGTGATTGCACGTGAACTGTTAGATTCAAGAGGGAATCCTACTGTGGAGGTTGATGTGTGTCTGGATGACGGCACGATCGGCAGAGCGCTTGTACCTTCAGGTGCTTCAACCGGCGTGCATGAGGCATTGGAATTGCGCGACGGAGAAAACAGATATCTTGGGAAAGGCGTTATGCGTGCAGTCGAAAACGTTGAGTACAAAATCGGTCCTGAGATAGAAGGATATGATGTTACCAGGCAAGCCGATATCGATGCAATAATGATTGAACTTGACGGAACCGAAAATAAAAAGAATTTGGGCGCAAATGCGATGCTGGGGGTATCTATGGCTGTGGCGGATGCCGCGGCAAAATCTCTGAACCTTCCTCTCTATCGATATATCGGCGGCAGTAATGCGAAATTGCTTCCGACACCGATGATGAATATATTAAACGGCGGGGCACATGCTGATAATCCAATTGATATTCAGGAATTTATGATTATGCCGGTAGGGGCTCCCGAAATGAGGGAAGCGGTGCGAATAGGCGCTGAAGTATTCCATTCTCTGAAATCCGTTCTTAAATCAGAAGGATTGAGTACGACTGTGGGAGATGAGGGCGGTTTTGCACCGAATATTGCAAGCGCGGAGGATGCGCTTGATGCGATCGTAATGAGCATAAGCAGGGCGGGTTATGAGCCGGGCAAAGACATAATGCTTGCCTTGGATGCGGCAGCTTCCGAGTTTTATGATGCCGAAAAAAATATATATGATATGAAAGGTGAGAGAAGCATAAAGACGTCGGATGAGATGATAGATTATTATAAGAAACTTGTCGAAAAATTCCCGATTATTTCTATTGAGGACGGTCTTGCCGAAGATGATTGGGACGGATGGAAGAAACTGACGGACAGTTTGGGAGATCGTATCCAACTTGTGGGTGATGATCTTTTTGTTACGAATACGAAAAGACTGTCTAAGGGAATTGAAGCGGGAATAGCCAATTCGATTCTCATAAAGGTCAACCAAATAGGCACTCTTACTGAAACATATGATGCCGTTGAAATGGCAAAGATTGCAGGATATACCGCAGTTGTATCACACAGAAGCGGTGAGACCGAGGACACAAAAATAGCGGATATAGCGGTAGGTCTTGGAGCCGGACAGATAAAGACAGGATCGCTTTCAAGAACGGACCGAATTGCAAAGTACAATCAGCTGATGCGAATTGAGGAAGAACTTGATCTTGTCGCAAAATATGCGGGCAGGTCCGCTTTCTACAATCTGAAGCGGTAGCTAAGTGGAATAAGACACGGCAAATGCTCTTATTTTCCAACAGATAGGCGTAAAATTGGGCTTGCTATAAATAAAAGTAAGTGCTACAATTAAATGGTTGATTATAGCTTGGAGGTACTAATATGGTAAGCAATATTCTTATGGGTATACTCGCCCTCGGGAGCTTGGTATTGATAGGAAGTATCCTTTTGCAGTCGGGTAACAGCGACGGGCTTTCCGGAGCAATCGGCGGCGGCGCCGAGCAGCTGTTCGGAAAAAAGAAAAGTAAAGGATATGAAGCGGTGCTCAGCAAAATTACGACGGTCTTTGCTGTGTTATTTATCATTATATCGCTGGCTCTTGTAGCAATCGAGTAAGAGAACGGGGCTGTGATGATATTGCAGCCTTTAATTTTTTTTATGCCTTTTTTAATATTTTATATTTTATGCAATTTTAGTTAAACGGGAGGAATTTTGGGACATGAGTAAGTTAATTGTGTACGTTCCCGCTTTGTGTGCGCTTATCGCATTGGTAGTGGCGTTTGCTCTTACAAAATGGATAAGCGGCGCGTCTGCCGGGACGGGAAAGATGATTGAAATTTCCGGACATATCAGAGAAGGTGCAATGGCGTTTCTCAAGAGAGAATATAGAACAATGGTAATTGTTATTGCGGTTCTTTTCCTGGTTATCGGCTTTTCGCTCACTTGGGTGACTGCTTTGCTTTATCTCCTGGGAGCGTGCTTGTCCGTGCTTGCGGGATATTTCGGCATGAATGTTGCAACAAAGGGGAATGTTCGCACGGCGTTTGCGGCATCGGATGAAGGTATGCCGAAAGCGCTGAAAATTGCGTTCAGATCAGGAGCGGTTATGGGGCTCAGTGTTACCGGATTGGGTTTGCTCGGTCTTGGCGTCGTGTTTGTAGCATTGGGCGTTGATGCCGCCGAGGTTATAACGGGTTTCGGATTCGGCGCTTCTTCAATGGCACTCTTCGGACGTGTCGGAGGCGGTATTTATACAAAAGCTGCTGACGTAGGCGCGGACCTTGTAGGTAAAGTTGAAGCGGGAATTCCGGAAGATGATCCGAGAAATCCTGCGGTTATTGCCGACAATGTGGGCGACAATGTGGGTGATGTGGCAGGAATGGGCTCCGATTTGTTTGAGTCATATGTTGGATCCATCATATCTGCAATAATGCTTGCAGTTATGATACCTGCGGTTGTTCCTACGTTCGGAGCAAGTTTTGATCTGGATCCTGTAATGGGCTCACTGTTCCCTCTGCTTCTTTCTTCTGTCGGTATACTCGCTTCAATTGTCGGTATAATGTTTGTACGCGGCAATGAGGGCGTAAACCCTGCAAAAGCTCTTAATTTGGGGACATATGTGAGCGGCGTCGTTGTTATAATTGCATCCGTTCTTTTATCTAAGGGGCTTCTTGGCAGCTATAATCCTGCGATTGCGGTAATTGCAGGTCTTGCTGTGGGAATTGCGATTGGAAAAATCACGGAAATATATACATCGGGAGATTATAAATACGTAAAAGATATTGCAAAGGAATCACAGACCGGCGCCGCGACCACTATCATTTCAGGTTATGCGGTGGGAATGCTTTCAACGGTGTGGCCTATCATCTGTATAGCGATAGGAATTCTCGTTGCAAATGCGTTCGCGGGTCTCTACGGCATAGCGCTTGCTGCGGTAGGAATGCTTTCAACGACGGCAATGACGGTTGCAGTTGATGCATACGGTCCGGTTTCCGATAATGCCGGCGGTATTGCGGAGATGTCGGAGCTTCCGGCATCGACGAGAGCTATTACCGACAAGCTGGATGCCGTAGGAAATACAACTGCGGCAATAGGAAAGGGATTTGCAATAGGATCGGCGGCTCTTACCGCTCTTGCATTGTTTGCATCATACTCACAGGTAGTGAAGCTGTCCGCAATCAGCCTTCTGAATCCGCTCGTAATTGCGGGATTGTTCATCGGAGCTATGCTTCCGTTCCTCTTCTCCGCCCTTACAATGAATTCGGTTGGAAAGGCCGCGAATCAGATGATTGAGGAAGTCAGGAGACAGTTTAGAGAAAACAGCGGTATCATGGCAGGTACGTCTAAACCTGATTATGCCCGTTGCGTCGATATTTCGACAAAGGCGGCGCTCAGAGAAATGATTGCACCGGGGCTTCTTGCAATAGTCGCACCTCTTGCAGTGGGTATATTGCTGGGAACTGAAGCGCTTGGCGGGATGCTTGCGGGAGCGCTTTCAGCAGGAGTGCTGCTCGCTATAATGATGGCGAATGCCGGCGGTGCATGGGATAATGCGAAAAAGCATGTTGAAGAAGGTAATTTCGGCGGAAAGGGTTCGGATACTCACAAAGCTACGGTTGTCGGCGATACCGTCGGCGATCCGTTCAAGGATACGTCAGGACCTTCAATCAACATCCTTATCAAACTTATGACTATAATTGCAGTTGTATTTGCTCCTGTATTCGTAGCAATCGGCGGAGTACTCGTATAGAGTGCGCAAGGTCGGATATTTTTCGTTTCATAATGGCTTTTATACGGAATATGCTTCCTTGAGACGAAGTTTTGATAGAATTAATAACGCGCCCGGTCTTTAAGGCTTAGGGTGCGTTTTTAGTGTTGGTGAGGAAAAAATATGAAAAAGACCGATAAGCATAAGGGGAAAAATTCGAGCAAGTCAGGCAAGTCGAACAAATCAAGCAATGCAGGCAATAAATCGCGTAGTGGCGCATCAAACAAAGTTAAATCTAAATTGAAGTCGAAATGGAGAGAATTGCCTTCAGATGGCGGCATGCGGGGGAAGTCTTTGAAAAAGTGTAAAGAGGGGATAATGATTCGCAAAAAGGACGGCTACGGTTTTGTCGTTTTGGATTCGGCCTCCCAAGACCGAAGTGATATTTATGTGCCTGAGCGTTTTATGCAAAATTCCATGAGCGGAGATAGAGTATTGGTGGAAATAAAGCCGCCGAGAGCGGGTGCAAAGTCTCCCGAGGGCAAGGTAATCAAGATCTTGGAACATTCCGTCAAGGAAGTTGCGGGGTATGTATATAGGCGCAACGGAAAAAATTGGATTGAGGCGATTCAAAAAGACGGTTTTGACAGAATCATGATAAAAAATAAATCAATGAAGGGTGCGAAAACGGGTGATGCCGTCCTGGTTGAAATCAGCAGGTATGCGGAGGGGCATTTCCCCGCAGAGGGAGTGGTCAGAGAGATAATAGCAAAAAAGGGAGAAGCCGGCAGCGATATTAAATGCATTGCGGCGGCTCACGGATTTAAATCGGAATTTCCGAAAAGCGTTCTTAAAGAAGTTGAGGAATTGCGAATTTTTGCTTTGTCCGGCGATTTTCATTCCGATGCTGTTATTGACAAAAGCTCAAATAGAAGAGACATCCGTTCTCGGCTCTTGTTTACGATAGATGGTGCTGACTCAAAGGATTTTGACGACGCCGTTTCCATAAGTCGCCTTAAAAACGGAAACTATCTCCTGGGCGTGCACATAGCCGATGTCAGTCATTATGTTCGCAAGGGTTCCGCTATTTATGCCGAAGCGAAGAAGAGAGCAAACAGCGTTTACCTCATAAATCAAGTCATACCGATGTTGCCGCCAGCATTGTCCGACGGATTGTGCAGTCTCAATCCTCATGTGGACAGGCTTGCGCTTTCCGTTGACATGGAAATCAATTGCAATGGAGAAATTCTCGGTTTTGACATTTATGAAAGTCTGATCAACTCTTCGGCAAGACTTGTGTATAGTGATGTCAGTGATTTTCTGGAGGGTTTGAAGAATAGTTGTTCTGCAGATGATGTGGATCAGGCGCTGCTCCTCATGCGGGAGCTGTATGAAATTCTCAGCGAGAGTTCGAAACGGCGCGGAAGTCTTGATTTTGATCTTCCGGAAAGTAATATTATATTGGATCATTCCGGGCGCGTATCCTCTATCGAAAAAGCTGAACGCAGGATTGCAAACAGATTGATTGAGGAGTTTATGATTGCAGCCAACCGTGCGGTGGGGGAGCGTTTTTGCAAGGCAAACATCCCGTTTATATATCGAATTCATGAAAAGCCCGAATTTCAAAAAATGGAGGAATTCAAGGGTTTTGTGCGAAACATCGGATATCCTCTTGCGGGACAGGCAAATGATATGAAGCCGATAGCTCTGCTGAATTTGCTGAATCAAGTCAAGGGTACAGTTTATGAGGCTGTTGTGAGTTCTATGATGTTGAGATCAATGACAAAGGCATATTACGGCAGCGAATGTTTAGGGCATTTCGGCTTAAGTCTCAAATACTATTCTCACTTCACATCTCCCATAAGGCGATTCCCGGATCTCTTCATACACGGAATGATTAAGCAATCACTCAGGGAGGGGGATTATAAATCTGTGATTAGCGCTGCGAATAAAACCGAAGCCGAACTCGTCTCGGAGATTGCATCCCTGCGTGAGCAGAAAACGCTTGAACTCGAGCGCGAAGTAAAAAGATACAAAATGGTGGAATATATGTCACAATTTATCGGCGAAGAATTTTCAGGATTAATAAGTGGAGTGACACAGTTTGGAATTTTTGTTCAGCTCGAAAATACCGTAGAGGGGCTGGTTGCGCTTGAGGATATTTCAGATGATTACTATATTTTTCAGCAAGATCAAAGCAGACTCGTCGGAGAGATGACCTCAAAGAGTTTTTCACTTGGCGATCCCGTTCAAGTCAGATTGATATCTGCAAATATTGAAACCCGGGAGATAAATTTTATTCTTGCAGGCTGATATAAGCGGTAATGAGCAGATGCACTACATTATGTGTACGACAAACTGGGCAATGAGTGAAGTGACTGCTACCGCAATCCAGCAGGACAAGCCTAATATAATGGGGCGATATCCATTCTTCAGCAGTTCCGGCAAATTTGTTTTCAGACCGATAGCGCTCATTGCCATTATAATCATGAATTTCCCGATGGCGGATAAATTCGAACTTAGAACAGCCGGGATCGGAGTAAAAGTGCTGATTACGGACGCGACTATAAAACCGATTACAAACCAGGGGAATGTCTTTACAATGCTGAATCCGTTTTCTTCTGCATTATTATTTTTTGCAGATTTTCGCGCGCAGAAGATCGCAAGGATAAATGTTATAGGAACGATCATAAGCGTTCTTGTCAGCTTTACTATTGTAGCAAAGGCAAGTGCAGTGTCATTTCCGACATGGGCGCTCCATGCCGCTCCCGCCGCCACAACGGACGAGGTGTCGTTGATTGCGGTTCCCGCCCACATGCCGAAACCGATATCCGACAGATCAAGCGCTCTTCCGAGGGGCGGAAACAGAAACACCGCAATAATATTAAACAAAAATATTGTTGATATGGATTCAGCGATTTCCTTATCTTCAGCTGAAATTACAGGCGCGGTTGCGGCTATCGCGGAACCGCCGCATATGGATGTCCCCACTCCTATCAGGATTGAGGTTTTCCCTTGAATTTTTAGCGCGCGTCCCATTAAAAACGCGGTTATAAAAGCGGCACTGAGAGAAGAAAACATCACAAGCAGAGACATTTTTCCGACTTCAAGCACTCGATACAGATTCATTTCAAAACCCAGCAAAATTATTGAATAGCGCAAAAGTTTGCTTGATGTAAATTTTATACCCGCCTCGAATATGTCATGTCGCTTCAGCAACGCGATCAGCATGCCCATCAGTATCCCGAAAACGGGTCCGCCTATTATAGGCAACGCATTACCTGCAAAATAAGCACAAAGTGCGATAATGAAGCAAAAAAATATTCCATATACCGGAGACTGTTTGATTTTCATGTTAATTCCTATCTTTGATTTTTAAGTAATTTGCCAATATTTTTAAGTATTTTTTCTTTGCATCTCCGGCTATGAATGTATCGTCGGTTGATGCTGCATTTACATCGTTGTAATTAAGCCCCACACGCTACCTAACTAATATACAACAGTTGCGGTGCAAATTCAATTGCCGGAGCAGTAATATATACGATGAAAATGCTTGATAATCATGCGCGTGAAAAAGTATAATCATAGATGATCGAATAAAGAGTCGCCCGGTGATATGGAGCAACCATTTGATCATGCCGGAATCTGTTGTCATGATATAATGGTTGCATTCATTGTACATTCAACACCGTGGGTGTTGAGCAATGCGGCGTTGCCGATATGAGGCAACCATTTGATCATGCTGGAATCTGTCGTCATGATATAATAAGGACTTTTTAAAAATAAGGAATTTTACAAAATGCGGGTGAGAATGTATGGAAATAAAAAGATTTGTGGGCGGCGAGCTCCGAAATAACGGTTATATCGTGTATGACGCGCAAGGCGGCGAGTGCGCGATTATTGATCCGGGATTTCAGCCCGAATTGTTTATTCGTTTCATTAATGAGAAGGATTTGAAAACGAAATATATACTGCTTACGCACCACCACTATGATCATGTAGGCGGTGTGGAAACCATAAAACATGCAACCGGGTGCGCCGTGGCAATGCATAATAAAGATATGAAAAATTACGGGAAACCGGTGGATATCTCACTAAATAACGGCGATTTAATTGAATTCGGAAGCATAAAACTGAAAGTTATAAGCACTCCGGGGCATACGGCGGGGAGCATATGCTTCTCAACAATTGACGAGAAGCATATATTTACGGGAGATACTCTTTTCGATAGGGAAATAGGCCGGACCGACTTGCCGTCCGGATCCGCGACAGCCATGGAGATGACAATGAAAAGCATAGTTGATTCATGGCAAGACGATACGTGCATTTATCCGGGGCATACGGATCCGTGCGACATGAAATTTGTGCGCAGCGCCAATGAGGAGTTTAGGTATGCGCTGAAATTATCAGGCACAATAAAAATGATCGCGCTTGATCTTGATCATACCACATTGAATCAGGAAGGTGATTTGAGTTCTGATAACGCCTCGGCAATTACTAAGGCGCTTCAAAGCGGGGTGCACACCGTAATTGCTACCGGAAGATGCTTTGCCGCGCTTCCGGATTCGATAAGGAGATTTGAAGGAATTCGGTATGCGATCACTTCCAACGGGGCTAATGTCCTTGATCTTACGAGCGGAAAGACTTTATATCACAATCTCATATCATCTGCCGCAATTACAAGCGTATGCGATATTTTAAAGAAATATGACTTTGATATAGAAGTATTTGTAAATGGACGGGCGTACATTGATCGTAAAGCTTATGAAAAAACACTGAAATTGAATTTGCACGGACGGAGAAAATATGTGATGGCCACGCGTGATCCCGTTGATGACATATATGCGTTTATGCTTGACAATAAGTGTGAAATTGAAAATATAAATGTTATTTTTGATAATGATGCCGATAATAAAGAATTGCGCGGAATTGTCGAAAAGATTCCCGATATTACGATTACATCGTCGCTCCCGTATAATCTGGAAATAGGAGGAGAAAGCACGAGTAAAGCGGATGCATTGGAGCATTTATGCGAAACCCTTGCGGTTGCTCCTGGGGCTGTAATGGCATGTGGAGACGGTTTGAATGATATATCAATGCTTAAAACTGCGGGGCTCGCCGTGGCGGTTGCGAATGCGGTGCCTGCGGTAAAGGAGCATGCACAGTTCACGGTTTCAAGCAGTGAGAATGCTGGTGTCGCGGAAGCGATCGGAAAGTTCGTGCTTGCGAAGAATTGAGGGCGCGTTGAATTGTTTATAAACGCAGTACTTAACGGATCGTCTCCTTCAAAAGAAAATGATTTTTTTGAAAGTCAATCAGCCCGTCATTCTTCATCTTTCGGAGCTCTTTGGAAAGAGCGGTTCTTTCCAAATTGAGGTAGTCAGCCATTTGCTGGCGATCGAAAGGAATATCGAACTCCGTGGTTCCTTTTTGTATGGACATGCTGTTCAGGTAGGACATGACGCGATCTCGTATGGTTTTCGGGGCAGTGTGAAAACTCCTGCCGGAAAGCATCAGATTCTTATGAGTGGAGATTGTAAGGAGGTTGCTCACGATTTTTGCTGTCCATGATTTCTGATTCATGATGCTGCGATTAAGAGTTCCGATTGCTAAGAAAAGAATATGACAATTCTCGTTCGCTACCACATCCACGAGCATAGGCTCGTCCGCAAGCAAACCGTATGTTTCCGCAAAGAACTCATTCTTCTCCACATGACTCAGGATCGTCTTGTTCCCCCACACATCGTTATTTTCTATTGTTACGCTGCCTTCCATTACCAGCCCCATGCTCTTGGTTGCAGAGCCTGCATGAAGGATTATTGATCCTTTCCTATATTTCTTTGTCACCGCATTTAGCCCCTCCAAGGCATCTTCGATCTCCTTTTCAGACATTCCCTGAAAAATGACGGTGTCCTTGATTTTGTTTGCATCCATGATAATTCACCTTTTTTCAATTGCGTGGTTATAACCACATACTTTTTGTTTGCATTATACTATACTATTGTCAGAGACTCAAGAAAACAGGAGGGAGAAAATATGATCAGAAAAATCATTCATATTGATGAAGAAAAATGTAATGGATGCGGATTATGCGCCACGGCTTGTCATGAGGGCGCTATAGACATGATAAACGGGAAGGCAAAGCTTGTGAGAGAGCACTATTGCGACGGTCTCGGCGACTGCCTCCCAAGCTGTCCCACCGGGGCGATCACCTTTGAAGAGAGAGATGCCCCCGAGTATGACGACAAAGCTGTCAAAAGAACGCAGGAAGAAAGCAGGAAGGCGGCGATGAATATGACAACAGAAGAAATCATGCAAATTGAAGACGAGAACGAGAGAAGAAAGCTGATGATGGCGAAGATGAAAGAAGAAGACGGCACGACACATGCGGCACATGGCGGATGCCCCGGGGCGCGTTCAATGCAACTGAAAAAAGAAGGAGCTGATTGCATTACACCGGAGATGTATGCATCACAAAAACCGATATCACATCTTGCACAGTGGCCTTGCCAGATCAAGCTGGTTCCGACACAGGCACCGTTCTTCAATGGTGCAAAGCTCTTGATTGCAGCAGACTGCAGTGCTTATGCGTATGCCAACATGCATGAGGAATTTATGCGCGGCAGGACGACAATCATAGGTTGTCCGAAACTTGACGATATCGACTACGCCGAGAAACTTACTGAGATCATCGTGAACAACGATATCAAGGAAGTCACCATCGTGCGTATGGAAGTTCCGTGCTGCGGCGGACTTGAGCAGGCGGCAAAGAATGCACTTCAGCGAAGCGGCAAGTTCATCCCGTGGCAGGTCGTGACAATCTCATGCGACGGAAAGATTCTCAATTAATGTTACGATCCGCGCTGATAACCATAATTAAATGACAATACAAATGAAATGTCTCCAAGGAGCTATGCACGATTGAACGGGTGCATAGCTCCGTTTATTGTAGGAGTTTCATTTTTCTCTCTGCTTTTTCGCTTGCAAGTGCAGGGCTTGAAGCCCTATGGAGAAAATGAGAAAAATTCTGCTTGACAATGCTGGAATATAATGTAAAATATGCTTATAAATGGTAAATATTGTAAATCAATTTTCGAGAGAGGAGACATATGGAAAGAATCAAACCTATTATAGGAGCAATTTTAATTATAGCGGCAATTGCAAGTATGGTTTTTTGGGAAAAGAGCGGAAGAAAGCTGTTGCTGTCGGAAGAAGTGCTTGTTGCAGCTCGTGATATTGCTGCGGGAGATGAGCTGAAAAGCGAAGATTTTAAAATCGTTTCCTTGGAAAGATCCGCGGTTATTGCGGGCGCATACGGGGCGGGTGAGCTTAAGAAATTGGACGGCTTTATCGCACGGGGATTTATCGCAGCAGGGCAGCAGATTAAAAAAAATCATTTGCAGAATGTCGATGAATATATGGACGGACGATCATTGTTCCCGCTTAAATCGGAATGGATTTACAGTCGCAGCAGTTCGTTGAGACGAGGGGATATTGTAAAGATAGTATCTGCTTACAGCAAAGAAGATTTTGGAGAATTTGAGGTGGCATTTGTTAAGGACGTTAATGAACAGGAAATAGTAGATACATCCGGGGATGGAGAATTAACAGCAGTTGAAACTCCTGATATAAGAGGCAGGAAAAATCCGAGCGGCATTCCCGATCATGTCGAGATATTCGCTTCTTTAGGGGATTACAGCAGAATTATTGACAGCGTGGGTGATGGAGCAATGCTTATATTGATGCAGACGGCTTGAGCTTTGGAGGTGATGAAATGGTAATTGTGTTTTTCGGCGCAGATTCCAAGGTGGGAACCACGATGCTTGCACAAAGCACAGCTGAAATGATTGCAGGTTCGCGAGAGGTATTATTTTTAGCATTGAACGCATCAGTTATAAGTGCGTTTGCAGATACGGATATAAAAAGGATTGATTTTTTTTCTCCGGAGATTCAATCCCGGATGAGGATAGAGAAATCGAAAATTACAAGAGCCGGCGGCAAGAAGAATCTTTTCATCATAGGCGGAGCGGATGACGACTTTAAGCACGAAGAATTTGCCTTGGATATGATAGACATTATGGTTGAAAATCTGAGGCGTGACTTCAGCGATATTGTAATAGATGCCGGCTCCGATCTCAAGAATGTCTTGAGCTATTCAGGCGTAATGAAAGCTGATATGAGGGTTTTGGTTTTTTCTCAAAACGGGCATTGCATTGACAGGATGCTGCACGAGAGCGCAAAATGGAAGCTTTTGAATCTTGGATTTGACGCGGTCATCGTTAATAAATACAAATCCCTGGATGTACTCGATGCGTACCAGGCTGTTAGGAAATTGCCTTTTACGCCAAAAGAGGTGGTGAGGGTTCGTTATGTGGATATGGCGCGTGAGGCGGAGGCCGAGGGGCGGACATTTGCAGATTATGGTAACAAGCGATTTTTAAATGATTTGCAATCTTTTTCAGTTTGCAGGGATGAAAGGAGGAAAAAAAGGAAAAAACATGGGAAAATTTGATTTGGGGGAAATACTTAAAGGTCAAAAGCAAAGCGAAATGTATTCAATGGAATTTCTTCGCGAAAATGCGCCGGAGGAATATGGCGGCGAATGTATGAAAAAGTGGGCGGATGCAGATAAATATGTGGCTTTTTATTCGCTATGCGATGATATAAGTCGTGAATTTTCAAAAGAATGGGACTCCGAGGACGGCGGTAACGAATATGCTCTTAAGGTGCAGAAGAATGCAATAATAGGTTATGAAAAGGAAGTTGCTTATTTCAAGAATAAAATAGAAGATATTGTTTTGCAGCGGGGATGTGAAAAAACTCCATTTCCCGGATGGTACGCGAGCTTGACAGATGCCGTATATCATGAAAATTGGGGACTTGCGGGAATGGCCGAATGGTTCGGGGAGATGTATTCGCAGAGCAGTTCAGCCAAAATAATCGGTGAACGTATATATTTTCTAAAGGACGGCGTTATGCACAAAATGCCTCAAAAAATAAGCACTGACAGGAGAAAACAGCTTATAAGGGCATTGCTTATGCTGACTCCGATGGAAAGGCTTGACAAGGATTTCCACGAAGTATACATGCTTGACGGCACGCGTATAACCATATTTAAAAGCAATATGGTTAAGGAAAATCAAGATGTAATAATCTTCAGACGCTATATAATCCCTCGATATTCATTTGAGGAACAGGCAAAAAGGCATACCATACCCGAGGAAGCGATTCCTCTTTTTAAGAGCATGGTCAAGCTCGGTTATAATGTAGCATTTACAGGTGCCGTTCGCACGGCAAAGACGAGTTTCTTATCCACATGGCAGAGCTATGAAAATCCGCTGCTTGAGGGGGTTATGGTTGAGACCGATCCGGAGATACCTTTGCATAAAATGATGCCGGATGCACCGATTGTGCAGATTATTGCGGATAATGACAAACTGAAAAGCGTCACAAAAAATCTCCTAAGGAGTGATTCGGATTACGTAATAATGGCAGAAGCGCGTGAAGGCGTCGCGCTTGACACCGCCCTCAAAATCGCTTCCAAGGGAACGCGCCGCATGAAGATAACGTTTCACTCAAGAAACCCTATGGATTTTCCGTATGATGTGGCGGAGGAAATAACAAAAAGCATGGGTGGGGATATTATGCATATTGCGCGGCGGGCGGCGGCGTCATTTGATTATATATTTCATTTTATACAACTCGCGGACAAGAGCCAAAAGCGTCTGCGCGGGATATATGAAATAGGATATGATCGCGAAAGGAAAGAGATTGCAATTAATCGTATCTGCAGGTACGATCACCAAAAAGATGCATGGAAATGGAAATATAAAATAAGCCGAGATAAATACGAGAGCGGCATGGAGGAGGATAGGGCCGAATTTAAGATATTTTCAAGACTGCTTAAAAATTTGGAGTTGAACTCTGAAAACGGAATTATTGATAAGAGAAGATTTAAGGGGGCTCATGAAGATGATGTACAAAATTGCGAGCATGATGTTCATGTGTATGATTGTGGGCGGAATAATCATGATTTTTCATCGGAATTTTATGGTGGCGGGAACGATCATAAGAGTAAAAATGAAAGAAAACGGCAAAAGGAGGCGAAACGGCAAGATTCACGGATTGACGCAAGAAATAAACAACATGCTTGATCTTGTAAGCGGTGGACGTATCAGCAGCAGAAAATTTGCTACTTGTGCGGCGATTGCATCTCTGGTCATGTTTTCGCTGGCTCTGCAAACCCTTGATGTAAAAGCCGCTTTATTGATAGGTGTTTTTACAATTTCGATTCCGTATATGGGGGTGTTTTTCAAATTTATGCTTATGCGCAAACATGCGGGGATGGAGGGGGAAATATTTGTAGCGGGTTTCCTCAGCGCATATCGCATATGCAACGGAAATATTTATCGAACGCTTGAATATATAGCAGAGGAAAAAAGTGAAGCCAAAAGATCCAAAGCGCTTATCACGAGGACACTTTTAGAACTCAGAACCGTTGGCGATAAGGAGGTTATGAAAGAAATACTGAACAGATTTGCATATGCTGTAAATACAAATTGGAGCAGAATGCTCGCATACAACTTGTACATCGCTGCAGACAGCGGGAAGAATGTCGCTATGGCGATAGAAGATATATTGCTTCAGCTGCGCGAGGCGAGCGCGCTTTCCGAAGAGCGAAAACGCCTGAATAACGAAGCGAACAGAATGGTTGTATTTTTAATTCCATTACTGTATGCCGCTACAATCCTTTTGGCGGTCAAATATATGGACATTCCGATTGCAAAATTCGTCAGGAATCAATTTTTTACATCAGAAGGGTTTTTGTTTTTCAGTGTTTCATGTTTTATGTTTGTTTGCAATCTGTTGGTTTTGGAATTGGTCAGCTCGAGAAATTTAGATTATTGATTGGAGAAATCTGCTGATGAAAATTGAAAGTTGTATGTATATTGCTGCAGTGTTAATGTTTATTCTCGGCATATGCGGCGTGTTCAATCTGCTTCCCGCCGTTCTGTCGCTTAATTTTATGAAGAGTTGTGCATATGCGGGGCGTACGGCGGTAGTGAGGTGTATTTCTCAAAATGCATTTCTCCGCAGGAGACGTATATCCGGATATGAGAAGGAAATATTTGAAAGTATTTCAGTTATGCGGAATATGATCAGCATCGGAGATGCCGAGCAATGCGGAGCGGATTATATGATATCGTCTCTGATTGACAGAGGCGGGAAATTAAAGCCGCTTTATGTGAATATGCTGAGCTACCTGCGCGTAGGGGACAGGGAACATGCAATTACATCTTTTGTTGCAGAGGTCGACAGTGTTATAGGCAAAGAATTCGCGGGACTTCTGGTGCGCTGGGACGAAATAAACCCTCGGGAACTTTCGGAGATTCTGATTTCGCATCAAAGAACTTTAAAAGGCATGTGGGTAACGGCGGAAAAGCGCAGAGAAGAATTGCTGTCAGATATAATCTATCTTCCAGTTGTCATAAATGTTATGTTGGTGTTTATAAATTTTATCTATGTAGTGTTCTTTTTAGAACAAAGAGAAATGTGGAATATGATTTTTTAAATTTGTAAATAAAGTTGAGAAAGGATAATGATATGAAACAGATAATTGTGTTAATTGCTATGGTTATTTTAGGTTTGTTCATTGCGGGGGTGGTATTTGATTTCAAGGATGCGGCTTCGGATATAGGCGCGTCCACTGTCGACAGGATTCAAAAGTTTAAAACATTGACGGCATGATTCCATGTGCAAAACGGTTATTCCGGCAATTTCGGAAGAATATTGAGGGGATGTGATTTTGTGAAACAATTGATAGTTATGATCGCGATGATCTCGTTGGGACTGTTTTTATATGAGATGATTGCCGGATCGGGGGACGCCAGCGTCTATTCCGCGCTTGCGGATGTGTGGAAGCAGGGGATCGAAATGCGCACCTATTCGCCTTGAGTTAAGCGGAAATGCAGAAATGTACGCCCGTCGGTTGCGCTGTTTTGAGAGGTGGAGATGAAAGAATTTATAGTTATGATGGCAATTATTCCGATAATGCTGATTTTTATGATGCAGATCGGTTATGAACAGGGGAATGCGGAAAAGATCAATAATATTCAGGCCGTGGTCTACGCGGAAAAGGAAAAAGCCAAGCAAGCGGGTTGTTTTACTCCGAAAATCAGGCAGGATATAAAGAAAGGGATTGAAAAGGTGACCGGAATTCCGGCAGATGAGGTCAAGGTGATAAGTGACGGCATAGTACACAGACGATATGATTCGTCGGATGAAAGATTAATTCATTACAGAGTGGAAGTCCCCATAAAGAATGTAATGGCAGGATCAGGTTTCTTCAAAATATCCGATGAAGATAACAGGTATACATATGTAATCGACAGCTATACAGCAAGCGAATATATATAGTTCAGTTGAAAGGCATGTTTTATGAAAGTATTTATTACATTCAGCGCTTTGTTGATTGTCATGTGCTCATGTCTTGTATACCGAGGCGATTTGGAGCGTTATAATTATGAGCAGGAATTGTTGAAAATGGTGGCCGAGGAGTGTGCGGCTTGTGCAGCGCTTGATCTTGATGCTGAGGAAGCTTCAATGGGCAATACGGTTTTTGACCGCAAGCTGGCATATGAAAGTGCACACGCTCACATGACATATGCACTTAAAAAGAACAGCACAATGTGGAAATACGGGGATGTGAATCTGCATATGGAAATCGAATTTGAGGATGACTTTGCGGGATATTCCGCAGCGAATAGTGCCGATAATCCGACGGTTTCGGTCAAGATTACGGCAAGCGGCAACGATTTTTTTCATCTGCCGTTTCTTGAAAAAAGAACGATAAGCAGGAGATCAAAGTATGAGCTGGTAACGGATGGATGATCGAAATGCGGCTTCGGGCAATTGAATAGTGTATTTTTTGGAAAAGTCGTGATATACTGTAGCAGATGTGCTGTGGGGACTTATTCATCCGCAGTATAATTTATTTGCTAAGGAGATAATTATGGCGAAAGAAATTTTGGATTTTAACGACGAAAGTGTCAGACATCAGTTCAGACATACCGCATCACATATTATGGCGCAGGCGGTCAAGACGCTTTGGCCGGAGACCAAGCTTGCGATAGGTCCGTCAATAGATAACGGATTTTATTATGATTTTGACAGCGAGCACAAGTTTGTCGAGGAGGATTTCCCCGCGATCCAAAAGGAAATGAAGCGCATAGTTAAGTCCAATTTGAAACTGGAACGCTTTGAACTGCCGCGTGATGAAGCTGTAAAATATATGGCGGAGCGGGGTGAGGATTACAAGGTTGAATTGATAAATGATCTTCCGGAGGATGAGGTGATATCGTTCTATCGGCAGGGTGATTTCGTCGATTTGTGCGCAGGACCGCATATGGAATCCACCGGAAAAATAAAAGCGTTTAAACTCATGAGTGTAGCCGGCGCTTACTGGAGAGGGGACGAAAACAATAAAATGCTGCAACGCATTTATGCAACGGCATTTCCGACTCAGGAAGAGCTTGATGACTATCTCGCAAAGCTTGAAGAGGCAAAGAAGCGTGACCACCGCAAAATTGGCAAGGAAATGGATTTATTCATGCTACTTGATGAAGGTCCGGGGTTTCCCTTCTTCCTGCCCAACGGCATGGTTCTCAGAAATGAATTGGAGAGATTCTGGCGCGAAGAACATGCGAAGAGAGGATATATTGAGATTAAATCTCCTCTGATTATGAATGAGCAGCTCTGGAAAACATCCGGTCATTGGGATCATTATCATGAGAACATGTATTTCACCAAGATAGATGAAGTGGATTTTGCTGTCAGGCCTATGAATTGTCCCGGTGCGATGCTCGCCTACAAACGTAAAATGTACTCTTACAGGGATTTTCCCATGAGAGTGGGAGAACTCGGGCAGGTGCACAGGCATGAGCTTTCCGGCGCGCTTCACGGACTCATGAGGGTCAGGACGTTTACACAAGATGATGCACATCTGTTTATGTTGCCTGAACAGGTGCAGGAGGAAATTATCGGTATTGCGCAGTTCATAGATGATATATATGCGATGTTCGGATTTAAGTATCATATCGAGCTTTCGACGCGCCCGGATGATTATATGGGAGAATTGGCAGAGTGGGAGACGGCTGAAAACGCTCTGAAAGCCGCAATTGAAAAGGTCGGAGCGGATTATGTTGTAAATGAGGGCGATGGGGCGTTTTACGGCCCGAAATTGGATTTTCATCTTGAAGACTCGCTCGGAAGGACATGGCAGTGCGGTACAATCCAGCTGGATATGCAAATGCCGCAGAGATTTGATCTGACATATATAGGCTCTGACGGCGAAAAACATAGACCCGTTATGATCCACAGAGTTATTTTCGGATCCATTGAGAGATTTATCGGAATTTTGATTGAACATTTTGCGGGGAAATTCCCTTTATGGCTTGCGCCTGTACAGGTGAGGCTTATGACCGTAACTGAAAAGTTCATACCTTATGCGGAGCAGATAAAAACGAAGCTTGCGGAAGCGGGGATACGTGTTGAATTGGATGCGAGAAATGAAAAGATCGGTTATAAGATAAGAGAAGCCAGAAATCAGAGAGTTTCGTATATGGCGGTGATAGGTGAACAGGAAGAAGCTGCCGGATCATTGGCGGTGCGCTCCATCAAAGATGGCGAGATGGGCAGCCTCAATGTAGATGCTTTTACAGATATGTTAATATCGGAGATAAGAAGCAAGACGATTTGAAGGATCGTATAACAGCATCTTTAATACTCCGTCAATGCGGGGGCATATCTAAAAATTGCCCGGCGCATATCGCTTGCAGCGATATGCGCTTTTTGTTGTGTGAGGAGTTATAGAATTAAGAAGAACACTTAATCACTATTTGAGTGAAAGATGTTTTGCTTAATTCTTTTTTTATTGAAGAATTTGAGCGAAAGGAGGTAATCGTGAGAAACTATGAGAAAATAACCGCCTTGTATGAAAGGTTAAGCCGAGATGATGAACTACAAGGCGATAGCAATTCCATCATCAATCAAAAGAAAATC
>JBGZBU010000011.1:0-19556 GCA_041844835.1 Anaerovoracaceae bacterium
CAGTAAAGGTCACATTGTCCGTAGGCATCCTTTCAGCAGTAATATCGACCGCTATCGCGACAGCCGCGTGTCTCGGTTTTACAGCGATTAAAAGGAAGCGCCTGCAATTCTGGCTTGAAGCAAACAATGTCCCGCTCATGGCGCCGGACATCATCATGGGCGTCTCGCTTATGCTGCTTTTCATATTTCTTGCAAACGTATTGCATCTGGAAGCGTTTCGCATGAGCTATTTCACGCTGCTGCTGTCACATATAACGTTCAACATTCCGATAGTTGTGCTCGCAATTTTGCCGAAAATGCGGCAGATGGATAAAAATCTTTATGAGGCGGCGCTGGATCTGGGCGCGACCTCTTCGTACGCGCTCAGACACGTGATAATGCCTCAGATACTGCCCGGCATAGTAACCGGTCTGATTATGGCGTTTACGATATCAATAGACGACGTGGTTGTAAGCTATTTTACATCGGGTCCGAGATCGCAGACACTGGGAGTGCTCATATTTGCAATGACGAAAAAACGCATCAGTCCGGAAATAAACGCGCTCTCCACGGTGATGTTTATCTGTGTGCTCGTGCTTCTCATCATAGTTAACATCAGAGAATCGCGAGACGGTTCGGGCAACAAAAAAATGATACAATTCTGACGGCATGTTTCTGCGATGTATTTCAATGTTTCTGCGGTATGTTTCAAGGAGGAGCGTATGTATAACAAAATGATTAAAAACGGACCCTTAAAAATCGGAATCCTCGCGATTGCCCTGTTTCTTTCCCTGCTCCTCGCCTCGTGCGGAGAAAACGAGAAAAAAAATGAACTCAATGTCTGCAACTGGGGGGAATATATAGATCCTAAAACCGTAAAAATGTTTGAAAACGAGACGGGGATAAAAGTCAACTACAACACCGTTCCGACTAATGAAGAGCTGTATTCAAAGATACGTGCCGGAGGCGTAAGATACGACGTCATATTCCCTTCCGACTACATGATTTCGCGAATGATCGATGAGAAAATGCTGCAAAAAATAGACTACAAGAATGTTCCGAATTTTAAATACATAGACGACACGTTCATAAATCCGCCGTACGATCCCACCAATGAATACAGCGCACCGTACCAATGGGGAACCGTCGGGATAATATACAATAAAAAAATGGTAAAAGAAAAAGTGGATTCATGGGATATACTGTGGGATAAGAAGTACAAAGGTCAAATTTTAATGTTCGATAACTCAAGAGATGCTATGGGCATCGCCCTGAAAAAAATCGGCGCGTCGTACAATACCGCAGACAAAAAACAGCTGAAGCGGGCGGCGGACTTGCTGAAAGAGCAGAAACCTCTGGTGCAGGCTTATGTGATGGATCAGATATTCAACAAAATGGAGAGCAATGAAGCGGCAATAGCACCGTACTATGCGGGAGATTTGATCGTGATGCTTGAGACGAATCCCGATCTTGCCCTCGCCTACCCTAAAGAAGGCAGCAATCTTTTCGTGGACGCCATGTGTATACCGACCGCGTGCAAAAACAAAGAAGCCGCCGAAAAATTCATAGATTTTATGCTCCGTCCCGAGATAATGGCAATGAACACGATTGAAGTATGCTACTCCAGTCCGGAAAAAGCCGCGCGCGAATTGCTGCCGGAAAAATTAAGGGACAGCACCCTATCCTACCCCGACGAGGAATTTTTGGATAAAAATTTTGAGACCTATCTGAATCTGCCGTATGAAACCAGATTGCTGTACGATGCATTGTGGATAGAAATTATCTCAAGCTAACACCGTTGGAATCACTGCATTTCAGCATTTGTTAGCAATATGACAAGCAAATTTCGCGTCAAATTCTTATTGACAAAATATTATTTTTTGGTTATTCTGTAGAAAATAAAGCTATATAAAGCTATCCTAACAGTTAATACGTGCTACAGAGGCGACGACTATATTATCTGATTACACACTTTCAAAACTGAATAAAGATCAGATGAAAGCAATCAGAGACATCTCTTAAATGAGGGACCGAAGCAGGAAGACCTCATGGACGCAATCCATGCAGGTGGAAACTGTCAGGTAAAAGAATGGTTGCTGGATGAGTTCTTGGAGATACTGCTTAAATGCAGAGCCAACGGGGCTTTAACCAACAGGTAAAAGGACAGGAAAAGCATTGCGATGCTTTTCCTGTGTTTTTTTATACGCAATAGTTTTTTTGTCAGTTTATCTAGCTAGATTTTCAAGTTACCGTCGGCAAGACCGACTCGAAGCGAGCGGTTTTGCATTAGTTGTCAGAGCATTGATACATTTCATGAACCAAATTGATAAGGAGGTAGTTATGAAAAAGGTATTAGTTTTGGGTAGTGGCGCACAGGGTTCAACAGTTGCAAGAAGACTTGATCTTGAACCTAACGTAGGTGAAATTTTAATTGCCGATTACGACAAATCGGCTGTAGATCATCTGGTCGGAATGCTGACAAAAGCAAAAGGCTTCCAGGTGGATGCAAGCAAAGAAGAAGAAATCGTTAAAATCGCGGAGGGATGCGACCTCGTAGTAAATGCTCTTCCATTGATCTTCGCAAAAAATGTTCTTGAAGCGGCTCTTAAAGTTAAAGCTGATTATCAGGATTTTGCAACAGGTGACAACATCGTCACAGGAACCGACGACAATTGGCTAAACGGCATTAAATATGAATATACTCACTACAGAGAAGAATTTAAAAAGATAGGCAAACTTGCTATTATCGGTACCGGATCGGCGCCCGGCCTCATGTGCGTAACAGCTCGTCTGGCGGTAAGAGAGCTCGATGAATGCGAAACGATTTACATGTTCGTATACGAGGGTGTTGAAGCGAAAAGATTCCTTCCTTTCTGGTGGTCTACCGTTACGGCAATAAGAGACATGGACGATGATGCTTATGCATTCGTAAATGGAGAAATCACAAGAACTCCATCCTTCTCAAATCCTATCACGAGAAACTTCCCTGAAATGGGACAGCCTGTCACAATGTATGATCACTCGCACGATGAAGTTGCATACATCGGACTGAACAGCAAAGAATTCTTTAAAGGTGTACAAAACGTATTCTTTAAGTACGGCGGCGGCGGCGTGGAATTTGCTATGCCTCTAAAAGCTGCAGGGCTCATATCTCATAAAAAAGTTAATTTCAAAGGTGCGGAATTTGTACCCGCTGAATTCGTAGTTGCATCGATTCCTATGGCTCCGAAAACTCCTGAAGAGGTTAAGGAAATTATTGACGAAGGCATCGAGCAGGATGCAGGCGCATTCGTAGTTGAAGCATACGGAATGAAAGACGGCAAAAAGACAATGGTTGAGACGCATGTATTTGCTCCGGGCGTTGTTGAGTCATATGAGCTTGCCGGCATGAGTTCCGAGCAGTACCTCACAGGTCAGGGCGGATTCCTGTTTACAAAACTTCTCGTAAACGACAAGATGGATCAGACCGGTCTCATCTCGTCCGACATGCTTTCCGAGGCACAGGTTGATCAGTACATGAAGTGGGCTGAGGAACTCAAAATCACATCGGAAACAACAGTTAATGCTTGGTGGAAATAGCATTCGTTAACTTGCAGGAGTGGTGACAACCACTCCTGTGTTTTATAAAAAGGAGTAAGCATGAAAAAAGTAAATTATAACGGCGGGAGATTGATTCTTGACGCCGAGCTTGGGTTAAAACGCAAGCACTTTTCTCTACTTGCGATAGTCGCTTTTATATTCTCCGAATGCGCCGCAGGAGCGTACGGAATTGAAGAGATGATCTCAGGAGCGGCGCCGGGACTCACCCTGCTCTTACTTGCAGTGATCCCTTTTGTGTGGGCTCTGCCTGCAGGACTGGCGGTTGCCGAGTGTTCCAATCTTGCACCCGCAAGTTCGGGTCCGTATGTATGGACAAAACTTGCATTTGGAGAATTCTGGGGATTTGCCATGGGTTGGTGGATGGTTTTTGCATCCTACCTTACTCCCGTTGCATACGTAATTCTTACTGTTGACTACATGAGCACTTATGTGCACCTTTCACCGGTTGCGGCTTTTGCGGTAAAAACTGCAATGATAGCGATTTTTACAATTATTAATTTGATGGGTCTTGAGGAAGTAAGCGTGACGAGCATAATCCTAAGCGCAATCATTCTTATCGGTTTCGCGGCCGTCACAATAGTAGGATTTATGAACTGGCATCACAGCCCCGTGGAGCCGTTTATTCCACCGGGAGATGTCGGTTTCAGTGACGTCGGTACCGCCGTGGTAGTCGGTATATGGATGTATGCCGGTTACGTTGAGCTCGCGCCTATATGCGGTGAAATTGAGAATCAGGAAGTGCTGCCTAAAGGCATGAAGATTGCTATTGCGGTAGTAGCGATAAGCTACATCTTGCCTACCATGGCAGGGGTTGTCTCCACTCAGCCTTGGAGCAATTGGGGAACGCAAAGCGGCAATTTCGATTTCTCATCGGTTCTTACAATGCATCTGGGACCGCTTGCAGGTATAGCCTTTATGATTGTATCGGTGGTAGCGCAGTGCGCCATATTCAACGCGGCGATTGCGGTGGCGTCAAGAGCGTTTACAATGCTTTCGCATGATAACCTCTCGCCGAAATTCTTAAATAAACTTACTAAAAAAGGACGGACTCCTATATGGCCTATACTGATCATGGCTATTTTCTGTATGATATTGATGAATTTCGACTTTACGGATGCCATCGGAATACTGGATATCACAATATTCCTGATATATATAGGGCTTGCCATTGTTACAATTAAACTCAGATATCTTTATCCGCTTGAGAAGAGGACCGGACTTTATTATGTAAAGGGCAAACTCGGCGGTGCGTTTATTCTGCTCGGACCTCTTTGCCTCGGCGTATTTGCATGGCTCATCAGCGGCACGGAATTTTTCTTTCTCGGATTCATCCCCGTGCTCGTAGTTGTTCCACTGTATGTATTCATAAAGAGGAAATCCGGCGGACTTTACAAGAGCGATCCGGAAAACAATCCGATCAATCCGCGCACAAAGCTTGCGGAAGGCGACTCGATTCGCATCGGGAATTTCTGTCTGATATTCGGATCTTTTGCGGTTTTGGGCTCGCTGTTCATAAGGTTTTATGAGGGTTCGTGGGGACCTGAATATTACAAGGATATGTACGGCAAAGGTCTGCTCAGCAATTTCAGCGGAATGCTGACTGCGATACTCATTCTCGGAGCTTCTCTTATAGTGATCGGTCTGATTTTAAGATTGTGGGGCAAGAAAAACGATCCGATAGAGCATACTTTGCTCAGACCGTAAAAGAGTGCAGGCGTATAGGGATAATAATCACACAATTATAAACTTACGCGACATGAACTCATATACAAATATACGACTCAACATACAACTCAAGCATAAAAAACTACTAAAAGCAAGCTCCCCGAGTTCACGGGGAGCTTGCTTTTTATTCTTGCTTTTCAATTTTACAATCTCAGATGTCAGATGAAAGGCGCTTATAGCCGTTTATATGAATGTTTTCGGAGTAAATCCCTCCACCAGATTTCCGCTGCCGTACAGCTTGTATTTATAAGTGATAAGTCCGTCGAGTCCCACCGGCCCGCGCGCATGCAATTTCCCCGTGCTGATACCTATTTCCGCACCGAAACCGTATCTGTAACCGTCTGCAAACCTCGTCGAACAGTTTCGATATACTCCCGCCGAATCCACGGAGTTCATGAATTCCTCCGCCGTCATGTCATTCTCGGTTATTATACAATCCGTGTGATGAGAACCGAAAAAGTTTATGTGCTCTATCGCCTCCCGCACAGAATCCACGACCTTTACGGCAAGAATATAATCCAGATATTCCTTCCCGAAATCATCCGGCTGCGCTTCATTGACATCGATCAACTGCCGCACCCGCTCATCTCCTCTCAGTTCCGTCCGCCTGTCGCCCGGCAATTTTTTAGCCTTGAACGCCTCATCAAGCCGCGGCAACAATTCCGATGCCGCATCCTTGTGCACCAGCAAAGTTTCAACCGTATTACATGCCGATACATACTGCGTTTTTGCATCTACTATGACGGGAATCGCCTTATCCGTATCGGCATCCGCATCCACATAAATATGACATACGCCGTCGGCATGCCCCATTACCGGAATGCTCGAATTATCCATTATATACTTGACGAACTCGTTTGAGCCGCGCGGCACCAGAAGATCTATATGGCGATCGCATTTTAAGAGTTCGGATATCCCCTGCCGATCCTCAATCAACGTCATAAACCCGCTCGGAAGTCCTGCACGAATTCCGGCGTCTTTCAATATCTCAAAAAGAATTTTATTCGTATTGGCAGCCTCACTGCCTCCCTTTAAAATGCAGCAATTTGCACTTTTTGTGCACAAGGTGGAAATCTGCACGAGCGCGTCGGGGCGCGACTCGAAAATAACTCCGATTACTCCTATCGGGCAGGTCGTCTGCCGCAAGAGCAATCCGTCGTCCAGCTCACGTTCCATCGTAATTTTCCCTACGGGATCGGGCAGGTTCAGTAAACCTCTTATCCCGGAAACGACGTCCCTCAGCTTGTTTTCATCGAATTTCAGTCTGTCATAAAGAGCTTGGGGTATTTCATTTGCCGCCGCATTTTCAAGATCTAGCGTGTTTTTTTGAAAAATTTCTTCTTTTCGGTCGACAAGAGCTTTCGCCATATTTTCAAGCGCCCCGTTCCGAGTTTCAACGGATACTGTCCCCAGTTCAAACGCGTCCCTCTTCACCGCCGCCGCGATTTTTTGATAATCATAACTCTCCGACATGCTGCCTCCAATCACTCAATCTGCGTATCATCAACTATAACTATTTTTTTGCCCATTTCCTTGACCTGCTTGGCATTTTTCTTTTCGATAAATTCCTCTATCCCCGTAGGTCCTTTCAAAATCGTACGTTTTATATACATCTCGCCGTCCCGTTTTACGGAAACATGCCATGTGACCAGGAGAAGTTTTCCATATCGCAGCTCAAGACATGTAATACCCCGCGGATGTATGCAGGTACCCGTGTTGAAATAAGCCCCCTCGCCGGGATCCGGGAAACGGGGTCTGTGCGTATGTCCGCATATTATTATAGTATCATTATCGCTGTTCCAACGCGAGAAATTCTTTTCGACTTTATGCCGTTTGCGCCGGGACTTTGCGGGGCTTGTGGCATATTTCACTCCCAGTATATGCAGATATTTCCAGAAAAATCTCACCATGAAATGTGAGAACCATGACAATTGATCGTTCATCAAATCCCCTTGATGCCCGTGCACGAGGAAGATCTGCTGCCCGGTCTCGCGATGCGTAAGTATAAGCCCCTCATGCGCTTCAAGTCCGGGGAAGAGCGGCGTTTTTTTTCCCAGATATTCGTCATATACATTATAGTAATGCTCCTTTAGAAACCGCTTGTCCGCAAGCTGCATATTGTGATTGCCGTATATCATATACATGCGATCCGAATCAAAAAATTTCTTGAGGGCATCAAATACATGCGCGTGCGCATTCCTTATGATTTCAAATTTCGGGCCTTCCCAGAGCTCATCGCCGTCGCCTATTTCGACATATGTAAAATTGTTGTCGTAATAATATTGAACGGCATGAAGATATATATGTTTGTTTCTGCCGAATTCATCTGACAAGCTGTTGTCGCCGCGATGAACATCAGCAAAAAACACGAATTTGGAGCTGTCATCAAAAGGAACCGGCAGCGCCGTTTCATATACGGAATCAAGTCTCGCCTTTGTCCTCATAAAACTCCTCCTTACACATATCGAGGAAAACAATTACAAAATGGTTTGTTTCCCGATAGTTTATTTCGTCTCCTTCCGCGATCACAAGGAATCCGCTGCTGCACTTGGGATAAATGCCGAGCGCCTCAAAGCGCCCGAGATGGCAGGCGGACGTGTTTGCAGCTCCGCGTGACAGTCCCTTGAGATCCACGCAGATGAGCCTGTCCTTGCGAATAATCGGCAGCCTGAACTCAAACAGCCCCGAGAATTTGTCAAACGCCATGGAAAAATTGCCGCAGTCATCGCTGCCAAACTTATCCGCTCGTGCAGCCCCCGTTTGCCTCCCTGATATGACGAGAGCTTCATCATCAATCACAATTTTGTCCACTGCAAACGCCGGATTCGCCACAAATCCCATTTCAAAAAAAGCTCGATCGTGATTGAATTTGTCAAATATCGCGGGCATACGCGCCAGCTGCAGCACGTCATCACTGTTATGCAGGCGCATCAGCCTCATGAGTTCATCCGCTGCCGCCTTGTTTCCGCGCTTCCTTTCATCGAGATAGTCAAAATACATCTTAACGCTGTCCGCCCCGCTTGCTTTGTCCTCACGATGCCGCCACAGCCCCATGTAGTCCTCGACTGTTTTTTGACGCAGGTTCGGCAAAAATCTGCGCAGATTGGAGTAGCGATGTAAAATCTCGTAAAGATCCAGCGAATACTTGATATTCAATTCCGTCGCCGGACGGGCAAACATGCTGAGCTGAGCGCCGTTTTCGCAGCCCGCACCGTGCATTTCAATGCGCTGCTTCAAAAAAGGAATATCAAAGGAATTTCCGTTGTACGTAATTATGATATCCACGTCCGCGAGCAGCTCGGCGGTTTTCGCGAGCATATCCTCTTCTTCGCCCGGCTCCTCCGCCACGAGATGTATGAATTCCGACGCACCGCTTTCCGGATATCTGTATATCAGCATGCCTACCATTATGACATGCGCTTTCTTGGGGCTTAAACCCGATGTCTCAATATCGAGCACAGCTATTTTCAAGCCGCGCAAATACATATCGAGTGTGCCGATGAAATTATATTTTTCCCCAATTTTCCTGCGTTCTTCAATCATAATCGAACCTGTACAAAGTATATTTTTACCGCTGCGATCATCTTGCCTCAATTCATAGCGCTGCGATCGACATCTCACACGACGCTCGATGCGGTCCGCCTCGGACATGACATTTTATTATGTTTAATTTTACCCTGATTCCGAATAATTATCAAATAATTATCAGCCGCCAACTCCCCAACAAATTGTCAAGGACTTTCCGATAATACAAAGCATCTTTTGCGGATGCATGCATTTTAGAGCTTATCTCTTACTTAAATCTCAATACTATTAAATCTCAAGACTATCTTTTTTATGCTTGCCATTAGGCAATCCCGTTCTTGTTTTGTGACGGCGTAATTAATCCGACTTGCTGAAATTCCGCCGGAGATATATAATTATTACGATTATATTTTTAGTTATATTTTGGGCTGTGTTTGCGAGCATTTTCAGCTGCATTTCGGGTTGTATTTGCGGCTGCATTTTATATGTTGCAGTCATATTTTGAAATGAATCGGGATGTACAAAACCGCGAGGACGAACAGGAGGATGAAATGGATCTCAAGAGGATAAACATAGGAATTTTGGGCATAGGCAATGTGGGCATCGGCACGATCAAGGCTCTGGAAATGAACAGAGCTTCAATAGAAAAAAGCACCCGCCGCGATATCAGAGTTACAAAAGTGCTGGCGCGTGATATTCACAAAAAAAGAGATATCGAATTGCCTGACGGAATCATTACTGCCGATGCAAGTGAAATACTTGATGCGCCCGATATCGACATAGTCGTGGAACTGCTCGGGGGAGCAGAGCCTGCGGCGTCTTATATGGAAAAAGCCCTCAAACAGGGCAAACACGTTGTCACCGCAAACAAAGCCGCACTTGCCGCAAATTATGACAAACTCCTCAAAACAGCGGAGGAGAATCACAAAAAACTTCTCTTTGAAGCAAGCGTCGCCGGAGGAATCCCCGTGATAAACGCGATTGCAACCGTGCTGCGCGGCAACCAATTTGAGGAAGTTTCCGGAATACTGAACGGCACCACCAACTACATCCTTACCAATATGACGGAACATGCGCTTCCGTATGATGAAGTCCTGAAATCCGCACAGGAAAAAGGATTTGCGGAGGCCGACCCGACAGCCGACGTCTGCGGCATCGATGCGGCGAACAAATTGTCGATACTGATGGCTCTCGCCTTTGATAAATATGTCCACCCGGATGACATACCCACAGAGGGAATTACAGAAATTACAGCGGATGACATTGAAGATGCGAAAAAACGAAATGCAAAGATAAAACTCCTGGCAACCGCAAGAAATGAAAACGGCACGCTGAGCTATGAGGTAAAGCCGACCCTGCTTGATGTTTCTCATCCGCTTGCGGGAGTTTCAAACGAGTTCAACGCCGTATTCGTGCGCGGCAACGCAGTGGGCGAATTGATGTTTTACGGGAAAGGAGCGGGTCCGCTTCCGACCGGCAGCGCGGTGCTCGGAGATATAATATCGATTGCGGAAAACCTGTGATCTGCAAGATCTTTTGCGTAAATTTGCAGAACGCGGTTTGTGCAGAATCCGGAAACACTGAAACCCGGCAGTGAAAAGCCCGCAACACTATTTGTAATTTTTTGACTCGTATCTGCAATGCTCCGCGATCCGACAGCGGCTGCATTCGGGCTTTTTTGCTTTGCAGCAATATCTTCCGTGAAAGATCAGAATGTGATGCGCCCTGCTCCAAATATCTTCGGGCAGCAAATCCATGAGCGCTTCCTCTACGCCGAGCACATCGCTCTCCTGCGCAAGCCCTATCCTGTTGGAAACGCGGAAAACGTGGGTATCCACCGCTATCCTCTGCTCTCCGAAACCGACAGCGAGCACCACGTTCGCCGTTTTTCTGCCAACGCCGGGCAGAGTTATCAATTCGTCATATATTCCGGGGACCTCCCCTCCGTATCGTTCACACAAAATCCCGGCAGCGGCAATTATATTTTTTGATTTAGTTTTATACATGCCTATAGTTCTTATGAGATTCTCCACATCCGACTGCTCGGCGGCGGCAAGCATGCAGGGCTCAGGATATTTCTCAAACAATACGGGGGTAACCGTGTTCACGCTTTTATCAGTCGTTTGAGCGGATAAAATAACGGATATAAGTAATTGAAACGTATCCTTAAAATCAAGCTCACACTCGGAATTCGGATACATTTCGCCCAATATTTCGATAATTTTCGCGGCTTCCTCACGATTCATCAAATCTGCGTTTTTTTTCTTCATTTGACATCCCCCTGCCCTTAATTTCAATCATAGATCTCATTATACCCTATTCAATCCTATTGACACTGACCCGCGGGTCAATTATTATTATAGTAACCCCAAATAGCGACGATACCAACGATAGTAACGATACCCGCAGATGGTCTCTGTTTTTCACACCACATTGATAATAGCACATGTTGCGGCAATGTGCACGGGAGGCTGCAAATGTCGAAAAAATTTAGGAAAATACTCATCATCGCATTGGCTTTCCTGGCAGCGTTAACACTGCTGCGTCTCATCATGTTTGCCACAAAAATAATTATGCCCGAGATAGAAAAACCCGCCCCGGTCAACGTAAAAACGACGATCGCGTCGAGCGGCGCGATTTCATCACAAACTCCGATTTCAGGTCGAATCGTACCGATAAACGAAGTTGCGGTTATTCCGCTTGCCTCGGGCAGAGTCGTTTCGGTTTCGGTAAAAACCGGCGATTACGTTTCGCCCGGGCAGACTCTTTTTACGATTGATGACGTGCGCGCCGGCATTGCTTATGAAAATGCCGCAATCGCGCTTGATCTCGCGCAGAAAAACTATGACCGCCTGCTTCCCCTGCTGGCAGCCGGCGCCATCTCACAATCCGAACTTGATGCGGCAAAAGCAAATCTGGATTCGGCGATGCAAAACGCAAAATCCGCGAAACGGGCTGTTGCCGACTACAATGTCACCGCGCCGATCGGCGGATATGTCACATCGCTTAATGTATCAGTCGGCGGCATTGCCGGTACACAAAATCCCGCAGCTTCCATAGCCGATACGAGCAGTCTTAAAATAGAAACCGGCGTTTCCGAATATATCGCCCGCTATATCAAACATGGTGAGAAAGTCGATATAACGGTGGATCGATTGGAAAATAAGCATTTTACGGGCACCGTCACCGCTTTTTCACCCGCGCCCGCCATGGGAACTCTCACATATCCTTTGACAATATCGGTTGACGATCCGGAAAAGCTGCTGCACGCGGGGATGTTTGCCGAAATCAATATTCGCACGGAATTCGCCGAAAATGTGATCACCTTGCCCTCGGATGCAGTGATTCTCAAAAACGGGCATCTGACCGTTGTCACGCTGGATGAAAAAAATATACCGACTTTCAGGCGGGTGCAGGTGGGAATTGATAACGGCGAAATCGCGGAGATCAAATCGGGGATCGCTGCGGGAGATGAGGTGGTTATTTCGGGACAAAATTTCGTGACGGATGGGGTAGCCGTAAAAGTCGTGAAGTAGTCCGCAGGAAGGCGCCGACGGGGAGCACGGAAAAGCGCAGCAAACATAAAGAGCATGAAAAATATGACAGACATGCCGGATGTAGCAGGCATGAACCCCGCGACGAATATGAACTGAAAATATAAATGAGGAGGCTCCGCGTATGAAACTGACATCGTTATCCATAAAACGCCCCGTTTCCGCGATCATGCTCCTTTTCGTCGTAATAGGCTTGGGAGTGTTTTCGGCTGTAAACATCCCGCTTGATTTAATGCCCGAAGCGGAATATCCGGTTGCGATAGTCGTAACGCGGTATGCGGACGCCGGCCCCGAAGAAGTGGAAAAAACGGTAACAATCCCGCTTGAAACCTCCCTGGCCTCGGTAGAAAATCTGAAAGAAATCATATCTTACAGCGCGGAAGGCGTCTCAATAGTCGGTCTCCGATTCCAATATGATACCGATATGGACGCCGCAGCAGACAGCATGCGTGAAAAAATCGACCCGATACGGGAAATACTGCCCGGTGACGTCTCACAACCCGTAATTTCCAAAATGTCGTTCAATTCCATCCCCAATATGCAGCTCTATCTCTCCTCGGACTCTATGGACATGCCCATGCTCAAACATTTCGCCGAAGACACGCTGAAACCCCGCATTGAAAGGGTGAACGGAGTGGCGGCTGCCGAAATAGTCGGAGCTCCCGTGCGCGAAACAAGCGTGAAACTGTCACAGGAAGAGCTCGCCTCGTTCGGACTGACCCTGCCGATGATCGCGCAGCAGCTGGCTGCGGAGAATATAAATCTGCCTGGCGGAACAATCGGAAAAAAAGACAGTGAAATCATAGTCAGAACGGACAGCCGGATCAACAGCACGGATGATCTCGCCCTCCTCCCCGTCAATCTTCCGACGGGGGGAAGCGTGCGCCTCTCCGATATAGCCTCAATAAGCGATTTCTACAAGCAGCCCGATTCTTTATCGATCAGCGGCGGGCAACGCTGCATAGGGATAATGATAACAAAGCAAGCGGACGGCAACAGCGTCGCAATTTCCCTTGAGATGAAAAAGCTGCTGAAAGAGCTCGCAAAAAAATACCCCGATATGACTGTGAGCATCGGTTTTGATCAGGCGGATTTTATAGTAAAATCGCTGAAAGCAGTCGCAACATCGGCATTGCTCGGCGCCATTTTTGCAACAATCGTGGTTTTTCTGTTCCTCAGAAATGCCCGCAGCACATTGATAATCGCGATATCTATTCCAACTTCGCTTCTTGCGGCTTTCGCCATAATGCACGCGCGGCAAATAACTCTAAATCTGGTAACGCTCTGCGCCCTCACCGTTGTGGTTGGAATGCTCGTCGACAATTCCATAGTAGTTCTTGAAAACATATTTCGCACCCGGCAGCGCATAAGCGACTCCGTCGTTGCCGCGGAAAAAGGAACGGCTGAGATACTCGCGGCGATAGTCGCCTCAACGCTGACGACCGTCACGGTATTTCTCCCGATTGCAGCATCCGGAGGAATATCAGCTGTTCTTTTTGCGGATTTTTGTTGGACGGTTATCATCGCACTGATAGCATCGCTGCTGGTCTCGATTACAATCATACCGATGTTGGCATCAAAAATAATGCGAGGCGAAATCTCCACAGATGAGATAAAACTGCTTGGCAAATTCACGTATAAGTACCGCCGGATCTCAAAATTTGCAGAATTTGCAAAAGCCGCAAGCGAATATTACGAAGATTTGCTGCAAAGATCGCTCGCAAGGAGCCGCACTGTGATAATTTCATGTGTCACGATTTTTCTCGTATCCATATCGCTGCTTTTCACCGTCGGCTGGGAGCTCCTTCCGAATGCCGACGAAAACCTCATCTCAATTGATGTAAAAATCCCTCACGGCACATCACTTCAAAAACAGGAAGAAATACTCATGGAAATTGACCGTCGTCTGAAAAAATACCCGGAAATTGAAGAAGTATCCATGACAGGGAGCAGAATCAGTGAATTTGCAATGCCGCAAGACGCTGCCGCCACCGTTCGCCTGAAAAAGCATCTTGCCAGGCGGCGCTCATCACATGAGCTGGCGCGGCTTATGGAGCGCGACCTCGCCGACATAACCGCCGCTAATATAAAAGCTCGTTCCGTGTCCGGGATAATCGACATGTTCGGCGAAGCCGACATCTCCCTGCTGATAAGCGGAAAGGACCGTAAGCTGCTCGAGGAAATTGCATATAATTTGGCAGGCGCCGTAAAAGAGGTTCCGAGTGTAAAAGAGGTGGAGCTCGACATTGAGGAGGTTCGCCCCGAAATGAAAATTGAAGTCGACAGAAACACCGCTTCATACTACGGAATCTCCTCGTATCAAATAGCTGATGCTTTGTCCTCCGCGTTATCGGGCAAAAAAGCGACCGACCTGAAAATAAGCGGTGACATAATAGATGTCAAACTGTCGATCATGGAAAATGAAAATCTCAGACCCGAAGATCTTAAAAACATTCTGCTGCCCGCCGAAAGCGGAAACTTCATCCCGCTCGGACAAATAGCAAAATTCACATATGCCGATGCGCCCGCCGCGATAAATCGGCAAGGGCGAAATCCTTGTCTGCAGATGAATATAAACATTAAAGGCGGAAGTATGCTGAAAGGCGGATACGAAGTGTCGGAAATTGTCCGCAGCTATCCGATGCCTGAGGGATATTTCATAGATATTGCCGGAATAAATGATGAAATGAATGATGCATTCTCGACGCTTGCAAAAGCGCTCCTTTTATCGATTATTCTGGTCTTTTTGCTGCTCGCCGCGCAATTTGAATCGATGCGGATGTCATTTGCAGTCATGATGGCGGTTCCTTTTGCGATGAGCGGCGCTTTTCTTGCACTGTTTATAACGGGCACCGCCCTCTCACTTACATCATTCCTCGGGCTGGTCATCTTAGTCGGCATAGTTGTGAACAATTCCATACTGCTCGTGGAATTCATAAAACGAAATGAAAGCGTTCTCGGTACGGAGAAAGCGGTCGTTCAAGCCGGCAAAATGCGCCTGCGCCCAATACTCATGAGCTCGCTTACAACCGTTTTCGGAATGCTTCCTCTGGCATTCGGGCTGGGTGAGGGAAGCGAGGTTTTGTCGCCTATGGCGATATCGATAATCGGGGGACTCATCGCATCTACCGCGGTGACACTTATATTCGTCCCCGTGCTCTACGCGGCGGCGGCGAAAAACAAAAAAGGCTTGTAAATTTTCCATGTACTGATTTTTGTACATGATTCCGCTGTATTTTTTTACGGGGACAGATCCGTAAAATTGATAAAAATGGAGAACTGAAAATATGAATAATTCAAAAAAAGTAAAAGAAGAAAAAATATTAAATGCAGCCATGGATTTGTTCCAAAAAAACGGATACTCGGCAACCAAAATGTCCGACATAGCGCGCCGCTGCGGAGTGGCGAAAGGGACCCTTTATCAATACTTTGACAGCAAGGAATCTCTTTTTACGAAACTAATCGACACGTATATAATGGAGGACTTTTCAAAAGCATCCGCCATAGTATCCGCAAGCAACATGTCCGCCGCAGAAAAGCTCAGAGCCTTTATATCCTTTGAAATCGCTTGCACCGCGCGATACGGAAGCAATATCTCCGCATTTGAAACGCTGCTTTTCGGAAGCAACAATGCGACATCGGGAGCATTGCTCACAGCCGTAAGAAATGTGCAGGTTTCACAGTTCACCGTTCTGCGCGAGATACTGATCGAGGGGATGGACAGAGGGGAATTCAGGCAGATGAATCCCAGCTTCTGCAGTGCGTATATTTTGGGCTCGCTGAACTTCCTTATTCAAGAAAAATTCGGCGAATTTTCGGTCATAAATTCAGACATATCAGAAGATCCCGAAGGTGAGAAATTTATGTCGGATAATCGATGCGAAGATGAGCTTTTTTCATTAATCATTTCAGGCATAAATGCTTAAAACTGTCAATCTCATATGTTGTTTTATGTAAAATTTACAAATGCATAAACTTTTTTTGTTTTTTTATATATATTTTTAGGTTCTTTTGATAAAACCGGTTACATTTTTAACCTTCTGTTATATAATCAGCTCGTGGGACAGCTTGTGCCCCGCGTATTATTAAAAGTTTTATTCGTTATTATTTGTTTATGTATGGAGGTAGTTGAATGGCTAACTATACACAGATTGAACGCAACGGTCTTTTTGAATTGACCTCTTACGCGCGTTCCGAACTGGCGGCTTCAAAGTATTACAATACCGACTTGGAGCCTACATCACTCGCACAGAGAACATGGACTACATATAACATTACCGCTCTTTGGATCGGTATGGCTATCTGTATTCCTTCCCTTTCTCTTGCAGCTGCACTTATTTCACTTGGTATTTCACCTTGGCTCTCGGTTATCAATGTAACTTTGGGCAACTTAATAGTACTTATCCCTATGCAGCTCAACTCGCACGCAGGTACTAAATACGGCATTCCGTTCCCTGCATTTGCGAGATTGACGTTCGGTATCAACGGTGCACAGCTGCCTGCGATACTAAGAGGTCTCGTAGCCTGCGGATGGACTTCCGTACAGGCATGGGTAGGAGGCGGTGCCGTTGCGGCGCTCCTCGGAACATTTATTCCTTTCATGGTTGACAAAACAAGAACCGTTGCTCTTCCCGGCAATCCTAGCGTAGTTGTCGGACAGCTCATCGGTTTCTTTATTTTCATGGCATTCATCGCATGGGTTGCTTACAACGGAATCGAAAAGATCAAATGGGTACAGAACATCGGATCCCCGCTTCTCGTAGTTGTAATCGTCGCTTTGTTTGCATGGTCCATAAATAACGTTACATCCGCAGGATATTCTTTCTCCGATGTAATGGCACAGGGCAATGACTGGGCTCTTATCGAAGCTCACGGCGGATTTGCTTTCAATTATATGGCAGGTCTGACGGCAAACATAGCGTTCTGGGCTACACTTGCTCTGAACATTCCTGATTTCTCAAGATATGCCAAAGCTCAGAGAGTGCAGTTCCTCGGACAGCTTTATGGAATGCCTCTTCCGATGTTCGCATGCGCATATATCGGAGCGTTCTTTGCACAATCGACAAAACTCTCGATGGGCGAGCCTATCTTCGACCCTACAAACGTATTCTACTATGTAGAAAACAAACTGATGATTATTGTTGCATCCGTAGGTGTTATTGCAGCTACGATCACTACATGCGTAGCAGCGAACGTAGTTGCTCCGGCAAACGGATTCTCCAACATCGCGCCTCAGAAAATTTCATATAAGAAAGGCGTAGTCATCACTTGTATCCTGGCTATCGGCGCCAATCCTTGGTGGATATTCGGATCCGGTGCGGCATATGTATTCACATGGCTGAACAACTACGGAACGATTCTCGCACCTCTTGCCGCTATCTTCATTGCGGACTACTATGTTGCAAAACAAAAGAGGATCGACGTAGCTTCGCTCTACATGGGTTCCAACGGCAAATACTGGTATAAGAGCGGCTGGAATGTTGCGGGCATCATCGCATGGATTGCGGCGTTCATCATTCCGCTTGCAGGAAATACGGTTATGAAATATAACCCTGCAAACGGTGCGCCTGGTTTCCTTGATTACCTTGCAGCAAACGGATACATCGTATCTTTCGCAATCGGATTCTTCGTATATCTTCTGCTCATGAAGACTTCCCTCGCAGGAAACTCGTTCTTGAGTGAAGATGAGCACGAAGCTCTGACGGATAGAGCTGCCGCTTAATACGGCATAAAGTCTTCAATCAGATCTGATTGATTAGTTGAATTCAGGGCTTCTCAGGGGGCGAAAAGCCCTAGAGGAGCCCTTTTTACATTAAGTACGTTATTTTTCCGTTTCATTTAATATGATAGGAGGTTTGTAATTATGGATTTATTGATTAAAGGCGGTACCATTATATCAGGCTCTTCCACTTTTAAGGCCGACGTTGCCGTAAAGGGGGAAAAGATTGTTGAGATAGGCAAAAACCTTAAAGCCGGCAAAAACACAAAAGTTGTAGACGCAAAAGGACTGCTGGTTCTTCCGGGCGCGATCGACGGACATACCCATCTTGATATGCCTTTCGGCGGCACGTTCTCAACAGACGACTATTTTGCGGGTACGCGTTCCGCAGCCTGCGGCGGTACCACTACGGTATTTGACTTCGCAATTCAGACAAAGGGCGAAAACATGGCGGACACCGTTAAAAGAAGAGACGCTCTCGCAGCGCCCGACGCGGCGATCGACTACTCTTTCCACATTGGCGTAAGCGACGTTACCACTCCTGAACTGCTTGATTCCATGGAAGACGCGGTAAAAATGGGGATCACTTCGTTTAAGGTATTCATGGTTTACGATTTCGGCGTGGATGACGGTTCTTTCTATAAGGTTCTGCAGAAATCGACAAAAATCGGTGCACTCATCGGCGTGCATGCAGAAAACAGAGATGTAAACAACGTTCTCATCGCGCAATACCTCTCCGAGGGCAAGACCGACGCTTGGTGGCACTACATGTCCAAAAACGAGGATGTAGAGGGTGAAGCGGATGTGAGAGCTATCAATCTTGCAAAAATGGCAAAGGCGCCGCTGTATATCGTTCATCTGGCCGACAAACAGGGTGTCGAAGCCGTTAAGCAGGCAAAAGCGGAAGGATTCCCTATCTTCGCGGAAACATGCCCTCAGTATCTGCACTTCACTAAAGAGGTATACAAAAGGGAAAGAGCAAGAGATTTCGTTTGCTCTCCTCCAATGAAAGGAAAAGAATCGCAAGATGCGATCTGGGATGCAATAAAGACCGGAGATATCGATACGCTTGCGACGGATCACTGCCCGTTCACAATGGCGGAAAAGGATTGGGGCATCACTAAAAAAGACGGCACACCTGGAGATTTCACAACCATCCCTAACGGTTGTGCCGGCATTGAGAATATGTACCCTTATATCCTGTCGGAAGCAAACAAGGGCAGGATCAGTTTCAATACTGCAGTCAAAATCTCATGCGAAAATCCTGCAAAACTCTTCGGCATCGATCACCTGAAAGGTGCGATTGAGGTGGGCAGAGATGCGGACATCGTGCTCTACGATCCTAAGAAAGATTTCACCATTACAAATGACAAGATGCACGGCGATACGGATCACACTATCTGGGAAGGCATCAAGGTAAAAGGATACCCTATCGCTACATATTCGCGCGGCAG
>JBGZBU010000012.1:0-26472 GCA_041844835.1 Anaerovoracaceae bacterium
CGGCTTCAAGCTCAATTGCCTGCGTGATCACAGGTCCGAAAGGCAAGTTGATAGCAAGGGGGGATGATAACAGCAAGATCAAAACTAATACAAGTGAAAAGATCCGTTTCAGCATACTATCCCTTCCTTTCCTAAAGAAGCATATAACTAAAAAGGGCCGGGTCTCCACATTAATACTGCATCTGTTAAAACGATATCACTTATGATCCCTTTTTTCAATCCGTTTGCTGCAAATTTTGAAAAATTCCTATCTTAACCGGCAAGACATATGCTGCATCACATCCGTTTATCTTTCGTAAAGCAGCTTGCCGTCTATGAATGTCATATCGACTTTCATATCCATAATTTTATCGTCGGCACAATTCTCATAATCGCCGTTGAGTACCACCAAATCAGCTGCTTTGCCCACTTCTATGCTCCCTTTTTTATCTTCCTCAAATGCCGCATAAGCGCCGTTATAAGTGAACAATCTGAGCGCATCCATTTTACTTATACGCTCTCCCTGGCTTATTTTCTGCCCGCTCTGCGTAATTCGGTTCACCGCAAGATGTATCCCCATCAGCGGATTTGAAAATGTTATCGGACAATCGCTGCTGCCCGCCTGAATTACTCCCTCATCGATAAAACGTCTGCATGTAAACATATTGTTCACCCTGTTTTCGCCGTAGTTGACAACATACCCGTCTCCGAATTCGTAAAGGAAAATAGGCTGAGGTATCGGCACTATCCCGAGCCTTTTTATCCGTGCAAGCAGCTCGTCATTTATTATGGCGCAGTGCTCTATGCGATTTCTGTGATCCTTTTTAGGTATCGCCTCAAGTGCGCGTTCTATGGCCCTTGAAATGATGTCCACGCCCTTGTCTCCAACTGCGTGACTCGTGAGCTGAAAACCTTTTTCATGCGCCTTCATCATGATTTCATCAGCCAGTGCCTGATCCGCCGCAATGATTCCGCATGAGTCGGGATTACTGCAATACGGCTCAAATGTGGCGGCTGTCGGACCGCTGCTGCTCCCGTCGATCATTAATTTTACGGGGCCTATTCTGAAATGATCCGTATTTTCTTCATTCCTTGGACCTTTTTCTATTTGAGCCTTCACGAAATCGATATTATCCACGAAAGAAAAGAGGATGGCATTTATTTTAATATCGATTATGCCTTTCTCAACGGCCTCCCGCTGCGCCTCAAGCTGCATCTCGCCATATCCTCCGGAGTCGTGCACCGAAGTAATCCCCTCAGCGAGAAGCATTTTATTCGCCCGTCCGAAAGCATCCATGAGCTCAGCCTTGCTCGGCAGCGCCGCCTTTACCATCACCATATGGGCGTTTTCTTTCATAACACCGTTAAGACTGCCGTCCGGATTTCTTTCCATTTCCCCTCCGGGGATCTCGGGAGAACCGTCTGAAATTCCCGCGACTGCGAGCGCCTTGCTGTTGTTGGAAGATATGTGCGCGCACGTGCGCACCAGATAAACCGGATTGTTCGGCGCCGCCTCGTCAAGCTCCGCCCTTACCGGGTGTCTCTTTTCGGCCAGTTTGCTGTGATCATAGCCCCATCCTCTGATCCACGCGCCCGGAGGCAAATTTTTCGCGGCGGCGGCAATCTTTTTCTGAATGTCGCCGATTGATTTGACATGCGGATAACGGCAATCCACGCCCGCAGCATTCATCCCCATAACGCCCATATGCAAATGTGCGTCAATAAATCCCGGGATCAATGTCCTGCCCCTCAAATCAATCACCTCGGTCATACCTGCAACGTAATTATCCGCTTCACTATTGCCGCCGCAAAAAACAATTTTTCCATCTTTGACCGCGACAGCCTCACAGCGAGTATCAAACTTGTCTACCGTAAGCACTTTACCGTTTTTAAAAACAATATTCGCAACCATAACGCACCTCCTGCAATATAATTTTTCGTATTTTTAAAAGACTGCCGTCTCCGGCAGCCCTTTAAAATCAATAAATCCCCTTTGAAAATCAATTTAAAAATCAATCGAAATTCACTCCGTGATAAAAATCCGCATACTGTTTTGTAAGTTCGTCCATGAGCTTTTGCGGGCGTGATTTGCTCGCAAACGAAACTACTATGAACACGAGAATATTCGCAATCAGCGCAAACAGGGTCGCGCCGCCTGCCGCAAACGAGCCCGGAGCCGTGAGCGGAGTGAACGTGAACAGCACTATCAAGATGATGCCTACAAGCATTCCGGAGAAAGCCCCCGCCGTAGTGGACCTCTTCCAGAACAACGCTCCCACGGTAGGAACCATTACCTGCGCCGTTCCCCCAAGTGCGATAAGACCGATGGTTACGAGCAATCCCGGAACATAAAGGCACATTATGTAAGCCGCCGCCGAGACGACCAATATAGCCCATCTGCCAACCCAGATGAGTTGATTTTCCGAGAGATTTTTGTTGACATATCTCCTGTGGAAATCCATCGTGTAAATCGTTGACAAAGAGAGTACCTGAGCGTTTGCCGTAGACATTGCCGCCGCCGCGCCGCAAGCCATGAGCACGGATCCGATAAAGAACGGAGCCTGCTCAAACAACACTGTAGGCAGTATATAATCTGCATTGCCGTTTACCAACTTGCTCACATCCGGGTAGAGCACTTTTCCCGTGTTTCCGGTGAGCATTGAGCCGGTGTACGCAATTGCCGCGATTGCGAGCAGGAACGGCATCATATTGAATGTCTTCGGCGATTTTACGGAATAAAATCTCGCCCACAGCTGAGGTCCCATAAATGAACCGACCGGGGTGATGATAAACATCGCTATCCACGCCATCCATTTTCCTTCCGCAAGCACCGTGTGTCCCGGGAACATTTCCTCAAGCCTCTGGAACATCGCCGTAGGTCCTCCGACCAGACTTGCGACATAAAGTCCGGCAAACATCATACCGAAGAACAGCAACACTCCGTAGAAGATATCACACCATGCTATCGCTCTGATACCGCCCGCCCATACGTATATGATGATAACGATATAAAATACCAATGCGCCTATGGCAAACGGAATCAACCCGCCGGAAGCGACCTGAATCAGATAAGCCCCGCCGGACAGCTGGATTTGCAGATACGGGATCGTACAAACAACCAGGATCAAACCGACCAGATTCCCAAGAGGCACCGAACCGTACTGATGCTTAAAGAAATCCGTAGCAGTCACATAGTTGTTGATTTTTCCCATATACCATATCTTTTTACCTATTACGTAGTACATAACGCCAAACAGGATGTTCCACGCTATTGCGGTCCAGTACAGAGGTCCCTGCGTGTAAAAATATCCGTTGGAGCCCAGGAAAGCAAAAGCGCTCCACCATGTCGCCGCTACGGAAAAGAAGACCGCGACGGCACCCATACCTCTTGATTGAATAAAGTAATCCTCTGCAGTTGCCTGCGATTTACTTCTCGCCGCAAAGCCGATCGCAAGAGGAAATATCATGAAAAAACCTATGACAGCAAGAGCAATTATGTTCTGATTCATTCAGTATCACCCCTTTCCGGATCTTCCTCGATTTTTTTCTCACCCCAGTTGTCCTTATATGCCAGGAAAATAACCAGTACCATAAATGCCCACATTATCAGGGTGAAACCGTAGATGAAAGGAAAACCGAAAATGTACGGTTCAGCCTTGTGCTGGAAAAACAGCACTCCCGGAAATTCCATAATTAAAAACCCGATGAGCAGCAAACCGAAATAAATTTTGCTTCTCGTGCTCATCTTTGCATCCTGTGGTCTCATAAGAAAACCGCCTCCTTTCCGACAAATATAAAATAATAACAAGAACCGCCGCGAAGAGTTGCCGCGCTCTTTGTTATTATTTTATCGTTCTCTGCTTAATATTGACTTAACCGAACCTTAATGTTTTCTGAAAAAAATTTTTAGATGGCTTCCGATGAGCTGTCGCCGTTTTGCAGCTGATAATTGAATTTATATCCCAGCCCTCTGACGCTTATTATATAGTTTTTATCTTCATTCCCGCGCGACAGTTTCTTGCGGATATTGCTTATGTATACCATTATTGTTTTTTCATCGCCCGGGATGCTGTTTTCTTTCCAGGCATACTCGAAAATTTGATGCGGCGTGTACACCCTCTTTGCGTTCTTTATCAGCAGATGGAGTATGTCGAATTCCTTGACGGTGAAATAGACATTTTCATCAGCGACGAATACCTCCCTGGTGCTCGCATTGACCGTCAGCCCCGGCGCCCTGTAGATCTCCGGCGTTTCCTTACCTGCGGTCAAACTGTCCATTCTGCGCAGATGCGCCTTGATCCTCGCGATCAACTCCTCCGGTAAAAACGGTTTTGTCATATAATCGTCACCGCCTACGGAAAGCGCCACTATTTTGTCGATCGTTTCAGTTTTGCAGCTCAAAAATATGATCGGATTGCTGTATTTTTGCCGAATTTTTGTGCAAAAATCGATGCCGCTGAAATCCGGCAGCATGATATCAAGCACCGTCAAATCCGGATTTTCCTCTTCAATCAGGCGACATGCGTCCTCGCAGTTATGTGCGACAAGCGCGTCAAACCCCTCATCGCGAAGATAAGTATTTATGACATCGCACACGCTGTTTTCATCATCGACAATCAAGATTTTTTTGTTCAATTTCAACATAAGAGTCTCCGAAAAATTGTCTGAATTTCAGTGCAAAAAAGTTCTTTAATGCAAAAGCCGCCGTCATATTATCTCTATATTTTCACAATTTTCACACCATGTCAATACGGATCCAGATACAAAGGGAGTTCCACGGTGAATTTACTGCCGTGTTTGGAACTTCTGACATATATATTCCCCTTGTGCGCGTTTACAATTTCTTTCGCAATCGTAAGCCCGAGTCCGGTGGATTGCATTTGATCCGCGTTTTTCCTGCCGGAGGCGTTGTGCGCCGCTTTGACGAATCTGTCGAATATGTATGGAATCTTCTCTTCGGATATTCCGGGGCCGTTGTCCTCGACGGAAAAAGAAAATATCCCCTTTTCATCGTCTTTCTCCATCGACAGCGTGATCTCATCCCCCTCTGCGGAAAAGCGTATCGCGTTTGAAAGAATGTTGACAAACACCTGCTCGATCCGCAATTTGTCGGCGATGATCCGTACCTTTTCGATCTCTTCTTTATCCATCTCCGCCCTTATCAATATCCCGTGCCCCTCCGCATCGGTCATGTGGTTATCGATCAGCGTCTCAATTATATCTCTCCCGTCCATTACCATAAAATCAAAGGAAAACTGATTTGTCTCAAGTTTTGTGAGCATGAACAGATCGTGTATGAGATGCTCAAGCATGCGCACCTTGTTGTACATTATATCTATCGCTCTCCTCTCGGTCTCCTTATCGTTGAATTTGCCGTCTTTAAACGCCACCAAATGCGCAATGAGCGCCGTTATCGGCGTTTTCAGTTCATGCGAAATTGATGAAAGCAAAATGTCGCGCATTTTTTTCGACGAAATCAGTTCCGCCTCGGTCTTTTTAAGCTCGGTCACATCGCGTATCCTGCCCTGCACCGCAATCGCATCGCCCTGATTTATGATTAGCGTCGTGAGCACATCGCACCACAGTTCTCTGCCCGATCTGTTGTACATTCTGATTGTATCGTTTTTGCTCCAAGACGCATCCTCGCAAAAGTCATCGGGGTCGAATAACGTTTCAAGCGTCGCCAGATATTCGGAATTCACGAGATTGTAGTGAAACAGCGGATTGCTCAAAAAAGCGGCAGGCTTGTAGCCGAACAATCTCTCGACGGACGGCGTGATATATGAAAATTTCGCCGGATTCAATTCATAGTAAAACACCACGTCATATGAGTTTTCCGCGATTATTTTAAACCGCTGCTCTGCGATCCCTCTTCCGTCCTGAGCTCTTTGCAAAAAAATCACCAGTATGATCAGATTTAAAATATTTGACAGGACTATCTCGGCGAGATAAAAATTGTTGCTGTTATTGCCCATCGCCTCGATGAATGAAACTACCGTTTTGAAATATCCCCAGGCGCCGAACACGAGCAGCGCCACGGCCTTTTCCATGAGCGGCAATTTCCAGTAGCGGATGATCGCATAACAAAGAGCGCATGTAAGGCATAGCTGAAACATGGACACCGGGATATAAAGAGATGCGCGGTCAAATTCGTAAATCGCGGCGAGCGCAATCCACATCATCATATACAGCGCAAATCTGCACCAATGTCCGGGAGTTTTTCTGTTTGCGAGGCTGTAGGCGCCCATCAGGAGCAGGAGTATATTAAACATGTCCAGGCTTTTACGTATTGCGAATGTCATCTCAGATTCCTTCGTGTAAATCGTGGCAATTAAAAGGAACATGGATATTGAGAAAAGCACGAAAAATCCGCCCCAGCATTTCACATATCGCTCCTGGGTTTTGGAAAAAATATAGAAGTAAACGGACGCCATTATCAATGAAAGCGCGCCGAATACCACGTAGAAATAAAAACTGTTGAACACTTCCATGAACAAATTATACTACATGTTGATTCGCTTTTTTTCTTAATAAGACCTAAAAAATCCGCGGCTTTATTCTTTTGAAAAAAAATTGTGTTAAAATATTATTTGTAGATTTGATGGCTTTGATGGATATAAGTCGCCGCCTTGTCATGAGGATTTGAGGTGTGGAATGAATACGATGACCCCCGTACTGATAATAATTTTCATATTCACATTCATACCTTTGGTGTTCAGTGAATTTGCGCGCAATCGCTCGCTTCCCACAATTGCGGATTTTTATCTGCAAAACAGGCAGATGCCGTTTCTGCTCGTTTTCTTCACCGTTTACGCCACATGGGTAAGCTCGTTTGCAACCATAGGCGCCACGGGAACGTTCTTTTCACACGGCCCCCTTTACATGACCTGTTTTGCGTGGAACATAGCTTTCGGGCTGATGTTCATGATTTTCGGAAAACGAATATGGTTTCACGGCAAAAGGAACGATCTGATTACACCCGGAGATTTTTTCAATTTCATGTATGCGGATAAAAAACTCAATCGCCTGATTTCACTCATGATGATAGTTTTTACGATTCCGTATATGATGATACAGATATATGCCGGCGCAATAATAATTGAAACGGCGACGCACGGAATTATTCCGTGGCGAGTCGCAGGTCTGATTTTTTCTTTTATCATAATCGTATATCTGTGGGCGGGCGGATTGAGAGCCGTCGCGATTACCGATATTTTCTATGGCAGCATGACTTTTTTGACTATGTTGATTACGGGTGCGCTGCTCTTCCCGCAAAACGGTGGGATTAAAACGATATTTTTAAAAGCCGCCGAGATTGATCCCGATTTTCCCATTCTTTCCTCACCGCTGTCCGCGGAGGGCGCGCTGATGTGGATTTCCATGTTCGTAATCATCCCTATCGGCGCGCTTATGGGACCTTCGATGTGGATACGCGCCTATGCTGCAAAAAATGCGGCGGTATTCAACAAAATTCCGCTCTACCTTGCGCTTCCCGCGATAATGTACCTGGGGCCGCTGTTTTCGGCGGTATCGCTGAAGATCATATCCCCCGTACACGCATATAACGATTCGCTGATCCCGGAAACGCTGATGAGCATTTTGCCGCCCTCGGTTGCGGCGATACTCCTCTGCGGGATAGCATCGGCGTCCCTTTCCACAACAAACTCCCAAATTCATGCAATATCGCAAATATTTACTCTCGATATATACAGGGCGATAAGAAAACATTCCACTGAATATCATTTATTGTGCATATCGAAAAAAAATATAATATTGATATCAAGTATAGTTTACATTGTAATACTGCTGGTTCCGCTGAAGATAGTCGAAACCGGCATTATCGGAATGGCGGGAACGGCGCAGATATTCGTTGCCGCCGTTGGTGCTCTTTTTTGGAAAAAATCCAACCCCACCGCCGCATTTTGCGGAATTGTTGCGGGGACGGCTTTTTTCCTCGCGGCGAGCGTTTTCAATCGCAGCTACATCCCGATATGGGCGCTGATCGCCCTGATCGTAAACCTTCTGATTTTTCTCGCCCTGAGTCTGATTCTCGCACCGCGCCCTGAGCTTATGAAGAAAATAGAGTCGGAAAAGAGAAATTACAACAAGTTTTTTAGGTTTTAAGTCTTGGATTTTAAATTTTAGGTTTTAGGAGGTATTCCATGTTGAATGCAAAACAAGAATACGACGAGTCTGTACAGAAAAATATAGGATGCGAGAACAGCAGAGCCAAAACAGCCGAGCCGGAGGCGGAAAATCGCATGAAAAATGCAAGAAATTACGCACTTTCTCACTATGAAGATTTATACCTGTTCGCATACAGCTATCTGAAAAATGAAGCTGCAGCCGCAAACGCCGTCACAAACAGCATATATCACAGCATGAAAAATCTGAGGAAACTGAATGCGCAGCCGAAAATGCAAAACTGGTTTTATCAGTTATTGCTTCGAGCCACACTGAAATCGCTGCATCGAAGCGCCGGAACGGAGAGGCATTTTACCGACAATTCTCAAATCTACGCATATATGGAAACCCTCCCTCAGAATCAAACGGCGGCGTTCAAGCTGTACCATTTCGCGGACATGAACATAGGAGATATCGCTGAAATATTGAATCTGAAAAATACCGAGGTCGCCGATTACATAGAAAAAACGTCTGCAAATTTAAAAGTGGAATTGAAACTCGATGAAGCATCGAGAAAAAAGCTTGATGAACTGCAGCGGATCTACGAAGAGCCCGCCGTTCCCGAAACTTTGTATGACGATATTCTTATCGAACTTGAGCGTGAACGGTCTCAATTCACCGCCGCCGAGCAGAAGAAAAAACGCAACAAAATAAGGAAACCTCTGGGATTGCTGCTGTTGCTGCTTGTGATATATGTTCTGACCTGCGCGGGAATGCGCCATAATCCCGATTTTGCTCGAGCGATCGGGAGCATGCCGCTGATCGGGAAATTCTTCCCGCAATTTTAACGAGCCGAACAAACGGCACGAACAATCAATATTCCGGAGTGAATGAGCAGTAGCTTTTATCTCCCACGTTTATGACTCCTCGCTTAGTGCCTTTGCTGTAAAGATCCATGAGAACCGCCTGCAAATGCCCGTCTTCCATGGACTTCAAGATGTTTTGCGGCATTCCCCGACATATGAGAGTGTCATAAATGTACGCGTTTACCATGACATTCGTCATCTCAATTTTTTTAAAAAATAAATCATTTTTTTTCATAATATTGAGCATTTTCAGGGTGTCCTCAAGCACATCCGACTCCTCGACTTTTAGAGATTTCCCCTCTTCCATGCGTTTTACGGTCATGCCCGAAAGCAGCGTAAGCTGCGGCTCTTCCCGGGTTTTCTCAAGGACAAATCCCTCGTCATCGAGCACGATATATCTTTCTCCGTATGTAACCGCCGCAGCCGGCGTCCTCTCCGTGACAAGAAATATAACGGTTGCCGGTAACTTCCTCTTGACCTTGACATTCTTTATGTAGGAATAGGAGTTCAGATTTTTTATTACGCCTTTCTTGTTGAATGCAAATATGTTTTGTCCTTTTTTCGCCTTGGACATATCGACTATTTCTTCCGCGGAAAAATGCCGATTCCCCTCCACTTTCACGTGCTTGACATCGAAAAATGCAGACGTCCCGGCAAAATACGCGGCAATGCCGCAGATAATCAGCAGCAGAAATACGGCAAAAGCATTCCTGCGCCTTCGCCTCTTCCTGCGCCGCTCTTCTTTCCGTTCTCTGAGCTTGTTTTCTCTGTATCTGGCATACTGCTCCAGCGCGCTGTCCTCGTCCGCGCGCATCTCATCGCGATAATCCATCCCGTTTCCGAACGCGTCATAGCCGGCGTCCGCAAACTCCTCGTCGATTTCCGATAAATCCCTTATAAGTATTTCATTTTCTTCATTCATACTCATTCGATCATTCTCTGCAAAATTGCAATTCTTCATAAATGCTTTCCGCCGCGTCTTTTTTGAGCAGCCTTGCACACGCGTCGCTCATCTCTTTCATCAATTCCGGATTGCCCCTCAAACGCTCGATTTCCTTTATAAGGCTCGAGCGATTCAGTTCACGCTCCTCTATTACACGGGCTGCGCCTATATTTGCGGCAGCCATCGCGTTGTGGAACTGGTGATTGCGCGCGGAGGTTGGCGACGGCACCAGTATCGACGGTTTGTTGCAGACCATGATTTCAGAAAGCGTCAATGCGCCGGCGCGACCGATTACAAGATCCGCCGCATGCAGATACTTGGGCATATCCACCAGATATTTTATCAAAGTGATATTGCCCCCCTCAAGATTCCTCGAAGCGAGATCCCGTTCAATCTCGGCGTAGTGACTGTTCCCCGTCACGAAATATATCCGCACATTTTGCATTCCGTGGTAAAAGCGCACTACATCCAGCATGGTCTCATTGATCCGTCTGGCGCCCTGACTGCCGCCGAATGTCAGCAACACGAATTCGTCTTCCGCAATTCCGAGCTCACGACGCGCAAAAACTCCGTCGATTTCAAAAAATTCCTTGCGCACCGGATTGCCCGTAAAGACAACTTTTTCTTTATTTCTGAAATATCTGCGCGCCTCGTTAAAACTTATGAAAACCTTTTCCGCACAACGCTCAAGCAGCCTGTTTGCCAGCCCGGGATGTGCATTCTGCTCATGTATATAGCATCTGATTCCGAGCGAATGCGCCGCTTCCACGACGGGTCCGCTCACATATCCCCCGGTCCCGATCACGACATCCGGGTCAAAAGCCTTAATTGTCTCGATTGCCTTTATCTTTGCGGCATAGGCTTCCTTTATGATGCTCACATTCCGCCATAATGCCTTTCTGTTGAGCCCTCGTACATTTACATATTCTATCGGATATCCCTGCTGAGGCACGAGATCACGCTCAAGACCGCGTGTAGTGCCTATGAACAGAATCTCCGCATCGGGATTTTTTTCCTTTATTTTGTCCGCAATTGCCGTCGCGGTATATATATGTCCGCCGGTTCCGCCGCCGGTCATTACGATTCTCATATTGCAATTACACCTCCTTTAAGTCTCCGATTTGCTCGAAGCCTTTGAAATGTTTATCATTATCCCCATGCTGCCCATAAAGAGCAGCAACGCATTTCCTCCATAGCTGACAAACGGAAGAGTGACCCCCGTCGCAGGCATGGATGAAGTTACGACGGCTATATTCATCACCATTTGAAGGGCGATCATGGTCGTGATTCCTCCCGCGAGCAGCAGCGAAAAAGAATCGGGCGCCCCAATGCATACCTTGACACACCGCCATACCAACATCATATATATGACAATCATTATGAGCAATCCCAAAAAACCGAATTCCTCGCCTATTATCGTCGAGATAAAGTCGTTTTGAGGTTCCGGAAGATACAAACTTTTCTGTACACTGTGCCCCAAGCCTTTGCCGAAAAATCCCCCGGAGCCTATCCCTATGAGTGACTGCACCACCTGATATCCCTCGCCCATCGAATCCGTAAACGGATCCAAAAACGTAACAAGTCTTCCCTTCCAATGCCTTGCGATATCTGAAAACACGAGGGCAAGCACGCCCGCCGTCGAGAGCGTAAAAATGCCGATCAGATGTGAGATTTTAAGCCCCGCAATAAACATCATCGAAATGACGATGCCGACAACGGTAAGCGCCGTAGAAAGATTGGGCTGCTTTATTATGAGCGCGGCAAAAACTCCCGCTATCATGAGCAGCGGCAGGACGCCGCCGCCGAGCGACTGCACTCTTTTAGGATTGCGTGACAGGAATGCGGCTACAAAAATAATAATCGATATCTTTGCCAGCTCCCCCGGCATAATCGTTACGGGGATCCCCTCGATTCCCAGCCATCTGCGGGCATTATTCAATTCCATGCCGAGCGGAGTAAAAATAAGCAGCAGCAGCACAAAACTCACCGCCAAAAACAACGTGGCAGGGGCCCTGTATATCTTGTACGGAACGCGCGACGCCAGAAACAGAAGTATTGTCCCGCCGAACGCCCATACCATATGCCTTTTCAAAAAATGATACGGCGTGTCAAACTTGTGAATCGATGTATAATAACTGGCGCTGAATACCATTATTATCCCGAATATTACAAGAGCCATAGTCAAAACTATCAGCAGAAAATCGGCGGAATTTGATCGCCGTTTTCTTCCGAAACTCTTTTGTTTGCCGGATTCTATACTCCCTGCCGCCATGAGCGCTTCTCTCTTCAATTCCGTCCACCTCGCGCAATCAGATCCGCAACTTCATTCTTAAAATCCTCTCCGCGCTCCTCAAAGCACGAATACATATCAAAACTTGCGCACGCGGGAGAAAGCAGCACGGTATCGCCCGCCTCCGCAAGTGCATGCGCTCTTGTTACGCAATCGCGCATATCGCCGCATATCGTCAAATGCTCAAAGCCCTCTTTTTTCGCCGCATCCGCTATTTTTCCCGCCGTCTCTCCCATCAGGAACACATGCTTTACTTTGTCTGTAAATTCAGCGACAAAGTCTGAAAAATCCAATTTCTTGTCGGAACCGCCCGCAATGAGGATTATATTGCCGTTGATCGCCTTGATCGCCTTGATTGCGGCATCCGGATTCGTTCCTTTTGAATCGTTTATGTACTGCACGCCGTTTGCTATCCCGCATTTTTCCATGCGATGTTCGACACCGTGAAAACTTCTGAGCGTCGCGGATATGACCTCGGGATCCACTCCGGAAAAATAAGCGATCGCAACCGCAGCGAGAGCGTTTTCCAGATTGTGTTTTCCGGGGATTAAAAGCTCCTCTTTTGAGCAAAAAACAATAGATTCGCCCGCCTCGTTTATGAGGACGATATGACTGCTGCGTACGCAAACTCCGAATATTAAGTCCTGCGTACTGCTGAACGGCACCACTCTCGCTTTTGAAAGCGAAGCCAATTCATAGGTCCTTTCATCATCCGCGTTTACCACGAAATAATCCGCATCCGACTGATTCTCGAAAATCCTGCTCTTTGCGGATATATAGTTCTCGTAACTGCCGTGCCGATCCAAATGATCCGGAGCAAGATTAAGTATTGCGGATATTGCAGGTTTGAACTTTTTTACGGTCTCGAGCTGGAAACTGCTGACTTCGGTTATCAGCCACGACTCCTGCGGCAGGCTGATTGCAACGGAAACAGCCGGAACGCCTATATTCCCGACCACATACGCGTCTCTTCCCGCATTTATGAACATTTCTCCCACCAATGCGGTAGTGGTGGTCTTGCCGTTTGTACCCGTGATTGCAACAAATTGCGCATCCGTAAATCTGTAGGCAAGCTCAAGTTCCCCGATGATTTCCGCGCCGCCCGCAAGAGCCGTGCGCACATACTCCATATCCGGGGGAATTCCGGGGCTAAGCACGAGCATATCGAATTGCTCGCCGGCATCAGGCATTTTTCCGAGATAAAGACCCACCCCCGATTTTTTAAGAAACATCAGCAAGCTTTCCTCCAGCTCCTCCGCCCCGTGCCGATCATACACCGATACGACCGCACCCTGCTTTAAAAGAGCCTGCATGGCCGCCCTGCCGGATTTGCCCATGCCCAGAACCAACACTTTTTTACCCGTAAAGCTCTCCATGATTGTATCTCCGTAACATAAACATAAAATCTAAACCGCAATATTACACAGCAACATCGCCGCCAACGTGACGAGGCAGAACAGCTGCACGATCCTCACTTCACTCAGATTCATCATTTCAAAATGATGATGTATCGGTGTCATTTTAAATACTCTCCTGCCCGTAGTTTTAAAACTTACGACCTGTATTATTACCGATAAAACCTCGATCACATATACTATACCCACAATCGGAAGCAGCAACTCGGCGTTCAAAGCAAGAGCTCCCAGCGCAAGCCCGCCGCCAAGCGCCAAAGATCCCGTATCACCCATGAAAATCTTCGCCGGATGCTTGTTGAAAATCAGGAAACCCAAACAAGCGCCGGCGATCGCCATAAAAAACACATTCATTTCATGCGATGAAATCCTCGCGAGTACAGCAAACATAAGCGATACTATCACAGTAACGGAACTTGCGAGCCCGTCCAAACCGTCCGTGAGATTGACGCCGTTTGTCATGGCAACCATGATGAACACAAAAAACGGCACTGCAAAACCCCTTATATTGACAAAAGTATCCGCAAACGGTATCCATATCGAAGCGCCATGCAGTCCGCTTTTAAAAATCCACACCGCAAACACGGCACCCGCCGCTATCTGAAGCACCAGTTTCTGCCATGAACGCAATCCCAAATTATTGCCGCGCAAAAATTTCATGGAATCATCCAAAAATCCTATCAGTCCGAAAGCAAAAAATCCAAGCACGACGGGCAGGGTTTCCGCATTTATATTTTTTGTAATCGCCATGGTTGCCAAAACGGCTATAACTATTGCAATTCCTCCCATTGAAGGCGTTCCGGCCTTTTTTAAATGCCCTTTCGGACCGTCCTCGCGTATGTGCTGTCCCAGTTTTTTTTTCCTAAGAAACGGAATCAGCGCGAAAGTGATAACCGCGGTTATCAGCAGTGCGATCGCCACGGAAAAAAAATCACAGAAAAAAAATCGTCCTGTACATAAATTAAGTGTCATAATTTCAATCCATCTCCCTAAGTCTCATAACCACGTCGCTCAGGCCAAGACTGTTTGACGCCTTGACCAGAATTCGGTCTCCTTCGCGAATTATTGACCCCAAATTTTCAATCAGCCGTTCTTTATTTGAAAAATGCAGCACTTCAAGCAAATTATCGCTGCAAATATCGCTCGCCGCGGAATTGTCGCTTTCGACATCGTGATTCTCTCCCGCAGCTCGCATTCCGGCGAGCGCTGCAAGAGCTTCCAAAGGGCTTGCAGCTCCCGGATTCGGGCTGTGCGTGCCGCTCGAAAAAATCGACTGCGCCATATATCTTGCCGCGCCGCAACCTATATCTTCCGCAAGTTCTCCCACCGTAATTATGAGATTTATTCCCTTGGAAGCGGCGTACATCCCGACATCTTCATGCATGTCTGCGGATTCCTCGCCCAGTTCATACATATCTCCAAGTATGGCTACCCGCCTTTGCGCCGGCAGCTCCGCAAGCACAGAAAGCGCCGACTTCATGGATTCGGGGCTCGCATTATACGAATCATCTATTATAGAGATTCTGCTCAGTTTTATGTTTGTCAACCTGCGCTCCGTAATTTCGGCATCCGCAAGCGCCGCCGCCGCGGATCCAAGCGTTATGCCGGAAAAAGGCTCCGAATCCCGCCCGCCGAGACGCGCTGTCATGCACGCGGCGGCAATTGCAAGCGATGCGTTCATTGCATTATGCCTGCCCAGCATCGGCAGCACAACTTCAGCGCTGTCATTTAAATCTCTGACATTAAATTTTATACCTTTTTCACCATTTTCGCAAATATCGGATAAAACATAATCGCAACTCATTTCTTTTCCCACTCTTACTATGTTTTCGACATGCGGCGAGAACGATTTGACGACATCCGCATTCAGCAAATCATTATCAGAATTTACGATAAGAAAATTTTTATTTGAAAAATTCTTCGCAATTTCGAGTTTCGCTTTCAGTATGTTTTCCCGTGTTTTAAGATTTTCAAGATGAGATTCTCCCACTATGGTTATGATCGCCAAATCGGGGTTTACGATATCCGCGAGCAAAGCTATTTCTCCCGGCTTATCCATGCCCATCTCAAGGACCAGCACTTCCGTATCCTCCGGCGAGCTCAGAATCGTGAGCGGCAGACCTATATGATTGTTGAAATTCCCCGCATTCCCCGACGTTTTTACGAATTTTGAACAAATTCCGACGAGCATATCCTTAGTCGAAGTTTTTCCCACGCTTCCCGTCACCCCTATTTTAACCGGCGATATTTCCTCAAGATATTTTTTTGCTAGCGCCTGCAGCGCGAATGTGGTATCCTCAACCTTAATCGCGATTACACCCTGCTCCTCGCACAGATGCTTCGTTTCATCTTCAAAGCGCTTTTCATTCGCAAAAAGCACAGCCCCCGCGCCGGCTTTTACGGCATTCGGCAGAAATTCGTGCGCGTCATGTTTTTCCCCTATAACGGGTATGAACAGGCACCCTTTGCTCACACGTCTTGAATCGATTGAAATCTCGGAAATCGCGCGATTCGCGGCGTCGATTTCATTTCCGACCGTTATCCGCCCGCCCGCCGCATCGGCTATCCATTGCAAATTGCGTTTCATTTTATGTAAGTGTTCACCTCCGTCATCGTATTACCGTTTTTGCATGTGCCGCTGTCTTTGCACGCGCTGTTTATTTATATGTGCTGCTTGTAACGTGCAGCTACTGTCTGTACAAGAAAACTATCCCGCCTTCGGGGATGCGTTCTCCCGGTTTAGGATACTGATCCACTACCATGAATGTACCGCCGTCCTGATTTGATATTATCTTATGCCCGAGCGATGACTGAGACAACCTCGTGACCGCGGCTGTGGAATCCATGCCTCGCACATCGGGAACGGTGACTTTCGGACGGGATGCATCCGTTTCGTCCGTGCCGGTGTATTTCGGCTCTATATTCATATATCTCAGCGCGCCGGCGAGGATATTTCTTGCGGGCGGTGCGGCCACCACACTGCCGTGCCGCTCTCCGCGCGGATTGTCTATAACCACGAGCACCGCGAGTTTCGGATCATCCATAGGCGCCATACCTATAAACGAAGAATATGTATCCTCCGAATAACCTCCGTCAGCCACCTTGTTTGCCGTACCCGTCTTGCCGCCCACCCGGTACCCCGGAATTATGGCGCGCCGGCCGCTCCCCTCGGAAACAACTGACTCCATGATGATTGCCATCTCGCTTGCGGTCTGTTTTGAAATCACGCGCCGCACCCGTTTAACGGGCACTGTTTTCACCGTCTTCCCCTCGCTGTCGACGAGTTCTTTTACCAATCTCGGCTGCAGGAGAACTCCGTCATTTCCTATCGCGCATATCCCCGTGATTTGCTGTATCATTGTAACGGCTATCCCCTGTCCGTATGACATGGTCGCGATCCCCACCGGCCCCGCTTCGTTTTTTTTCTGCAGGATCGGAGCCGCCTCGCCCGGAAAATCTATCCCCGTTTTTTCCGTCATTCCGAAAAGCGCCATATAATTGTAAAATCTGTCCGTCCCGAGTCTCGCGGCCAATATCGCAAACACCGGATTGCAGGAATTGCCTACGGCCTCCACCAGCGATTCATGCCCGTGCGCTCTCGGATAATACCAGCATTTCAAAGTCCTGTCAGCCACGTCTATGCTGCCGCTGCAATAAAATCCGTCATTTTGGCTCGTTACGCCCTCCTCCAGAGCGGCGGCGGTAGTCATGAGCTTGGAAGTTGAACCGGGCTCATATACATCGCTGACCATCGGATTTCTCCACATTTTATTCCAAAATTCAATTTTTTTGTCGGCGCTCATCTGTTCGACTTCCTGCGCCAGATTTTCGTTGAGCGGCACCCGCGGCACATTCGGATCGTAGTCCGGATATGACGCCATTGCAAGGATATCCCCCGTTTTAGGATCCATCACAATACACATTGCCCTGTCTGCTGAGGCGTCGGATACCGCCTTTTCAATGCTTTTCTCGGCGAGATTTTGTATAACGGAATCTATCGTCAGTACGAGTCCGAGACCGTTATCCGCTCTGTAATATTTTTCTTTGCCGAACGACAGGGTTTTCCCCGACACATCCGTATTTCTGATCATTCTGCCGGGCACTCCGGAGAGATATCTGTTGTATTCGAGCTCCAGTCCCGCCAATCCCTTGTTATCGTCGGTCACGCTGCCGAGCACGTGCGCGGCAAACGCTCCGTTGGGATAATGTCTCCTGACATCCTGCATCAGCTCTATCCCTTTTAACTTTTCTTTCCTTATCTTGTCCGCCGTTTTTTTGTCCAGATTTTTTGCTATTTTTACGAGCGGCCTGTCGGAATTCATGAGCTCAACCATATCATCTTTGTCTGCACCCTCACCGATTATCTTGCTCAACCTGACTGCCGTTTTTTCAATTTCCTCCGCGACTTCCTCATCCGTCAGCGGACCTTCCGCAGCGCGAGCTATATCGCGCGGGCGGGCCCATACGGAATAGTTCAGCGCGCTTATGGCGAGCACTTCGCCGTTCCTATCGAAAATCGTACCGCGTTTCGCTTCTATCGGAATATCTCGCGTCTGCTGTTCTGCGGCAAGTTTCACATATTTTTCGCCGTCCACTATTTGCAACCATCCCAGTCTGAGCACAAGCAGCATGCAAACCACGCAAAAAGCGGCGAACAGTAATACCAACCTTACCCGCATGTTATTCAAACTTTTTTCACTGTAATTTTTTTTCATAGCTTAAAACGATTTCAATTATTTTAAAGTATTTCTACGGAAATATCGCGGCGTTTCAGTAAAAGCCGGACAGTCCACTGAGAGTATGTTTTCTGTCCGGCGAGGTTAATTTATGAAGTTTTGATTTGGCTAATTATATGCTTCCGCCTTGAGCAGCTGCGCAAAACCCTCAGGGGGCTTTTCAGTTTCGGCGGCATACACAAATTGCGATGCCTCCGGATAATTCATCCCCAGCTGTTCTATTGCTTTTTGCTCAATGACTTCTATTTTTGAGGACTCCTGAATCTGTATCTTCAAATTCTCGATTTCCCCCTCAATTACGGCATTTTCTTTTATCGTATTGTTCAGATGATATGTAACGTTGCCGACATGCGCAGCCATAATCACGAGAGCACCGCACAATATGCCGATAAAGACAATTGACAGTAAAATATGCATCTTTTCTCTTGTCGATATTTCTCTTGCTCTTACCGGTTGATTTGCTCTTACTGCTTGATTCATCTTACGCTACGCCTCCTTTCCCGTTTGCAAGCTGTTACAAACTAAATTCGGTTTTCTCGTTACCTTATTTTTTATCTTTATATTTGGCTTTTTATCTTTATATTTATCTTCTTAAATTCACTTCGTTTTTTCCGCAATCCTCAGCTTTGCGCTGCGTGCCCGCGGATTTTCGGCAATCTCCGCTTCCGACGGAAGGACGGGTTTTTTTGTGACTCTACGCATATCCGACTCATTCCCGCATACGCAAACGGGGATTCCCGGCGGACACACGCAGCCGTCCTCACGCTGCTTTATAATATCTTTTACTATCCTGTCTTCCAACGAATGAAATGTGATGATGCAGAGCCGCCCGCCCGGAGTCAGCACATCGCACATATCTCCTGCAGCATCCTTAAGATGCTCAAGTTCGCCGTTGACTTCGATTCTGATCGCTTGAAAGGTTCTCTTCGCGGGGTGCGGACCGTCCCGCCGTGCCCCCTTGGGGACTGCCGCTTTTATTATGGAAACGAGTTCCGCGGTGCTCGCGATCTCCTTTTCCTTTCTGGCTGAAACGATGAATTCAGCTATGCGCTTTGCCCATCTCTCCTCGCCGTATTCCTTGATTATGCGGGTCAAATCATCCCGATCGTAGGAATTTATAACATTATATGCGCTGAGTCCGTCCTCCTGATTCATCCGCATGTCCAGCGGAGCATCATTCATATATGAAAAACCGCGTTCGGGATTGTCCAGTTGGAACGACGAAACCCCCAAATCCGCAATGATACCGTCTACTTCACGTATCTCGAGATCCGCCAGCACATCTTTTATCTCGGAATAATTCCTCCGCACAAAAAATTTTCTGCATTTGAACGGTGACAATCTCTCCTCCGCTGCCGCTACGGCATCCGCGTCCCTGTCTATGCCGACGAGCATTCCACTGTCGGACAGCCGCCCACATATGGCTTCAGAATGTCCGCCGCCGCCCAGAGTTGCATCCACATACACCCCCGAGGGATCTATCTTCAATCCATCGATGCATTCTGTCAGCAAAACGGATTTGTGCTGAAAATTCATAGCGTTCCTCCGCTTAAATTCCGTACTCCGCCATCTTCTCCGCCATATCCCAAGTGGAATCATCCGTCTCACGGACTTCCGCATCCCATTCTTCTCTTGCCCATATCTCCACTTTATCGATTATGCCGACCGTTACGAGATCCTTATCTATCGCCGCATACTCTCTGAGTTCCTGCGGAAGCGTAATTCTTCCTTGTTTGTCAATCTCACATTCCACGGCATTTGCATAAAAATGCCTCACAAAAGCTCTCGCCTTTGAGTCCGAGGTCGGCAGTTTTGAAAGTTTTTCCATAAACTTGCTCCACTCCGCCATGGGATAGACGTACAAACATTTATCTATTCCGCGGGTGAGGACGCAAACGCCGCCCAAGTCCTCTCTGCATTTTGACGGGATTATCATCCTGGACTTTGCATCTATTGAATTGTGATACTTGCCCATCAGCATTAGGCGCGCCTCCTGATCTGTCAATGAATACAGATGAATATATGTATATATCTACACAACCACTATACTCCACTATACTCCACTTTTCAACCAAATCCCCCACTTAATCTCCACTTTACGCTGATTTTGGGAGATGTTTTTTCTGTATACTTTTCATGACGCCTCCGACACAACAACATATGGGATAAAATGTGGATCCATACCCACATCTTGCCTGTTTATGCATGTCCGTTTTTTGCTTAATTGCTTGTTTTATTTTTTGTTTCTTTTTTTCTATGATTGCCCAATTGATTTTTTTTTGCTTGATTTAACGCACAAGATTTGTTAAAGTATTTGCTATACATTATTTTTAAACCTGTATAAATATTTTTAAAATCTGTCGGATGTACTTGCCGTGCATTCAGACCTGCTTATGGAGGTTAACATGTCCAAGGAAGATATTATTGCAAAAATTAAAGCGATCGCATCGAATGAAAAATTTAAGCATGATGCTTATTTTTTATGCGGGTTTGCCACTGACAAACCAAACACGGATTTACTTGACGCCTGTGATCTTTATCTAAGCAAACTTGAAAGCGGCGTCGCAGATACGGCAGAATCTCTAACAAATCTCATCAAAACAATGGAGAATCATGTAAACGCGCAAAACCGCCTTGAGATCAAGGGGAACATCCTTGAAAACAGTGATGAAATAAGGACGGTTTTGGATAATCGCGATCTACTTTTTTCATAGCACTGCGCGCGGGGCACGGATCACATATCACAGATCACCTAAGATCACGGATCATAGGCTGCGGGTTATACAATCATAGACTGCGGATTACAGATTGCAGATCTCGAATCATACATAGATTACAGATCATATGTCACACACAGGGAATGGATTATCATTCATTGATCATCGTTCATGGATTGCGGATCATTGATCATATAATCATATAACAGGGATCATATCATAGATCGCGGTGCTCCGAGCATAGAGCGCGGGTTCGGGTTAGTATTCGAGTTCACGTAAACAATAAAAAGTCAATAAAGTTGATATATATATAATAAAATTCAAGTTTTGAAATTCAGGAATGCAAATTCATGAATAATAAAATTTAGCAGTTTTAGTTTAGGAATTTTTAGTTAGGAGTGTTAGTTATGGGTAACAAGAGAAACTTATTTGCATCAAAGTGGGGATTTATTATTGCGTGTGTCGGCTCTGCCGTTGGCATGGCGAATGTTTGGGGGTTCCCGTACAGGATGGCCTCAAACGGCGGCGGCGCATTCCTGCTATGTTACCTATTCTTCATCATACTTTTCAGCTATACGGGACTGAGCTCCGAATACGCAATAGGGCGCAGAGCAAAAGCGGGTACGCTGGGTGCGTATGAGTATGCGTGGAATTCGAGAGGCATGCATAGAGCTGGGAAAATCGTGGGCTGGATTCCTCTGATCGGCGCTGTTTGCATCACAATAGGATATGCGATAGTAATTTCTTATGTATTAAAGGCCCTCACCGATTCCGTCTTCGGCACGCTTATGGAAGTGAATACGGAAGAATGGTTCGCTTCGTTTGCATTCAAGACGTATTCCGTTGTGCCATTTCATATCGCAATCGTAATAATAACCGGCCTTACTCTGATATACGGTGCGCGCAGTATTGAAAAAACCGGCAAAGTCATGATGCCTATTTTCTTTTTGCTGTTTCTTATCCTGGCGGTCAGAGTGCTGCTGTTGCCGGATGCGCTTGGCGGATATAAATTTATGTTTATGCCGGATTGGCAGCAACTCCTCAATCCGATGACCTGGGTGTGGGCGATGGGACAAGCATTTTTCTCACTGTCCATTACGGGCTCTTGTATGATAGTGTACGGGTCATACCTCGGAGGTGATGAAGACATAGTAAACGGCGCGAAAAATACGGCAATTTTTGACACTGTCGCCGCTGTAGTCGCTGCGCTTGTGATAATCCCCGCCACCTTTGCATTCGGCATAGACCGGGGACCGGGATTGCTTTTTGTAACTCTTCCCGCAGTACTTCAGGACATCCCGCTTGGAAGAATTTTTGCGATCTTATTATATACCGCGGTGGTGTTCGCCGGAATCACTTCCCTGCAGAGCCTGTTTGAAGTTGTAATTGAATCGTTTATGTATAAATTCCCGAAATTGAGTCGAAAAATCATACTCGTATTCTTATGCTTGATAACTCTTGCCATCGGGATATTCATGGAACCTATCACCGATACCAAAGGTGCGATTATGGGCGGCTGGGGTCCTTGGATGGATCTCGTATCGATCTATATCATACCTATCAGTGCCAGCCTGGGCGCTATATCATGGTTCTGGGTTCTCAAAAAAGATGAATTGCTTGATGAGGTAAACAGGGGCACAAAGAAAACACAGGGCACGGCATGGTACAATATCGGCAAATGGCTCTATACACCGCTTGCGATTGTGCTCTGCATCATTGCTCTCTTCTGCAAGATTTCATTCTAGTATTTCATTTCTGCATGATGTGTATGATGTATGCGACGTGTATGCCGTATAGATTATGTAAATCATGCACATCATACAAGTTATAATAAAAAAGAATATTTTAAAAAGATATTTTCTAAATCGACCCCCAAAAATCGGATGCTTCATCTGACTTTTGGGGGTCTTGTGGCTGAGAAGCCCCGTGTCCAAGCGATTTGTCATGCGTTACATGATTTGTCCCAGCATGAGCACAGCTATAATTGTCTTGCCGTCCTGTATTTCTCCGCGCCTCACCATCTGTTTGAGGATCTCAGGATCATATTCGCAAACTTCTATTGATTCGCCCTCGTCAAAATCCGTTTCTCCCGCTCGCAGTCCTCTGCATAAAAACATATGCAGCTCCTCCCTGCAGTATGCCACGGTAGGATAGAAGGTAATGATATGCTCTACCTCATCGGCTGTATACCCCGTTTCCTCCCGCAGCTCGCGTCTTGCCGCATCAAGAGGCTCTTCGCCCGGTTCGATTTTGCCCGCGGGGATCTCCAGCACGGCTCGCTCAAGCGGCTTTCTGTATTGTCTTACAAGCACTATTTTCCCCTCATCGGTAACCGGCACCATAACTGCCGCGCCGTTATGCTCAATTATCTCGCGGTATGCGGTGCCGCCGTTTTTTATGGCCACCAGATCCCGTCTGAGTTTTAATATGTTTCCCTCGTATATCATTTCGGATTCCAATGTTTTCTCTTCAAAAATCATAGTCCCTCCTCACTTGCTCATCAGTTTCGATTTTTCACAAGCGGCATTAAACGCTTCCGCCACTATGCCTTTAAAGTTCATATCTTCCAAAACCTTTACCGCTTCCACGGTCGTGCCGCCGGGAGAGCAAACATTGATGCGCAGCTGTTCAGGTGATATGCCGGTTTCGAGCACCATTTTCGCAGCACCGAGCACCGACTGCGCGGCGAACTCGAGCGCCTGGTCGGGAGTCATTCCCTCTGCCGCGGCAGCGGAAGCGAGCGCTTCAATATACATATATGTATATGCAGGACTGCTGCCCGCCACGCCTATCACGCAGTGTATCAGTTCCTCATCGACGACTTCAATTTTTCCGAGCGCGGCAAGCGCATTTTTCACCGCATCAAGCTCGGCGGGAGTGACGTTTGCATTGCATGAAATTGAAATCATGCCCTCGCCGATAAGCGCCGGCGTATTAGGCATAATCCTGCAGATCTTTGATCCGGCGCAAAAAAAACTTTCCAGCTTTTCTATGGAGCAGCCTGCCGCCATCGAGACTATTATTTTTTCATCATTAAGCGCGCCTGAAGCGACCATCTCGACCGCCGCGGCGTCCACGGCGGTCGGTTTCACCCCAAGTATAATCGCATCCGATCGGCGGATCAGCTCCGCGACGTCACGGCAAAGAACGGCGCCCGCACAAACGAGATCTTCCACCTTGTGCGCATTGTGCTCTGAAAGAAATATCCCGAGCTCCTCACCACGCTCAGCCCGAACCCGCATGCAGCCTCTTGCTATCGCGCCTCCCATGTTGCCAACGCCTATAAATCCCAATCTCATACGTGCCTCCGTCTAATCTCGCGCATGGAAAAAAGTCCCTTTCACCTTTCCGCAAAACGCATCCTCAATTGAATTTTCTTTTTTGCCGTTCAGGAGCAGCATGGGAATCCCGTATCCGTTCACTTTACGAGCAGCCCCTATTTTGCTCAGAATGCCGCCCGTTCCGAACGAACTCTTTCCTCTCGCATCTATCCCCTCAAGCAGTGCGTCGATATCATGCACATCTTCTATCAGCCGCGCATCCTCGTTGCTCTTGGGGTCTTTGTCGAATACTCCGTCTATGTCGCTGAGTATTATGAGCAGATCCGCATTCCAAAGCGCCGCCGCATATGCGCTCAATGTATCATTGTCGCCTATCTTTATTTCTTCCACGCTCACGCAGTCGTTTTCGTTGATTATCGGAACCACGCCCTCATCAATGAGCGTAAACAGCGTATTTCTCATGTGCAGCTCACGCTCCGCATCCCCGAAATCGTCCTTAGTAAGAAGCATCTGCGCAACATGGACATTTTCCCGCCAAAAGGCCTCCTTATATGCCATCATGAGCTCCACCTGACCTATAGCGCATAGCGCCTGTTTATAGTTCATGTCGTGGCGGCGGCTCCACTTGTTTATAGCGCCCACGCCGCATATGCCGGCACCCGATGATACGATCGCGACCTGCTTGCCGCCGTGCATGAGCGCGCACACCTGCTCCACTATATTATCCAGCGTCTTTCGGTTGACAAAACCGTTGTCATTGCTCAGAACATTGCTACCGATTTTTATGACGATCTTCCTTGACGCTCCGATCAAACTGCTTATTTCTTCCATAAAGAACCTCACATCCTTGCTCTATATCCGCCTTTTCATGCCCGCATACCGCATATTTCCAGCGCTCACAGACATATTCAATGAAGACATTATACAAAAAAAACTTAAAAATTACAAAAAATCCCCGTTGGATTGCATGATTTTTTTGCTATTGCAATTTTTTTATGCATAGTATATAATCACCTTGTGATTATCCCCCTGATAATCTCGTTAATCTCTAATTCCAATACCCCTTTTGAACAAAACGGACTGCTCCCCTGCAGTCTGTTTTGTTTTTTTGATAAATTCCGTACAAATCGATGATAAAAAAACGCACAAGATGGTATACTAATAAAAAAACAATCCGGAGAGTGAAATGACTAAAAAACTGATATCATGGAATGTAAATGGAATACGCGCCTGCCTGAATAAAGGCTTTATGGATTTTTTCAAAGCTGCCGACGCGGATATCTTTTGCCTGCAGGAAACGAAGCTGTCAGACGGACAACTTGAAATGGATTTGCCCGGCTATATGCAATTCTGGCACTATGCCGATAAAAAAGGCTACTCCGGAACCGCAATCTTCACCAAAGAGGAGCCCGTTTCCGTGAGCACGGGTATGGGGATAGATGCACACGATCACGAGGGCAGAATAATTTGCGCCGAATACCCTAAATTCAGGCTGCTCACCGTCTACACGCCAAATTCAAAGCGCGAGCTGGCACGTCTTGATTACCGCATGGAATGGGAGGATGCGTTCAGAAATCATCTGAATGAACTCAAAAAAGACAAACCGCTGATCATATGCGGAGATCTCAATGTGGCGCATAAGGAAATCGATCTGAAAAATCCGGCATCAAACAGAAGAAATGCGGGGTTTACGGATGAAGAGCGGGAAAAAATGAGCATGCTTTTGGACAGCGGATTCATTGACACGTTCCGGCATTTTTATCCCGACAAGGAAGACGAATACACGTGGTGGTCATATATAACGCGAGCGCGGGAGCGCAATGCGGGCTGGAGGATCGACTACTTTCTCGCTTCCTCCGATTTGAAGGACCGGCTGACTTCAGCAAGCATACATCAGGAGATCCACGGTTCAGACCACTGCCCGGTGGAAGTGACCCTTGATATATAACGTTGCTTCGATATTTGATTTTTCAATTGTAGTTTGCCCCCGACTATGTTATCATTTGTGTAGTCTGTTTTACAGATTCAACCATTACATATAAATAAATTTTTATGATTTGAAAGGTTTGGGGTAATGCAGGAAAATCTTAACTCTAAGCTGATTGAGCTTAAAGGCATTTCAAA
>JBGZBU010000013.1:0-78468 GCA_041844835.1 Anaerovoracaceae bacterium
CGACATAAAACATCCTTTCCCGTTCAGTCATTTTCCGCTCAAACAAAATAAATGCAAAATTCGTGTGTTCGCATATGCACGCTATCCATGACAACAGATTCCGGCATGATCAAATGGTTGCTTCATAGCGGCAACGCCGCAATGCTCAACACCTATCGTTGAGCATATAGATTGATGCAACCATTATATCATGACAACAGATTCAAGCATGATCAAATGGTTGCTTCATAGCGGCAACGCCGCAATGCTCAACACCTATCGTTGAGCATATAGATTGATGCAACCATTATATCATGGTTTTTATCCACTTTTTCCCGCGATATCGCCTGTATGTAACAGCCACCTCTATAGCGTCTCCCAGGGAAACTATAAATAATGCCAGGTACACCGGACATTTAAGCAATACAACGGCCATGAGCGCGAGCAGGATCTTTAAAACCAGATTGATAATGATTTCAACCACCATGCAGTAAAATGTATCGCCGCCCGCCCTTAATATGCCGCAGATGATTATATACGACATTGACTTTGAAACAAGCGCTATGCTCCATGCCTTGAGTGTCAACGACAACGTGGCGGTGGTTTCAGGGGCGAAATCATACAATGTGGAAATCGGTCCGCTTGCGATAAAAAATATAGTTGCCAGAACGGCAGACATTATCCATGAGGTTTTTAAAATCATTTTTGAGTATGAGTATGCCTGTTCCAGCTCTTTCCTGCCGAGTGCCTCGCCGATGAGTACAAGCGATGCGTTTCCTATCCCGAAATATGCCGCCATAAAAAGCTGCCCCACGACATTTGCGACTTGCACCACCGCAAGCGCGGACACTCCTATTATCCCGTAAATTGCGAAAACTCCGGCTGTCGCGATGGACCACGCCGTCTCATTCATTACCACGGGAATGACCGTTCGCATAATTGATATAAAAGTTTTTCGATCATAATTTATCAGTTCTTTGAATTTCGCCTTAAACGGATGATCTTTGCTCATGTATACGTACAGCAACAATGCCGAAAGCTCGAGGAATCGAGCTATGACCGTTGCCAGCGCGGCGCCCTTCACGCCCAATTCGGGAAAGCCGAATTTCCCGAAAATGAGACAATAATTTAGCAGGGTATTTACCACAAGTGCGCCGGCATTAACTGCAGTCGCGACTTTTAACTTTTGAATAGCCCTCGAATTGAAAGTTATTGCAAACGAAATTGAGAATATTACATAAGAAAAACTCACGGTTCTAAGGTATTCCGCACCGATCTCAATCATCGCCGCATCCCGTGAAAATATGTGTATTATCTTCTCGGGAAAAACAATAGCCATGAGCATAAATACTATAGATATGGCGCATCCCGTCAGATATTCTATTCCCAAAACTTTGCGAATATTGGGGATATCTCTCACACCCCAATACTGAGAAGTGAAAACGGTCGCACCGCTGTAAAGCCCGTAACATGTCACCACATAAATACCGAACAGCTGATTAGCGGCGCCGACAGCGGCAAGCTCCGCTTCTCCTACAAATCCAAGCATCAAAGTATCAATCAGATTCAGGCTTATAGCTATGAGCTGCTGAATCGTAATCGGTATCGCTATCGCAAGAAGCCGCCGATAAAATATTTTTTTCTCTTCCTTCGCAACCAATACACTCATAAATTATCCTCTTGATTTAAATTTGATTTAAATGATGAAATAGGATCTTGCGCCGACCTCTCTCAAAATATTAAACAACACACTCCCCAATGCGTGGGGAGTGTGAAACGATGCAGCTATAGTTATGAATATTATTTCGCAATCTCTACAGCTCTGGTTTCCCTGACAACATTTATCTTTATCTGCCCCGGATATTCAAGTTCATTTTCGACTCTCTGCGCGATTTCCCTGGCAAGCATAACAACTTCGCTATCCTTAACGGACTCCGGTTTTGCAATAATTCTGATTTCGCGCCCCGCCTGAATCGCATAGGATTTGTCAACTCCCGGCGTGGTATTTGCTATACTCTCGAGCGCTTCCAAACGTTTTATATATGTTTCAAGCGTCTCCCGCCTTGCTCCCGGTCTTGCGGCTGAAAGCGCATCCGCCGCAGCAATCAGCACCGCTTCCATACATTTCGGCTCATAATCTCCGTGATGTGACGCCATGCCGTCTATGACAGCTTCCGGCTCCTTATAGCGGCGCAAAACCTCAATGCCGATATCCACATGCGTTCCCTCTTTTTCGTGATCCAAAGCCTTGCCTATATCGTGAAGCAGTCCCGCTCTCTTTGCAAGCTTGACATCCAAGCCGAGTTCCCCCGCCATCAGTCCCGCAAGGAACGCAACCTCCACCGAGTGATTCAGCACATTCTGCCCATATGAGGTTCTGTATTTCAAGCGACCCAAAAGCTTAACGAGCTCAGGGTTAAGATTGTGTATACCCACTTCAAATGTTGCCTGTTCGCCGGCTTCCTTGATGGAATTGTTGACCTCTTTTTCGGCTTTGGCCACCATTTCTTCTATTTTTGCAGGATGAATGCGCCCGTCAACTATCAATTTCTCAAGTGCGATCCTCGCTATTTCACGCCTTACCGGATCAAATCCCGACAAAATGACCGCCTCCGGGGTATCGTCAATAATCAGGTCTATCCCGGTAAGCGTTTCAATCGCCCTGATATTTCTGCCTTCCCTGCCGATAATTCTGCCCTTCATATCATCATTCGGAATGGCAACCACTGAAACCGTAGTCTCAGCCACCTGCGTAGCCGCACATCGCTGAATTGCATTTACAACTATATCTTTAGCTCTCTTATCGCCCTCTTCCTTTGCCTGTGATTCAATCTCCTTGACTATGACCGCCGCTTCCTGCCGTATCTCGCGCTCAACATTTGTCAGCAGGACATTTTTAGCTTCCTCGATCGTATATCCCGAAATCTTCTCAAGCTCGTGAAGCTGATTATCAAGAGCCTTATCCATTTCCTCGTTTTTTCTGATGAGATCCTGCTCTTTTTTGACTATGCTTTCTTCTTTTTTCTCTATACCCTCAATTTTTTTATCTAAGGTTTCCTCTTTTTGTATAAGCCTTTTTTCAAATCTCTGCGCTTCGCTCCTGCGCTCCCTGGCATCTCTTTCTGCATCGCTTCTGATTTTACTGGCATCCTCACGAGCTTCCGCGAGAGCTTCTTTTTTAATCTGCTCCCCCTTGTTTTCCGCGTCGAGAATCATGTTCTTCGCTTTAACTTCAGCACTTCCCAGCTTTCTTTCCGATGTATTTTTTCTTATTATATATCCTATAAAAGATCCGATAACAAAAGCCAACACTCCGATAGCTATGACCCACACTACACTATTATTAATATCAAACACCTCCAATTCGTGGAAAATATAATTAAAAGTTGATATCTGCGCACCCTTTATATTATAATCAATTCGTGTTCGGACATAAAATGTTCACAATTAGGGTGTTGACAATTGTAATAACTACAAAAAAAACACAATATCAACCTGTACTCAATTATTTTTTAACAACATCATACCGATATATTATAATGTTAGATAAAGTATAATGTCAAGAAATTGAAAGGCATGAGATGAATAAATTTCTGAAGCTGCTGAGGAATGTAGATAAGTTTTTGATTATACTCGTAATATGCTTCACCGTGATAAGTCTCCTGATACTTGCAAGCAATTACATCGATAAAGGCGGGGTGACATCATCAAGTTTTAGAACACAGGCCATAGCTTTTTCCCTCGGATTCGTAGCAATCGCCGTCCTCATGCACATAGATTTGCGAACTTTCAAATCATTTGAAAAAATCATATATATTCTATCCCTGCTTCTGCTTCTCGCCGTGTATATCCCGCATGTCGGCATACGCGACTACAACTCACTGGCGTGGATTAATCTGGGATTCATGAGGCTCCAGCCGTCAGAGGTCGTCAAACTCTCATATATACTGCTTTTCTCTATGTATCTTGAAAGACATAAGGAAGATATCTGTACTGTAAAAGGGATATTGTTTTCAATCCTCTATTCGGCCCCGTTCATTCTCATCGTTCTCAAGGAAGATCTTGGAAGCGCGCTTGTATACGGTTCGATCTGGCTCCTTATGGTGTTCTTTTCCGGGATACGCTATAAACACCTCGGAATATTGGTGCTCGGAGTGATTTGTGCCGTTCCTTTAGCTTTCCCGTTTCTGGATGGTTATCAAAAAGATCGAATATTCGGTTTTTTAAAACCCGATGACCTGTCCATAAAAACCAATTATCAGGTGATGCATTCCAAAATATCAATAGGTTCGGGCGGATTTTTCGGAAAGGGCCTTTTTCAAGGAACTCAGAAACTGGACTTTCTCCCCGTAAGAGAATCTGATTTTGTTTTTGCGGTTCTGATTGAAGAACTGGGCGCCATTTCGGGGATAATACTTATATCCCTTTATGCCTTATTTTTATACAGAATTGCCGGGATAGGCAAAAAAGCCGACGATTTATACAGCGCGCTGATATGCGTTGGAATCATCGGAATGTTCGGATTTCAGATCTTTGAAAATATTGCCATGACCATGGGAATAATGCCGGTAACGGGGATCACGCTGCCGTTCATAAGTTACGGAGGGAGCTCGGTTCTCGCATCCATGACCGCTGTCGGCATGGTTATAAGCGTAAATCTGAACAAGACCGATCGATAAAAAGAGGACCTCAGTCCTCAATTATCCGGTTCACAATCTTTGTGAAATTCTCACTTATATACGTCCCCTGCTTCATTACAATCGGAATTCCTCTGGCGGCGGCTATATTTATATTTTCATCATATTGGATAAGTCCCGCAGGCTCGATCCTGAACATGCGTGCAATCTCGCTCAAATTCGGCAAAAATCCGGAATTAACGCTGTCCGGTCTCACCATATTCAACACATATTTTCTGCTTTTTATGCCTATCTCATCAAGAAGCGAATCGACGACATCCGCATCCCTTATTGCAGACATTTCAGGCAATGTAACTATGACAGCCTTGTCACAGCCGGCAGCCGCTATCTCAAAATTTTCTCCGATACCCCCCGGAGCGTCGACTATTACATAATCAAACTTTTCACGCAATCTCCTGCACAAAACTTTCATGTGCAACGGTGTGATTTCCTGCTCTTTTTTGAATTGCGGTGCGGCGATGAGATACAGATCCTCAAATCTTTTATCTCTTATCAGGGCTTGTTTTATTCGGCAAATGCCCAGCATCACATCTCCCGCATCATATATGACCCTGCTCTCGAGTCCCATGTATAAATCGAGATTTCTGAGCCCCATGTCCATATCAATCATAACAACACTTTTGCCCATAAGCGCAAGCTGTGCTCCCAGATTTGAAGCAAATACGGTTTTCCCTGTGCCGCCTTTGCCGGATGCTATTAAAATCACGTCTCCACTCATAATAAAACTCCATTCATGATTCATGTCAAAAAAGAAATTATATCAAAATAAAATCAATCCGCCGTATTCATCGTATTGCTTATATTATACTCAATATGCTTTTCCTCTGCATTAAAATATTCACAAATCACTTCCCTTACCATCGGAGCGGCATTGATTGAGGTCCCCCCTTGAAATACAAGTGCAACCACTGCGATTTGGGGATCATCCGCCGGTGCCAGCGCTATATTCCACGCAAATGCATCATAATCCGACTTGTATGCATCAAGAGACTTATATGTCAGCCTGCCCGAACTCAGATTAATGATCGCCCGTCTGAGCGCACTTTCACGCGATGTATATATGTCCGGATATTTCTTCTCCAAACGGTCCGCCTCGGTGTTTACGGTCTCCCATGATACTCCGGGGAGCAGGCGTCCCATATGCGCCTTAAGGTATGCAATTTCGTCGGGAGGATTGATTTTTCCTCCACGTTCGGCGGTACCGCTTTTTGCGGCGACTTTGACGGGAAGATTACCAAGAACCGAACGCAGGCTGCCTCTGCTGCCGTTTGCCACCAAATACATCCCCTTCATGATACTGTCAAAATGCGCCTCATCGCTTACTTCCACTCTGGTTGGATCTTTTCTGTTTCTGAGCCCGTAGTTTTCCGCCCCCAGCACCAGGTGCGATTCATTGCGCAATCCTCTGTTGCCGAGCGCAGCCGTATAATTGGCCATTTGAAGAGGCGTGTACTGATTCTTGCCCTGCCCTATGGAAATTATGAACTCATCATCAAGCTTCCATTTTGCCTGATTGTAATAGGTGAATTTGCATAGTTCCGCAAGTTCCGTCTGCTTGTTTTTCTTGACTCCTGCGCTCTTCATACGCTTTATCACTTCTTTCAGAGTCGGATTTTCGTCCGTCCAGGAAACGATATCATCTATAATTTGATTTCGCTTCTTCTCATTTTTCAGCACTTTTTTTGTAAAATAAACCTCGGCGTTCGCATTCAAATGGTTCCTGAGCATCGCCTTGATTTCGGCGAGTTTCCCCTCTGCTGACGGAAGCGGGGCGACAGTTTCGGGGATTTCAATTCCCGTAGGTTTGCCTAGCCCGTACTGCTCCGCATATTTCATGATGGTTGCTATATTTATAGGAGTGTGATACCCGAGCGAACGCCCGCCGGCGTAATCTTTCCCCGTGCCTATATCATAAAAATAATAATTGCAGGATACCTCCAAAGCATGAGGTAAATCAAGGTACCCGTGGGTGCTTTTAGTGGTCGTCCAATGCAGACATTTGTAATCCCGATTGCCCAGCCTGATATATCCCTTATCCTGCAGCTTTTTATTAGGATCCAAACCGCATTCCATTGCGGCGGTTGCCGTTACCGGTTTGAACGTGGAACCCGGCTGGACCGCAGAACGCGTGGCTATATTGTAAAGCGGTGCAGGCGCCAGCGGATCTCTCGGATTTGTACTCTGCACGGATGCCCAGTCTTCCGCCGTAATCCCCTTTGAAAACAAATTAGGATCATATGTCGGATAACTTGCCATTGCAAGAATATCTCCGGTCTTGACCTCTACCGCCACAAGCGCTCCCACTGTCGCATTCGGTCGAGCTTTTCTGAAAGAATAGTTGCCGTACTTTCCCACAAACGTTCCGCCCCGCTGCAATTTTACAAGCGTCTCCTTAAGAGCGTTTTCCGCCGTTTTTTGGAGGTCCAGGTCTATTGAAAGATAATGGTCGTCGCCTTTTTCCGGTTTCTGTTCTGCTATGACTTTTACCTGCTGCCCGTGAGCATTCGCCTGGACGTATTTATTTCCGTCCCGCCCCTTGAGCCTGTCTTCATACGCTTTTTCTATACCCGCAAGCCCTATCAAATCATTGGGATTATATCCGAGTTCATTCACATATTTTTCTTTATCGTTTTCTGAAATCTTTCCGAGGTATCCGAGTATATGGCACGCCGTATCTCCATGCGGATAATAGCGCACGGTTTCCGACACGACATTTACCCCCTCAAAATCGCGGCTGTGCTCCTTTAAAGTTACAACCGTCTGCTGCGAGACATCTCTTGCGATGGTTGCATGCATATATTTTCGATATCCCAAATCTGCGAGTTCATTTCTTATCACAAACAGTTTTCTCGCCTTTTCATTGGACATATTGGCGGGGATTTCATATTTTTTACGCAACATCATAAATGCTTCTTCAGCGCTTCCGGCTTTTTCGATCTTAAATTTTTCAAGAAAACGCTTTTTATCGAGATCCGCCAAATACTCCATCGATTTTACCGATATCGGCGGGTAAAACTTATATGTATTTTGCAGCTCGGATTGCAGCGCGTATTTGTCCAGGGACTTATCAATCTGATATCTTGCGCGCAAGCTCTCCATAGCCTGTTTTGCCGTAAAATCAAGCGGCATTCCCTGTGAAATCAGCCAATCAGCGATCTGCTTGTCATATGTGTATGAAAAACTTGTGCCGTCATACAGTATCGGGAATTTGTCATCATATGTATCGCCGTTGGCTTCCAAAACTTCGATCAGTTCCATCGTAACTCTGTTGATATCTGCAGTCTCCATTCCGTCTGCGGAAAACTGGACGGCAAAACTCTGAGCATTGCCCGCCAAAACTCTGCCGTAACGATCAAATATTTCACCGCGCGGAGCGGGCGTATTTATATTTTTTATTGCAGCATTATTTGCACGCAATGACCAGTAATCATACTGAACAACGGTAAGCACCAGCAATCTGACGATTAAGATAATCATCAGCGCCAGCATAAATACAATGAATTGCCCGTATCTGGTTTTCAGCAGTTTAAGCATGTCGATCACCTAAATATAAAGTCCTCCGGTAAAATCCCCTTTCACCACTCTATGTCTGCGTTTCATTACGAAAAAATGAACCAAAACCACTATTATCGAATTATATATGATAAATGACGGCAAACGATTAAAAATCGTCGTCATTTCAAGTCCCGAGGGAATAAGAATCGGAACTCTGTAAAGGATCTGAAAAACGAATGACGCCCCCGCAGACATAACAAGCGCGTTAAGAGTATTTTCGGAATTCAAGAAAACCGTTGCCAGCTTTAGCAGGAGATAGACGATAAGAACAGCCAGTGCTGAAGGCCCCACATACGCAGAAAACGAAAAATCATAAAGCAAAGCGCAAAATATGCTCACAAGCACAGCCGGCCTGCTGTTATCATAAAGCAATGCGGAAAGAATTACGGCGCACAGAATCGCGTTCGGGGTGGATCCGCGCACCGCAAAAACATTGAAAAGCGTCCCCTGCAATATAAGAATTAAAAAAAATACGGGAACGGTCCATCTGTATCTCATCTGAACACCGCCACCTTCTGCAATCTGTTGAAATTAACGCTCGGATCGACTACCAGGGTTTTAAGCCTCGTGTCTTTATCGTAGTGAACGGATTTGACCTTTCCTATTTCAATGCCGAGCGGATACCGGCCCAACTGCGAAGTAACTATCTTATCGCCCACCGCCACATTTGCAGTGGAATCCAGCATGAATCCCTCAAGCTCCCCGCTGCCGTTGCCGTGCACTATTCCGACGAGCGCCATATCCCGCATGAGGGAAAAACTCACATTTTGCGTTTGTTCGATCAAAGAAACGACTTTTGAATGTTTATCGCCTGATTCATATACCGTTCCGACAAGACCGTCCGCCGACGCCACGGTCATACCGCGCTCTATTCCGTCCGCGCTTCCCTTATCGATTGTAAACATACTGAAGCTGTTTGAACGATCGATCGCCACTATGTTCGCAGCCACCACATCATGCTCCGAAGAAATCGACTCAAACTCAAGAAGGCTGGACAATTCTCTAAGCTCTTCCAAATCCCTTCTCAGCAGTTTGATATCATTCAATTCGGATCTGAGCCGCGCATTTTCTTTTTTCAGGCGTTCATTATCCTCTCTCAGTGATAATAAATCGCTCACATCGGTTTTTCGGTTTTCTACAAAAGAAGCAGCCGCAACAAACGGTTTTGAAACGGTATTTACTATCCCTTGCGAAACTCGCCCTACTGCGGTGTTTTCTCCAGCTAAAGAATAGGAAATTGCCAAAACAATTCCCAATCCCGCGAACAGTCCAACTATAAATACTGTGATCTTATGCCGCTTAAACCAATGCATATCTCATCAACCTATGATCTTTTAGCCCTGTTTTTTATATAATTTTTCAGCTGTTCCACATCATTTAACGCCATTCCCGTTCCCATTACAACAGCCTCAAACGGATTGTCCGCAAGCCGCACATCCATACCGGTTCTCTGGCTTATCAACTTGTCAAGATTGTGCATAAGACCTACGCCGCCTGCGAGGACAAGTCCGTTATTTACTATATCCGCGGCAAGTTCGGGAGGGCAGTTATCCAGCGTTGAAGCTATTGCATCCACTATGACATCTATGGAATCCTCAAGTGCACGCCTCATATCCTGACTCGTAACCACAACCGTTTTCGGCAGTCCCGTAACCGCATCACGCCCTCGTGCATTCGCAGTTTTAGGAACGGACAATACTTCGTTATCATCCAGCATCGCGCAGCCTATTCCCATCTTGAGCTCCTCTGCCATCCTCGTCCCTATATGAAGCCCGTGTACTTTGCGCATATAATTGACTATCGCCTCATCAAGCTGATCTCCCGCATGACGGATGGATACGCTGGAAACTATGCCGCCCAGAGCTATAATTGCAATATCCGTAGTTCCGCCGCCTATATCGCATATCATACATCCCTCGGAATTTGAGACCGGAAGACCGGCCCCTATTGCCGCAGCCATCGGCTCTTCCAAAACATAAATCTCTCTTGCACCGAGCGGTCTTATTACATCTTCAACGGCTCTCTTTTCAACTTCCGTCACACCGCTTGGAACTCCTATTACCACCCGGAGTTTATTGTTTGCCTTGCTCGTTCCGAGAGCCATCTTTATAAATTCGCTCAGCATCTGAGCCGTCATATCAAAATCGGAAATAACCCCCTCTTCCAGCGGCCGCACCACCCTGATGTTTTCAGGGTTGCGCCCCAGCATTTCTTTTGCCTTGCTGCCGACGGCGACCAATTTGCCGGTGTATGTTTCAACCGCTATCACAGACGGCTCATTGAGCGCAATCTTATTATCATAATAAATCAGGGTATTTGCCGTTCCCAAATCAATACCCATATCTTTGCTGAAACTAAAGAACATATTTCCTCCAATTTTTAATATATAACTGTATACGTCGAATTACATCAGGTTTTCTTCAAGAAAACTTATGTATCTTCCATCGCCGATAACGATATGATCAAGAACTTTTATTCCGAGTATCTCTCCCGCTTCAATCAATCTTTCGGTGATATCCAGATCATGTTTGCTCGGGGTAGGATCGCCGCTCGGGTGATTGTGTACAAATATTACCGCCGCTGCCGAACGCCTTATCGCATTTGTAAAAACCTCACGCGGATGTATACGCACCGAGGAGATATCTCCTATTGCGACTCTATGCGCGGCTATCACTTGATTTTTCACATTCAGCAATACAACTACGAATGATTCATTTTTGCAATAGCGCATTTTTTCCATAAAGCGCCCCGCGATGTCGGCAGGACTTTTATGCACATCCTTATCGAAATACACCTGCGTGGACACTCGTTTTCCCAGTTCCACCGCAGCAATCAATTGAGTCGCTTTTGCCATCCCCACTCCCTCAAACTCCGCGAGTTCTTCAGGAAAGCAATCCGCAAACAAGCCTATCCCCCGACCGTCCTTTGCTAAAATCTCATCAGCTATATCAGTCGCGGGACGTCCTTTTACCCCTGTTCTTATGAGAATCGCTATCAATTCGCGATTTGATAATTTATCAACCCCGTATTTGATAAGCTTTTCCCTTGGCCGTTCTGTATCCGGCAATTCCTTTATTCTCATGTTCCCCTCCATTTATTTGACAATGAGGAGAAACCAAACCCTGTACTGTAATCAATGTTGAACGTATCGATTGATGCAATTATTATATCATGACAACAGACTCCAGCATGATCAAATGGTTGCTTCATATCGGCAACGCCGCATTACTCAACACCCGAGGTGTTGAGGGTATAATCAATGCAACTATTATATCATGACAACAGATTCCAGCATGATCAAATGGTTGCTTCATATCGGCAACGCCGCAATGCTCAACACCTATCGTTGAGCATATAGATTGATGCAACCATTATATCATGATTTCGCTAGAAATCCACCGCATGCAATTTTACACTTATAATAAGTTTCAGTCGCACAAACTGTGTATGAACAATCCGCTCGCCAGTTTCGGCTCAAACCATGTGGATTTGGGAGGCATCACCTGTCCGGCATCCGCAACGGCAAGCAAATCGTCTACAGAAACCGGAGGAACCGCAAATGCCACTGCCATATCCTCACCAACCCTTTTTTCCAATTCCTCAAATCCTCTTATTCCTCCGACAAAATCTATCCTTTTATCGGTTCTCGGATCATGGATTCCAAGAATCGGCGCAAGCACATTATCTTGCAATATCGAAACATCAAGGGCAGCTATAAGATCATCGGGAACAATTTGCAGGGTCGCCCTCATCTCATACCATCGCCCCTCAAGAAACATTCCCAGCACATGCTTTTCGCTGAATTCAAACATTCCGTCGAGAGCTTTCAACTCAAAACCGGCATCCACCACTTTTTTCTTAAACTCATCTGCAGTCAGCCCGTTCAAATCGCGAACGACACGATTGTAATCAAAAACCTTAAGATCGCGGCTCGGGAAAATAACAGCCATGAAATAATCGTATTCCGCGGATCCGCAAGCATCATTGCCGGATGCCTCATTTCTGAAATATTCTCCGACCTTCGCGGCGGATGCGCTGCGATGATGCCCATCCGCAATATACAAATTATCCACACGCTCAAAGCAGGCGCTTATTCTCGATACCAGCACATCGTCATCAATCGTCCACAGGGCATGCTGCACCCCGTCCGCCGCTACAAAATCATACTCGGGAAATTTTGAATTTACTATTGAATTAAGAATCTCATCAATTTCATCTTCAGATCGGTATGTCAGAAAAATCGGTTCGGTATTGGCTTTACACGTCTTAAAATGGTTGATTCTGTCGATCTCTTTTTCAGTCCTTGTAAATTCGTGCTTTTTGATAATTCCATCGTTATATTCATCAACTGATACGCAAGCAACTATTCCCGTCTGTATTCTGCCGTTCATCACTTGTCTGTAAATATAAAACATCGGCTTATGATCCCGAACGAGCGCTCCGTCTTCCATGAATCTCAGGAGCTCACTGCGCGCTTTGTCATATACGCTCTGATCGTAGGCATCCACACCGGGCATATCTATTTCCGCACGGGATATGCGAAGAAAAGAATGCGGTTTGCCGTCCGCCATGCAGGCGGCTTCTTCTCTGTTCATCACATCATATGGAAGACTTGCCATCTCCTCAACATATTTCTTATCAGGTCTTATCGCCTCAAAGGGTCTCACCGTAGACATTTTTTACAAACTCCTCTTCTCGGATATTATCGCCGTCAGCTTCTCTATGACTTCCTCAATGCTCATATCGGATGTGTCTATGATAAAAGCGTCATCTGCGGGCCTGAGCGGATTGATTTCACGATGCTCATCATTATAATCGCGCTTGACAATATCGTCATACACAGTCTCATATGAAATCTGCATATTCTTTTCCTGCATCTCCTTGTGGCGCCGCTTTGCTCTTATCTGCGCGGAAGCTGTCAGAAAAAATTTAAACTCAGCATTTTCAAGTACATTCGTTCCTATATCACGCCCATCCATAATTATGCTCTTGTTTTCACCCATTTTCCTCTGCAACTCCACGAGGCGAGTCCTTACCGCAGCGATTGCCGATGCGTCCGATGCCATCTTTGTAACCTCGGGAGTCCTGATGAAATCCCCTATCTCGATGTCATCCAGATATATTTTCCCTGAAGAAAAATCAACCTTTGTATCAGACAGCATATCCTTAAGCTGTACATCATTTTCAATATCGATGTGGTTTACTATTATTTTGTATGCCACAGCCCTGTACATCGCCCCGGTATCTATATACTCTATATTGAGCTTTTCCGCCAAAAGCTTGGCTATCGTGCTCTTCCCCGCGCCGCTCGGACCGTCTATTGCTATTCTATACATAAAACCTCACAAAGATCTGCAGAATCAATCAGTTTCTGCCTTCCCTCAATTTTTCAAGTTCCGCCATAAATGTGTTTACATCTTTAAACTGCCTATACACCGAAGCAAATCTGACGTACGCTATTTCATCAATCTCCTTCAAACGCTCCATGATCAATTCGCCGATGAATGCACTCGGAATTTCTTTTTCGACCATGTTGTTCAGTCCCCGTTCTATCTCATCTGCCAATTCTTCAAGCACGGCAAGAGAAACCGGCCTTTTTTCGCATGCTCTGATCAATCCGTTTATGACCTTCGCCCGATCAAAGGACTCACGGCTTCCATCCTTTTTCACGATCATTACCATTAAATCTTCGGGTTTTTCATAAGTCGTAAATCGACGCCCGCAATCCGAACATTCCCGCCTGCGCCTGATAACGCTTCCCTCTTCAGTAGGACGCGAATCTATAACCTTTGTATCCTGATTCTCACAATAAGGGCATTTCATATATCTCAACCTCCTTTGAGATAATTAGTCCACCATTACAGCATTTTTCTTAATGACATCTACAACATGTTTGACGGTAAGCTGCATAACGATCTGATTTTTGAACGCTTCCTCATCAAAATCTTTTCCCATCGCCTTTTTCATCTCTTTGTATGAATTATATTTCTGCGCCTTCAATACATTATCCAGCTCCTTGTTGAATTCTTTTGAAGTAACCTTGTAGCCCTCTTTTTCCGCGATGGCAAAGAGCATCAGCTCGCTTTTGACGGTAGCCTCCGCATATTTTTTAGCCTCCTTTTGAACGTTCTTGTCACTCATATTTGCCATCTGCAGAAACTCTTCATAACTTTTTCCGTATTGCTTAGCCATATTCTCTATGTTTTTCACATAGTCGGCTTTAACCCTCTTTATTTCCTTTTCAGGGTATTTCTTAACTTCGGTTTTGCTATGAATTTCTTCCCACAATTCTCCGACCTGATTGTCTTCATTTTGTATTTTTTTATTCTTTTTAAGCTCGGCTTTGACCTTGCTGCGATAATCTTCTACGCTGTCCGATCCGTTTTTCTTTGCAAACGCCTCATCAAGCACCGGCACCTTATACTCTTTGATACTGTTAACCTTTACCTTGAATTCGGTATCCTTGCCCGCCAATGTGGACTCATGATATTCGGCAGGGAACTTGAGCTTTAAAACTTTTGTCTCTCCTACGTTTACGCCCACAAGTCCCTCTTCAAATCCGGGAATGAAGTGTCCGGAGCCTATTTCAAGATCGGCGCCTTTTGCGCTGCCTCCATCAAATTTTTTACCGTCCACTTTGCCCTCATAGTCTATGTTTACCGTATCTCCCTGCTTTACAACGCCGGTTTTGATTTCTACGGATTCCTTCGCCTGTTCCAACCTGTTTTCAATCTCGGAATTCAGCTCTTCATCACTTACCGAAGTATCGGCCTTTTTCATCTCGAGTCCTTTATATTCTCCCAGTTTGATATAATCTTTCAGATTATACTCACTGTAAGGAATAACAAAACTTTCTTTTTCGCCGCACCCGCCGAGTGCGAAAACAAACACGAGTGCCAAGCTCAGCACGAACGATAATCTTCTTTTCATAACATCTCCTCAACAAAAAATCGTCAATCCATAAAACCTTAAATTACGGAATTAAAACTACCCAATTAAAAAACCCTGCGACAGCCTTTCCTAAAACAAGCCTCTGCGCAGGGGTAAATAAGCTAAGCCGTAGCCTGAGCCTTTGCCATATCACACAGCTTTGCAAAAGCGGCAGGATCATGTATCGCCATTTCCGACAGCATTTTTCTGTTGATCTCAATTCCGGCATTTTTTAGTCCGCTGATCAATCTGCTGTAAGAAATCCCGTTCATCCTCGCACCCGCATTGATTCTTGCAATCCATAATTTCCTGAAATCTCTTTTTCTGTGTTTACGACCTATGTACGCGGAACGCAGAGCTCTCATCACCGCAACGTTGGCAACCCTGAAAGTTTTGCTCTTTGCTCCGTAAAATCCTTTTGCCTGCTTTAAAACCTTTTTATGTCTTCTGTGTGAAGTCACACCTCTTTTAACTCTTGCCATGATTCTTACCTCCTATACTCATCACCCGGCTATTTAGCCAAAGCTCTCAAAATTCTCTTTTCATCCGCACTAGTCACAATAGTCGGTTTTCTGAGATCTCTCTTTCTCTTAGGTGATTTTTTTGTAAGAATATGTCCCTTGTACGCCTTTGCTCTCTTGAGCTTGCCGGAACCTGTCACCTTGAATCTCTTGGACGCGCCTCTATGCGACTTCATCTTATTCTTTCCCATTTTATCCTCCTAATCTTAGTTATCCACTTCTTTTGCCTTATTTTTGTCGGCTCTGGGCATGACAAACATGGTAAGACTTCTTCCCTCGAACTTGGGTTTTTTCTCCATATCCGCGTCATCACCTAAAAATTCCAGAAATCTGTTCATAACATCAAACCCGATAGAAGTGTAATCCTTTTCTCTGCCGCGAAAGCGCAAAGTGACCTTCACCTTATCCCCATCTTTCAGAAACTTCTTAGCCGTATTCGCCTTTACGGAAAGATCGTGATCTTCTATAAAGGTGCTGAGTCTGATCTCCTTGACCACGGCTGTCTTCTGTTTCTTTTTGGCTTCTTTTTCCCTTTTTTGAAGCTCATATCTGAATTTTCCGTAATCCAGAATTCTGCAAACGGGCGGGTCGGCAGTCGGAGCAATACAAATCAAATCCAGCTTTTTCTCATCTGCAAGATTCAGCGCTTCCTCTCGACTCAATATGCCAAGTTGATTACCTTCCTCATCTATAACCCTGAATTCTTTTCCAACGACTTGCTCGTTGATCAAATTCTCCTTTTTGATATTTGAACACCTCCTTAAAAAAACGGACTCCAAGAGTCCGCTGAAATCAAATAAAAAGATTTACCCTAAAAGCATCTGCCATAAGGTGAGAAGCGGAAACTTCTACTTGATACTCAATTAGAATACCTTATCCCGAAGCTCATGTCAAGCATTTATGTGTTACAAATGCTGCCGAAATCCAGTATTGTCAAAGATATGTATCATTACCCAACTCTATAATAAGCTTTATGCATTTCATTTCAGGATAAATATCTGAATACGCCTTTCACTTTGCCCAGTATTTTCACATCGCTTACGATGATCGGGCTCATTTCGGAATTTTCAGGCTGCAATCTTATGTGCCCGTCCTCTTTATAGAATGTCTTTACCGTCGCTTCCGCTTCAAATCCGTCTATCATTGCAACGACGATTTCTCCGTTTCTCGCAACATCGCGCTTTTCCACCAGGATATAATCTCCGTCGAATATTCCGACCTCAATCATGCTTTCTCCTCGAACGCGCAGCATGAAATTTTCATCACCGTTTACAAATCTTGCCGGGAGGCTAAAAAAATCCTCGACATTTTCTTCCGCAAGAATGGGAGTTCCGGCAGCTACTCTGCCCAGCACCGGAATTTCAACCGTATCATCGGATGCATTTACTTTAGGTGATACCGGCGCGTGACTGTCGGCGGAATTCAGCATTATTGCCCGCGGTTTGGCAGGATCCTTGACTACATAGCCTTTTTTTTCAAGATTTGCCAGATCTTTATGAACCGTGGATGTGGATTTGATATTAAGTGCACTGCAAATTTCCCTCACAGTAGGCGGATACCCCTTGACGGCTATCTGCTCTTTCATATAGTCAAGTATGGCTTTCTCGCGAATCTTCAAATCATCCATAAGCGTTTCCTCCATAAAGCGGCACAATCCAGAACTCAAATCACATAGCAGATATGTCCCTATACTGCTGTCAAGGGGATTATAACACAGCGCGAACAAAAAGTAAACATCTGTTCACATGCACATTTGCTGACCGGCAACGCGATTATTTGCAGCGGGCAATCGATTCTTCAGCTAAAATCTCCATGGCATCGAGATAAAACTCGGGCAACATATATATCTGTTTGAAGCACGACAATTCCGTACATGCCATGAGTGCGAGAGAACAGCCGTTTTCCTTTATTTCACGCTCCACCTGTGCAAAAAGATTTAAATCGATCTCCCCTCCCGCTTTTATTCCGTCATATATTATCGACATTATTATCCGCTGCCCGGCATCGCTGAGATTGTAAGAAGGAATGCCCCGTTTTTCAAGTGCATTTTGGTAAAGTCCGGTAGCGATTGTTCCGTCCGTGGCGAGGATTGCAACCTTTGAATCCTTTTCATTTTCATTCCGCTCATGTATTCGCCTTGCCGCTTCTTCCACCATATTGATTACCGGAATATTTATTGCTTGACTCAATTCCGGCAGCACCACATGAGATGTATTGCAGGGAACGGCGATCACATCCGCCCCCATCGACTCCAAAAGCTTCGCATCTTCAATCAGAATTTCCGACAATTCATCACTCCTGCCGCTTTTAATCATGTCTGTTCTGTCCGGAATCGTGGAGTGATTCAATATTATTATATTTATATGCTCCTGATCTTTATTGACCGGATTTTTGGTGATAAGCATTTTATAAAACTCCTGTGTTGCAAGAGGTCCCATTCCGCCTATTACACCGAGTATTTTACCCTCGCTCTTCCTCATCATTTACCTCTGTAATTCTCACTTGATATTTATTCTCACTTCATATACTTGCGGAATTTGTAGTAATGCCCCAGCTGCCCTTTTAAGCGAACAAGATTTCTCCTTAATCCTCCATCCGCAGCGTACATGAGCGAGTGACATTCCTTTCCGCTTTTGATGAGATTACGCAAATCCGCCTTGTATTTCGGATTCACATACTTGAATATTACGCCCCGCGGTATTACGCGCCAAAGATGAGGATCGTCCGCGATTCTAAATCTCATATCATCTTCATCAATTCTGTCACGCACAAAATATTCCGCAACATTTGCACCGGATCCCGTAACATAATAATTGCTGCGCCCCTGACGCGTATTGATCTCAAATACTTTATATTTGCCGTCTCTCTCGTCATATTTTATATCGAAATTAGACCATCCCGTATACCCGATTCCGTCAAGAAAAGCACGCATTTTAGCACAGAGCTCTTCATTGCGCTCGGTGATGATGACCGCATGATTCCCTATCCCGTGAGGAGTGTGTTCCTCCAAAAGAACATGTCCGAGACATATCATCGCCACTTTTTGATTTCTGTCCGAATAGCTCGTAAGAACTCGCATATAACTGTCGTCTCCGGGTATGAAATTTTGAATGATCAGTGAGTCGTCATAACCCGCTTCGTAAATATCGTCAATTACGCGTAAAAGAGCCTCAAAACTGTCCTCTTTATACACTTTTTTCTGTGTAGGAAACGGATGCGCCCAATATGAAATGCCGTTTGAGGGTTTTATGATATACGGCGGGTCAAATGGGAGAGAAAAACTCCGTTCCATCGCCCTTGCGTATACAAATGTTTCCGGAAAATCTATTTCATATTTCCGGCACATCTCGTAGAATCGCTCTTTATTTATAAGTTCATGCATAAGGTCAATATCTATATATGGAGCGACCACATTTTTAGGATATTTCCCTTTATTTTTTGAAATCAGTTCAACATAACTGTCACCGCAACCTATCAGCAGAACCTTAAATTTTTTACATTCCTCGGCATACTCCGTAACGAGCCGCATGAATGTATCCTCCTGATCGGCATTTATATCGGCGCGATAATCCAGTATACGGCTGCCGTGACAGGGGAACGCCGGGTATTTTCCATATGCTCTTACTTTAATTCCATATGCCTCGTGAAATGCACGGGCAACGCTGTAAACATTGATATCTCCTGCAAAAAGCAAGGGCTTGAAGTCGCATCTTTTCTCCATTTTTTTCTCCCGAAAAATAATTATATAAAACGAGCAATATAAAAACAGGTGATATAAAAATAAGTATATAAACCCAAATTTTTAAAAATATCGGACCGGGCATCAAAAGTTATACCCATGTCGCTAATTTTATCATAAAAGAAAAGACCTATACAGGTCTTTTCTCAAATTTCAACTCAATCCGTACACAATCCGTACATATGATACGCATGATACGCGACTCGTCATATCATTTTATCCACTTCACAAAGGACATCATCCAGAATCTTCATTGCATCTCTGAGCTCGCTTTCCGTGATGATGAGCGGCGGAGCAACAATAATCATATTTTCATGCGAGTATGTGCAGAAACCGTTTTTCTTGAGCATGCCTATGATTTTTGCCATAGTGCCCTCGCTATCTCTGCCGAACGGCACCAATGCTTCTCCGGTTTCCTTGCTCTTTACGAGTTCAAGCGCGGAGAAAAGACCTATGTATCTTACCTCACCGACACAAGCATGTTTTTTCAACATGTCTTCAAGAATTTCTCCGAGAATCGCACCCATTTTTTTAACATTCTCCGCAATGTTTAGTCTTTTGTACTCCGCCAATGTTGCAACAGCGGCGGCACAACCCATAGGATGTGCTGAATATGTCAAGCCGCAGAGCAGCAAATTGTTTTCAAAATGATCCGCAATCTTTTTGCCGACAATTACACCGCCGAGAGGAACATAACCGCAAGTAACGCCCTTTGCAAATGATACCAAATCCGGCTTAACATCAAACTGCTGGAATGCAAAGCAGGTGCCCGTGCGATACCAACCTGCCATTACTTCATCGCAAACCATGAGGATATCATACTTGTCGCACAATGCTCTCATACCCTTGAGGTATCCCTTAGGCGGGATCAAAATTCCGTTGGAGCCGACAACAGTCTCTGTAAAAATCGCGGCAATATTTTCAGGCCCCTCATAGAGAATCTGATTTTCCAAAAGTTCAAGGTAGAACTTGGTTACGTCATCTTCCGACTTAAACACGCAAGCCTGCGGCGCTCTGTAGGCGTACGGACCGTCATACTTGACGAAACCCGGACCGCCCGGCTCGTTTGCAAAATGGCGCGGCTCTCCCGTCAACATTCCCGCACCCGCCGTCGAGCCGTGATAACATCTGTACATTGAAAACACCTTGAGTTTTCCTGTATACAGCCTTGCAAGTTTGATTGCATTTTCATTCGACTCGGCTCCGGCATTGGTAAAGAAGACCTTTGCGCCCTCAAGCCCGGAAGCTTCCACTACAGCTTTTGCCGCCTCGGAACGAACGTCAAGCGCGTATCCAGGTCCGATAAACGGCAGTTTGTCGGCCTGTGCTTTGATCGCCTCCACTACAGCCTTGTTGCAGTGACCCAAATTGGAATTTACAAGCTGTGAGGACATATCCGCATATTTATTCCCCTGGTCGTCCCAGAAATAAATCCCCTCGGCCTTTGTAACAACCATAGGATCTATTTTGCCCTGAACGCTCCATGAATGCAGATTATATTTTTTGCTCATTTCTTTGATACCAGACATTTTACTCTCCTTTCATAAGAGGTTTAATAATGTATGCGGAGAGGAAAAGTTCCCCCTCCCCGCAATAATCGACTTACGCGTCAACCTTAGCCACGATTGCGGCGTCGAAAAGATCCTCATCTTTCGGCTGGAACGAAGGGATTGCTCTTGAAACATATGTGAAGTTCAAAAGATCTTTCCATGTAGCATTGTGAGATATCGAATTGTGCCCCCATGTTCCGCATCCGAGCGTCATGGAAATAGGGAAACCGCATGTCCATGAACCGGAGTTTGTAAGAGACTGCGGCTGATTTACGCACACCTTGCATGTAGGAACGATCTCGCTGAGCTGCGCCACTCTGTCATCCATGGAAGTATGGATACCGCAGCTGTGACCCTTCCCCTGATAATCCAAAATGCTCATGAGCTTATCAACGGCATCGTCGAAATTCTTTGCTTTTCTGATTCCTGAGATCGGGGAAAGTTTTTCACCGGTGAACGGGAATTCGTTGCCGAATCCTCCGTTTTCCTCAACCATGATCATTTTTGTTCCTTCAGGCACATCCACACCGGCAACACTTGCAATATTTGCAGCGGATGTGGCTACGATGTGACGATTGAGGTTGTGATTTGCAGGAGTCTCAGGCCAGAGAGTTTTGAGCATTTTCTCTTTTTCAGGGGTACCCTCTTTGATCAATACGCCGCCCTGTTTAGCCATCGCCTCTACAAATGCGTCATAACACTCCTCAAGAACTATGATGTTGTTCTCTGTCGAGCATGATGTGGCATGGTCGAAAGATTTTGATCTTACGATCATATCCGCAACTGTATCAAGATCTGTAGTTCCGTCAACGATGGAAACAACGTTGCCGGTGCCCACTCCGATTGCAGGATTTCCGGAAGAATAAGCCTGTCTTACCATCGGAGTACCGCCTGTAGCGAGGATAAAATCGACATCTCTCATAAGTACCTGTGATGATTCGACGGAAACATATTCAGGATCTATTGCCTGTACCAGATCAACAGGAGCACCGAATTTTTCAAGTACGCTCCTGATCATTTTCGTAACCTCGAAATTTGTTCTTCTTGCTTTCGGATGCGGCGCAAGAATAATAGCGTTCCTTGTCTTGAGAGCCATCAGTGACTTAACGACCGGAGTGGCCTCACCATTCGTAACGGGCATGATCGCACCGACAACGCCCATAGGTTTAGCATATGTCTGCATACCCATTTTTTTATCTTCCGCAATCAGTCCTACGGATTTCTGTCCTTTCATCTGGAAATACGATCCTTTGATCTTTCCATACATTTTAGCCTGTTTATGCTCAGGAATCCCCATTCCGGACTCTTCTACCAGCATCTCTCCGAACTTCATAGCTACATCAGGTTTTGTAAGAGCGTATGCAACGGCACATGTCAGCTCATCCACTCTTTCCTGAGAAAAACCATTTGCAATTTCCTGGGCTGCGCGAGCTTTTTTAATCAGCCCCTGCACATACTCTTCATAATTGATTGACATAACAAACCCTCCTTGTAACACTATACTTTATCATTCTGCCGATTCACGGTTTGGAGAATACAGCAAATTTACTTCACTTTATATTAACAAATAAATACGCATTTTTCTACTAAAAAATGCGTAATACTATGCTAAATTCAAGCTTTAAGAAACCTATGGAATATTCTGAAAATTATTTGTTATGCATGGAAAGCAGTACATACGATTTGCAATTTTACAGTTTGATATTTTTTTCCTAAAAAAAATTTGATAATTATTTTTTTCACATAAACGGCGGAGTTCCAACGCTTACCGCACGAGCAATTTCCTTATGCCCTGCTCCAAACCGTCTACCGTCAGCTGATACATCGGAAAGACGTCCCGTATGGCGTTTAATGTATATGCTCCGTAAATGGTATCCCATCTTTTTTGATCAATCGGATTCAACCATATCGATTTCTCATATCTGTTTTTGATCTTTTTAAGCCAATCTATTCCGAGTTCCTCATTAAAAAGACCCAACTCCACATTCCCTCCGCGCCTGAAAAGCTCGCTTGGCGCCATGGTGCCGTCACCGACCAATATAACTTTGTAATCACTCGGCAGATTTTTAAGCATCCACTCCGTCTCTATCCACTCACCGCGCCTGCAGTAAGGCGTCGTATACAGATGATCGTAGATACAGTTATGGAAATAATACACTTTCAAATCCTTGAAATGACTGGACTTGCTGACGGCTTGAAACAGCTGATTTGTAAGCCTGCTGTAATATAGCATTGATCCGTCGGAGTCAAACAACACCACAAGTTTAACCGTGTTTTTCCGCGGTTTTTTCATTACGATTTTCAGATTCCCGGCATTGTCTCCGGTTTCTTTGATGGTGGCGTCCAAATCCAGCTCGGTCTCTGCCGTGTTCACTCTGCTGGAATACTGGCGCAATTTCCTGAACGCCATCTGAAACGACCGCGTATCCAGCACGGCATCTTCTCTGAAATCCTTAAAATGGCGCTCGCCCGCAATCTGTACGGCCGATTTGTGGCGGGATTCCCCGCCAACTCTTATCCCCTGCGGATGATAACCGCTGTGCCCCATCGGTGACGCACCGCCCGTTCCGATCCAATAACTGCCGCCGTCATGCTTGCCTTTCTGCTCTTTAATCCGCTCCTTGAGCTGACGAAGCAGTTCCTCAAACTCAAACACTATCGACTCGGAAGTATCCTTATCGTTTATATCCCTGACCTTTACACCCTCGCTGAGCCACTTGTAAAACTCTTCGGGAAGATCCTCAGCGGATTGCACCGCGGAAAAAAACTCAACGAATACCATATCGAACGCATCGTAGTCGGCTTCATTTTTTATAAGTATATTCCGGCAAAGAGAATAAAAAGATTTTAGACTCGGTTCAACCAGCCCCCTGTCCATCGCCTGAAGCAGCATCAGCCATTCATCAATGGACACCTTCACTTTTCTGAATCTCAGCAAATAGAAAAATTCTATAAACATTCACAACCTCTTAAATCACAAACGCTTAAAAGTGATTGAACACTTAAAAGTGATTGAACATGTATAAAAGCGATTAAACATATCTCAAGGAGTATCCCTTTTCCTTGATTTCATTCATGACCTCAATATCCTGGTTCTTCTTAAGGAGAACTCCCAAATAAGGAATCTCATCCGATAATCCCTCGGGAGCGATACCGCCCAGCACCAATGCCTGCAGCCAATCAAGCAGTTCAGATGTGGCGGGTTTTTTCTGCAGCTCCTTCATGTCACGAAGTGCGTAAAAACTATCCATCGCCTGCATCAAGAGCTTACGCTCGATATCGGGATAATGTACTTTTACGATTTCTTCCATTTTTTCTTTGGACGGGAACTCAATAAAGTGAAATATACATCTTCTGAGAAACGCGTCGGGCAGCTCCTTTTCCGCATTTGAAGTGATGATGACGACAGGTCTGTTTTTTGCCTTGACCACCTCTTTTGTTTCGTTGATGTAAAATTCCATTTTATCCAGCTCCCACAACAGATCATTGGGGAATTCCAGATCGGCCTTGTCTATTTCGTCAATCAGGAGCACTACCTGCTCATCGCTTGCAAACGCTTCGCCCAATTTGCCCAGATTTATGTACTGTGCTATATCATCCACATGCCCTTCTCCGAACTGCGAATCATAAAGACGCTGAACCGTATCGTAAAGATAAAGCCCGTCCTGCGCTTTAGTGGTGGATTTTATACTCCATGTGATGAGCTTTTTCCCGAGAGCTTTTGAAATCGCTTCCGCCAGCATGGTTTTTCCGGTGCCCGGTTCACCCTTGATCAAAAGCGGTTTTTCCAATGCTATAGCCACATTTACGGAACTCATCAAATCATCGGAAGCGACATACTCGTCACTCCCCTTGAACAAATTCATTTTTTCATTATTTTCGATCATCTCAACTACTCCTATGTAAATACTCAATAATTAAATTTCATTTATAATATGCTGCCATATCAGGCAAACGAATCGTAGAGATAATTATAGCATAATTTCACGAAATTATGCTATTTTTTATATACGGTATTGCGCATGCGCACGTATTCCATGGCGGATAAATAAATCGAGCAGGAGGGGGATTCGCCGCTAGAAAACGCCCATGCTGGATAAACAAAAAGGAGGCGGCAAACACAAATCCGTGTTATCCGCGTCCTTTTTCAAAGCCTTATTTACAGAAAGTTTTATTTACAGACTGTCACCGAAATCTTCTTTGAATTTTGCAAGCAGACGCTCAGGCCAGTCTCCTTTAGCTTTCAATTTTCCGAAGAAAAATCTCAATATATCCGGCTCCTCTACCCATTCAAGACCGCCTATCAGATTTCTGTTTGCAAAGAGCCATTCAAGCCTATCCACCGCATAAAGCACCTGCGACATTGTAAATACTCGTCTCGGAAGCGCCAGTCTGACAAGCTCCATATTGGCAAGAGGCTCCACACCATTTTCATCTCTTTGCTCGGAAAGCGTACCTCTTTCCATACCGCGCACACCGCTGACTATAAAGAATGCCGCTGCAAGCGCACCCGCGGGATATTCCTCCTGCGGCACGTGAGATAGAAATTCCATCGCATTGACATGACAACCGAGTCCACCCGCCGGAGTTACTACGGGGATTCCTTTTTCAAGCAATTTTTTCACCATGAATTCAATGAAAAGCGGCCCCTGAGAAATCATATCCTCATCCATGGTTTCCTCTATACCCACCGCCATTGCTTCCATCTCGCGTACGGACATCCCGCCGTATGTAAGAAATCCCTCAAAAAGCGGAACCAGGCCCTGCATTCTCTTGAAATTCGCTTCATCATTGACGCAGATACCGCCGCCTCTTGCGCAGCCGAGTTTTCTTGCTGAGAAGTAAATCAAATCCGCGAATTCCCCGAACGCCCGACATATTTCATTAATGCTCATATCTTTGCACGCCTCTTCGCGCACCTTGATGAAATGAAGATTATCAGCCAGCAGACTGGCGTCAAGCACAAGCATTATACCGTTTTCCCTGCAAACTGCACTTACCTGTTTGAAATTTTCAAGCGAGAACGGTTGACCTCCGATCAGATTGGTTCCCGCTTCCATCCTTACAAATGCCACGTTTTTCGCGCCGTAATGCTCTATACGATTTTTCAGCGCATCCACATCCATGTTCCCCTTAAAAGGATAATCCGAATTCAATTTGAGCCCTTCCTCACCGACCAGCTCTTCAAGCGCGCCGCCGGCGAGCAAAATGTGTGATTTCGTCGTGGTGAAATGATAGTTGGTAAACACGACCGTGCCCTCTTTTACAAAAGCCTGAGCAACTATGTGCTCACACGCTCTCCCCTGATGCGCGGGGAGAAAAAAATTCATTCCGAACATGCCGTGAACCGCTTTTTCGAGCCTGAAAAATGTTTCGGAACCGGCATAACTGTCATCCGCCCTGAGCATCGCCGCCTGTTGATTGTCGGACATTGCATTTACTCCGGAATCCGTAAGCATATCTAAAAATACATCTCTGTTTTTTAGCAAAAATGTGTTGAATCCCGCCTCACGCATCGCCTCAAGGCGCTTTTCCGGCTCAAGAAGATTTAATTTTTGAACTATTCTCGTCTTGTGCATTTCCAGCGGCAAATTATCCCCTGACATCCATTTAATCTTTTTCATTTTTTCCTCCTAACAACAAAAAACCGTCTTCGGATGCCCGAAGACGGTATAAAATACTGTTCACTGCTACGGGCATACGCAAAACTCGCTCGCCCGTAAATCAAAATCACAGGACAGAGCTTACCTCGTAGTAGTAATAATAATTAACATACTTGAAAAAACTTAACATAAAACTGACTCTCCTCGTGCAAAACGCACTCTTTTCAATGCATAAACTAACTATAGCACTATATCAGATAAAAGTCAAATATTTTTTGCGCGCTCTGCCTACAAACGGCTCGGCGCGCTTTTTCACGTACATCTCGGGTTTATAACCTCCGAATTGTGTCTTGATCAATTTGGAATGAATAAATCCCATAATTTAAGCCATGTTTCGCCGCCATCGGCTTTCCGCTTGTAATCATGCCCGTTACTTGCTTCCTGAATCGTATAATATGCCCAATAGTTTTTGCTTAAGTCCTTATAGAATTTGATTTCTTTTTGATGCTTGTCCACATACTCTTGATCCGCCACCCTGTTTAACATTCTGTTGGTAACAGCCACTACCTCCGCTCTTGTTATGGATTTATCGGGTTTAAAACTCCCATCGGGATATCCCGTAACCCAGCCTCTTGATGCGGCCATGCTTATCGCCTGATTAGCCCAATGTGACGATGGAACGTCATAAAACGCTGACGTTTTATAATTTTTTACTTCATCAAACCTCGTTACCATGGCTGCGAACTCAGCTCTTGTAATTGAGTTTGTCGGCCTGAAAGTCCCATCTTCATATCCCTTTATTATATTTTTATTCCTCATGAATCCTATATAATCATTGGACCACAAATCGGGTGTAACATCAGGGAATCCCGAATCATATTTAACGTCCGATACCATCTTCCCTGTGAGCAATCTCCCCAACATTACCGTGACTTCCTGCCGTGACATATTCCCACCGGGCCTGAATGTCCTGTCCGGATACCCTGTCATATATGCAAAATGCTGCTGTTTGCGCATCTTGTCCAACAATGTTTCATCATCCGGTTTTTTCGGGTCAGGATCCGGAGACGGTCCGGGACCGGGTCCTGGGCCGGGTCCGGGACCGGGTCCGGGACCCGGAGGAGTTTTAGGATCAATTGGGATATTTTTATCCTTTTCATAAATATGACCCTCTCCATCACTGACTTTGACTTTATTTTTCACCGTGCCGCCTGCGAGCGCGTCAGCAGGTATGGTGTATGTATATTCAAAAACAACGGTTTCCCCTGCTTTCAATGTACCTATCAGCATTCCTCCGGGGATTGCGCTTACCGTTTGGTTGGTTTCCGGATTTTGTTTCATGACGATACCCGGCATATGATCTTCAACTTTAACATTATGAAGATCTTTCGTATCTATATTTTTCACAACAACCTTGTAATTTATAGTTTCTCCTTGCTTGACTCTCGCCTTATCAGCCGTTTTTTCCACATCCAAAGTCGGTGCATCGACTATTGTAACGCTGTAATCGTCACTTGCCATGGTTCCGTCCTTCGCCTTTGCCAATACCGTATTATCATATACCGTACCGCCGACTGAGTTTTCCGGCATCTTAACTTTTATGACAAATCTTGCCTCCGTATCTTTAGGAAACGATTTAATTACAGCTTTTGTCCTGCTCTTTATAACTATGTTTGCTCCGCCCGGCGTTGTCGATGAGCTGTCATAAGACAAATCCACGAAGTTGGCGGCCGGAATTCCCAACATGAAATCGGTCACTTCTACATCTTCAAGATTTCCCCCGCTGTCATTTTTTACAGAAATGGAGTATATTACGATTTCTCCGGCTTTTACCTTCGGTTTTGCATTCTTTCTGACCTTTATCTTTCCGTCATGCGGCTTTACATATATGTCTTTTTCATCTACGTATATCTTGCCTTCACTATCTTTTGCCGTGACCCTGTTTGTAAAAATTTGATCTGTTTTTTGCGTATCGGGCAAGGTATAGCTGTATACCAGTGTGAGCTTTTCACCGATTCCCAGTTTGCCTATCGTGACCTCCCCCTCAGGAGATACGCTTACCGTGGTATTTGCACCGGGGGCTCCTTCATTTTCAAGTCTCGGAACGACACCGGGTATTGAATCTTTTATTTTGGTATTGAGCAGCAGCTTGCCGGAAATATTTTCAACATGCACCCTGTAATTTATCGTTTGCCCGGGCTTTGCAGCTAAAAGATCCGCCTCTTTCTTTATATTGATATTCGGATTTTTCACACCCACGATAACCTTATGTTTTGCCCGATCTTCAGTTCCGTCACTGGCTTTTGCTATTGCCGTGTTTTCATAAACTTTTCCCGCTTCAGCACTATCAGGAATTTTCACTTTGCATTTCAATACCGCTTTTTCTCCGCGCCTGAAAGTTTTAATTAAAACATTCCTGTTTGCGGAATTAACCGATACATTAGCTCCTCCCGTTACGGTTGACGTACCGGGGTCAAATTCAAAATTTAGAAAATTTTCATCCGGGATTTCCGGCATAAAATCACTCACATTGACATCGGAAAAATCACTTGTACCGATATTTCTTACCGTTATCGTATAAACGACCTCCTCCCCTGCCGACAAAGCTGTCTTATCGGATGTTTTTGTAACTTCCAATTTCTTATCATGTGATCTTACCCGTACATTCTTCTCCGCTATATATATTTTTTTCTCACTATCTGTTGCCTTTACCCTATTTGTAATCATATCCCCGGTTTCGGATGAAGCCGGCACTTTATATGTATACTCAAAAACAACTATTTCACCTATTTCCAATTTGCCGATTTTCACGCCCTTTGCCGTTTTAACCACGGTTATATTGGTTTTAGGCCATTTTTGTTCGAGTTCCACCCCCGGCAGGCTATCTTCAACCTCAACATCATTTTGTATTTCCCCGGAAATGTTTTCAACGTGCACCGTGTAGGTAATCGTTTCCCCCGGCTTTGCCGTAGCTTTATCCGTTTCCTTGCTGATCTCTATGTTCTGCTTCTTTGCTTTTGCTCTAACCGCATGTTTTGCGATTGCCTTCGTTCCGTCATCTGCCTGCGCTGCTGCCGTATTTGTGAACGCTTCCCCCGGCGCCGCGGTATCGGGGATTCTTACTTTATATTTGAATACCGCCGCCTTGTTGACTTTCAAAGATTTTATAACGGCACTGCGATTCCCTGCGTTTAATGTGATATTTGCCGGAGTGCTGTCCTCGGTTGTTTCCCCGGGATCAAGTACAAAAGTCAGGAAATTGGCATTCGGAACGCCCGACATATCATCACTGATTGCAACATTTTTCAGTTCATTTTTACCGGTATTTTTAACTCGTAAAGTGTACTCTACAACAGTCCCCGCTTCAACCAGCAATTTATCTGAAACTTTTGTTACTGTGAGTTCAGAGTCAGCTTTCAGAACATTCACATCATGATCCGCTTTGTATACCTTCCCCTCTTTGTCCGTAACTTTTGCGGTGTTTTTTATTTTGTCACCAACTGCCGCAGCAGCGGGAATCGTATATGAATACACAAATTCTACGGTTTCGCCTTTTTTCAGTGTTGCGATTGTCGCACTTCCGTCAGCATTTTCCGTAACCGTCATGTTGGTCTTCGGAAGTTTTTGTGCAAGCTTCACACCTTGCGCAGTCATGGAATCTTCCACTTTTACATCCTGCAGATCCTTACTGCCTTTGTTTGTTATTTTAACGGTATAATTGACGGTGTCTCCTTTTGCAGCTCCGTCTTTATCAGATTTTTTTTCAACCGCAATATCATCCCCTGAACCGCCGGAACCTCCGGAGCCCATAACAAGCACCTGCGCTTCCGCTTTTACTTTATCCTTCTCCGGCCAACCGAATTTTTCGGCAATAGCCGTATTTTTCACATGAGATCCGTCGGGTGTTCCATCAGGGATTTTAATTGTAAATATGAATTTTGCGACTTCGCCTCTCTTGAAATCCTTGATCAGCGCCCACTTATGCGTAGGCGTAATAACAACGTTGTCTCCCTTCTTTATCGTAGATGACGGATCCAATTGTAAATCCAAATAATTGGAGTCGGGAATCGCCATCTCGTCCTTGACCATTATCTCCTGCCAATCGTAATTGCCTGAATTTGTAACCGTAACGGTATACCTCACTGTTGAGCCCGCCGACGCAGTCGATTTATCAGGAGTTTTTTGTATGGACAAATGCGGTTTATGTTTTGCATATATGAAATTGATATACTGCGTGGAACCTTTCCCATAGAAAATGGCATATGTATTTGTACTCTCTATTTTTGTTTTTTGTTCCGCATGTCCCGCAGGCAGAGTATTGTATCCCAAATATATGTGAGTGACGGGGAAATCTTTTTTGTATACATAGTTTGAACTGCTCGGATTTCCCGATATTCGACGATTCTCGGAGTACATGGTCTGCGTTGTGTCGGCATCAAATCCTCTGATCTCGAGCGTTTCTTCCGGGTAAATTTTATTCAATCGCAAGCTCAGGCTTTGCGTTGTTGTTTCATAATGTGCACCATTCCAATGCCAATACCCGCCGCTATTGCTCCACTCCGAAACCTGCGCAGTCAAACTGATAGTCAAATTCGCATAACTTGGCTGATTCTGAGGATTTTGGGGGATCGTTGCCTCCCATTTCCAGTGCTCATCGAGTCCGGGAACTCTTGACAACCCGGTCCAACCGTTATCAAACTGATGTGCATTGCTGCTTACCAATTTTGCTTTCGCCGTGTTATGTTCCACTTTATTATGCTTTCCGGGACCCCAATTGTTTTCAGGCTTAAAATAGACATCACATACAACCTTGTTCCCTATTTGCGTTATTGTCGCATGCCCTACCTGCTCGCCTGCCATCTGAAACCAAACGGTTTCACTTTCGGCATAAACTTTATCAATATTGCCTATGCCTATTTTGAACTTGGACATCAAGCCTGAATCTATTTTCCCCAAAAGTCCGTGTTCCGTATATACGCCCGGAATAATGCCAAAAACCAGCGTCAAGACCAATAACATACTTAAAATTACTCTGCACAATCTCTTAAAGCCTGCTCGAAAAAAAACTCTTAACATAACTTTTTCTCCCAATATTTTCCCAATAGTTTTTTGTTGCATTTTATAAAGCATTAATTTATAAAACGCAAAACACAATACACTCCGCTGCAAAAAACAATCATTTGCCGCATTGGAGTGTTTTTAATTGTATAGATATAAAGATTTTCTATATTATATATCATTTGTAACACAAAAGTACAGTGTTATTTTAATATTTTTTGTGTTATATCTTTACATTGAATAACAATCCTATAATGAAATATATCGAAACAAAATGGAGGATTGTCGATATGGAAAAATTCATAATCACCCCTAAGGAAGATAAAAGTGTTACTATGACTATAAGAATAGACAGAGATTTACAAGAAGAATATAATGTACTGGCTTCTAAAACGAATCGGTCCCGAAATGAATTGATAGGGCTGGCATTGCGCTATGCTCTGGAACATATGGAATTAAAAAACGGATAGGAGACTATCCTAATTTTAGCGTTTCGGAAATTACAAAAAATCGTACGATAGAAATTAAATTCAATTTCATTGTACGATTTTTAATATCAATAGCAATTTTTCAAGAGCAATTTTAAACTGTTTATATTATAAAGAATTGTAGAAACAACAAGTGCAGAAAAATGTTCGTTGCTGCACGGAGGGGTATTGATTATACCTTTTCCCTAATTGGACTTGCGGCGGGCGCCCCCCTTGGCAACATTCATGCGCGTTATCGCTTTGGAAAGCGCAGCTTTTGCCATCCTGAGATTTTCGCTGTCTTCGTCCAAATCCGATTTGCCGTGCGATTCTATAAATGCAAGCGCCGAATCATGCAGGGATTTTGCTTTTTCCATGTCAATGTCTTCCGACCACTCGGCGGCATCCGTATATATGACTATATCATCCTGCACATCGACAAACCCACCGGATATCGCGGCAATTTTAAAATCTTTGCATCCCTCTTCGCGTATCCAAAGCTCACCGATATCCAGAAGTTTTACGGCCCAGCTGTGCCCCGCCATAAAACCCTCATCACCCGTGAGCGTTCTGCAGATGACAATCTCAACCTTCCCCTTATAGAACAATTTGGAAGGTGTTATGATTTCTAAATTCACCGTGTTAGCAGCCATGGACTACACCAGCCCTTCCTTCTTCCTCTTCTCAAATCGCTCAACGACATCATCTATGCCGCCGGCGAACAGAAACAACGCTTCCGGTATCTCATCATGGCGACCCTCAAGAATTTCTTTAAATCCTCTCACCGTTTCCTTCAGCGGCAAATACACTCCCGGATTGCCGGTGAACTGCTCCGCCACGCTGAATGATTGCGATAGGAACCTCTGGATTTTTCTTGCCCTATTTACGACCAGCTTATCCTGATCGGAGAGCTCGTCCATGCCCAAAATGGCAATAATATCCTGCAAATCCTTATATCTTTGAAGCACCTCCTGCACGCTTCTTGCAGTATTATAGTGTTCCTCACCCAAAATGATCGGATCCATAATCCTTGACGTGGATTCAAGCGGATCGACCGCGGGATATATTCCAAGCTCGGTGATTGAGCGGGAAAGTACCGTGGTCGCGTCAAGATGCGCAAAAGTGGTCGCGGGCGCCGGATCGGTCAAATCGTCCGCAGGTACATATATCGCCTGGACCGATGTAATTGAGCCGCTTTTTGTGGATGTGATTCTTTCCTGAAGCGCACCCATCTCGGTAGCAAGCGTCGGCTGATAACCGACGGCGGACGGCACGCGCCCGAGCAGTGCAGACACCTCTGAACCCGCCTGCGTGAATCTGAATATATTGTCGATAAAAAGAAGTACATCCTGTCCCGCTTCATCTCTGAAATATTCAGCCATTGTGAGCCCCGTCAAAGCCACCCTCATTCTGGCTCCCGGCGGTTCATTCATCTGTCCGAAAACCATTGCCGTTTTATCAATTACTCCGGAATCTATCATCTCATAATAAAGATCGTTGCCCTCTCTTGTCCGCTCACCCACTCCGGCAAAAACGGATATTCCACCGTGCTCTTTTGCAATATTGTTTATGAGCTCCTGAATCAGCACGGTTTTTCCTACGCCCGCGCCGCCGAACAAACCGACCTTACCGCCTCTCGTGTACGGTGCAATCAAATCGATTACCTTTATCCCGGTCTCAAATATCTGTGCAGTAGTGTCCTGTTCCTCAAACGACGGAGCAGCTCTGTGTATTGATGCGGTTTTTTCGCTTTTTACCGCGCCTTTTCCGTCTATGGTCTCCCCGATAACGTTAAACAAGCGTCCCAAAACCTCAGGGCCGACGGGAACGCTTATCGGTGCCCCCATATCCGTCGCTTCCATCCCCCTTGAAAGCCCGTCCGTGGATGACAAAGCCACGCATCTTGCCATATCATCTCCGATATGCTGCGCCACCTCCGCCACTATTTTTTTATCATCAAGCATGATTTCAATGGCATTAAGCAGCTCCGGCATATTGTTTGCATCGAATTTAATATCAATTACCGGTCCTATTATCTGTTCGATTGTACCTACATTATTTGCCATCATATCCTCCTTATTTCTGAGCCTCGGAACCAGAGACAACCTCAATAATTTCATTGGTTATTGCAGACTGTCTCGCCCTGTTGTAGAACAAAGATAAACTGTCAAGCATTTCTCTTGCGTTATCCGTAGCGCTTTCCATTGCCGTCCTGCGAGCGGCATGCTCACATGTAGCGGACTCGACAATAGCTTTATACACCATGGTCTCCACATATTTCGGAACCATGTAGTTAAATACTTCCTCTACAGACGGCTCATATTCGACCTGAACATTCGGGGCGGAAAACTCCGGATCGGGATCAATTGAAAACGGAAGCAATGTGAACACTCTGGGTTTCTGCTCCAGCGTACTTATATATTCCATGTACACGAGCTTTATCTCATCCACATCTCCTCTGTTGTACATATCAATAATCGGGCGGCTTATATCCCGCGTCTCGATAAATGAAATGTCCTCAGGCGGCAGCAGATATTCACCTATTATATTATATCCTCTGCGAACAAAATATTCCTTTCCCTTGGTCCCTATTGCAACTATGCCGGCAACCCCGCCTCTTTGCATTTCGCGCTCAGTAGCCTTAATTATATTCGTATTGAAGCTTCCGCAAAGCCCTCTGCAGCTCGTCAGCACAATATAACATGTCCTTGTGCGTTCTTCACCGTCATCCAAATATTTCAGCGGTATTTCCGAGGAATTTGCAAACATTTTTTCAATTGCCTCAATAATGAAGTGAAAATATTCGTTGGTTTTCTCAAAAACCGCTTTTGCTCTCCTCAGTTTTGCCGCAGATACAAGCTTCATCGCATTTGTAATATGCTCGGTGCTGCTAACGCTTCTGATACGCCTCTTTATGTCCTGCATACTGTTTGGCATTATTCAGTCCTCCGCAAAACCGCGAAATTAAAATCCTCTTTTAAAGTCCGTTTTAAATGTCTCGATCGCAGATATGATCTGCTCTTCCATACCGTCGCTTATCTCGCCCAACTCTCTTATTTTTTTCGGAATATCCGGATGCTGCGTAGCTATATAATCAAGGAATTGCTTCTCAAATTTCTTCACCTGATCGATAGGTATATCACTCATATATCCGTTAACCGCAGCATATATTACGACGGTTTGATCTCCGACACTCATCGGACTGTATTGCGGCTGTTTCAGTATTTCCATGAGCAGCTCTCCGTGATCGAGTCTGCGTTTCGTTTCGGGATCCACATCGGACCCGAACTGTGAAAAACTGGCAAGCTCTCTATACTGAGCGAGCTCAAGCTTGATCTTGCCTGATACTTTTTTAATAGCCTTTATCTGAGCGTTTCCTCCGACACGGGAAACGGAAATTCCCGCGTTTACGGCAGGTCTTTGACCGTTAAAAAACAGTTCGGTTTCAAGGAATATCTGACCGTCAGTGATGGATATTACATTTGTAGGAATATATGCGGAAACGTCCCCCGCCTGTGTCTCGATAACGGGCAGCGCCGTAAGCGAACCGCCTCCCAGGTCATCTGAAAGCTTCGCCGCTCTCTCGAGCAGGCGCGAATGCAGATAAAACACATCCCCCGGATATGCCTCGCGCCCCGGCGGACGTCTGAGCAGCAGTGACATCGCTCTGTACGCCACAGCGTGTTTTGACAAATCATCATATACGATCAGAACATGTTTGCCCTGCCGCATGAAATGCTCCCCTATAGCACATCCCGCATAAGGCGCTATATACTGAAGAGGCGCCACATCGCTTGCAGTAGCCGATACAACAATTGTATAATCCATTGAGCCTTTATCCTCAAGCGTCTGTACCAGCTGAGCAACGGTAGATTTTTTCTGTCCTATCGCCACATATATACAGATGACATCCTCATCCTTTTGATTCAGAATTGTATCTATCGCAATGGCGGTTTTTCCCGTTTGCCTGTCTCCGATGATAAGCTCACGCTGTCCTCGCCCGATCGGAATCATTGAATCAATGGCCTTTATTCCGGTTTGAAGCGGTTCATGCACGCTTTTTCTGTCAAGCACACCCGGCGCCGGGCTTTCAACCGGTCTGTATGCCTCGGCGGTAATCGGCCCCTTGCCGTCGATCGGCTGCCCGAGGGCATTTACGACCCTGCCTATCATTTCTTTGCCGACGGGAACCTCTACCACGCGTCCGGTTGGTTTTACAATATCCCCCTCTTTTATGTCCCGATCGGAACCGAGAATTACGGTGCCGACATTATCTTCTTCAAGATTAAGTGCCATTCCGTACACCTCTCCCGGGAATTCAAGCAGCTCCCCCGCCATGCATTTCTCAAGTCCATATACCCTGGCGATGCCGTCGCCGACCTGAATAACGGTGCCGAAGCTTGAAATTTCAAGCTCATTTTTATAATTCTTAATCTGTTCCTTTATGACCGCACTTATTTCCTCAGGTCTCAGATTCATATCCGCAATCTCCTTTCATCTCACGAAACGGGCGCCTCAAACTTCCATCAGTGCCACCATGTTTTTTAATCGATTCTGTAAGCTTGCATCTATAATTTTGCCTTTTACCATGATTTTAAATCCGCCGAGAACATCAGGATCAACCACATTTGTCAGTTTGATATTTTCCCTGAAAAGCTTGCTCGCCTCTTCTTCAAGTCGTGCGAGCCGCGGCTCATCGAGAGCAAATGAGGTATATATCTCCCCTTCATAATACCCTCTCGCTTCATTATAAAAATCACGGTATCTCCTTGCAATTCGCTGAAAATGAACGGTTCTGCGCTTGTCCGTGAGCACAAACAGAAAGTTTAAAAGCTCATCGGAAATATGCCCTTTGAAAATCTTTTCAAGAGCTTCTCTGCGCGAAACCGCAGATATGGTCGGAATTTCCATCAATTTTCGCAGATCCTCATCGCCTCTCATAATCTCGGCGATTTCTTCTATTTCTTCAAGGATCGCATCTTCTTTTCCCAGCTCGCAAGCCGCATCAAAAAGCGCCTTTCCGTATGTCGAATCGATAGTTAGTGCTTCCATCCCGATACTCCCGACTCTGCTATGAGTTCATCTATCATCCCCTCGTGATCATCTCTTGTGAGCTCCCTTTCCAAAATTCTGCGAGCCATTACCTGCGATAAATCGATTACCTGCCGCCTCAATTCGTTTTCCGCGAGTTTTTTCTCACGCTCTATATCGCGCTTTGCTTTCTGCAATACCTGCTCGGCCTCAATCCTCGCTTTTTCTATGATTTCAAGCGCCTGGTCATCCGCTTTTATCTTTGCCTGCCTAATGATCTCACGCCCCTCGCTTTCAACTCCCGCTATGCGTTTTTGAAACGCCGCCATTTTTTCGTCGGCTTTTCTGTTTGTGAGCTCCGCGTTGTCAAAAGCGTCCTTCACGGTCTGTTCTCTGTTTTGCATGAAGGCATGTATCTTTTCAAAGAAAAACTTTTTAACCACGAGAAACAGCACCAATACCGTAGCAAGGTGCATCAAAAGTGTCCAGTTAAATTCAATAAGCCCGGCTGTCAGTTCAGGGGTCATTCCCTCACCTCCGTTTGCTGTAAATAATTGCAGTAAAAACTATCCCAGCTTCCCTATCAACGGGTTTATAAATACGAGTACTATAGCTATGATAAATGAGAATATTCCGGTAGTCTCGGCTACACCCTGTCCGACCAGCAATATTTTTAGAATATCTCTTTGCGCCTCGGGCTGTCTTGCCACAGCTTCAACGGCCTTGCCGGCGGCAAATCCCTGCCCGATACCGATACCGATAGGCGCTATCATAGCAATGCCCGCACCTATTGCAGATAATCCCAGCACAAACGCTTCCGGTGTAATATTTGCCATATCCTTTTCCTCCTCTGAAAACAACTGTCATTATTCACTTTGCAAAATACGCGATACGGATGAAACATCCGCGCCGCCGGGACAAGCCCGTGCCTCTTGTGATTATTATAACACAAGAGGCTTTGAAATTCCAGTGTAAAAATCTCAAGGATTTCAACGCTTTTTAGCAATATTTACTTACAGAGCGAAATCAAGCTTGCCATTTTTAACCGCAATGCACACCTCGGAATTGTCCGCAAGCGTTCCGCTCACGATCAGCTCCGCGATTTTCGTCTCCACATGCCTCTGCAGATATCGCTTAACCGGTCTTGCGCCATATGACGGATTGTATGCTTCACGCCGTATCAACTCCTTCGCTTCATCCGTTATCAATACGGAAATGCCTCGCTCACTCAGTCTGCCGCGTATCTCATCGACCGCAAGATCAATAATTTTACCTATCTGATCAGATGTCAGCGGCGAAAATACCACAATATCGTCAATTCTGTTTAAAAATTCAGGGCGAAAATGATTTTTCAGCTCATCTTCAACTCTGTGCTTCACATCACTTTCTATCGCACCGTCGTTTCTGATATTGTCTATGAGATATGCGCTGCCGATATTGGATGTCATGATGACGATGGTGTTTTTGAAATCGACCGTTCGCCCCTGACTGTCCGTCAATCTGCCGTCATCGAGCAATTGCAGCAGTATATTGAACACATCGGGATGAGCTTTTTCAATTTCATCAAAAAGAATCACGCTGTAAGGTTTTCTCCTGACGGCTTCCGTAAGCTGTCCGCCCTCATCGTAGCCCACATATCCGGGAGGCGCGCCTACCAGACGCGATACCGCGTGTTTCTCCATATACTCGGACATGTCTATTCTGACGAGATTTCGCTCTGAATCAAACAGCGCCTCGGAAAGAGCCTTTGCAAGCTCAGTTTTTCCCACCCCCGTCGGTCCTAAAAATATAAACGAACCCACGGGTCTTTTTTCATCTTTAAGTCCGGCTCTCGCTCTCAGAACGGCATCGGCAACGGCATCAACAGCATCATCCTGCCCGATTACTCTCTTGTGAAGGATATCTCCAAGCCGCATGAGTCTGTCGCGTTCGGTCTCGACCAGTTTATTGATCGGAATCCCTGTCCATTCAGACACGACTTCGGCGATTTGCTCTTCGGTCACCTCTTCTCTGAGCAAGCGCTTATCCGACTCTTCTCTTTGCTTATCAAGTGCGTCTGCAAGCTTGCTCTCGAGCGACGGCAGGAGACCATATTTCAATTTAGCCAGCTTTTCAAGGTCATATGAGCGTTCGGCATCTTCAATTTCCGACTTGATATCTTCAATTTGCTCCTTGATCGTCTTAAGCTCCGTTATCAAATCCTTTTCATGCTCCCACTGCGCACGCATGCCGCGCGAGCGTTCATTGTATTCCGCCAGCTCCATTTCGATATTGTCCAGCCTTTTCTTTGACGCTTCGTCGCTCTCTTTTTTAAGCGCCTCACGCTCTATTTCAAGCTGCATGATTTTTCTTGAAATCTCATCAAGCTCGCCGGGCATGCTGTCCACCTCAATTCTTATTTTTGACGCAGCCTCATCCATAAGATCTATAGCCTTGTCCGGCAAAAATCTGTCGCTTATATATCTGTCGGACAGCAGTGCACATGCGATAAGCGCGGAGTCGGTAATGCGAACCCCGTGATGGATTTCAAAACGTTCTTTCAGACCGCGCAGTATTGAAATTGTATCTTCCACCGTCGGCTGATCCACGAGCACCGTCTGAAAACGCCGCTCAAGAGCGGAATCTTTTTCTATGTATTTTCTATACTCGTCAAGAGTCGTAGCGCCGATGCAGTGCAATTCTCCCCTTGCCAGTTTGGGCTTGAGCATGTTCCCCGCATCCATCGAACCCTCGGTTTTTCCCGCGCCGACTATGTTATGAATTTCGTCTATAAAGAGTATGATGCGCCCCTCGGATTTTTCGACTTCGCCGAGAACGGCTTTCAATCTTTCTTCAAATTCACCCCTGTATTTCGCGCCCGCAATCAGCGAGCCCATATCCAGCGCATAGATCGTCTTGTCTTTCAGCCCCTCCGGAACATCGCCTTTCAGTATTCGCTGTGCAAGTCCCTCAACTACAGCCGTTTTGCCCACACCCGGCTCTCCTATGAGCACCGGATTGTTTTTGGTTCTGCGTGAGAGAATTCTTATGGCATGTCTTATTTCAGCATCTCGTCCTATTACGGGATCCAACTTCCCTTCACGCGCTTTTTCGACCAGATCTATGCCGTACTTGTTGAGCGCATCGTAATTCTCCTCGGGATTCTCGCTCGTGATCCTTTGATTTCCCCGCACCTTTGCAAGGCTCTCCAAAAATTTCTGTTTGTCGACGCCGCAGCCGTTTAAAATTTTTGATGAAAGTCCGCCCCGCTCGTCCAGGATGGCAAGAAACAAATGCTCCACGCTGAGATACTCATCCGTAAACGCCTTGGCTTCCTTTTCCGCATTGAACAGCACCTGATTGAACCTTCTTGTCGCATAAAGATTATCCGCGTCGCCGCTAACGCCGGCAATTTTGTCGAGCTCGGAGGAGACTTTTCTCCTGATTTCATCCGGATCGGCTCCGATTGATTTTAGCAGTTTGGGTACGAGCCCCTCCTCATTAAGCACCAGCGCATATGTCAGATGCTCCACATCAAGTTGCTGATGATTCCTTTCTATTGCGGTATTTTGCGCAGATACGATGACCTCCCTCATACCTTGTGTAAGCTTATCCATGTTCATCTCTTCACCACCTCTCAAAAATTCTTACTTTCAAATAGCATATCTACCTTATACCTTACAAATCAAGGCTTAAACAAAAAAATTAGCACTCATCGGCATGGAGTGCTAAAATAAGGATTTCAAAAAATTTTGAGCTTGCCAAACAAATAAGATTGGCCGTATCTCATACTATCACTTTCCCCAGAACGCTGAATATGGCTCCGGTGAGGGCGCCCACCGCAGGTGAAAGTATCAGATCCACCACGCCCAGGATAAGCAGCAGTATCAATATGAGGAATCCGTGCTCCTCTATTTTCGCGGCGAACGGGGTGTTTGAAAATTTAAAAATTTGCGCAACCACATGATATCCGTCAAGCGGCGGAATTGGGAAGAGATTGAACACCAGCAGCACGAGATTTATCTGCATTATTGAAATTACGAGTAATGAAAGAACGCCGCCCATCCCCGCGTCTAAAGACGGATAAAATCCACGCTTAAACATAATCAGATATATCGCGGCGAAAATCACGGCTATCGCAAAATTCATGCAAACTCCGGCGATTGAAATCAGTATATCATCGCGCCTTTGTTTTTTAAGATTGTACGGATTTACGGGAACAGGCACGCCCCAGCCGAATCCCAAAAAAATGAGAGCGAGAAATCCGAAAGGATCAAAATGCGCCATCGGATTAACGGTCAATCTTCCCTGATTTTTGGCCGTGGGATCTCCGAGCGCATTTGCCATCGCCGCATGTGCGAACTCGTGAAACGAAAGCCCTATAATCACTCCCGGCAGCACAATTGCTATATGCATAAGCCAATCCATGATGCCCGAATACTGCCTGAATGACGAAAATGCCATAAGAAATATGATTACAATCCACATCGGATTAAATCTGAATCTGTTCATAAAATCCTCCATAAACTCCAAATGCTCAAAACCTAAAGCAAGTCGGAAAACAGCCTGGAAATCGACTCGCGAAAAGCGACGACTTTTCCCCTGGCATTATATTTTTCAAGTGTAAGCTCTTCACAGAAATTCATATCACGCCTGAAAAAGCGCTCCATCTGAAGAGCGGGCTTGCTCCCGTATATGAATGCGTTTGATTCAAAATTCAGCCTGAAGCTCCTGCAATCAAAATTCGCAGAACCGACCGAGCATATTTCCGAATCGACGACTATCATTTTAGCATGAATAAAGCCGTTTTTATAGATGTATATTTTGCCGCCCGAACGAAGCAGTTCTCCCGCATTGCTCCTGGTCGCCCAATATACAAACATATGGTCTGCTATACTCGGAATCATTATCCTGACGTCAATGCCGGACTGCGCCGCCATTTTCAGGGACTCAAGTATACTGCCGTCCGGTACGAAATACGGCGTCTGAATATATATCGTTTTTTTTGCGGAAGTAATCATTCGCATGTATCCGCGCTTGACTTCCTCCTTGATGGAATCCGGCCCCGATGAGACGATCTGTATTCCGGTATCTCCAATCCGTATCGGAATTGTGCCGTATGCATCGGTGAGTTCTATATTCTCCTTGGATGCAACTCTCCAATCCATTAAAAATCTCGCATTGAGATCCTGTACACTGCTTCCCGTCACCCGTATATGGGTATCACGCCAATATCCGAATTTCTTTTTGAGACCCAGATATTCGTCGCCGATATTGAAACCGCCGATATAACCTATCCCGCCGTCAATTACGACAATTTTCCTATGATTTCTGAAATTCAAACGAAAGTTGAAAATTTTGAAACGTGCCGGGAAAAAATAAGCGTATTTCCCTCCGGCGCGCTTAAATTCTTTCAGCGTGGAATGATATATGCCCCGGCTGCCTACGGCATCAATCAGCAGGCGCACCTCCACCCCTTCGCGCGCTTTCTTCGTAAGTTCGCTTATCAGCGCGCGTCCGGTATCGTCGCGCTTTATTATGAAATATAAAACATTGATCGTTTTTTTCGCAGCGCGAATATCTTTAACCATCCTCTCCATCTTGCAAACGCCGTCAGTGAAAATCTCTACATTGTTGTCCTCCGTGTAATATGCATGCGAATACAATTGGTGAAACGATATCATATCTCGCCATTTCTGAGCTTCCGGGTTTTTAAATCTGAAGCGTCCGTCCCGCATGGATGAAACCTGATCGGACAGGCTTTCCTCAAGCTCAGCCATCTCCGCCGATGTCAGTTCAAAAATCTTACGTCGCGATACATGCTGCGACAATAAAAAATACATTACGATACCGCCCACCGGAAACAGGAATAAGATCATTATCCATGCTATGGTCGCCGACGGAGTCCTTCTTTCAAGAAAAACAATCCAGCACGCAATGATAAAATCTATGATGTATATCAATATCGCCGCCCACGTAAATGTTACAGGAAGATTCCACAACATATTATCACTCCAATGTTACTCACATACAGCACAAGCCCCGGATGCCTGCAAGGCGCTTACACTCCTGCGGGGTGCCTAAAGTCTGTCCGCATATTTTTCCAAAACATAATCCGCATCCTTGTCGCCCCTGCCGCTCAGATTTACAAGCACAAATCCCGGATTATCCTCTTTCTGTGCGAGCTTCATCGCATAGGCAAGAGCGTGCGAACTTTCAAGCGCGGGAATTATTCCCTCTTTTCTTGAAAGCTTAAAAAATGCATCAACCGCTTCTTCATCATTAACATAATCATATTTGACGCGCCCGGCATCGCGCAAAAATGCGTGTTCCGGTCCGGATGACGGATAATCAAGCCCGCTGGCTATGGAATGCACCGGAGCCGGCTCACCGTCAGCGTCCTGCAGCATTATGCTGTTAAAACCGTGCATCACTCCCTCGGAGCCGAACGCGAGCGATGCCGCGTGCTCACCGAGGGCTTTGCCTCTGCCCAGCGGCTCGATTCCGTATATTTCCACGGGATCATTTAAAAATGCGGAAAACATGCCTATTGCATTGCTGCCGCCGCCCACACAGGCGACCACGGCATCCGGCAGATATCCCGTCATTTCCTTAAACTGTTCACGCGCCTCTTCACCTATCACCATCTGAAAATCTCTGACCATCATGGGAAAAGGATGCGGTCCCAGTACCGAGCCTATGCAATATATCGCGTCTTTATATTCCTCCGCATATGCTTTAAACGCCGAGTCGACAGCCTCTTTCAACGTTTTGAGTCCGTGCGTCGCCGGAACCACATTCGCGCCGAGAAGCTTCATGCGCGCAACGTTCGGAGCCTGCTTTTCTATGTCCACTTCACCCATATGTATTTCACACTCGAGCCCGAAGAAAGCCGCAGCCGTAGCAAGCGCCACGCCGTGCTGCCCGGCGCCGGTTTCTGCGATCAATTTCTTCTTTCCCATGTATTTTGCAAGCAATCCTTCCCCCATGCAGTGGTTCAATTTATGTGCCCCCGTATGGTTTAAATCCTCTCTTTTTAAATAGATCTGTGTCGTCCCGAGTTCACGTGAAAGACGCTCACAATGATATACCGGCGTCGGTCTTCCCTGGAACTCTTTCCGTATGCGTCTGAGCTCCGATATGAATTGCGCCGAATGACAAATCGTCAGATATGCTTCCGTCACCTCTGCAAACGCATTTTTAAGATTTTCAGGCATAAACGCTCCGCCGTATCTGCCGTAATATCCGTTCTTATCGGGATGATTTTTCAAATATGTTCTGAAATCGATAGCGTTAGTTTTCATCTTCTCCTCCAAAAATATAAAAACTATCCTCAAGCAACCGGATCGCGTACTGAAATGGAAAGGACTTTCAGCGATCGCTGCATCAAGGATAGTTATTAACTCAACAATAAATTGCCGCCAGTTTTAAAATAGTTATGCTCTATTTTACGGCTGCCAGTACGGCTTCATAATCCGGCTCATTTGTCACTTCGTCACAATATTCTACATATGTAACCGTATCATTTTCATCAACGACGAAAACCGCTCGAGTAAGGAGTCCGAACTCTTCAATCATGGCGCCGAACGATGCAGCCGCACTTCTATCCTTATAATCGGATGCTGTTATAACATTTTCTATCCCGTTATTGCCGCACCATCGCGCCTGTGCAAACGGCAAATCAAGTGAAATCGTGTATACCTTAACATCAGCCAGTTTGCCCGCTTCCACATTAAACCTGCGAGTCTCCATATCGCACACTTCCGTGTCCAGCGACGGAACGAGTGAAATTATTTTCTTGCCTTTCATATCGGAAAGGGAAACAGGCGACAAATCATTTTTAATTACCGTAAACGCCGGCACTTTGTCTCCCGCTTTGAGCTGAACACCCGCAAGTGTTACATCCTGTCCACCAAATTTTACTTTCATAGTTCTCCTCCCAATTCCTGCAAATGTAAATGTAACACATATCTATTATAAGATAATTTGAAAAAATATGCTATATTTCATCTGCAATTTTCAAGATTTTATTAATTCGATTATTGAGCCCCGATTTGGAAAGAGGGGGTTTTATCATCCCCGCCAGTTCCGCGAGTCCCGCATGGGGATACTCCAGCCTCAATTCCGCTACGTCGCGCAATTTGGGCGGCAGATAGTCCAAACCTCCGCGCTCTTCTATCTTGCGAATCGCCGCTATTTGCTTCTGCGCGGCATCCACAATGCGATCAGTGTTCGCGCTGTCGCAGTTGCTGATACGATTGGTAGCGTTTCTTATTTCTTTGGTCATCCGCACATCCTGAAAAATGAAAAATTGCTGATGAGCCCCGAGCAAATTCAAAATATCGCCTACCTGCTCAGCTTCTTTGATGTATACCACAAATTTGTCATTTCTCTCAAAAATTTTTGAATTAATCCCGACAAATGAATTGAGAATCTTTTTAAGCGAAAACGCAAAATCCTGATTTGCGCACACAAACTCGATATGATACCCTTTATCGGGGTCCGTCATCGTGCCGGCGCCCAAAAATGCACCCCGCAAATACGCCTTGCGGCAGCACTTCGTCTTGATGAGCTGCTCATTTATATCTTCGGCAAATCTGCTCATGCCGCGGCTGTAGACAAGTATTCCGAGTTCCCGCAGGATTATTTCCGCTTTTTGATCATTGTTGTCATCCAGTACCAGCGCCAGCCTGCGCGCCCTGCGCATGGCATTTGCCTGTTTGATTACGATATCCGCATCAACCGAAAAATATTCCTTGAAGAGAAGTTTATAACGTCTCACCGCCGCAGAATTTTCACTGGGCATGACGAGCCGTATCCGTCCCTGTCCCAGAGGGTTTATCACACCGCATGATCTGACGAATCCGCCAATCTCCGCGAGAATGCAGCATTTTTTTTCGGATTCGATCCTTGCAAGTTCATTTTTTACATCGTTGGAAAATGACATATCCCGTTTCCCCGCTATTCGCTGTAATCAATACAATTTTTCTTTTTCAATATCATCAAAACCGAATCCCCACGCATTGCCCACTTGAATGACATAGGCAACCGCAGACGGATCACGCTCGGCGATGAATCGCCTGATCAAAATACTTTCACGCGGCGAACACAAAACGGTGAGCTGCAATTTTTCATCACCTGTATACCCTCCGACAATTGTTTGCTTCGATACGCCGCGCCCGATCTCTCTCATCACATATTCTCCGACCTCATCCGGAATTTTGCTTATGATATCCATTTTTACCAGTTTCGTTTCCACACCGAAAATCACAAGATCCATGGTGCGCGAAATGATTATCTGCGACACTACCGCATAAAGAGCGATATTCCTGTCAAAGAAAAAGATTGACGCGATGATCACCGCCGTATCGATGGCAAGCAGACATTTGCTCAGTGTGACGTCGGGAAACAGTTTCTTCTTAATTATCTTTGCAATTGCGTCGCTGCCGCAAAAACTATACCCGCGCCACGCAATAATGCCCACACAGGCTCCCATAAAAATACCGCAAAATATCGATGCGAGCAATTTATCATCTCCGCTGAGCAGATCAAAATTTATGTGCTCAAAAATAAGCAAAGTCGCCGGAAACAATATCGCCATCAGTATTATTTTCTGCGCTTCTTTTTTGCCGAGGAAGATCAGAACCAACAAAATTATCAAAGCCGATGCGATATAATACATCAGAGAAAAGTCGAGCGGAATAAAGGTCTGCAGCATTCTTAGTATTCCGGTGACGCCGCCTGTAGTAAGTCCGTTCGGAACCAATACGCAGTCAACGGCGAAAGAATACATCGCGCATGCTATCAGCAGATAAACCATGTCAATTGCAAAAGTCTTTATGCGTTTTTTTGATAAAATTTTCTTTTCAGTCATGCGATTTCCCTCCGCAACAAAACTCCGCCGTTCTGAAAGCGATTCCGGCATCCGTCAAACGTTTTTTTGTAATTTCAAATGAATTTCTGCTCATATCGCAGCCGATAAATTTGCGCCCCGAATCCGCAGCAACCTTGAGTGCGGTGCCCGAGCCCATATAAAAATCGGCTATGAGATCGCCCTCATCGGTGGCTGCCGAAACAATTCTGGATAGTAATTTTTCCGGCTTCTGGGTATGAAATCCCGTCCGCTCTTTTGAGCTGCGCCCCACCATATTGATTTCCCAGACATCCCGCATGTTCACCATTGTGTACCAACCCGCCTCGTCGCAATATTCCTTCACGTTTTTAAAACGATATGCCTTAAAATCCCTGTTATAGGATTTTTCCGACTGCGGATTGAATTTATATGCGCCGCTTTTGCCATAAAATAAAATCGTATCGTGCTTTCTGGAAAATTTTCTGCCGGAAGCGCCGCCGGACTTGTATTGCCATATTATCTCGTTTATGAAATTGTCATAACCGAATATCTCATCCGCAATTATTTTGACATAATGCGCTGCGTGCCAATCGAGATGAATAAAAATGCTGCCCGTATCCGCAAGCAAATCATGTGCGAGCCGAATCCTGATCCCCAAAGATATGAGGTATTCATCAAGACTGCGCCAGCGATCGGAATAAACATCCACATAGCGCGCTTCATCGGAAGTGCATATTCGCGCCTTATATACGCTGTTGCTGTAAAACGGCGGATCCATGTATATCATGTCTATTCCCCGCTTTTTCCCCGGATTTGCAAGTCTGCTTTCAATTTGCATCAAACGAATATGCGCCATAAATTCCGCATTATTCGCAAGAGCGATAAATCCTCCGCTGCCTCCGCCTCCATAAATATCACTGTCACAATCCAAGCCCGAAAAGTCCGTGTTGTGAAGAGAATTTGCACATAATTCCTCATATCTTCCGCCGATTTCATCCATCAGCGCCGAAAATCCGGAGATCAAAACTATCACAAGCCCCTTTCATATTTGCTGTACCCGTCCCAATCGCTGGGCACCACAATTTTTTTATTTTTAATTTTATCCGCGTAATCATCCAGCTGTTTTTTTACATCCGGAGGCAGGCTTCCCTCCTCATATTCCAATTCTATCCCTCCGTCTGCGATTGAAAACACCATGTTGTACTGAGGGAATTTTCCGCCTGCCGCAGCCTTGATAAGACTGTAAACCGCCTTATCCACCCGCTTTCCGATTGAAGCGACAACCTGCGTCTCCTGTCCTTCCTCAAGATTTGTCCCCTGATTGATAACCATTATGTTTTTTTCTTTTGCCGCTCTGATTATTCCCTTTCCGGACTCTCCCGCCGCCATGAATATTACGTCCGCTCCAAGCGCGTGATGCGCAAACGCCACTTCTCTTGCTCTGTCCTGATCGTTCCAATCATTCAGCGAATTCTTAACCACATACATTTGCTTATTAACCGTTTTTGCCCCGGAAATAAACCCGTATTCAAGCTTTTTCGTCGCAGGCGAATCGGCGGCGGTAATAAATGAAACGACATCTCCCTTGTTGAGATCCGTCATAAGCGCAGCCAGTGCGCCTGCAAGAAATCCGCCCTCTTCTTCGCGAAACGATATGCCTACGACATTATTTCCCAAATCCTCATCACTGACACATGCGAAATTCATGTCCTGATTTTTAAAAGCAACCGTTTTCAGGGCCGTTTTCAGTGCAGGTCCGCCGCATAGAATCATATCGGGTTTCAACTCAATTCCGCGGATCAGAGCCTCCTCATAATTTTCCTTGTCGTTCGGAACTATGACGCTCAGCTGAATCCCCAAATTGTCTTCCGCTTTTTTGCAGCCCGCCAAAAACATCGAGCTGATCCTGCTCTTCTGCGGTCCGCCTTTTTCCGTCACGAGTACAACCGACAGAGCATGCAGAGCATTATTCTCGGCTTCCACCTTTTCGGATGGCGCTTTTTTCTTATCCTCCGCCTTATTCCCGCACGCAAACATTCCGCCGACAACGAGGCAGAGTACGAGCGCAACGCACAAAACAAGAATTACTATCGGATTTTTCATAAATTTCATATTACACACCTCTCACGTGATTGTATAATTCGTGCCTCAAATGTTTGATAAGCGGGAGTTCCTCACGCACCCGCATAAGATATTCAAGATCGATATTTCCATAAATAATTTCTTCCTTATGACCGGCTGAGGCCACCACATCCCCCCACGGATTGCAGATGCAGCTGTGCGCATATGTCACATATGCGGAATCCTCTTTTCGCGCCGGCGCCGCACCCGCGAAATAAACCTGATTATCGACAGCTCGCATCTTGATTGAAGCGGACCAATGCGCGGCCCCCGTATGCATATTGAATGCCGCGGGCAAAATTATGAGCTCCGCGCCTGAACATGCCATTGCTCTTGTGAATTCGGGAAATCTTATATCATAGCATATCCCAAGACCGATCCTGCACCATTCCGTATCAACCGTGGTAACGGCATCTCCGGCTGTAAGCGAGTCGGACTCCATAAATGTGATCTTTCCCGGAATATCCACATCAAACAAATGCGCTTTGCGGTGACGCCCTATGAGATTGCCGTCTCTGTCGAAAACCGGAGCGGAATTATAGACTTTCTCTCCGTCCAGTTCGGGATTACTGCCTCCAAACAGATATATTCCGTGCTTTTTTGCAGCCGCGGACAGTGCGCGATCAATCATTCCGCCGGCATTTTCCGCGTAAATCGGCATTTTTTCATTGGAATAAATTGAATTCCACATTTCGGGCAAGACCACCACATCAGCGCCGTTTTTCGCCGCCTCTTCAATCATCTGCTCCGCGTGAGCAATATTTTCCGATTTATTTTTTTCTATATCATCATGTCTGAAATCGGATTCCATCTGACAAATCGCCAGATTAAAACTCTTATTTTCCATATTGGTTCTCCTCTAAATCGTATGGTTTCCGGCCTCACGCAGTACACAATCCTCGGATTTGAATCCCTGCTCCCTGAGCACCCTCGAAAATTCGTAGACGAATCTCGCCGTAAGCCCCCACAGAACCGGTTTGCCGTTATCGTATATCGGCACCGTCGCGCTTCCCTTGCGCCAATTATACCCGTCCGGGAATCCTATTTTGTCGTTCGGAAAATCGGGCGGTATGCGTCTTTCCAAAGGAATCGTGAAGACGTCCGGATCGTTTTCAAGAAAAAATCTTACGGGAATGAACATCAAATCCTTCACCTCACTTCCCGAAACGTTCTCCAAAGAAATTTTTTCGTAATCAATGTAGCCGATATATGAGTGCATGCTGAAATTGCTGTACGAATGCAGGGTATCGAATTCACCTATAAGCGTGATATCCTCCGGCATTATGCCGAGCTCTTCGACCGTTTCCCTGACCGCACATTCCTCAAACGTTTCGTGTTCCTCCACCTTTCCCCCCGGGAAACACACCTCGCCGGGCTGACGCTTGAGATCATCCGAGCGCACCTCAAAAAGAAGCGACAGCTCCCCCTCGCGGTGAACCAGCGGAATCAAAATCGAATAATACGAGTAGGGACGCATCGGTCCGGATTTCCGTTCACTAAAAATTTCAAATATTTTTTTCAGGCTGTTTTCGCCGCTTTTCAATTTAAAGCCTCCGATTTGTAATAACAGGCGACTTCCTCTCCGAAATATGCTCTCTGTAATTCAGATATGATGCTGCCAGGATCAGAAGAATTCCTATATATGTATTATACATTATACGCTCGTCAAGTAAAATCATCGCGAGGAACGGAGCTATACATGCCTTAATGAAAAAGGCAAACGACGCCGTGGTTGCATTTGAATGCTTGACCGCCATGAACAGAAAATAGTAGCCCATCCCCGTAACGCCTACGGCGGCGTACGCAACTATCCAAAAATTATCCGTCACTCCCGTAAATACCGGTTTATCAAATATCACAATTATAACGAGCATCATGAGCGAACCTATCAAAAAACTGTACGCGTTTTGTGTCAGCACTCCGATTCGCTCCACATGCTTTTTCCCGAGCACGGAGTAAAGTCCGAGGAATACCGCGGCGATGATCATAAAAATTACCCCCGCCGGAGTATTTCCCTCCTGTATGTCCCAAGGTCTCACCATGAAAACGATCCCCGACACCGCAGTTGCCAGGATCAGCAGTTTTCTTGCCGTATAGCGTTCCTGTTTCATAAACACCGCAAAAATCATCGTAAATATGGGATTTATGCATATAAGCACGGCAGCCGTGGACGCGTTCGCATAGATCACGCCGAGCTGGAATGCAAGCATGGATAGGGGAACGCATACCAAGCCGAGCATGGTAAAATAAGCGAAATCGGATTTTTGAAGCTTTAAATTGCGCCGTTTCATATCAATCAAAGCAAACGGCAACATGAACAATCCCCCGCCCATGAAGCGCCAAAACGTAAGCTGAAACGCGTCCATTCCCGCCCCCGCAAGCTTCAGACTGATCTCCATGGTCGAGAAAAAAAATGCAGTCAGGCATATGCTGATTAATACAATTCGTTTGCTGTTCAAGTAACACCTCTGATCTTTGCGGAATCGAAAAACCGCGCTTTATTCCTCGCGCGATACCGCTATTTAAAAAGGATTGTGCATGTATTGCATCAATCCTTTGTTATAATCGAATAATCGAGCGATTAAATGATAAAGCTGCCAAAACCCTAACAAAAACAAACCCTCAGCTTTTTAATTGAGGATTTCATAATTGGAAAGATCCACGCCTATCATCTCTTCTTTTTCCGCACTGATGCTGACAATGAAATCGAGCTCATACTCCTTGCTTATCTGCTCCAATCTCGCAAGGAAATTAGGCAGATCCGAAAGTTTGAAGTCCGCATGCTTCAATATGCTGTCTATGAAAACGGTCTGGATGTCGTGATCGGCGCTGATGATTCCGTAGATAAATCCTATATATTCATCCGAATTGGTTATATGCACAAAATCTTCCATACAAACAACGCGAATTTGATAATTCAATTCATTTGTAAGACGATGATTATTGTTAATAAAAATAATGGTCCCATCTCCGGTCTCAACCATGTCATTAGCAAAATCGACCATTTTTTTGGTTTTACCGCTACCTTTATGTCCGACAAGCAATTTCACCATATCAACATCCTCCTTATTAACAACATTGCAATTCCTTGCGGGAAAGCCGAAAAACAGGGCATTTCCTCTTAAGGAGATTATACACCATTATATATTGTGTATCAATATCATTTTCCCCCTTGACAAAGACAGGGTGAATGATATAATCAAACTAAACAGCCTTAATTAGTTTGATTAGTCTGATTGCATTTTGACACCTCCCATCCAAAGAAAGGAGATTCTTACCTATGTACGGGATATTTTGCGGAACGTTTATCGATGGCACGGGAAAACCATTTGAAAAAGATGTTTGGTTATATGTAAAAGATGATAGAATTATTAATATATCCAAAAATAAACTATCTAATAACTTGCAGCATTTTGACGCATCGCAGATGACCGTCATGCCCGGACTTATTGATTCTCACAAACACATACTGAATTGCGGCGGTTCAGGTATGGGAGTAGGACTAAATCTTAAGACAATTTATTCAAACATAAACAATATGGAGAAAAGCGGTGTAACCTCGTTATTGGATCTTGGATCCGCTTATTTTTTGCCGAAATTGGAATCTCTGATAAATCCCAAAGTACGAATATTTAACGCTATATCGATCATTACCTGCCCTGACGGATATCCTGCGGAATATATGCCGAAAAAATTCTACAAACTTGGATCGGTCGTCGAATGTGACAGCTTTGAAAGCATTTATGAGACAGTTAAAAAACTTCATAAAAAGGGAGTATCCTGCATAAAAACCGCCGTTGTTTCGAGGAGTTTTTCGGGGCAAGCCATAAATTCATGGAGCACTTCACATTTGAAGTATCTGGTCGACGTTTCACACGGATACGGATTAAAAGTATGCGCTCATGTTACTTATGCCTGCGATTATGAAAAAGCAGCGATTTGCGGCGTGGACAGTGTACATCATGCTGCTTTTGATAAGATTGTGGAAGATGATATCCTGAATTTGATGATTGAAAAAGGGATACAACTTGTTCCCACTATAAGCTTATCCCATATGATGTTCAGCGGATTGGAGGAACAGTGGATACTGAATTCAGCTTTTTCAGAGCCCTTAACTAATGCATTGCGGGAGAATTTATTCAAATTCACCAATGACTATTTTTCATGCGAAGACAATGAACCTATAGGTGATTTATTCATCAATATCCCCAAACGGGAATTTATGAATGTCCCCAATATACAATTTGAAAACTTAAAGAAATATATAAGTTTAGGGGGATCGGTTGCTATGGGAACTGATTCCGCTCTTGGATTCTCATTGCATGAAATGCCTACTTGGGAAGTAACACTGTTAAATTCCGCAGGACTTTCCGTTGAAAAAACCATATCCGCCTCCACCTATCAATCCGCGCGGATATTTGGGAAAGAAGATGAAATCGGATCTCTTGAAATAGGCAAAAAAGCTGATATACTTATCGTACACGGCAATCTGACTGAAAACATGCACTATATAAAAAATGTTGATACCATTATAATTGACGGCAAATTTGTAAAAAGGACGAGTTTATGAAAATAAATAATGAAAATTTTTTACTTTTTTTGTACGAACGTACATTCGAAATTCTGGAGAATTCAGGCTCAAAAGGTTGGACTATGGAAGACGTTTGTAAAACCGCCGGCATCTCCAAAGACACTTTATATAGAGCCGTTTCGGGGAAAGAAGATTTAATAACTCGTGCCATAAAATTCAAAATATCCTCGCATATATCGGATATGAAAAAAATAAGCGAATCGGATTTTGAATACTATACTCGATTCAATCGAATGCTCTCCCTTTTGCATGAAATCATTGAATCTTTTTCATCAAAACAACTCCAATCTGTTTTGAGAGATTATCCGATCAGTTCACATTACACTTTAAGCGAGTTTTCAAACTTGCTTAAGATTCTCGAACTTTTTCTGCAGGAAGGAATTGATGATGGTATTTTGCGACCGGAATTGGACGCTTCATTTTTGGCTACAAACATACATTATACAGTTTTATACATTATCGAAAGGGAAAGTCCTAAAAATTATGAAAAACATATAGAAAATTATTTGGACATCCTGATGAACGGTATAAAATCAGTCAAATAGATTAATTCAGGCAATCATATCTGCTAAATCGTAGTCGACTTTTTTGCCACCCGTACATTGCGCAGTTGCCCGCATGCGGCGGATATATCGCTTCCGAGCGAACGCCGAACGGTAGTATTGATTCCGCCCTGCTCGAGCTTTTTTGCGAATGCGGTTATCCTGCCGCGAGCCGATGGAATTTTGCCGACCTCTTTGACCTCATTAAGCGGGATTAAATTAACGTGACATAACATCCCTTTCAGCAGCTTTATAAGTTCCGACGCACATTCTTCAGTATCCGTTTCCCCTGCAATCAGTGCATATTCAAAGGTAATCCGGCGGTGTGTTTTATTCGTATGGTATCTGCATGCCTCCATCAATTCCGAAAGCGGATAGCTCCTGTTAATCGGCATCAGCGCGGAACGCTGACATTCATCCGCTCTGTGCAGTGATATCGCGAGATTGACTTGAGGAAAGTCCTCCGCAAATTTGAAAATTTTCGGCGCAATGCCGCATGTTGAAACCGTAATATTTCGCATGCCCAGGTTGAGACCCGTTTCCGCATTCGCAAGCCTTAAAAACTTGCTCAAATTGTCATAATTATCAAACGGTTCTCCGATGCCCATAACAACCACATTTCCGATATATTCGCCCGTATCCTTGCTCACCTGCAGTATCTGATCGAGCATTTCACCCGCCCGCAAATCGCGCACATATCCGCTGAGCGCCGAAGCGCAGAAAGTGCAGCCCATCCTGCAACCCACCTGCGACGATACGCAAATCGAGTTGCCGTACCTGTATTTCATAAAAACACTTTCGATATAATTTCCGTCGGACAATCTGAAAAGATATTTTCTTGTGCCGTCACTTGATATCTGCACATTTTCAATCTCAAGCAGCCTTAAATTCGCAATTTCCGCCAGTCTGTCCCTGAGCTGCTTCGGCAAATTGCTCATCTCCGAAAAATCATTCACACCTCCCGCAATCCACTTAAAAATCTGACGCCCCCGAAAAGCGGGCGCGCCCAGCCGTCGCGCAAGAGCTGAAAGCTCCTCGGAGTCCATGGATTTTATATCAATCAAAGGCATATTCAAGGGCATATTTTCACCTAAATACATATTTTTATCCGTAAACATATACTCCCCCTAAAAAGCCTCCGGCAAAAAATTAAGTTTGAAAAAAGATTTATTTTGGGTATAATCGTATGTAAAGCATTATATAGCATTTCAGTCGGTGATATAATTTTTTAAGGAGGAAACAATATGAAATACGAATGCAAACTATGTGGATACGTTTATGATCCGGCACAGGGAGATCCCGATAACGATGTAGCTCCCGGCACTGCGTTTAAGGATGTTCCTGAGGATTGGGTATGTCCTTTATGCGCTGCGGGCAAAGAGGAGTTCAAACCGCTTTAATCAAGTGCCCGTGCAAAAAACATTCAGAACAACCAAATCCCCCGCGAGGGGGATTTTTTGTCGCAAACAAATGGCAATCAAACAACTTCCCCGCTCAACGCAAATGTGTTTGCATCCGTAATCCTGAGACGAAACATATCTCCCGCCGTCGCATCCGCCGAAAAATTGACCGGCTTGAAACTCTCAGTTCGCCCGGAACATCTCCCCCCGGCGCATTCGTCGACAATTACATCGAGCTCTTTTCCCACTGTTTCCATGTTGTGCTTCAAAGAATCCGAATTTATCTGTTCCACCAACCTGTCAAAACGTTCGTGCGCGATGTAATACGGTATTTGATCCGCATACTCCGCCGCGGGCGTCCCCGGTCTTTGTGAGTATATGAACGTAAACGCCGAATCAAATGAAACGGTCCTGCACAAGTCGAGCGTAGCCAGGAAATCTTCCTCGGTTTCTCCCGGAAAGCCCACTATTATGTCCGTAGTGATCGCAATGTCGGGACACGCGTTTCTCAAGCTCCGCACTATTTTAAGATATTGCTCGCGCGTATATCGCCGATTCATCCGTTTAAGTACGGCATTGCTGCCGGATTGAACGGGAAGATGCACCGCTTTACATAAGTTTTGAAGCTTCCCGTAGGCATTTATCAGTTCCGTTGAAAAATCCTTGGGATGTGACGTCATAAACCTTATGCGATCTATCCCGGATATGTCGTTTACCATCTCAAGCAGCTCCGCAAAAGAGACCGCGCGGCCGTTTTTATCGACGCCCGCATAGGAATTGACATTCTGCCCAAGCAGCATCACCTCCCGCACCCCGTCGCCCGCAAGCGCTTCAATCTCGGAAACAATTGCATTCGGCGTCCTGCTCTTTTCTCGGCCCCTGGTATACGGAACTATGCAGTAGGTACAAAAATTGTTGCAGCCGTACATTATGTTAACAAGCGCTTTATGCGGATACAGCCTCCTGGCGGGCATCATTTCATCTACGGTATCGCTTTTTTCAAGTATATGCACCTGCATTTTTTTTTGCCGTTTTGCCGCCTCAAGCATCTCGGCTATCTCGTAGAAATTATGCGTACCGAAAACCAGATCGACCCAAGGATAGCTGCGCTTCAACTTTTGCACCACGTGCTCCTGCTGCATCATGCATCCGCACACCGCAATCAACAGATCGCCGTTCTTTTCCTTAAGATTTTTCAATTGTCCCAAAGTGCCGAAAAAACGCTGATCCGCATTATCCCGTATACTGCATGTATTCAAAACGATCAGACCGGCATCCTCTTTAGAATCGCAGGGCTGATAACCGTTTCTCATCAACAATCCCGCCATGATTTCCGAGTCGTGCTCATTCATCTGGCATCCGAAAGTTTGAATAAAAAAATTATTCATCAAATCCTATTCCCCCAAAACATCTTATTCCCCAAAACATCCCGGATCTCGCGCAAAAAGATGCATCCCCCGCTATTTCATGCAATCGACCTCGCTTTTTTTGTCCCTCGTCATAAGCGTTTCCACCGCGCTTTTCGGATCAATCATGTTATTAATAACTCTGTATATCATCTCGGTTATAGGCATCTCCACACCCACCTTGTTTGCCAGCTGATACGCCGCCTCGGTAGTATACATGCCTTCCACCACCATTCCGACCTGTTTTACGGCTTCCTCCGGGCTCAGTCCTTCGCCCATCAGCAGGCCGCATCGCCTGTTTCGGCTGTGAACGCTCGTACATGTAACAATCAAATCCCCTATCCCGGATAATCCCGCAAACGTCTCCCTTTTTGCACCGAGCTTTTCACCCAGTCTTGCGATTTCAACGATCCCGCGGGTCATCAGAGCCGCCTTGGCATTGTCGCCGTATCCGATTCCGTCGGAAATCCCCGCGCCGAGCGCCAATATGTTTTTCAGCGCGCCGCCCAATTCGATGCCCGCCACGTCATCACTTGTATAAATCCTGAAATTATTTGTGGCAAAAGTCTCCTGAACGGTTCTTGCCAGCCTGAACTCCTTTGAAGCCACTGCAACGGTGGTCGGCAAAAATCGGCCGACTTCCTCCGCGTGCGACGGTCCCGACAAAACCGCATATTTTCTGCCGGGGGCAAGTTCATCCGCTATTTCGGACATCCGAAGCAATGTTTTTTGTTCGATCCCCTTCGCCACATTTACTATTATCTGTTCATCGTTCATAAACGGCAGAGCGGAAGTAAGCGCAGCTCTGAAATGCTGTGCCGGCGCTGAAAAAAGCACGATTTCCGCACCTCTGACCACATCTTCAAGATCATCCTTTGCGATCAGCTTATCGTTAAATGGGACGCCGGGAAGATATCTCACATTCTCTTTGTTTTGTCTGAGTTCGGCTATATGCTCCTTATTGATATCCCAGATTTCAACATCGTACTTCTTATCCGACAATGTGACGGCAAGAGCCGTTCCCCAGCTTCCCGCGCCGATTACTCCAATTTTCATGATTTACCTCCTCCGCCGAATGAGAGCCTGGACTCCTCACCCTTTGCTATTCTGACTATATTACCTCTGTGTTTTAAAATCAATATCGCCGCCATGATTATCGCAAGCGGCAAAAAATCCGGAAGCATAAAATGTGTTAGAATCACTGCGGCAAGCGCTCCGGATATCGATCCGGCTGACATCATGCGGGTCAACAAAACGACGACAATCACCACCCCCAGACACGCGAAACCGAGCGCGGGATCCAAAGCTGCAACCATGCCGAATGCGGTGGCCACCCCTTTTCCTCCCTTAAATCCGTATATGACGGGCCACACATGCCCTATAAAAACGAACAGCCCGCACAGCATTGCAGGGGTAAACGGAAGCGTCACATCTATGTACGACGCGGCAAAATTCCCTATCAATACCGCCGCCGTGCCTTTCAGAACATCCACAACAAGGGTTACCAATGCCGCTTTTCGCCCCAGAGTCCTGAGCGCATTCGTAGTCCCCGCATTTCCGCTGCCACTGTTTCTTATGTCGACACCTCTTTTTTTCGCAAGAAGCGTTGACGGGGAAATATTCCCCAGAAAATATGCAAATATAACAATTACAACTAACAATATCATATGTTTTCTCCATTTTGCATCTTTACATCCGATTCACCGTTTATCGCTCTTTGGGTGATTTTTCCCTGAAAACGAATTTTATTGAAGTTCCTTCAAAACCGTACGCGTCCCTTATCTTATTTTCCAAATATCTGGAATACGAGAAATGCATAAGGTCGCGCTTATTCAGCTGAAAGGAAAAGAGCGGCGGTTTCACCCCCACCTGAGCGACATAGTATATCTTCAGGCGTTTCCCCTTATCCGCCGGAGGCTCGTTCATTACCATAGCATCGGCTATCAATGCGTTGAGCTGCCCGGTTGGAACTCGCATCGCCCGCTTTTCAGCCACGATTTCCGCGAAATCAAGAACTTTAAAAACTCTCTGCTTTTCCAGCACGGAAATGAACAGTATCGGCGCGTATGACAGGAATGCAAGCTGCCGCCTTATATCCTTTTCAAACTCACGCATTGTGGCGCCGTTTTTTTCAATCAAATCCCACTTGTTTACAACTATTACGATTCCCTTGCCCGCCTCGTGCGCTATCCCGGCGATCTTTTTATCCTGCTCGGTAACACCGCTTGTCGCATCTATCATGAGCACGGCGACATCGCATTTTTCTATGGCGGCTATTGCCCTTATTATGCTGTAGCGCTCGATATTCTCATTTATTCTGCTTTTCCGCCTGATTCCGGCGGTGTCGATGAGCACATATTCCTTGCCGTCTCGCTCGAAATCGGTGTCTATCGAATCACGCGTCGTACCTGCGATATCTGACACTATTACTCGGTTTTCTCCCAAAATTTCATTGATAAACGAAGATTTCCCGACATTGGGTTTCCCCATGACCGCAATTTTGATTTTTTCGTTTTCCTCTTCGTCCTGTTCATCGCTGAATCCCGCAACAATTTCATCGAGAGCGTCGCCGAGGTTTGTCATGTTTGCCGCCGATATCGGAATCGGCTCGCCCAGGCCGAGCTCGTAAAATTCATATATTTCATCCACGGAATCGGGTTTGTCCATCTTGTTGACAAGCAGCACTATTTTTTTGCCCGTCCGGCGCAGCATTGACGCGACCTCTCCGTCCGCCGACGTCATCCCCGCCTTGCCGTCTGTAATAAAGACTATCACGTCAGCCATGTCGATCGCTATTTCCGCCTGTTCACGCATCTGAGAAAGTATTACATCGCTTCCGGCGGTATCGATGCCGCCCGTATCTATTAACGCAAATTCTCTGCCAAGCCACTCAGCATCGGCGTAAATGCGGTCACGCGTAACCCCGGGCACATCCTCAACTATCGAGATCTGCCGTCCGACCACCTTGTTGAAAAACGTGGACTTGCCCACATTAGGTCTGCCTATTACCGCCACTAACGGTTTACCCATTTGTTATACCCTCCGCAAATTCGGACGGGATGAACTCACGCAGATCATCCATTTTCTCTCCGACTCCCATAAACTTCACAGCCATGTCGCACTCATCGGCAAGCGTGATTACTATGCCGCCTTTTGCGGTGCCGTCCATTTTGGTAAGCATCAATCCCGTTATGTCCGTGATATTGTTGAACTCCTCAGCCTGCGAAATTGCATTTTTTCCGGTTGTGGCATCCACCACGAGCAAAGTTTCTCTCTCCGCCTTGGGATATTCGTTATCTATTACCCTGTTCATTTTTGCAAGCTCATTCATGAGATTTTTCTTGTTCTGCAATCTCCCCGCGGTATCACAGATCAGCACATCCGCCCCTCGGGCTTTTGCCGACTGAATCGCATCAAAGATTACGGCGGACGGGTCCGCACCGGCGGCGTGAGAAACGACGCTCACACCGACACGCTCTCCCCAGATTTCAAGCTGCTCCGCCGCAGCCGCTCTGAACGTATCGGCAGCCGCAAGCAAAACCGATCGTCCCTCCGATTTCAGCAAATAGGCGAGTTTCGCGATTGATGTGGTTTTACCGCCTCCGTTAATTCCGATCATCAATATGACAAGCGGCGTTTTCCGCGTAAGTGCATGGCGTTCGCCCTTATCCACCATCTCCGTAATTATCTCGCTCAGCCTTTTCTTTATGTCATCCGCATTTCTGATATAATTCATCCGCACGTCATCGCGCAATTTATCGACGATCTTCATGGTCGTATCCATGCCGATATCGGACATTATAAGCGTATCTTCGAGCTCTTCCAAAAGTTCTTCATCTATTGAAGGTCTTGCCATCACGATGTCGCTGATTTTCTGTCCGAGCCTGCCCCAAATATTTTTCTTTTCATCCGCCATTTCTTCACCGATTCCTTTTATAACATCAACATTTTCTATAAGTTCAGTTCACTCCTGCCGGACGATCCGCCATTTTCAAGGAAATGACCTTGGATATTCCCTGCTCCGGCATGGTAACTCCGTAGAGCACGTCCGCATACTCCATCGTAGCTTTTTGATGCGTAACAATCGCAAATTGAATATCCTTAAAGTTTTTAAGATAATTTGCAAAACGCGAAATATTGTTTTCATCAAGCGCGGCTTCCACCTCGTCCAATATGCAAAACGGCGTGGGTTTCGCTTTCAGAACTGCAAACATCAGCGCAATTGCCGTCATCGTTTTTTCTCCGCCCGACATGAGATTTATATTTTGCAATTTCTTGCCGGGGGGCTGTGCGACGATGTCCACCCCCGACTGCAGAGGATCGTCCTCATTATCAAGACGCAGCTCCGCTATGCCGCCGCCGAAAAGCTCCTGAAAAACCGTTTCAAAATTGTGAGCTATTTCATCAAAACTCGTCTTGAATTTTGTGCGGATCGTCTTTTCCATATTTCTTATGATATCGTTCAGATTGTCCATCGCCGACAATATATCCTCACGCTGCGTTGTCAAAAATTCGTAACGCGTGGAAACTTCGTCATATTCCGATATCGCGCCCACGTTCACATCCCCAAGATCCTTAATTCTCTTTCTGAGTATTCGACTTTGTCTGACGCTCTCATTCACCGCGAATCTGTCGTCTTTCATGCTCAGCGCCTGCGCATACGGAATCTCGTATTCATCCCACAATCTGTTTTTATAGTTGTCTATCTGCACCTCGTATTTTGCCTGTTTGATCTCGCTTTGATATTTCAAATCCTGTCCCGCCGCCAGTTCATTTTCAAGGCGCTCTTTTTCCGCACTTGCCTCGGCAAGCCTCAGAGCCGTTTTTTCACGATCTTCTTTCAGCTCCTTTATATATCTTTCACTCGCATTTCTTTCAATCTCGATATCTTCCATACTGCGTCCGTCCCCGAGAGATATGTTTTCAATCCTTTCGCGCTCACCGTCCAAAGCGGCGAGTTCCTCACGCTTTGAGACTATCAGAGATGTGCTCTCTTCTATCCCGCTTACGGCCCCTGATATTGTGTCGGAAAGTCTGATTTTTTCATTTTCCTTATCGTTGAGATTTATTCGCAAACTCGTGATTCTTTCACTCATTTCATCGGCTTGTTTTTTTCGTTCATCGTAAAGGGCCTCGTTTCGCTCCGCAAATTCTTCGGTATTCGTGATGTCGTGCTTCAGTGACTCCACGTCGGCATCAATAATTTTAATGCGCTCGTTGATTCCGGCGTTTTGCTCCGCTATGGATTTCTCTTCACGCTCCGCCCGCTCACAAAATCCAAGAATTCCCTCCTGCTCCTGCCTGATAAGTTCCGCCCTGCTGTTTATATTCAACTCTTCAAATTCAAGCTCTTTCAGCTCATCCCTTAAAGCGGATATTTCTCCGCTCATGCCGGCAATCAATTTTTCCGAGTTGGCAAGACTGTCCATGATCGCCGAAAATCTTTTCTCATCTTCATTAATAATTTCCTCGAGTTTTGAGATCTCGGCTTTCCGTTCAAATATATTTGCACTTTTGTTTTTGTACGCCCCGCCGGTAATTGAACCGCCCGTGCTTATTATCTCCCCTTCGAGCGTTACAAACTTGTACGCTCCTCCCGTCCTTTCCGATTTCGCACATTCGATGGCGTTTTTCAGATTGTCGAACACCAAAACATTACCCAAGAGATATTTCATGATATCATAATAGCAATCGTCAAAATCTATGCAGTCTATCGCTGCGCCGATGAATCCTCTATGGTTGTTTTTCATATCGGATTTTAAAACCCCGCGTACGGAATCCATAGGCAGGAATGTAATTCGCCCCGCCTTGTTCGCCTTTAAAATTTCAATGCCCTTGCGCGCATCCCCTGCGGTTTTGCAGACCACATTTTGAAGTGAAGCACCGAGAGCCGTTTCTATCGCAAGCTCATATCCCGCAGGAACGTTCAAAAGATCCGCGACAACACCTACAACTCCCTTGATTCCGGTCTTCATTATGAATTTGACGGGATAGTTAAAACCCTCATAGTTAGCTTCCATCTCTTCAATGACTTTTTTACGAGCCTTGTTTTTTTCAAGAGCAATGCCGATCTCATCCTTGCTTATTTTATTTTCTTTCTCAGCAGCAACAAGGTCGTTGTATTTGCCCATCATTTCATTGAGCGATTGTTGTCTTGAATCGAATTTACGGCGATTTTCCGCATGTTCGTTTTCTATAGCTGCCAGCTGATACCTGATTTCATCATCCCTGCTGCGGCGCGTTTCGTCTTCAAGCGAAAGATCGACGCTCCGCTTTTCGAGGCTTTCCAGCATGTTCAGAAGTGATTTTTTTTCGGATTCCAAATCGCTGATTTTCTTGTGAAGCTCAAAAAGTTGACTTTTTGCGCCATCCGATTTTTTTAGAATGGCAGCCATGTCCCCGTTTAGAACCGCAAGGTTACCGCTCTCCGCCAAAAGCGCCTGCTCCGCTGATTTTTTCCCCTCTTCCGCGCGAGATAATTTTTCGTGCAATTCTTCAAGGGATTCCTGATTGGATTTGATTCCGCTTTCCAATTTCTCTATATCATCAGCCAATCGCGATTTGTCTCTTGCTATTCCGGCGAGCCTCTCGATGTTTACATCGCCCGTACGTTTGACGGCATTCAGTTCGTCGATGAGTTTCAGAAAGATATCCGTATTCTCCCCTATCTCCCTGTCGAGACGGCTGCGTTTTTTCTCAAGCTCCGCAATCTCGCTTTCGATCTCGTTTTTACCCAGGCGCGCGGAATCAATCGCCATCGCCGCCTCCATGATATCATCTTTTGCATACTCATTTTTAAGCTGCAGACTGTCAATGCCGTGAAGTATTATATTTATTTCGAGATCTTTATATTCTTCCTTGAGAGCCAAATATTCCTTCGCTTTTTTACTGTCCTCGCGCAGGCCGTCTATTCGCCCCTCGATTTCTCCGATAATATCATTTACGCGCTCAAGATTGGCGCCGGCGGATGCCAGTTTCCGCTCCGCTTCCGCCTTGCGCGTGCGGTACATCACCACGCCCGCGGCTTCTTCAAAGATTTCACGCCTGCTCTCGGCCTTATTGCTCACAATTTCGGCAATCTTACCCTGACCTATCAGGGAATATCCGTCAACGCCTATCCCCGTATCCATTATCAGCTCTCTTATATCGCGCAACCTGCACGGATTGCCGTTAATGGCATATTCGCTTTCACCGGAACGATACATTCTGCGCATTATGGAGACCTCATCATAATCCAGAGGCAAAATTTTGTTCACATTATCCAAAGTGAGGATAACCTCAGCCATTCCGCGCATTCGTCTGTTTGCGGTGCCGGCGAAGATGACTTCCTCCATTTTACCGCCGCGCAGCATTTTGGGGCTCTGCTCGCCGAGGACCCATCTGATCGCATCACTTATATTGGACTTGCCGCTTCCATTCGGTCCCACAATACAGGTAATCCCGTCCGTAAATTCGATACTGACAGGATCTGAAAAAGATTTGAAACCGTGTATATCAATTCGTCTTAAATACATACGCCGATAACTCCTAGTCTCCTCTCATGCTTCGCAGCGCAGAAAGCGCGGATTGCTGCTCAGCTTCTTTTTTTGTTCTGCCGCTTCCCTCGCCCACCTTTTTTCCGTCGAGCAGCAGCTCTACAAAAAAAGTCTTGGCATGATCCGGTCCATCGGAATCCACAAGGTTATATCGTATATAATCCTTCGCGTCCATGCCGCTGCTTTGGATGTATTCCTGAAATTCGGATTTAAAATCGGCAAACAATTTGCCGGCGATCGCGGCATCTATCGTATCCTCAAAAACATCAAAAGCGAAATCAAAGCACGCTTCGTAGCCGGAATCTATAAAAAGAGCTCCTATGATCGCTTCTACCGCATCAGATAAAATGGAATCGGCGTCGCGACCTCCCGATTGTTCCACGCTGCGCCCCAACAGCAGAAAATCGCCCACTTCCAGATCCCTTGCGATATTTGCAAGAGAATGCTCGCAGACGATTTGCGACCTGAGCTTTGACAGATCCCCCTCATCGGCGGAGATCCGATCAAACAATATCTTGGAGATCACGGCGTCAAGCACGGCGTCTCCGAGAAACTCAAGGCGCTCGTTATCACCGCCGCGCCCCGACAGGTAGCATGCCTTACCCTTAACTCTGTCCCCGGATTGCTGCGGAATATATGAACTGTGCGTAAGCGCCTTTTTCAACCAGTCTATATCATGAAAATTGCTTGCAATCTCCATATTTGAAAAATCGGTATTTCTCTTTTTTTTGCCGGTGCTATAAAACTTCCTCACCTAATCCGATCTCCTCAATTTTGTACATCACATCCTCAATTTGAGAAACAACATCTTTTTCCGCAAATGGAAGCGCCTGCAATATCGCATTCTTGACCGAATCCGAACCGGATGAACCGTGCATCTTGACTACCGGACCTCTAATTCCCAGTATAGGGGCTCCACCGTATTTTGAATAGTCGAAATCGCTCTTTATTTCTTTCAGCTTATCTACCAGCAGCAGCGTACCGATCTTTGCCGCAACGCCTGATGAAAACTTCTTTTTGATCATGCTGAAAATGCTCCATGCAAGCCCCTCCGTGAGTTTCAGCACGACATTTCCCACAAAACCGTTGCAAACTATTATGTCCACGACTCCTTCCGGAATATCTCTGGCTTCAACATTTCCCACAAAATTGAGATCACTTTTCGCGAGCAACTCACGGGCCGCTTTCACTTCGGTACTGCCCTTATTTTCTTCCACTCCGATGTTGAGCAGACCTACCGTGGGATTTTTTCTGCCAAGCACATTTTCCATGTATATATTTCCCATTACGGCAAATTCCAAATAATTGTTCGGTTTGCATTCGGAATTCGCACCGGCATCGACCAACAGCGAAGCCCCGCCTTTCGCAAGCGGATATATGCTTGCAAGAACGGGTCGGTATATGCCTTGAATTCTTCCCAAAATAAACAATCCGCCCGCCATAACCGCGCCGGTATTGCCGCAGGAGACAAAGACATCCCCCTCGCCGTTTTTCAGCAGTTCAAATCCTACGACCATTGAAGAATCTTTCTTCGTCCTGATCGACTTGACCGGAGGATCATCGCTTTCAATAACTTCAGAGGCATGTCTCACAAGAATTTGATCTTTATTGTATTTATATTTGGAAAGCTCTCTGTTTATGGCATCCTCACGCCCGACTATTATAACCTGATGCGGCATCTCCTTAATTGCCTTGACCGCGCCTTTTACAACAGCCTCGGGAGCGTTGTCGCCGCCCATTCCGTCAACTATTACTCTCATATCACACCTCTTATCAATACGACGCATCTGCCAGCGTTCAGCCTGCACGATGCAGGTACATCACAATTTTTATATGCTGATTACAGATACTTATTATACTATTAAAACAGCTGTTTTTCAATTTTGCGCACGTATGTCAAGATACATGGCTTCGGGGAAACAGGTGCTCCCGCGCTGCGGACAGGAATCGCAATCAAACAAACCCAGTGAATTTTCCATAGGAACGCTTGAAAAACCGAGTTTTCTAAAAAAATCGGGCGCGCGTGCAACCAACCATAATCTAGCCGCACCCTCGGCTTTTGCCCGTTTGAGCAGCACTTCAAACAGCGCCGCGCCCAAACCGATGCCGCGGTATTCATCTTCCGTCGCGATACCGTCCAAAACGTATTGTCCGAGGCGCAGCCCCAGGATCGCGCCGCCTGCGAGGCGATGGTTTGACAAATCGACAGCTTCCCAGCATTCCAGAATATCTGTGGGCGCGCCCTCACTGCCCATTTCCAAGCCTTTTGCCGTCATCATTTCGGCAAGCCGCATATAGTCGTCTGTCTCTCGTATTACGATATTTTCGTTGTTCATAGCATACCTTTTTCCTGCTTCGCATTATTTCCGGGAATATTTATTCTGAATCTTTTTTCGAGTACCGAAAATTCCAGCGGGAAATCGGCGCCTTTCTCCCCGTCCACATCAGTGCCGATCTCACGATCCGAGCTTATCCTGAGCTTGTTCGTCTGAAAGTATATGACGTTTTTACTCTCCTGATGCTTTCCGTGAAGAGTATTGAAAAATAAAGGTCCTACCTCATATATCGGCATTTTTTTAAAGATAATTACATCGAGCAAACCGTCATTGATATCGGAAAACGGAGAAAGTTTTTTAAACCCTCCCGCCGATCTTCCATTCATGACAAGCATGAAAAATATTTCAAGATCATCGGTGAATTCGTCGCTTTCAATTCTGACCGGAACGGGCGAAAAATTATGCAGCTCCTGAAATCCTCTCATGTAGTATGAGAACATCCCCAATATATTTTTAAGATCCGGATCCGTTTTCTGACTTATATCGACAAGCGCGCCGATTGCCGCAACATTAATAAAATACCTGTCATTCACTTTGCCCACATCGGAATATGTGTACTCGCCCCCCAGCGCGACATCTATCATGCTTTCTATGTCGCCCGGCAGACCCAGGTGGTATGCGAAATCGTTTGCCGTTCCGGCGGGGAATATAGCGAGCGGCAGATGAATATTGTTTTTTATCATTGAATTCACGCAAACATTTATAGTTCCATCGCCGCCTGCAACAACAACCTGCCTGTACATATCCTGTTCCATATTTGCAAGAAACAAGTCGATTGTTCCTTCAATATCGGCGCGTATAGGAATTGTTACCAGGCGTTCGGCCTGAAACTTTCGGATTATCGCGTCCAGATTATTGCTGAAATAACCGTTGCCCGAATTCGGATTGTAAAACAATAAAACCCTTTTCCCCTCATTATTTATGTTCATTGAAAAACATCCTCCTCACATCTCCGACAAGATAAAGCGAACCCGCGAAAAGCAATACATCATAATTCTTTCGGCGCATTTCATCCATGGCACAACCGTATGCGGTTTCAATATCTCCGCAGAAAATTACTTTTTGCTTCTTTTCCAGAAGCGTTTTTCCAAGTTCGGCGCCCGGAAGGCCTCGTTCACCCTCAATCTCCGTTACTATAAAATCGCACCGCAGTTCCGCAAGAATTTCGCACATCGACTCATACTGCTTATCCTTGAGAATTGCGAGCATGCACAGTATTTTTTTGTCCCCATGCAGCATTTTCATATTATCGGTCAGCGCGCGAATGCTTTCGACATTATGCGCCCCGTCCGCGATTACAGGCGGATTCTCACAAAGCTGCTCAAATCTGCCCGGAAGATTCGCCGCCGAAATCGCCCTGCGAACCTGCTTGGAAGAAATGCTGATCATCCTTTTTTTTCGCAAGATTTCAATTGCCGTAAGCGCTGTGACAACATTTGTAATCTGATGCTTTCCCCGCATCCCGGGCGTCATTATGCCGTAATTCACCCCCTGCAGGGTCACGCTGAATTTTTCGCCATTTTCGCCGTCTTCGCCGTCTTTTGAGATTATCGGAACAATACCCGCGGTATCATAAAGCGGCGCACCGAGCTCATATGCTCTTTTTGCGATTACCCGCGCCGCCTCCGGGATTTTTACGCTGATTACAAGCGGCGCCCCCGGCTTGATGATGCCCGCCTTTTCGTAAGCTATTTCCTCTATGGTCTCGCCCAATCTTTCCGTATGATCGTACGAAATGGATGTTATAACGCTGACAAGGGGATTTTGGATAATATTGGTCGAGTCGCCCGTTCCGCCCAGTCCCACTTCAAATACTGCAAAATCGACTTTTTTTCTTTTAAAATAAAGAAAAGCCATAGCCGTAAGAATCTCAAACTCCGTCGGAGATTCATAACCGTCAAGCAGCATTTCATCAACTTTATCATTTATTTCATCAAGCAAATGCAATATATCTGCGTCGGAAATCATCGCATCATCTGCCGTAATCCGTTCATTAAAAACCGTGACGAACGGTGATGTAAAAATCCCGACACTGCAGCCCGCCTCACGCAAAACCCGATAAATATATGTCGATACGGATCCCTTGCCGTTGGTGCCGGCGACATGTATGCATTTCAAGTCATCTTGCGGATCTCCGAGCATTTTCATCAGCCTTTTCATCCTATCAAGCCCCAAAACGCTGCCAAAAGCCGCATATCTTGCCAATTTTTCTTCAATTGATCTATTCATTTATCCTGCCTGAAAGTTTTATTTGCTTCCCAGTGAAGCAAGCCTGCTCATAACTTTTGCGAGCATGTCCTCATACTTCTGCTTTTTATCTTTCTCCGCCTGCACTTTTTCAGCGGGAGCTTTGTCCACAAAATTTGGATTTGCAAGCATCCCGTTCACACGAGCAACCTCCGATTCCAGCCTGCTCTTTTCCTTTTTCAGACGCTCCAGCTCCACTTCAAAATCGATCAAATCCCCGAGCGGTACAAATATTTCGGCTCCGTCTATAACGGCACTCATCATTTCGCCTTGCATTGACGATTTGTCATCGGCATATTCCAAACTGTCCAGCCCCGCCAAATTCATTATATGCTTTTTCGTGGCATCAATTATCTCCCGGATTTCAGGCTCTGCAACGATCAAGACCCCCAAACGCCTGCCGGGCTGTGCATCCGCTTCCGCCCTTATATTCCTTATGGATTTGATTACCTCCATCGCCAGCTCGACAGATCCTGCGTCCTCGTCATATTTCAGCGCGGAATCGTATTCGGGCCACTTCTGCCACATCAGAAATCCGGAATACTCAAAATCAATTCCCTTTAATTTGTTACGCTCGTCTTCATTATTTTTGGGAAGAGCATTCCATATTTCCTCGGTTATAAACGGCATGAACGGCTGCAGCAATTTGAGCAGATCCTTGAGCACTCTCACGAGCACATAACGGGCAACCGCTTTATCTTCTTCGTCATCACCATATAATCTCGGTTTAACAAATTCTATATACCAATCGCAGTATTCATTCCATATGACATCATACGCTTTCAATCCCGCCAGACTGAGATCAAAGCGTTCAAGCGCCTTTTTACAATACTCCGCCAGCGAGTTCACGCGCGACAGGATCCATTTGTCCTCAAGCGCAAGGCGACCGTCCGAAAACACCGATTCATCCGCTACATCAAGCAAATTATCCCCGTTGTCGTAAAGATTCATAATTACAAATCGTGACGCATTCCACAGCTTATTTGCGAAATTTCTTGCCGCTTCAAGCTTGTCATCCTTAAAGCGCATGTCGTTTCCCGGCGTTATTCCGGTCGCGAGCATGAAACGCAATGCGTCGGCTCCCATCTCGTCGATAACCTTAAGGGGGTCGATCCCGTTGTCAAGCGATTTGCTCATCTTCTGCCCATCCGCGGCGCGCACAAGCCCGTGCAGATACACATGCGAAAACGGCACTTCTTCCGTGAGCTCAAGCGCGGAAAAGACCATGCGCACAACCCAGAAAAACAGTATATCATAACCCGTTACGAGCACCGACGTCGGATAGAAGTAATCGAAATCTTCAGTCTTGTCCGGCCACCCCAGCGTCGAAAAAGGCCATAATGCGGATGAAAACCATGTGTCAAGCACATCCTCATCCTGTCTGAGACTTCCTCCGCATGTGCATTTCAGCGGAGTCTCTTCCGAAACGATGATTTTTTCGCAATCATCACAGTAATAAGCAGGAATTCTGTGCCCCCACCAAAGCTGACGGGAGATACACCAATCGCGTATGTTTTCAAGCCATGAAAGATAAATTTTTTCAAAACGCTCCGGCACATGCGTCAGACTTCCATTTTTGGCGGCCTCAATTGCCGGCTTTGCCAGCTCTTCCATTGCCACAAACCATTGATCGGAAATCATCGGCTCCACCGCGGTATCGCATCTGTAGCAGCAGCCGACCGGAATTGTTATGTCTTCCTGTTTTACAAGATAGCCGGCGGCATCAAGTTCCTCTACCCATGCACGGCGGCATTCGTATCGATCCATACCCGCATACTTGCCCGCCTGTTCATTCATTTTCGCATTTTTATCAAGACATGATATGATTTCCAGATTGTGACGCTCTCCCACCTCGAAATCATTAAAATCATGCGCGGGAGTTATTTTCACTGCTCCCGTCCCCTTCTCGGGATCCGGATAAGGATCGGCTATAACGGGAATCTTCCTGTCCAATATCGGGAGCAGCACATTCTTGCCGATCATATCGCTATATCTTTCGTCATTCGGGTTGACGGCTATCGCGACATCACCGAACATGGTCTCAGGTCTTGATGTGGCAACCACGATCCCCTCGCCGCCGTCTTCCGCCGGATATCTGAAATACCAATACTTGCCGGATCTGTCCTCATGTTCCACTTCCGCATCGGATAGAGTCGTGCCGCAATCGGGGCACCAATTTATAAGCCGATTTCCCTTGTAGATTAAACCCTTTTCATAAAGGCGCACAAATGTGTGGCGAACAGCTCTGTTGCATCCCTCATCCATCGTAAAACGCTCTCTGCTCCAATCGCACGAGTCTCCGAGTTTACGGCACTGCCTGCTGATTACTCCGCCGAATTCTTCCTTCCATTTCCATGCCTCTTTCAGGAATTCCTCCCGTCCGAGGCTCTCTTTGTCAAGTCCGCGTTCCCGCAATCTGTCGGCCACCCGCACTTCCGTAGCGATACTGGCATGATCGCTTCCGGGCAGCCACAGCGTCTCGTAGCCGGACATCCTCTTCCATCTTATCAGAATATCCTGCAGTATATGATCGAGCGCATGTCCCATGTGCAGCTGACCTGTAATATTCGGCGGCGGCATAACTATTGCATAGGGAGTTCTTGCAGGATCGGGTGAAGCCGAAAAAGCCCCTTTTTCTTCCCACTCTTTGTATATTCTGTCTTCAAAACTTTTAGGATCATAAGTCTTGCTCAAATTTTTCATATAACATACCTCATATTACTTTTTGTATTTATCCGCCAAAATTCTTGCAACGTGGACTCCGCTCGCCGAAGCCTGCGACAGCGAATGCGTGACGCCCGAACCGTCGCCGATCGCATAAAGCCCCTTGACAGATGTTTCAAGATTTGAATCCACGGCAACCTTGGAATTGTAGAATTTGACCTCCACCCCGTAGAGAAGCGTGTCCTCATTGGCTGTGCCGGGAGCTATCTTGTCGAGAGCGTAAATCATTTCGATTATGTTATCCAGCTGTCGTTTGGGGATCACCAGACTGAGGTCGCCCGGCGTCGCTTTCAGAGTAGGTCTCGTGAAGCACTTTTCCATACGCCTGTCGCTGCTGCGCCTGCCCTTTACCAGGTCGCCGAAACGCTGAAGCAATACCCCTCCGCCGAGCATGTTTGAAAGTTTCGCGATTGATTCGCCGTATTCATTGCTGTCCTTAAACGGCTCCGTGAATTTGTTCGATACGAGGAGTGCAAAATTCGTGTTTTCAGTATGCAGCGATTTGTCGGCATAGCTGTGCCCGTTGACCGTTACTATCCCGTTGGTGTTTTCCGCGACCACTTCACCGTACGGATTCATACAAAATGTCCTCACCATATCGTTATATTTATCCGTTTTATATACCAGTTTACTTTCATACACATCATCCGTGATATGTTTGAAAATCACTGCCGGGAGCTCTACACGCACGCCGATATCCACTCTGTTTCTTTCCTGTGCTATTCCGAATTTATCAAGCATATCTCCCATCCATGCGGATCCGGATCTGCCCGTTGCAAGCACCAAATCCTCGCATGCGAAATCGCCCTTGCCCGTTTTCACGATAAAACCGCTCGGATCACATTTTTCAATGGATATTATATCCGTACGAAACTGCATATCGACGCGATCTTTCGTGTAAGAATATATCTCCCCCAAAATCCGCATATTGCGATCCGTTCCAAGATGCCTTACTTTTGCGTCGAGCAAATGTAAATTGTGCTTAAGAGCGGTCGTTTTAAGATCCGAATCGCCCGTGGAATAGAGTTTCGCGTCGCTGCCGCCCATGGAACATAGAACCTGATCGACATATTCCATCAGCTCCATAGCCCGCTCCAGCCCTACATGCGCATGCAAATCGCCGCCGAAACGGGTAGTTATATTGTATTTTCCGTCGGACAGCGTGCCCGCGCCGCCGTAGCCGTTCATGATGTGACATGGATTGCAATGCACGCATTTTTCAGTTCTGCCCGCTTTAATCGGGCATACGCGTTCGGCAAGAGGTGCGCCTCTGTCGATCATGAGCACCTTTGCGTTATTATTCATCCTCGTCAGCTCGTAGGACATAAATACGCCCCCGGCTCCGGCTCCGGCTATTATTACATCGTATTTTTGCATGGTTTTTCCCCCGAAAAAAAGATAAGATCAAAAAAGAATAAGATCAAATCTTAATAAACAAGCTGCATAGCCCGCGCGACGTCACGCAGGATATGCAGACCTGATTTTCATTATGGAACTACGTGCTGAATTCACTATTCTGCGGTTTCCTCTTCAGCAACGATTCTGTCAAATTCAGCAACGACTTTGTCAAATTCGGCATCATCCTCGATATCGGAAAGCTCAAACTCACCGTCCGCGTCCTCCGAATATCCGTAGATGTAAACATCATCGCTTCCGTCAAGAGGCAACAGCGCGATATATTCCTTGCCGTCGCAGTCAAAAACTCCCATCATTTCGCAATCGATACTGACGCCGTCGTCAAATTCCAGGGTTATTATTTCTTCTTCCAATGTCTCGTCAATGTCGTCATATTTTTTTTCATTTTCCATATTGCAATCTCCTTAATCAACGCAATTTTCAAAATACTGCCGGCGGCAGGTCTTATCAGGTTGATTATACTAAGAATTAAAAAATTTCTCAACCAAAAAATCACTTTTTGAAGTATTTGCAAAGGGCTGCGGCCGCTCTTTTATTCATCCCGGGAACCTTTAAAATCTCCGAAAGGTCCGCCTGCACTATTCCGTCAATGCTGCCGAATCTTGCAAGCAGCGCATTGCGCCGGCGCGGTCCGATACCGTCTATCTCATCTAAAACGGACTTGATTCCTCCATCCCGCAGTTCTCGGTGATACATGATTGCAAATCTGTGCGTCTCCTCCTGAATCCTGCCTATATACTGATACAGCAATCTGTTTTCTTTAAGCGGGATTTCGAGATATTCTCCCGTGTCCGGGACTATGCAGATCAAACCCTCCGTCCTGTGAAAATCATTCTTTACCATACCGAAAACGGGGATATCCGCATTTGCGCGTTCCATGATCTCCAATACCGCATTTACATGCCCCTTGCCGCCGTCGATCAGTATCAGATCCGGAGCCATGTCAAATCCCTTATCTTTGTTATCAAGCCTTGTGATGCGGCGACGAATCACCTCTCGCATAGCGGCATAATCATCCTGCCCCGGATTGTGCTGAATCTTGAATTTCCTGTAATCCTTTTTTCTCGGATGAAACCCTTCATATACGACCATCCCCCCCACAATATCAAGATCGCCCATATTGGATATATCGTACGCTTCCACCCTGTATTCCGCCTTTTCGGAGCCTGCACGCGATTCATCGTCATAATATGATCTTATCAAAGCTGCTATAGCCGCAGCGAGTTCATTCTTCTTCTCCTGCTTCACCCGTATGCGCGTATCAATCCCCTTGGATATTTCCGCAGCATCGTTTTCGGCAAGCTCGAGCAAGCGCCTCTTTTCCCCTCTGCCCGGCACCGATATATCCACCCTGCCGCCCCGCATCTGCATTAAATACTCCTCAAGCAATTTTTTATCGGAGACGGGCTCGGCAAGCAATATCTCTTTCGGCACGCTGCCGATTTCCGTATAATACCTCTTTATAAATTCCGATACTATTTCCCCGTCATTATACTTGTCATTTTCGGAAATTCCGCCGTACATATGATGCAAATCGCGTTCGACCAGCTTGCCTTCTCTCACGCTGAACAATACCACAACAAAACCGCGTTCCGCCCTCAACGGAATCAATATATCCATATCCTTATCGGACGAAATTACTACGCGCTGCTGCGCCGAAAGTGCTTTTGCCGATTCTATGAGATCGCGGCACCTTGCCGCCTGCTCAAACTCCAGTTTTTCGGAAAAATTTTTCATCCGCTCATTGAGCAGCGCTATTAATTCCCTTTCGTCTCCGGCGAGAAAGTTCATAGCTTTTTTCACATTGGCGGAGTATTCTTCCCTGCTGACCTCGCCCGCACATATTCCCATACATTTGTTTATGTCGTAATTAAGGCAAGGCCTGAAATCATTCGCAAAACGCACCGTACTGCACTGCTTCAACCTGTATACGTCGTTGAGCAGGTCAACTATTGCATTGACAGCGCCGGCATCGGGATAAGGACCGTAATATTTGGCGCCGTCTTTTGCAAGAATACGCGTTTTCGTAAGAACCGGATAATTTTCATTTATGCTGATTTTTATGTAGGGATATGTTTTGTCGTCTCGCAAAAGTATATTGTATTTTGGGCGATAACGCTTGATCAGATTGCATTCAAGAACGAGAGCTTCCATTTCGCTTCCACATTTTATGTAATCGAATTCTTCAATTTGCGATACCATGCTGCGCACCTTACGCGGCATGTTTTTTTGCGATCTGAAATACTGGCGCACGCGATTTCTTAAGTTTATCGCCTTGCCTACATAAATCACCTCGCCGGACTTGCTCTTATGCATATAAACTCCCGGTGCTTCCGGGAGTTTTTTCAAATTTTCTTCTATATTGAACATAGCGCTCTCCCAAGTTACTTAAACCTGTCGGTAGGCCAGTTACGGCGGCGGCTGTATTCCTCCTGCGCCTTTCGTTCACGCGCCAGCCGCATCAGCTCCTGTCGCCTCTGCATCTCACGTCTGCGCCTTCTTTTTTTGATATTTGAAGTCCTGACTATAAGCAGCACGAGAAACAGGAAAACGATTATTCCCGCAACAATTGCAATTCTTATCGCCAATCTGTCGGAGATGCCTATGTTTGAAAGAGGCCCGCCTCGCTTTACCGCCTCAGCCGCCAATATATCTATTTCCTCCGTCAGCATATCGGATTCATATACCTTGAGCGTACCTATCTTCTGCCCTTTTTTGACAGGCGCCTTTATCCGCTTTGGCAAATTGTATTCAGTTCTTATTATATCCTTGGAGGCCTCCCGCGGCAGTGTGACATAAAGATCATCGGAAATAGAAAGTCCCACCTTGCCGACTTTGCCCCCTGTAACTTTCTGCGTTTTCTTCGATACCGTTTTCTTTGTGAGCACCTTATATGAGTAATAGCGCTCAAAGCCGTAATCCAACATCTTAATGCAATCGGCAAACCTTCCGACTTCGGTGCTCGCTAAAGATACCGCAATCAGCGTTGTTCCTTTCCTGTTTGCGGAGGCAACCAGCGAACCGTGCTCGTAATCCGTCGATCCCGTTTTGATTCCCGTTATGCCGGCATACTTATATCCCCGCTCCTTGCCGTTTACAATGACCGTATTCGTCTCGTCAAAGAGCAGTCGATTTGTATTTTTCAGCTCCCTTTGTTCACTGAAAAGGTCCGTCGGGGGAATGGTGCGGCTGACGGTTTTCACTATTTTTGCAAACTGCGGATTTGCCATGCAATACTTCCCTATCAAAGCAAGATCATAAGCTGTGGACAGATGCCCCTCGGTCGGCAAACCGTGCGGATTTAAAAAAATTGTATTTTCCGTGCCAATTTCCCTTGCCTTTTCATTCATCATCTTCACAAATTCGTCATTGCTGCCTGCCACCGCTTTTCCGAGCACATAGGCGCAATTATTTGCGGAATTCAGCATCAACGCATATAAGAGATCTTCCGTCTTGATTTTTTCGCCCGCAGCCATGGGCAGCCTGCTGCCCGGAATGTTGAGATCATCCGCTTCAATCTTGATTTTCTTATTCAAATCAAGATTCTCAATTACAAGAATCGCCGTAATCATCTTTGTCGTGCTCGCCGGTTCATATTTGATGTCGGCATCTTTACTGAAAAGCACTTCTCCCGTACGGGCATCCATCAGTATCCCCGCCGCGCCCTCTATCTCGGGCGGCTTTATATCGGCATATGCGACATTTGGAGCTTGAACTGCCCCCGTACACATAAGCGCCGTTAACAACAAGATCGTAAATATTCTGAAAAATTTTCTGCAACTCGTCAAACTCATTTTTGCACAATACCTCTAAACTTTACATCCGTTCTCCCATGAAAAAATAATCGGCAAGCGCGTGACCGCTGTCAAAAAATCTGCTGCCGGCGCCCGATCTCTCATTGAATTTACGGGAATCATCCCTCTGCCTTTCATTAGTGCTGTCAAAGATCACAAACGGTACCGGGTCTGATGAATGCGTTCTGATGGCGAGCGGCGTTCTGTGATCCGGAACCACCATAATTTTATGATCATGCCCCGAAGCATCGAAATATTCCTTCATGGGGCGCACTACGCGCTGATCTATCCGCCTGAGGCATTCCAACTTACCGTCAAGATCGCCCTGATGCGAGCATTCATCCGGTCCCTCGAGGTGGATATACACAAAATCATCGCCGCGATCAAATGCCGCTATGGCGGCGGCGCACTTTGCCTCATAATCCGTGTCTATGGTTGCCGTCGCCCCGGCGATTTCCGGAGCCTCAAGACCTGCGCATATGGCAATTCCTTTTATCAGATCCACGCCGGAAACGGCAGAACCTTTTTCAATGCCGTATTTTTCCGAAAATGCGGACAACGCCGGCTTTTTCCCCTCTCCCCAAATCCACATGGTATTTGCGGGATTGAGCCCTCTGCCTGCCCTGTCCTTATTGATATCGTGCTCGCAAAAAAATTCAAAACTTTTTTTCATAAGCTCCTTAAACTGCTCGGCATCTTTTTCACGCGGAAGGAAATCTCCGACCCTTTTCCCGAGCACATCGTGCGGCGGCGTGAATTTCGTGTCCATGTGACCGTCATGAATCACCATGCAATGCCTATAACTTACTCCGGGATAGATACTCATGCGCTCGTCACCAAACAGCCTGTCCGCTTCTTTTATCAAGACTGCAGCCTCTTCCGAGCTTATATCTCCCGCGCTGTGATCATGGATTATCAGATCTTCGTATCTGTTCAAATCCGATAAATCGGGATTTGATCCGTCGGGTCTTTTCAGCGTTATGAGATTCACTCTATATGAAACATCCGTTTCGGACATATCAATCCCCATGCTGGCAGCCTCAAGAGGAGAACGCCCGGTCAAATAGATCGACGGATCGTACCCCATCACAGACAGATTTGCGGCATCGCTGCCGGGGGCGATCCCCGGCGGAATCGTCCGCACCGTCCCGACCTCACCTCTTGCGGCAAGATCATTTATATTACTCATCTCAGCGACTTCAAGCGGAGTTTTGCCCCCCAATTTTTCCATGGGATCATCCCCCGCCCCGTCGGTCACGACTATTAAATATTTCATAGCTCACACTCCCGCTTCAAATTCTTTCATAAATGCAATCAACGCATCCACACCCGCCTCCGGCATGGCGTTATAGATGCTGGCGCGCATGCCTCCGATTGAACGATGCCCGTTCAAA
>JBGZBU010000014.1:0-64244 GCA_041844835.1 Anaerovoracaceae bacterium
ACCGATCCGCTTCTCATTTTAACATAAAGCAAAGCCCTCAGTATAGATAGTTACCCATTTAACAAGTGTTTAATAACAAAAAAGTATTGCGTAATTATTAGCGCTTATGTATAATGAGTTAATTATTGAATTTTTTGCTGCTATGGAGGAGTCATGCTTGAAAGAATAAAGTCATTAATAAATCCGACAGACAAGAACATGCCCAAGGTCGCATCCGGAATGGAGCGCGACAGGAAGGATACCGCCTATTATCGTGATCCTGAGCTCAGTGCTTTTCTTGCGGACATATCCTCTGTCGTGGAGCTTAAAGACGATATAGCGGCGGACCTCTATCCGAAATATGATGTGAAGAGGGGTCTCCGAAATTCCAACGGCACCGGCGTTGTTGTAGGACTCACCCATGTGGGTGACGTATGCGGCTACAGGACGGAGAACGGCAAGAAAATTCCTATAGAAGGCAAACTCTATTACAGAGGATACGATATAGAAGATATAGTAAGAAATTGCATAAAAGAGAACAGATTCGGCTTTGAAGAAACCGCATTTCTGCTGCTTTTCGGCATATTGCCCACACAGAAACAACTCAATGATTTCAATAAAATTTTGGGGTCAAAAAGAGAATTGCCTGACGGATTTTCGCGCGATATAATGCTCACGATACCGTCACCAAACGTCATGAATAAGCTTGCGCAGTCCGTGCTTGCGCTTTATTCATATGACCCGGATCCTGAAAACATAACAATGGAAAATGTGCTCAGACAATCGATATCTCTTATAGGCAATTTCCCGACAATGGTTTCTTACGGCTATCAGGCAAAACAGTCATTTTATAACAATGCAAGTTTACATCTTCACTACCCTGATCCTGAATTATCTACAGCAGAAAACATACTCAGAATGATACGTCCCACAGGTGAATTTTCCCCTCTCGAGGCGAGAGTTCTTGATTTGTCATTGATACTCCACGCCGAACACGGCGGCGGAAACAATTCTACATTCACGACTCACCTCGTATCGTCTACGGGTACTGATACTTATTCGGCGATATCCGCGGCTGTGGGCTCGCTCAAGGGACCGCGCCACGGCGGTGCGAATCTTGCCGTTATACACATGATAGAAGATCTCAAACAAAACGTTTCAGATATAACAAACAGAGCCGAGGTCAAAAAATATCTCACAAAACTGCTCAAGGGAGAGGTCGGAGACGGCAGCGGATTGATATACGGGCTGGGACACGCCGTATACACTCTTTCCGACCCTCGTGCAAAATTGCTCAAGGAAATGGCAAAGGAATTGGCGACTGCAAAAGATATGCTTGACGATTTCATGTTGTGCGATTACATTGAAGAGATAGGCCCCGCCCTGTACACCGAACTGACCGGTATAGAGCGTCATATGCCTGCAAACGTCGATTTGTATTCGGGCTTTGTTTATAATGCCCTGAATATCCCCATCGAAATTGCTACCCCTCTCTTTGCGGCTGCAAGGATTCCGGGGTGGTGTGCTCATCGTCTTGAAGAAATTATCAGCGGCAAAAAGCTAATGAGGCCTGCTTACATTTCTATTCAGGAAACGCTCGACTACATCCCCATTATTAAGAGGACGTTTATTAACAATACCGATAAAAAGAAATAGTACGATGCCAATCGCGAAATTATAGATAGATATAAAAATGCGGAGGACATATGATACTCCGTATTTTTTTATAAATAAATATTTTAAAACTATTATTTACAGGAGGTACAAAGTGTCTGAGAAAGATTTACGAGCAAACCACGCTCACCAATTCAAAACAAATTTTGGATTTCTAATGGCTGCTGTAGGATCAGCGGTCGGACTTGGCAACATCTGGGGCTTTCCATATAAAATGGGAAGTAACGGCGGCTTTAACTTTTTGGTCGTCTATTTGGTGCTCGCTGTCTTTATAGGCTTTGCAATCCTGCTTGGAGAACTGGTTATAGGTCGTTACACGGGTAAAGGTGTTGTATTGAGCTATAATATGCTTGCAAAAAAATATACATTTGTGGGCTGGATGGGATTCTTGTCAGGATTCTGCCTGTTAGCCTTTTATACGATGCTCGGAGGTTACTGTATCCGCTATATGACGGCGAATTTCATGGATATTTTCGGGTCGAAATACGGCGTTGCCGGACGAAATCCGGGGGATTTTTTCGCAGGATTCTTTTCAGATCCCGTTGCCAGCTCAATATTTACGGTAATATTCATGCTGCTCACATTGCTGATAGTGATGGGCGGCATAAGAGGCGGCATCGAGAGATTTTCGGTCGTTGCAATGCCCGTGCTTGTAGTGCTCATACTCGTACTCATAGTAAAAGCTCTTACATTGCCCGGAGCATTTGCAGGGCTTGAATTCATGTTCAAGCCGAGAATGGATGCATTCCGGGATATGGGATGGATAAAGGTATTCTCTGCGGCCGGAGGTCAGATGTTTTTCTCAATTTCGATAGGTATGGGTGCAATGATGACATACAGTTCCTATCTCAACAAAAAAGAGGATTTGATAAAAAATTCAGTATTCATAATAATATTTGATACCGTAGTCGCCATAATGATGGGACTCATAGTAATGCCTGCTGTATTCGCTTTCGGAATGGAGCCGGGCGGCGGTCCGGGACTGCTGTTTGTCTCCCTGCAGCACGTATTTCAGTCGATGGGGACTTTCGGAGCGTTCTTCGGATTCCTGTTCTACTTCTTCGTAGTCGTAGCTGCGGTTTCATCATCTATCGCAATGTTTGAGGTCGTTACCACAAGCGCGATAAATATGAGAGAAGTAAAAGGCAAGGCTCCGAACAGAAAAGCAACGGCAGTCAAATTGGCGCTGGTTGCAGCCGTGCTCGGAATATTTGTATCGGCGGACGGGCTTGGAACATCAAAATTCCCTCACCTGTTTGCACAACCGACATGGCTTGAAACGTTCGATTTGCTTGCAGAAGGCATAATGATGCCTCTCGGCGCGCTGTTCATGTCACTCCTTCTCGGATGGAAACTCGGACCTGAATTTTTGCGCGATGAAATTACGGAAAACGGGAATGTTTGGAGATTTGAAAAATTCACCATGATATGTTTAAGGGTTCTGGCTCCGGCGGGAATCATATTCATATTGTTCGGTCAGATGGACGGTTTTTTCAACCTGAATTTCGGACCGTTCAAATTCTTTTAATTCACTGGTTATATACCCTGGCGCACTTCAGCGGGTGCGTCGGGAAAATGTATAACAAACAAGGAGGAAAAAGCTATGGAACATGGGAAAGGTCAATTTGGTAACACGTTCGGATTTTTGATGGCGGCGGTAGGATCCGCGGTCGGTCTTGGAAACATATGGGGATTCCCGTATAAGATGGGAAACGGAGGAGGATTTGCATTTCTAGTAATTTATCTCATTTTAGCCGTTCTTATCGGATATGTAATTATGGTCGGAGAGTTGACGCTTGGAAGACACTCCGGCAAAGGTATTATACTGACATATAGGGAATTGAGTCGCAAATATACGATACTTGGAGTCATGGGCTTTCTCTCACCTTATCTCATCTTGTCCTTCTACACGATGCTCGGTGGTTATTGCCTTAAATACTCCTTGTCGAATCTGGCTGCAATTTTTAATAAAGATGCCGCTATTATGACGATGGATTCGGGAGAATATTTTGTTTCATTCTTCTCAAATCCTATGATGTCCACATTATTTACGCTGATATTCGTTGTTGCTACCGCAGTAATAGTTGCAGGCGGTGTATCGAAAGGTATAGAAAAATTTTCGGTGGTTGCAATGCCGTTGCTTTTCCTGTTGCTTGTGATACTCATTGTACGTGCCGTGACGCTTGACGGAGGAGTACAGGGCCTTGCATTTATGTTTAAGCCTAACTTTGAAGTCTTCTCCGGCACCGGCTGGATCTCAGTATTTGCATCGGCGGGCGGACAGATGTTTTTCTCATTGTCGTTGGGTATGGGTATAATGATAACCTACGGGTCATATCTTTCCAAGGAACAGGCTATTGCAAAAAATGCGCGCACGATCATATTCTTTGACACTCTAGTTGCAGTCATGGCGGGTATGATAGTTATGCCGGCGGTGTTCGCGTTCGGCATGGAACCGAAAGCAGGTCCGAGCTTGCTTTACATATCACTCCAGAATGTATTCCAGTCGATGGGAGCGTGGGGACCGTTCTTCGGATTCCTCTTCTTCTTCCTGGTATTCATAGCTGCGATAACATCATCGATATCATTGCTTGAAGTACTCACATCATCCGTGATAGATGCAAGACTTGCGAAAAACAAAACTGCAAACCGAGGCAGAGTCACTCTCGGAGTGACGCTTGCGGTAGCGGCGCTTGCTGTATTCGTATCTCTTGACGGGCTTGGTACTGCAAACATGCCTCACATATTCGGGCAGGGTACATGGCTTGATACATTTGATCTCATGTCGGAGGGTATCATGATGCCTCTCAGCGCATTGCTCATGTCTCTCATAATCGGATGGCATCTCAAGTCTGATTTCCTTGAAAAAGAATTGACTCTGGGTGGGAATAAGTTCCCTGCGCGTGCATTTACCATGGCGTGCTTCAAGGTTATAGCTCCTGTGGGAATGCTTTTCATCCTGCTCGGACAGATAAGCAATTTCTTCGCACTCGGTTGGTTCTAATATATTCTGATGATATCAAACTACTGCAAATATCAGAATACGACCGGCCGCGGATTAATGCCGCATACTGATTAAATACGATACATACTGAAATTGACAAAAATCAAAAACTTCGGAGTGCGTCTCCGAAGTTTTTGATTTGAAAATTTTTGATTTGAAAGTTTTTATTTACACACGTCAATCCATGCCTTTGCCCGCGTGAATTCAAACAATTCGTCACAGCTCAAAGGAATCATGCTGTTCGCACTGCCGCACGCCGGGTATATGACATCAAATCTTTTAAGCGATTCGTCCGCGTAGATTTCGACATCATCGCGACTGATATCGAAAGCACACACGCCGCCTATCGAATATCCCGTATATTCATTGACTTCATCGCCGGTCAGCATCTTTGCTTTAATACCGAAAAAGTCCTTGAATTTGCGATTATCGATCTTGGTATCTCCTGCCGCCTGTATCAGCACGCAGCCGCCCGGCGTTTTAAAAGATATCGTCTTGCAAATTCGAGCCGCTTCCGTCCCTATCGCCTCCGCGGCGAGCTCTACGGTTGCACTCGAAACGTCGAACTCGCGTATTCGCTCGTCCACGCCGAAACGCTCTAAATATTTTCTTACTCTCTCTACAGACATCGCAACAATCCCCTATCTGTCAGCCATCTCCTTGTATTTTTCGTAACGTTCTTTCGCATTCTTTTCAGTCTGCTCAAACAATTCTTCTGCGATTGCAGGAAAAGTCTTTACGAGTGCCGAATATCTCACCTGATTCATAATGAAATCTCTGAAGCTTTCGGTCGGTTCCTTTGAATCGAGGATAAACGGGTTCTTTCCCTCCTCTTTCAGCATAGGATTATATCTGTACAGATGCCAGTATCCCGCCGCAACGGCGTCTTTGGTATTCTGCTGCGTTTTGCCCATGCCGGATTTCAAGCCGTGATTGATACAAGGCGCATAGCAGATGATAAGAGACGGTCCCTTATATGCTTCAGCCTCTTTTATCGCTTTGATGAGCTGAGCCTTGTCCGCTCCCATTCCCACCTGTGCGACATACACATAGCCGTAGCTTGCAGCCATCATCCCAAGATCCTTCTTCTTGATTCTCTTGCCTGCCGCCGCAAATTTTGCCACAGCGCCGGTAGGCGTTGATTTTGATGCCTGACCGCCGGTGTTTGAATATACCTCGGTATCAAATACCAATACATTGATATCTTCTCCTGAAGCGAGAACGTGATCGAGACCGCCGTAACCGATATCATACGACCATCCGTCTCCGCCCAGGCACCATACGGATGCTTTGACGAGATGCTCTTTCTTCGCAAGAATCTCATCCGCAATCTCTTTTTGTTTTCCCTGCAGCTTTGCCGTTTCGAGCAATCCGGTCAGCTTATCCGCTCTGTCACGCGTGCCGTCGCCCGTTTCCGCATTTGCAGCCCAATCTTCAAGCGCCTCTTTGAGTTCGCCGTCAACGCCGAGTGAAACGAGCTCATCGGCAAGAGCCTTGAGTTTGCCGCGCATTTGATTTACGGCGGACACCATTCCGAGACCGAACTCGGCATTGTCTTCAAACAGAGAATTTGCCCATGACGGACCTCTGCCGTTTTCGTCCTTCGTATACGGAGTTGACGGCGCGGAAGCTCCCCAGATGGACGAGCATCCGGTCGCATTTGCAATCATCATTCTGTCGCCGTAAAGCTGTGTAACCAGCTTGATATATGGAGTTTCACCGCAGCCTGCGCAAGCTCCCGAGAATTCGACATAAGGTTTTGCAAACTGACTGCCCTTGATTGAATCCTTAGGCAGAATGTCGTCCTTTACTGCAACCTTGACGCCGAACGTCCAGTTGTCGATCTGTTCGTTTTGAGTGCCTATGAGCTTCATCACAAGCGCTTTTTCCTTTGCCGGGCAGATATCCGCGCAATTTCCGCAACCTAGGCAGTCAAGCGGACTTACCTGCATTCTGTATTTCAATCCTTCAAAACCTTTTCCCGTCGCGTCCAGCGTTTTAAACTGCTCAGGTGCATTCGCCAATTCTGCTTCGGTCGCAAGTACGGGTCTGATTGCGGCATGAGGACATACAAACGAACACTGATTGCATTGAATGCAGTTTTCAGCCTGCCATTCAGGCACCTGTGCCGCTACCCCGCGCTTCTCGTATGCCGCAGTTCCGGCAGGGAATTCGCCATTAGGGATATCCTTAAACGTGCTGACCGGCAATGTATCTCCCTTGTGCGCGGTAATAGGGATCAAAACGTCTCTTATAAACTCAGGCACATCTCCCGACTCTTTAGTTTCAGGCACGAGACTGCTCCACTCGGCAGGAACGTCGACCTTTTTAACCATGTCCAGTCCCTTGTCTATTGCGAGATGATTCATTTTTACGATATTTTCACCCTTGACGCCGTAAGCATCAACCACCGACTCTTTAAGATAAGCGATTGCATCATCCACAGGGATCACATTTGCAAGCTTGAAGAATACGGACTGCATTATCATGTTAATCCTGTTACCGAGTCCGATCTCCTCCGCAACCGCATTGGCGTTTATTATGTAGAAACTTGCTTTTTTATCGGCGAGAGCTTTTTTCAGACTGTTTGGAAGCTCACGCTCGAGCTCTTCCTCATTCCATACGCAGTTTAAAACAAATGTACCGCCCTCGCGCAATCCGTCAAGCAGATCGTACTGTCTGGTGTACGCCTGATTGTGGCACGCCACGAAATCGGATTCGTTTACGAGATATGTAGACTGAATTTTATTCTTGCCGAACCTCAAATGCGATATCGTAAGACCGCCCGATTTTTTGGAATCGTAGTCAAAATATCCCTGTGCGAACAAATCCGTTTTATTTCCTATAATCTTGATTGCTTCCTTGTTTGCACCCACAGTCCCGTCCGAGCCGAGACCCCAGAATTTACATCTTACCGTGCCCTCAGGCTCCGTCACGAGATGCTCATATGTCAGCGAAGAGTTGTTTACATCGTCAATTATTCCTATCGTGAACTTGTTTTTAGGCTCATCCAGCTTCAAATTTTCAAATACCGCAAGCACCTGTCCCGGAGTCGTATCCTTTGAGCCGAGTCCGTATCTGCCCGCATAAACCTCGGGTGCGTCTTTCTCATCGTATAACGTGCTCTTTACGTCCATGTACAAAGGATCACCGAAAGCTCCGCTTTCTTTGGTTCTGTCGAGCACGGCAACGCGCTTTGCGCTCTTTGGAAGCGCTTTCAGGAAATGCTCCGTCGACCACGGTCTGTAAAGTCTTACCTTAAGCAGTCCGACCTTTTCCCCTTTTGCCGTAAGCATGTTGACGACCTCTTCGGCAGTTTCGCAAACGGAACCCATTGCGACTATTACGCGTTCGGCATCCGGAGCGCCCACATAATTGAATAAACCGTATTCCCTGCCCGTTATTTTTGAAATTTCCGCCATATACTCTTCGACGATCGCAGGCAGTCTGTCGTAATATGGCTGAGCCGCTTCACGCGCCTGGAAGAATATATCCGGATTCTGCGCGGTGCCCATCGTTTTAGGATTGTCCGGGTTCAGCGCTCTTTCCCTGAATTTGCGTACGGCATCCTGATCGATCAGCGCCGCGAATTCGGCATCCTCGATCACTTCAATTTTCTGGATCTCATGTGAAGTCCTGAAACCGTCGAAGAAATGCACGAATGGCACGCTTCCCTTGATTGCGGACAAATGTGCCACACCGCCAAGATCCATTACCTCCTGCACCGAGCTCGAACAAAGCATGGCGAACCCCGTCTGACGACAGGCCATTACATCCGAGTGATCCCCGAATATACAAAGCGCGTGAGTTGCCAGCGTTCTCGCCGAAACGTGGAAAACCGCGGGAAGCAGCTCCCCGGCTATTTTATACATGTTCGGAATCATGAGCAGCAATCCCTGAGATGCCGTATAAGTAGTCGTAAGCGCTCCTGCCACCAATGAGCCGTGAACCGCCCCCGCCGCTCCCGCCTCGGACTGCATCTCAACCACTTTTACCGTCTGATTGAACGCATTTTTATGACCGTTTGCAGCCATTTCGTCCACTACCTCAGCCATCGTGGATGACGGTGTAATAGGATAAATAGCGGCGACATCCGTAAAGGCATACGAAACCTTTGCGGCGGCCGTGTTGCCGTCCATCGTTTTCATTACTCGTTTTTTCATAACCATCCCTCTCAATCAACTTAAATTATCCGTTTGCTCTACGCAAAACCCGGCGGAATACGCCCACCGATTATACACCGTTATTATAGCATACTTTTTTAAAATAAGTTATTAAAATCCATTCCGTTTGTGGACATCTTCATAAGATTGTCACATATTCTTGCGGGCAACCGATGCGAGACATGATTTTCAAATAAAAACCATTGTTCTCAACGTGGAAAAAAGTATATAATCATACCACACAAACTCGTCCGAAAGCTTGTCCGAAATAATAGATATTTTCATGAGGAGGAAACATCTGATGAAAAAAAGGTCGGAAAAAAGATTTTTGAAACTGCCCGTTTTATTTCTGGCAATTTGCATCTTGCTCGCCCTGATTCTCACATCATGCGCGAATAACGACGCAGATCACGCAAATGACAAAAAAAATAAATCGGGCGGTCAGATTAAAGAGGTAATCCCTCCCGGCACGCCGCGGCCCGAAGAACTTGATATGAGTTATTACGCAGCTGATCCGGAGGCTTTCATGAGCCGCGACCCGAGAGTTGATGCGCTTGTAATCCCCGAAACGGGAAAGTACTTTTGGGAAAAGCCGACAACCGCATCCTATCCTGCGATTGATGCTCCCGAAAAATTCAGAATCGAGGTATCAACAGCGGAGCAGCGCGTTCATATATTCCGGGATGATGAGGAAGTCTGCACACTCGTATGTTCCACAGGACTTCCCGAATCTCCGACGGTAAAAGGCGATTTCGAACTGTTTGCAAAACGCGGAGATACATTCTACACCGAAAGATTCGGCGGGGGAAATTTCTGGGTTACTTTTTACGGAACATACCTTTTCCACAGCGTCCCGATCGACAGCGACGGAAACTACATAATTGAAGAAGCGATAAAGCTCGGATCCCCGGCGTCTCACGGCTGCGTGCGGCTGAGCATAGCGGATGCCCGCTGGTTTTATAACAACATGCCGGCGGGAATTCCGGTAAAGGTTTATTGACCTGAAAACATTTGTCGATTTATCCTCAATTTTGTTGCAAAATTTTATATTTGTAATACAATTTGTTTGTAACATGATTTTCGCAAACGGCAGTTGCGGATTCGGCGGATACGGATTCACAAGCAGAAACAAGTGTGACAGCGAGATAAAATGCGAAAGCAAAATATAAAAATAAAATATGAAATAAAACATTGTAGTAAAAACAAAACAAAAATGCTTTAGAAATAGACGGGTGAAAAAATATGCAGGTGAAAATATGAAGATTGCAATAGTCGGCGCCGGGAAACTGGGGCTCAAGCTCACAGAGGCGCTCTCAAGCGGGAATCATTCCATTACATTAATAGATAAAAATCAGGATCTCCTTACGAGGATTTCATCACAGATGGACGTGCTGACATTGCCGGCGAATGCAAAAGAAACTCATGTGCTGGAGAGCATAAATATCGACACATACGACTATCTTATATCCGCGACCGACCGTGATGAAAAAAACATGGTAATCGCTTCCTTTGCAAAAAAACTCGGCTGCAAGTCGGTAATCGCGCGCGTTCGGGATCCCGAGCACATGAATCAGATGGAATTCATCAAAGAGGCGATGGAAATAGATTATCTGGCGAATCCGGATATGATGATTACAAACGAGATCTACAAATACCTCGTGGAAAAATACTCTCTGAGCGACGGTGTGTTTTCGGCGGGTAAAATTGCGCTGCTGCAGTTCAATGCATCAAAACTGCCTCAATTTGTGGGCATGAGCGCCAGCGATATCAACGCTCTGCTTCCGAACATGCTTATTGCGGCGGTTTCAAAATTCGGAAAAGTCATAATCCCCGATTCAAAAACGATCATCTCCGCGGAAGATGAACTTTTTGTGGTGGGCGAACAAAAAGACATTCTCAAGCTCAACGAAAAAGTCCACGACGATATAAAATATAAAAATCTGCAAAAAGTCATGATTATAGGCGGAGGGAAAACCGGATTCTACCTGGCGAAGAGACTGGATGAATACGGCGCGGACGTCAAGGTGATCGAGATAAACAAAGAGCGATGCAGATATCTTGCGGCGCATCTTGACAGCGTAATGATTCTGAACGGCGACGCGGCAGATCCGGAGTTTCTGGAGTCCGAAAATCTTGAAGAAATGGATGCGTTCATAACGGCTACCGGTTTCGACGAAGAAAATCTCCTGCTTGCTCTCACCGCAAAACAGCACAATATTGAAGATGTCATTGCGAAGATCAGCCGCGAAAGCTACGCCGACCTCATCGGAAAGTTGGGTGTGGATATGGCGCTCAATCCTCTCGACATAATGGCAGCCCACATCTTAAGATTCATGCAGGGCTCCACCCGCATTTTGTCAGCAGAAATAATACAGGGGCAGGCCGAGCTGATTGAAGTGCTTGTTACGGACAATATGAAAATAATAAACACTCCTATAAACAATCTGCAGCTCCCGCCGGGAATGCTGATCGCAGCTGTGGATCGCGACAAAAATGTGATTATCCCCGATAGAAATTTCGTAATAAAAAAAGGAGATCGACTGCTGATTTTCTGCTTGTTGTCCGATATCGCACATATAGAAAAATTCATGAAGACTGGAGGCAAATCGAGGTTTTTCAAATTCCTCGGTTAAACATATGGGGTTTCATAAACGAGCAATAGCAAGAGCTCTCGGGCTTGTTTTGGCAATAATAGGGCTGTCGATGATTCCGGCGCTTGTGGTTACAATTTTATATCATGAGTACGGGAACGTCCGGGCATTCTTAATTCCTATTTGCTTGCTGATTTTAACCGGAGTGATCTCACTGATAAGATACAGAAATGATTCCGCCCCCACGCTGCGAATACGTGACGGCTATCTGATTGCTTCCCTTTCATGGATATTGGCATCCATAGCGGGAAGCCTGCCGTACATTTTGTCCGGCTCGATTTCCGAATTCTATAATGCTTTTTTTGAATCGGCCTCCGGGTTTACAACAACGGGAGCCACCATACTCACGGATGTTGAAAAATTGGATAAGGGCATACTGTTCTGGCGCAGCTTCACGCAGTGGATCGGCGGCATGGGAATAATCGTACTGGCTGTGGCTCTGCTTCCGGCACTTGGTATCGGCGGACAAACAATTGCAAAGGCGGAAACCCCGGGTCCGACTCTCGACAAGCTGACCCCGCGAATTTCAGATACCGCAAGAAGATTGTACCTGCTGTACTGTTTTTTTACTCTTTCGGAAATCGTCTTCCTCTCCATCGGAGGATTAAGTCCGTACGATGCCGTTACCACATCGCTTTCAAGCATTTCTACCGGCGGATTTTCACCATATGCGGACAGCATTTCACATTTCGGCAGCGCATATGTTGAGGGAATTGTAATCGTTTTCATGATAATGGGCGGCATAAATTTCAATCTCTACTACACCGCCGCGATCAACGGTCCGAAACAATTTCTGCGCGATACGGAATTCAAAGGATTTTCACTTATACTGATCTTTGCCGCATTTGTCATATGCGTTGATGTGTGGCTGCAGGGCGCACATTCACTCGTGGCTTCACTGAGGCAGTCGATATTTCAGACCGCTTCGATTATGACATCTACCGGATTTATGACAGCGGATTACAATATGTGGCCGTCACTGAGCAAGCTCGTTCTGCTCCTGCTCATGGCAATCGGAGGCTGCTCATCTTCGACAAGCGGCGGACTTAAGGTGATACGAACCATTATTGCGGCGAAATTGATTCGGCGCGGCTTCACCGTAAGACTGCATCCGCGAGCCGTGGTGGCGATCAAAATAAACAACACATCGCTGCAATCCGACAAGGTGACCGCAATTGCAAATTTTGTATTCTTGTACATCTTCACACTGATAGCGGGCAATATGATAATCGCTTTCGACGGCTATGATCTGGTGACCAATTTTTCAGCAACTGTCTCATCTCTGTCCAACATAGGACCGGGGATGAATCTTGCAGGACCCACCTCAAATCTCAATTTCTTCTCGCCGCTTTCAAAATTTACGCTTTCATTTTTGATGCTCGCAGGACGACTGGAATTATTCTCAATATTTATGCTGTTTTCGCCTCAATTCTGGAACAGCGATCGCCCTAACAGATAAAAAAAAGCGAATTTCAATTCTCTTTTTTATACTTTTCATAATTCGACATTACTTTTGATACATATGCCTTAGTCTCGGGAAACGGTATGTCCGAGAGGGTTTTCCCGTCCGAGGAATAGAGTTCGTCATCCAACCAGCCGACGACATTTGTAGGGCCCGCATTGTATGCCGCAAGAGCAACCTCGGCGCTGCCGAACCTGTCCATAAGGTATCTCAGATAATAGGTCCCTACACTTATGTTGTATTCCGCTTCATACAACGCCCACGGTTTTGAATTTTCTCCCCGCTTTGAAGCTACCCATGTTTCAGTATCGTCCATTATCTGCATCAGACCTTTCGCGCCCGCGCCGGACAGAGCTTTTTGATCAAAATTGCTCTCCACTTTGATCACCGCTTTTATCAACTCGGGTTCCAAATCGTAGTATGCGGCGTACTTGTCAATCAAGTCGCTGAAGGCTGTCGCCCGATTCCCTTTTCCGTAATCGGAAAAAGCAAACAACAAGATTACAAGTGCAATCACCGCCAGAAACAAAACCGATATCTTACTCTTCTTCTGCTTCATCACATCTCCGTCGCTCCACAACTTTTATATCATCCTTTTATATTTATCCGCATCCGTACCCGCAAGCATCTTTGCATATTCGGCTTTCATGAGCTGTTCCAATTTCTCATGCAGGAGATTTTCATCGGATTTTTCCATATTCGCCGTTTCGATCGGCGGAAGTATTGAAGCTTTCAGATCCCATCCTCTGATATATCCCGGGATCTCGTACATCTCCGCCGTTCCGTCGATTACAACGGGCAGCAGTTTCACTCCCGCCCGCGTCGCAAATTTCAGGCTGCCCTTCTTAAACTCACCGATCTCATGAGATTTGCTCCTCGTTCCCTCGGGGAAAATTACCAGGGAAAATCCCAATTTTAGCAGTTCCGTCGCTTCGCTCAACGATTTTAACGCCTCACGGGGATTGCTTCTGTCAATCAAAACGCTGCGAATATCCATCATCCATTTCCCGTAAAGAGGCATTTTAAGCAATTCGGATTTTGCTATAAAGCCGAATTGAAATTGATCTATTAGCGCGCATGCGCACACAATGTCGGCATATCCCTGATGGTTCATAACAATTGCAGCCGGCCCCGCATCCGGGATGTTCTCCGAGCCCTTTACTCTCAAACTCGCGCCCCAGTCCCGAAGCAGTTTTCTTGACCACGTTGTGGTGGCTTCATTTATCAGTTCACGCTCTTTTTCATAGTCACCCGCACGCTTTGCCTGTTCAATTCTGCGCGAGGCTTCTTTGAAATTTTTTAGAGAGGATACCGCTTTCATCCCCGGCATAAAGTTTTTAATATTCATAAGAGCTCCTAACCAGTTACAATTCACGCCTGCCCTCAAGCGCTTTCAAAAGTGTTATCTCGTCCGCATATTCCAAATCGCCGCCTACCGGCACCCCGTGAGCGATTCTGCTCACCTTGATCCCCGACGGTTTTATTAATCTTGCGGCATACATTGCCGTCGCTTCTCCCTCGATATTGGGATTTGTCGCCATGATGACTTCTCTGATTTCATCATCGTGCAGGCGCATAATCAGTTCACGCAATTTGATATCGTCCGGTCCTATTCCGTCCATCGGAGAAATCGCCCCGTGCAAAACGTGATACAACCCGTTATATTCGCGCATTCTCTCAATTGCAAATATATCTTTCGGCGTTTCGACCACGCATATCAAGCCTCGATCCCGTTTCTCATCCGAACAAATGTCGCAGGGATCGTTTTCTGTAAGATTTCCGCAAACCGAACAGTATTTCAGCATTTTTTTCGCATCATAAATGGCGGAAGCCAGAGCTTCCGCGCCCTCGTCTTTCATATCCAAAATGTAAAATGCCAGCCTCTGAGCCGTTTTCCCGCCTACACCCGGGAGTTTTGAAAGCTCATTTATGAGACGTGACAGAGGTTTTGCATAATACTTCATAGTCGCACCGCCTGCCGCCCGGATCTTACATTCCTGGAATGCCGAGACCTGCCGTAATTTTATTCATCTCACTGCTCGCAATTTCTTCAATTTGCCTGATCGCTTCATTCACTGCGGCAAGCACCAAATCCTCAAGCATCTCGACGTCGTCAGGTGATACGACCTCGGGATCAATTTTGATTGCGGTCAGTTCCTTCGCTCCGTTTATTGTCACCGAAATCGCGCCGCCGCCCGCGGTTGCTGTCGTTTCCATTTTGTCTATTTCCTGCTGCGTCTCTTCCATCATTCTTTGCACCTGCTGCATCTGCGCGAGCTGCGCCTGCATATTGCCTCCGCCCGGAGCTTTCGGAGCCTTGGGCCTCTTGCCCGCTCTCATCCCTTTTCCCATCTCATGTCTCCTAAATCATTAAAACATAGCAATGTGGAATTTTCGCCTGAAATCTACGCTTGTTTCACACGCGATATGAGTTTTAAAACACACAGTTCCGTCAAAATACGGGGCTGCGTCGACCACTTTATATCGCGTACGGTTTCAGCCGTTTCCATTATTGCATCCCTTATAATTTCAATATCTATCGTTTCCGCCTGCTCCTTTACTTTTGCCGCGTTTTCGGCGGACATTGGCAGGAGTTTCTGCGGATTGCTGCTGTATTTTGCAATCATCAAATTTCTATAATGAGACAACAAGCCGACGGTGAATTGTTTTACGTCCTTGCCGTCCTTGATCAGTTCATCGAGTAAACCGATAATGCGTTCAACGTCGGCAGCCATAATCGCGTCTACCGCCTCAATATATTCTTCATTGCCCACAAATCCGAGTATTTCGAGCACATCCGTTTCTCCCAGGCTGTCGCCCCCGCCGGCGAGACATTGTTCGAGAAGCGAAAGCACATCACGTGCCGAGCCGTCGCCCGCCGCAGCCAGTATCTGCAGCGCTTCATCCGTTGCCGCCACTCCCTTGGAGGTGCAAATACGCTTCATTTGAAGCATTATAAGCTCATCCGGAATTCGCTTGAAATCAAGGCGCAGGCAGCGGGATAATATGGTTTGCGGCAGCTTGTGCGGTTCGGTCGTTGCAAGTATGAAAACCACATGGCGCGGCGGTTCTTCCAGAGTCTTGAGCAGCGCATTTGCGGCGCTGTCTGAAAGCATATGTACTTCATCAATGATGTAGACTTTTTTGCGCCCGTTCACAGGCGGATATTTGACGGACTCCCGCAGATCGCGTATATTGTCGACGCTGTTGTTCGACGCCGCGTCAATCTCGATGACGTCCATAAAAACCCCGTCCCTTATGGCATTGCACTCGGGACATGATCCGCACGGCACGGCGGAATCCGTCGAGGAGCAGTTGAGCCCTTTTGCAAGCAATCTAGCCATGGTTGTCTTTCCCGTCCCTCTGGTTCCGCAAAAAATATAAGCGTGACTGACCGAATCCGATGCCAGCTGATTTCTGAGAACCCTTATTATATGTTCCTGCCCTACGACTTCTTCAAAAGTCTCGGGTCTGAATTCACGATAAAGCGCTTTGTACATATAATCACCTGATTAACTGCTTTAATTAATTTAATATTTGCTTTATAACCGACTTGACCGATTTAAGCAATCTAAGCGATTTAACCGATTTAACGCTCGATAAATAAAATGGAATTGCTCCTTAATGATTCTGCCGAAACGGGAAAAGGCTTGACTGCGGCACATAGAAACATCCGCTTATTGCTGCTTCCTTCCGGACCTGACAAGGTTCACAGCGTTCTATTGCGCAGGTCCCCAACCCGACGGCAAAATCACTAAAGAGCAACTCGCTATAAAAGTATATATTTTTATTCAATACTAGTCAAGGCAATTAGAGCAGCTCTTTTACAGCTTTAACTATATCCGCGGCGGTCATGCCGTACATTTTTTTCAGTTCTTCCGGTTTGCCGGATTCCCCGAAGCAGTCCTGCTGCCCCACTCTGCGGAGCTTTGCCGTACATTCTTCGGCGAGAACTTCGGCGACGGCCGAGCCGAGGCCTCCTATTACGGAATGCTCTTCGGCGGTCACGATTCTGCCGCTTACGGATGCGAGTTTGACTATTTCCTCTCTGTCAATAGGTTTGATGGTATGCATGTCCGTAACGGAAATGTTGATCCCCTCGTTTTTAAGGATCTCCGCTGCGATGAGCGCCTCGTTAACCATGATTCCGGTCGCGATAACGGCGGCATCGCTGCCGTCTTTGATTCGCACGGCTCTTCCTATTTCGAGCGGCTGGTTGTCGGCATACACCATAGGAACGGCGGAACGCCCCAAACGCACGTAACAAGGACCGCCTGTATATATCGCCTCCTTTATGAGCGCCGCGGCGGACGGACCGTCAGAGGGAACGATCACTTTCATACCCGGAATCCCTCTCATCAGGGAGATATCTTCTATACTCTGATGGGTCGGCCCGTCCTCACCCGTGGTTATCCCGGCGTGGCTCGCACATATTTTGACGTCGGCTCCGGTCTGCGCGACCATGTTTCTGATGATTTCAAATGCGCGGCCGCATGCGAAAATTGCAAATGTAGACGCGCACACAATGTGTCCGGACAGCGCAATTCCCGTGGCGACGCCATATAGATTCTGCTCGGCTATTCCCATATTAAAAAATCTTTCGGGGAATTCTTTCGCAAATCCCGCGGTCTTTGTGGACCCCGACAAATCGGCATCCATCACCACCAATTTATCATTTTCTCTGCCGATTTCAACAAGAGCCCTGCCATAGGCATCTCTCGTAGCCATTTTTTCGCTTCTGTCATCCCTGAACATAATCATTTGTTATCGCCTCCCAACTCAAGCATACACTGCTTAAATTCCTCATCATTCGGCGCTTTGCCGTGCCAAGCGTAATTGTTTTCCATAAAACTTATGCCTTTTCCTTTTACGGTTTTCGCTATGATAACGCTTGGGCGATTCGAGCAGCTGCGTGCCGATTCGAATGCCTCAAAGATTGCCGCGCAATTGTGTCCGTCGACGGATATGGCGTTCCAACCGAATGCCTCAAATTTTTCATGTATCGGACTGACTTTCATAACCGAATCATTAGCACCGTCTATTTGCAGGCCGTTCCAGTCAACGATTGCACATAAATTTGACAGTCCGTAATGTGAAGCTGCCATCGCCGTCTCCCAGACTATCCCCTCCTGCAGCTCACCATCCCCGAGCAATGCATATGTGCGATAGAATTTGCCGTCCATTTTTGCCGCGAGTGCCATCCCCGCGGCTGCCGAAAAGCCCTGTCCGAGAGAACCCGTTGATAACTCCACGCCGGGAACCCTGCTCATGTCCGGATGTCCCTGCAAAATTGCGCCCGCCTTCCGCAGTAAGAGCAATTCTTCCTCGGGGAAAAATCCTTTTTCCGCAAGGACCGCGTAAAGCACCGGTGCAGCGTGTCCTTTGGAAAGGACAAATCTGTCGCGCTCCGGCATTTTCGGATTTTCGGCATCCACATTCATTTCATGAAAATAAAGAGCGGTCATGATTTCAACCGCGGAAAGAGAACCTCCCGGATGTCCTGAACCTGCGGCATGAATGGCGCGGATAATATTACGCCGCACTTTCACGGAGATTTCTTCATATTTGCTATATCCCACAACACTTCCTCCAAAATCAATAATTATAAAAACACTTTCACGGTTTCAAAACTCAAAATTTCAAGCTTTAAAGTTTCAAGATTCAAAGATTTAAATCATCTGCTGAAAATCACTTTCAGCATGAATACCGGCAGTGCAAGAGCGCGTTTCCAGCGAGATGGTTCCTGAATCAAGCGATAAAGCCATTCCAAGCCGTGTTTCTGATAAAACTCCGGCGCACGTTTGACATTCCCCGCCCATACGTCCAAACTGCCTCCCACGCCGATTGCGGCGCGCACGTTGAGAAAATCATCCCTATATTTATATATGAATTTCTCCTGCTTGGGGGAGCCCAGCGCAACGCACAAAAACTCCGCTCCGCTCGCATTGATTTCATCCACTAACGTACGCTCATTCGCCTCACTGAAATATCCGTGATGCGTCCCCGCAATTTGAATCCCCGGATATTTAGCCGTCATTGCTTCCGCCGCCGCCGCCGCCACTGAAAGCACGCCGTCTGACGCGGGTTTGCTGCCGAGCAGATAAACCTTTTTTGAATTCACGGCGCAATATTCCAATATTTTCGAGAGGAAATCTATGCCCGTCACACGTTCATTAAGACCGTATCCCTTTATTTTTGAGGCATAAACAAGCCCTATTCCGTCCGGAATGATCAAAGATGCTTTTTCAATAAGCGAAAGCAGTTCTTCATCCTTGCCCGCGTTTACAACGATTTCCGAATTCGGTGTAACTATCATCTCACATCCGGGTCTGTCAATAATATCGCGAAACCTCGAAAACGCCGCTTCCGTATCCACCATGTCGATTGGCACGTTTAAAATTCGTACTCTTTTTTCATCACTCTTCATCTGCTGCCATCCTTTTTCCTCATGCTCCTCCATTTTTTTGTCCTGCTTTTTCATTTTTCCTCATGCGCCCCCTATATCGGCTCTCCAGCAATTCCGCAATCATTTTCTGGTTCTGCCTGAGGCTGTCTTTCAAATCAACCAAATCGGCCGCAATTTGGCTCTTTATCTGTTCCTTGCGCTCGACCGTTTTATCGAATTCTTCCTTAAAAAATTCCGCTTTAAAATCATATATACTGCACATCGCTTTCTGGTCGATTGAACGCATAAAGGAATTTACTTTCGGATCATAGGAGATCGCTATCATAGGGACGCCCATAATTGCGGCGTGTATCAAGGCATGCAGGCGCACTCCCACCAAAAAATCCATATTCCCGATTATGCTCAGCATTTCATCAGTTAGATATTTCTGTTTTAGGCACACCACATCATCTTCAAAACCGCGAGCCGTGAGAACTTTCTGCAGGTGTTCCACGACCGTCACATCCTGACTGTAATGAAAAGGAATCAATACCGCTTTATAGCCGCGCTCCCTTATCACCCACTCGATCGAGTCACATACCTGCTTTATGAATTCCGACGATGTATCGCTGTCTTTGATTGCAAATCCCACATAGCGACCGCTGCTCATTCCGTTTTCCGCAAGTACTTCCAAACCGGTTTCGAGTTCGGCTCGAGGGATCGCAAGCACCGGATCCGCCGTGACAACTATGCGTTCCGCCGGGATCCCTATTTCCGTTAAAAACTCCCTTGAAAATTCGTCGCGAACCACTATTCCCCCGGCCTTTTTCAGCACTCTTGCCGTCAATTTTTTATTGAAATCCGATTTTATAGGGCCTATCCCCTGGCTATATATAAAAAATGGCTTGCGCATGATTCGTGCAAATTTCATAATTGCAAGATAGTAAAAAATACTCTTTTTGCTCGTAACGTCCTGAAGCAGGCTCCCTCCGCCGCTTATCAGCAGATCGGCGGCGCGAATTGCGGAAATTATATCCCGAAACGACTTGCGGTTAACACCGTTCACGCCGAAGCGCGCGGATGTGTCCTCCGGATTCTGCGATAGTACCGAAATCTCAACGCCGTCAATATCGGCTCTCAAACTCTCAACCACGGCTTTTAGGATGGACTCGTCCCCTATATTATTAAATCCGTAATACCCCGAAATCAGAACCTTATACATAAAACCCGCCAATCAAACAAAACATTACATGCTTGATACGCTTGCCGAGACTTTTCGAGCAATCTTTCGTGCGATTCTCAGCGCAATATCAAATATCAAAACGGCAATTATACCCAATATTATTCCGAAGCATACCGAATACGCGGTCCTGATGAAACCGAGAGCTATCGGAGTCCTTATATGCTCGAATGTGTTGATAACGGACACCGCCCCGGTAGACGCAAACAAACCGAACAGCATCGTCGGCAGTCTATAGCGTTTTGCCGCACAGTAAATCATCAGCATGAGCGATGGAAATGCAAATAAAAATTCCTTATTTCTCGGTCTTGCTATCAATATTTCTTCCATCTTATTTCTGAATATCATCTCAAGTGTCGACACTTCTATCGAGGAGTCATGTCCTGTTCTTTGTATATAGTAATATCCTATCGCGGCAATGACACCGAGCAGTATAACCATCCATAATTTTATCGGCATATTTATGATATCTTTTATCTGCTGCTTAGTAACGCCGTCTCCCGCGCCGATTTTATGTGCACAAATCCCGTTCGGATGAGGCTCTGCCCGTGACGGCATAAAATCGTTTGAAAATACCACAAAGAAAAATACGACGTAGTACATGATCGGCAGAAGCTGTCCCGGCTTAACTCCCCGGAAAATTTCTATCTCAAGCATATATTCCGTGCTCGACAACGCAGCTGCAGTCATTATCCCACCGCACACCGCAATTATAGCCGTCACAACTACGGCGACGACGCCGTACAGCAAAATTCGCAGCATGCCCGCATCCCGTCCAAGCTTTTCTGAAACCCATCTGCTCTGCAGGACATAATACGTCATTGCCATGCATCCGAAGACAACACATGCCGCAAACGATGCAAGCAGTACATATGAATTCGGAAGCGCAATGTAAGCGGCCGATACTCCCGCGGCGCCGGCGATTCCGAGCGCAATCAAAACTTTGCTCCCGAGCTGCGGTATTGCGGCAGCCAGCAATATCAGAACCCCAAGCACACTCGCGATACCTATGAGCAGCTGCATAAAATCGGGCACCTCCACGGGAGGAATCGGCAAGGCCGAATCATAGCGATACCCGTGCTCCGCGAGTCTTTCATGCAGTCTCGTCAATGTACGCTCATATTCGGCGGGATCTGTCACATATGCGTGAAGATTCTTCGTTTCCATAAAAGGCTTGAAATAAATCAATCGCACATTTCGTTCCGTCACCGCGCGAAACAGCGTATTTTCAATTTCTTCAGCTCCCGGATACCCGTAATACTGATAGCGATTTTGAATATAATTCCATACGGTAAATATTCGCACGGCATTATAATCGGAATCCCTTACCGCCTCTAAAATACCGTTTTGAACTATGTTTTGACGCTGAGTGGTGTTTTCGATCAAACCCACCTTTACACCGTGCTTGATCACATAATCTCTCGCCATGTTCATGTCGCCGTCATTTCCGAAAACAGCCTCGCCTCCGGCGATGAGATACTCCGGATTTATCCCGTATCTTTCATATTCTCGGATCACGGCTTCACCGAATTTTTTGCCGTTCCAGCGATTATAGCTGTAGGTTCGCGGCACGATTGTCCCCCCCGCCGCTTTTATATTTTCAATTTTTTCAGGCAAAAATCCCATGCTTATGTACATGATTTTTGAGCTTACGATATCGATTCGCTCAGTAAATCCGCCTTTTTTTGAATTCATGTATTTGTATTTGCCGGTGTAAAGTGTCGTGTTCGGATCGCTTTTTATATGCGCAAATGCGCTCTCTCCGTCTGCGCCGACGTAAATGTTTAATTTTTTTTCATCAATTCTGTTTTCAAGAGCGTTTACGAGGAAATCGGCAATTTCTTTGCCGTGTGCGGATACGATCACGTCAAATCGGGTGAGACCGGCGTTCTCCGCGATATCAAGGAATTCCCGCGGATAGTCCTTCCGCCAATCGGCGCGTTTCCTGAGTTCGTCAAAAACGATTCCGTTTACCGAAATATCCGGATTTTCGCTAAGCGACATTATACTCTCTTCCGCAAGCCCGACTTTGCTTATGCCCATTTTTTTAAACTCACCGAGCCAATGAACGGTGTCCATGTCGCTCTGTTCCGCGAGCGCCGCCACCTCGTCATAATCTATGATGATGTCATAGGTTTTATCCGCTCTTTCAGCTTTGCTCCTCAGCCCGCTTATCACGATTCCCTGCGAAAGCAATACAATTACGGCAAGCAAAAAAGCCGCAATCTTTATGAATTTGTTTTTTTCCAAAAGATGTCTCATACTTCCCCCTCAATTTCCGTTCTACCCCTTGCCGGATTTTACTGCAACTTGTATTCTCCCCGTATCAGCACCCATGCCTCCGTGGAGGTTTTTATTCCTCTGCCGTCCGCCCTGGGTACGAGCAGATGATGATTGAGACTTACGGGCCGCCCGTTTAGGATGTCGGCGCCCGAGGTCAGGTCCGATATTCCGTTTGTCCCCCCCGCAACTGCCGCGGCTTCACCGCTTCTCAGTATGATTTCAGCTCCCTCGCCGCAGATAAGGGTCTGGCCGGCTGACAGATGAAGCGGCGCAAACGCTATTTTCTTATCGACATACGACTTTGTCACCATGGGATCACTGCTGTCTCCCGGAGCGGCATTTGCAAAAATCATTCCCAGTCCGAAAATGAGTACGGCTGAAAATAAAATCAAAATCTTCCTATACGTTTTACTGCTGCCAATTTTCATCATCACACGCCTCCTCTTTCCATGACGATCATGCCGAAATTCTTATTCCTCTATCATTTCTTTTACGCTCATCAGGTTTAAAATGGCCTCGGGTATTGAATCTGCGATATCCGACGCCAGCATGCTGTATGAGCCGAATTTTTTTCTTGCATTGTCACCGGCAAGCCCGTGAAGATATACTGCAAGTCTTGAAGCCGCCGGGATATCAAGCCCCGCCGCAGCGAGACCTGCGATCATTCCGGTCAAAACGTCCCCGCTTCCTCCGGTAGCCATGCCGTGATTCCCCGTAGTGTTGAGATATCTTATATCGCTGGATTTTACTATGGTCGGTGCTCCTTTCATTATCAGCGTGGTCCCCAGCACATGCTCATACAGTCTGTCCGCAAGCTCTTCCCTTATTATCTCCTCCTCTTCGGGGATGCCGATAAGTCGCTTTGCCTCGCCGACATGCGGAGTTATCACTATATCCGCCTCGGAATCTCTGAGCCTCACGTTATAGTTACTGTCCATTATCGGCATGCAATTGAGCGCATCCGCATCTATAACGAGTTTTCCCTTATATCTGTTCAGCAGACTGTCCACTATCCGGATCGTCGCTTCGTTGTTTCCTCTTCCCGGACCGACTGCAACGGCGTCGTACTCCGCCATTGCGGATAAGCCGGATTCGACGGTGGTACACGTTGCGGTAGGCACTGAAATTTGAACGATATCAAACAGCTCCTCATCGAGCGACACCGTTACAAGTCCCGCACCCACGCGATATGCCGCGATTGCGGTTAGAACCGCCGCTCCCACCATTCCCTTGGAACCGGCGAAAATAAGCACCCGCCCGAAATCGCCCTTATGCGCTTTTACCTCTCTCGACGGCATAATTGCCCTCATATCATCTTTGTTCAATCTGACAACAGATCTTTCCACATCATTTACCATATTATGCCTCCTCCCCCTTATACAATTTCAATACGGCTCAAACTCGACAAATGTCGCTAAATATTTAAAATCATTGAAGCTGCGACAAAATAAATCACGACCGAAAACATATCCGTCATGGATGAAATCATCGGATTTGCCATGAGCGCCGGGCCTATACCCACGCGCTTTGCAAGCATCGGCAGCATGCTTCCCACAACCTTTGCAAACATCACGATAATCACCATAGCAATGCATACTGTAAGCGCTATAAGCGGCGGCTGTTTATCCAGCAAAATAATTTTTGCGAAATTAAAGACGCTTAGTGAAAGACCGAGCAGCATGCTTATGCGCAATTCCTTCCAAGCCACATACACGGCATCGCTTAAAAGCAGTTCCCCCGTAGCCATACCTCGAATGACGAGCGTCGCCGCCTGGGCACCGGTATTTCCGCCCGTCCCCATGAGCAGCGGCATATACGCCACCAGCACTATCACCGTCTCCAGGACATTTTCAAATCTGCTGATGATATATCCCGTAATCATTGCGCTGATCATAAGGAACACCAGCCAGGGCAGTCTGTTTTTGTAATGTTTCCATACGGACAGATCAAGATAATCCTTATCCGAATCATCCAAAATTCCGGACATTCTCTCAAAATCTTCGGTGAACTCGTCCTCAATTACATCAAATATATCATCTACCGTGATTATGCCGACAAGCCTGCCCTCATTATCCGTAACCGGCAGTGCCAGAAAACCGTAACGCTTAAACAGCTCGGAGGCCTTTTCCTGATCTTCAAATACGTTGATGCTTATGAGATCCTCCGTCATTATATCCGCAATTTTCAGTTCATCGTCGGAAATGACGAGCTTTCTCAGGGAGACCACACCGATCAGTTTTCGTCCGCTTTCCTTTACATAACACGTATAGATTGTCTCCGAATCCATTCCCTCTTTCTTTATGTATGCAAGCGCTTCCCGCACACTCATCTCACTCCTGAGACTTATGTAGTCGGGTGTCATAAGAGTTCCCGCGGAATTTTCCGGATAATTGAGGAACGTATTTATCAGACGCCTCTCATTTTTCGGCGTTTTTTCCAAAATTTTGTCTACAAGATTCGCGGGCAGTTCCTCGAGCACGTCTATTAGATCGTCAAATGCAAGATCCTCCAAGATGAAATTCAATTCCTTATCGGTTATCGCGTCAATAAGCGCCAGCTGATCGTCACTTGGGAGATATGAAAAAACATCAACTGAAATATCCTTGGGCAACGTGCGAAACAGCACAACCATGGTCTCTATTCCCATGTCGTCCATGATATCTTCCAAAATTTCGGCGATATCCACCGCATTGTATTCCAAAATAGCCTGACGCGCCTGCGCATAATGCTTGTTTTTCAACATTTCAAGTATGAGATCAACGCTCTCAAGTTCGTACATTTTATTATCCATATGACGCATCGACCTCTCTTCCGTAAAAAATATAAAATGTCATGCAATTGACTGTTAAAAAACAAAACAATTCGCAGTAAACAATCACGGATAGTATATAACAAAACCACCCTGTATTTCAATGCTTTGGCGAAGAATATAATCGCGCATTTCCACCGTACGTGTGCATGTATTTCCCAAAATGTGCACATATATTTAAAAAAATATTGACTTTTCCGCAGAATGCGATAATATATAAATAAATTATATATAAATTTTTTATATATACACCGGGCAAGAAAATTTCGAGGGAGGTAAATTAATGTATTATCCGGTATCATCTCTGCTGATTGAAGCCGTGATTCTTGCAGTTGTAAACAAGCAGGATTCATATGGTTACGAAATCAGCCAAACGATAAAAAAAATCACGAAAATCAAGGAATCCACCCTGTATCCGATCCTTAAAAAATTACAGGCGAGCGGGTACCTGACATCCTATTCCGTCGAATATGGCGGGCGGCAACGCAAATATTATAAAATCACCGAAAGCGGGATACGGCAATCTGATTATCTTACGGATGAATGGCATTTATACAGCAATGCCGTAAGCGAAATTTTATCGGGAAAAATCAACACATTGAACGAAGATGTCCGAAATGAAAGGGGGCACATTTAATATGAATGATCAAATTGCGGAAAATGTAAAACTTGCGGAGAATGCAAAACAAAATTATTTGGAGGCGCTGGAAAAACGGCTTGCCCGTCTCCCGGAGGAAGAGCGCGCGGAAACGATGGAACATTTTACGGAGTATCTCGGAGATATGCAAATCACTGATGAGAAAGAGATCATTAATGAACTCGGTACTCCGAAAGAAGCGGCGAGAGATATCCTTTCGGCTTTCTTAAATGAAGAAATAAAATCCGCCGATCCCGAGGCGAAAAAATCAAGAGTGGGATTCTGGGCTACAATATTGTTGGCGATTTTCGCAGCACCCATAGCCGTACCTTTGATTTTCGCCATAGTGATAACCGGAGTGTCACTCGTGATATCCGCTTTTGCGGTAGCGGGATCATTTATAGCCGTCGGGGTAAAACTCCTGCTGAAAGGCATCGTAAGTTTTTCAACATCGATATCGGGAGGACTTACCATATTCAGCGGCGCTTTGCTGATTATCGGACTGTCCCTCCTGCTGCTCACCCTGTCCTTTTATGCCGTCAAATTCATAGCCGCCGCGACAGTGAAAGTTTCAAATACAGTAGCGAAAAGGCGCAGATCCGTGAGCAGCGGCAAAGGGGATGTGCGTTCAAAAATAAATATGCATGAAGCAGGTACACGCAAAAGGGAACTCCCGCAGCAGTCAAACACAGACAAGGAGGATGAATAATTATGAACAAAATTATGAAGAAGATCCTGATTATCGCACTCATCTTGTGCCTTGTAGGTTCACTGGGCACTGTGGCGGGGGTTATGGCAGGAGGCCTGGACTACGTACAAAACACAAATCTTGACGAAATAAACGGAGAAGTAGTGCACAAAGTGAAAAAGAACGAATTCTCAAAGCGCATAAAAATTGATGAAGTAAGCGAGGCGGAGTTTGATCTCATCGCAAGCGATTTGATAATAAAACCCTCGCCGGATGATGAATGCTATTTAATTTACGAAAATTCACAGTCGAGCGATCAAAAATTAAAATTTGCAAACAGTGACGGAAAGCTCGCGGTCAGCGAAGAAAAAAAACATAAATTAATTGCAATAGAGCCGCTGAAACCTTTGTTCAATTTTGCAAAAAAACACGATGTACGGAATACGCAAAAAAGCACTATCACCCTGTATCTGCCTAAAGATGATGATATTTGTCATCTTAAATCGTTAGTCGTAGACAGCGCCGCGGGAGATGTCAGGCTCTCAGATCTCAGCCTCAAGGATTGGTCGTTATCCGTCGTAACGGGCGACATACACGCAATTAACGTAAATGCCGAAAATACTGATATTGAATCGACGACCGGAGACATTATACTCGAATATGTATCCGTCAGCAACGGATCGATCATGAGCACGACCGGGGATATCGACATAGCCGAAAGCCTCTTGAAAAATATAAGCATTGATACCTCCACCGGCGATGTCGAGATAACGAACAGCAATTATGAGGTCGGTTCAATTAAAACATTGTCCGGTGATTTTGATACGGAGAATTTGATAATGAGGGATGTAAAAACATATTCGAGTATTGACGATTAGCATCGCCTGCTGATCTGCGTGTCTTGCTTTAAACGCGATATTGTCTTAAGTAAATCCACGTGGAAATGTATCAATACGGACAACATGTATAATTCTTCTTGAAAGAAAGCTTTTTAATGAAAAGACAGTCACTGTCAATTTTTATAAGTACGCTCGCATGCCCTGTATAAATGGGAGTATTTGGACTATAGTCCAAATACTCCTTTGATTCTATACAATCTGCATTCGAATCACAACAGAAAAAAGAAAATTATAAAATTAATCTTTTCCTTTCTGTATATTACGGAAAGAAAAATTGATCACGGTCATTGCATACGCATATGGAATGAGTATTTCGTATTATCACAATTTTCAAAATTTTTCTATATTTCGCCGCATGTTGACTATCCGCGCATGTGGTGATATAGTTGACGTGTAACGAATTATAGTTGATTTCATGCGTCTTGGGCTTTCTCGGCGCTTTCTTTATGGCACTTTATTTTGTAGTAGTTTTGTTCAGTGCCATATTTTTACGCGCCCGGCATCTGCGCGCATGGAATCGTTGTAATTACACGTGATCCCCCGCGGATTACTCTATAAGTTAAAAGGAGAAGAGAAATGTCAAAACAGTATGTTGAGAAGTGTATCGAACTCACCAAGCAGAATTATCCGGGCGAAACGGAATTTCACCAGACGGTGGAAGAGGTGCTCATGTCGCTCGTTCCCGTGCTGGAACAGCATCCGGAATACGAGGAGCATGCCATTCTCGAGCGTCTTATCGAGCCCGAGAGATTCGTTTCGTTCAGAGTTGTTTGGGTGGACGATGCAGGCAAGGTTCAGGTGAACAAGGGCTACAGATGTCAGTTTAACAGTGCGATCGGACCTTATAAAGGCGGTCTCAGATTTGCACCGAATGTAAGCCCGTCGATCATCAAATTCCTCGGATTTGAGCAGATCTTTAAAAACAGCTTGACCGGGCTTCCTATCGGCGGCGGCAAAGGCGGATCCAATTTCGATCCTGTCGGGAAATCCGACGGCGAAATCATGAGATTCTGCCAGGCGTTTATGACGGAACTTTACAGACATATCGGACCTGAAACCGATATCCCTGCCGGTGATCTCGGCGTCGGCGCAAGAGAGATCGGCTATCTTTACGGTCAGTATAAAAGAATCGTTAATCGTTTCGAGGGCGTTCTCACTGGCAAAAGCCTTGACTGGGGCGGTCTCAACGGAAGAACGGAAGCTACGGGATACGGCATAGTTTATTATGCGAACGAGATGCTGAAACACTGCGGCAAAGACATAAAGGATATGACGGTTGCAATATCCGGATTCGGCAATGTATCATGGGGAACGGCTCTCAAGCTCAACGAGCTGGGTGCAAAACTCGTTACCATTTCAGGTCCGGACGGATATATATATGACGAAGCGGGAATTTCCGGGGAAAAAGTGGAATTCATGAAAGAGCTCAGAGCTTCCGGCAAAAACATATGCGCCCCTTATGCAGAAAAATTCCCGGGCTCAAAGTTTGTTGCGGGCAAAAAACCTTGGGAAGTCAAGGCTGATCTTTACATCCCTTGCGCAACTCAGAATGAGATCAGAATTGAAGATGCTCAGACAATTGTAGCAAACGGATGCAAGTATGTGTGCGAGGGCTCCAACATGTCATCAACGAATGAGGCCATAAAATATTTGCAGGACAGCGGCGTCGTAGTGGGCCCTTCAAAAGCTGCAAATGCGGGCGGCGTTGCGTGCTCGTGCATTGAGATGGGACAGAACAGCGGAAAAACCGTTTTCGCTCCTGCAGATGTGCACAAACAGCTCAAAGATATCATGGTCGGCATACACGACAGCTGCCGTGATTCCGCAGAGAAATACGGATTCGGCTACAATCTCATCGCCGGAGCAAATATTGCGGGCTTCGTAAAAGTAGCCAATGCCATGATGGAGCAGGGTTACGTATAAAAACATGCTGACAGAAAATGTACCGATATGCTTTCTATATATAGTATCTCTGATCTTAAAAAGTAGAAGTGCAATCGGATAAAAACATAATTGAAAGAGAAATCCCGCGTAAAACGCGGGATTTCTCTTTCTTATAATATTCTAATTATAATATTCTAATCGCAGTTTAAATCATATATGGTTTTTGGAGCTCTTACCACTCTTTTGCTTCTTCCTTAATATCTTAATACTTTATTATCTTAATGCATTATTGCAAAACATTTAAGATACTATTATCCCATTATTGCAAAAAATATTTGCGAAGAGGCGGTTTGAAATTCTATTCCTATAAGGCAATCCTTTCCGCAATCATTTCAACCATTTTAAGGGTTTCTGAAAAATCCAAATCTCCCACATACAGATTATCCGCCAAATATACCCTCCATAATTCTTTAAGATAATCATCCTCTTTTATTTCCTCAATGATTTCCACTGCCTCTTTCATAAGTGACAAACTTTCTCTTCTATTTGCAGTTGTAATAATCGCATGTCTTAGAATGTCAAAGTCAATTTCATCTTTTCTTAAATTGCATAAATTATATATGTCATAGAAATCTCTCATCCTTGTTGTTGTAATATTTTTTTTAATAATGCTCTCATATTTTTCCGCCAATATTGTCTCAAGTGGATATGCCAAAATTCTAAGACTTTCGTCTTGGAATATGCAAGGATATAGATATTCTATCTCCCTTGGCGTTATGGCATCCCCCGTTGTGATATCAATCTTCATGTCGTTTTTAATCTTGCCCAAGTTGGCTATTAGATGAACCCTGAAGTTTTCGTATTCGTCTTCTTCGCGTATGTGATTTATGCCCGTTATTTTAAATTCTATTCCGTCACCGACCTCTATATTTATAATTTCTGAAACTATATTACCTATGGCATTTTTTTTCAATGGCACCCCTTTTATAGTGGTATCCATATCCATCGTGGTGCGGTTATCAATGCCAATCATTGAGGAAATAAGCAGTCCACCTTTGATGACAAAATTGAATTTATATTCAGACTTCGACAGTCTTTCTAAGAATCTTTCAAAGAAAAACATTTGCAGGACTTCCTGCGATCTGAGGTTTTTAGAATTTGCAATATTTCTTATTTTTCCTTTCAAGCTTTCCGAACCTATCATTTATAAAACCTCCGTATATTTTCTGATTTCATCTTCGATGCCCAAAATTTTACTGTACTTAATAAGATTTCTGATATTCTTATCCTTGCTCTTAAAATATCCGGTCATCGCATCAATAAATATCTGCCTGTCAACGGACTTTCTTTCCATAACAATATCGCAGACACACCTTTCCATGTTATAACATTTAACAGAAGAGCCAAGTGGTGTTTTTGTCTTAATAACTCCTAAATGGAAAAAATCTCTCTTTACATAATGCACTTTGATATTTGAAAATTTCCGTTTGATATGCCCTGCATTATACCCTTGTGGAACGCTTATGTGAAAAACATTAGGTGTTCTGTCACTAAATCCAAGAAGATACAAAGCTGTATGGAAAGAAAAGACCACTTGCTCATTATTGAGTGATATAGCGGCAAAATCATCATATACGGCATCTTTTTTCTTATAGACGCCATTTTTAACCCTCTCCAGCTCGCCTTTTTGGGCAAGTGAAGATAAGATATGCCTCTGAATGCCTATCTCTTCCGCCTGTTTATTTGTAATAATACTATTTTCTGAAAGAAATCTATCTAAATTGTTCATTCAATCACCCTCTTCACATTTGCACTTTAATTATAAAATATTAAAGAGTATTTGTAAATCAGCAATAAAAAACTGAAGCCATCCGTTTTAATCACGTCATGACAGACTGTAAGACTAAAAATAGGTGAATATATCTTGTGTTATGATGCATTGTAAGCGGCGAGGAGAGTGTGCTTCATCAGCACCGCGGAAGTGACCGAACCTACTCCGCCGGGAACCGGAGTGTATGCGACACCCGCTTTTGCCGCTGATGCAGGGTTCAGATCCCCGCACAGTTTCCCATCTTCGTCGGTATTTATCCCCACATCCAAAACAAGCTGATTGCCGGCAGCATCCAGGTATTCTTCATCTATCATGCGCGCCCTGCCCATGCAAATTGCGATAATATCCGCGTCTTTGCATATATTTTTGAGATTCTTCGTGCGACTGTGACAAAGCGTTACAGTAGCGTTTCCGTACGTCAGCATCATAGCAAGAGGTTTCCCGATTACGAGGCTTCTGCCGAGCACCGCGATATTTTTCCCGCTGACGTCTATGTCGTAATAATCAAGTATTTCCATGCAGGCCTCAGCCGTGCAGGGATAAAAACCGCTGCCCTTCTTGCTGTAGGCATACGCCATGGATGCGGTTGAAATGCCGTCCACATCTTTGCATGGAGATATGAGATCGTTTATTTTCTCCTCACGGATATGTACCGGCAGCGGTTTGAAAATCAGGACTCCATGAATTTCTGCATTCTCGTTCAGCCCCCTGATCTCATCCGCCAGCAGCGTTTCCGAGATATTCTCGGGGAATTCCCTGATTTTTATTTCCACACCGCAGCCTGCAGCTGTGCGCTGCAAGCCTTTTTCATATGCTAAATCCGCCGGATTTTCACCGACACGGACTACGGCAAGAGTCGGCGTTATTCCTTTGCCGCGCAGCTCCTCCGCCATTATCAGGCAGTCCGATTTGATTTTTTCAGCTGCCGCCTTACCCGATAAAATCTCGGGCTTTTCGCTCAAATCCGAATCGCGATTCGCTTCGCAATACTGTTTTTTTATCCGATCATACACTGAAAAAGCGCGCGGAGAATATTCTTCCAGCAATTCCGAAACTTTTAAATTCAGTGAGCATGCATATTTCGCATCCGTCATTGCCGCCGTGTTGATCAATACATTCATTGAAGCGGATTTCAGTGCGGCGTCGCATATCAAAGCTCCGCATGCCGCGTCGCTTATAGCCATGGAATTCCCTGAAATTGCGATTTTTTCCATCAATTCAATCGCCCTGCAGCACTCCTTCATTATTGCAAACGGAATACCCGCTGCGTCACGCAATGACACTTCCAGTTTTTCGGCTCTAAGTTTTTTCTCGATTTCGGTATCCCGCGGCAGTCTGTATGCCGCCATCAACATCTGAAAAACTTTCGCATCCTCATCAATCAAGTCGGTCAGTTTGTCTCTGATTTCCCGCGAAGTTTCAGCGTACTCACGCATGTTTTCCCTGACGCTTTCATATTTCTTATTGTCATATGTGAGCGAAACGACCATCTCGCCGAGCGCCGTCCCGAGTGCACCGGCAAGAGCTGCAGCCCCGCCGCCGCCCGGCACCGGGGAATTGCCCGCCAGTTTTGCTATAAATTCTTCACAAGTCAAATCCTTGAGCAAAGTTTCATTCATGAAGTTCTCCTTTTTAAATTACATGTTCCGTATTATAAAAATTCCCGCTGCAATCCGTTTTTCGCATATTTCGTCATAAGGTCATAAGTTTATTCAAATTATGCATTGTGCGGTGCAAGGTGCAAAGTGCAAGCTGCAAAGTGTGAGGTGCAAGCTGCAAGATGCAAACTTCCTGCAATGAATTTTTACAAATATCAAATATATTAAAACAAGCCGCTGATCTTGCCTGAAGAATCCACATCTATGTTTTCAGCCGCCGGTTTTTTAGGCAACCCCGGCATCGTCATTATATCTCCCGTCAGAGCTACGATAAATCCGGCTCCCGCGCTGACCCTGAGGCTGCGGACGGTTATCTCAAAACCGGCAGGAGCACAGAGCAGCGACGGATTATCCGAAAAACTGTACTGTGTCTTCGCCATGCACACCGGCAAATTCCCAAAGCCGTCCCTGCACATATCCTCCATCTGCTTTTCCGCCTTAGCAGTGAACTTCACCGACTCGGCGCGATATATTTTCTTCGCTATCGCTTCAATTTTCTCGCTTATTTTCATATCTGTATCATATGCAAATTCAAGATGCACATCTTCCATATCGCATAAACGGCATACCGCTCTTGCAAGCTCTTCCCCGCCGGCGCCGCCGCGCTCCCACACTTCGGAAAGCACAACTTCCACGCCCATCGCAGCGCATGTTTCGATTATTAATGAAATCTCCTCTTCCGTATCCGTCGGGAACCTGTTTACTGCAACAACTGTCGGCAACTTGAATACATTTCGCATATTATCGACATGCCTTAAAAGATTCGGCAGCCCCGCCCTGAGAGCCGCCGGATTCGGTTCGCCCAGAAGTGATTTTTCAACTCCGCCGTGATGCTTCAGCGCCCGCACTGTTGCAACTACGACCACCACAGACGGCGCAAACCCCGCCATTCTGCTCTTGATGTTGAGGAATTTTTCGGCTCCGAGATCGGCGCCGAATCCCGCTTCAGTCACAACATAATCCGCCAGTTTTAATGCCGTCTTCGTGGCAATAATCGAGTTGCAGCCGTGCGCAATATTTGCAAACGGCCCGCCGTGCACAAGTGCCGGCGTATGTTCGAGCGTCTGCACCAGATTCGGCTTAATCGCATCTTTAAGCAGTGCCGTCATCGCGCCCTGCGCATTCAACATGGAAGCCGTAACGGGTTTATTTTCATAATCGTAAGCAACCACCATATTCCCAAGACGTTTTTTAAGATCGTCTATATCGCTCGCAAGACAAAGCACCGCCATAACCTCGCTTGCAACCGTTATGTCGTATCCGTCTTCTCTCGGAACGCCGTTTGCGCTGCCGCCGAGACCATTGACTACGAAACGCAGCTGCCGATCGTTCATATCCACACAGCGCTTCCAAACCACTCTGCCGACGTCTATTCCAAGAGCGTTTCCGTGTTTTATGTGATTATCCAGCATCGCCGCCAGCAAATTGTTTGCTGCACCTATCGCATGCATATCTCCGGTGAAGTGCAAATTGATATCCTCCATCGGCACGACCTGAGCATATCCTCCGCCAGCGGCGCCGCCCTTTATTCCGAAAACGGGACCCAGCGACGGTTCCCTGATTGCGAGCATTGTCCGCTTTCCGAGCCGGCTCAGCGCGTCCGCAAGTCCTACGGTAGTCGTGGTTTTCCCTTCGCCGGCAGGCGTGGGCGAAATGGCGGTCACGAGAATAAGTTTACCGTCCGCACGATCTTTCAGAGCATCGGAAATTTCGCTCCCTATTTTTGCCTTGTATTTCCCATAAAGCTCCAACATTTCCTCCGGTATCCCGGCTTTCTCCGCAATCGCGCTGATCGGCTCCATGACATTTTTCTGGGCAATTTGAATATCGCTTTTAAAGCTCATGTTGATTCTCCTTTCCGAAAAAAAGAATTATTTCCTGCCGGACAAAAAACTTCGTCTGTGAATCGGCGTTAAACCGTGCAAATCTATGGCTCTGTAGTGTTTCTCCGTCCCATAGCCTTTATGCGCATCAAATCCGTATTCAGGGTAGAGTTTTGCATATTCTTTCATGAGCTCGTCCCTGGTAACCTTTGCAATTACGGAGGCCGCGGCAATGGACAAACTCTGCGAGTCCCCTTTTACTATCGGTATGCATCTATATTGACCGCCAAGATCCACGGCATCAATCAAAATGCCAGCATATTCCGGGGAATTGTTGAGCGTTGAATTCAAATTCAAATTCAAATTTTCGATTGCAAGCCGCATTGCCTGTTTTGTCGCATTTAGTATATTGATTTCATCTATGACGGGGCTGTCAACGATCCCCACCCCTATCGATGCCGCACATTCCCTTATCAGCGGATATAGCGCTTCGCGCTTTTTTTCCGTCAGCTTTTTGGAATCGTTCACACCTCTGACGCATGCGAGCAAATCCTTGTCCGCAGGCAGCAACACCGCGGCGGCAACTACGGGGCCTGCAAGCGGACCGCGACCGGCCTCATCTACTCCTATGCACGGCAAACAAGAGGGCCTATCATAGCCTCTGTCAAATGCATACATCCTCTCAAATCGCTCTTTCTCCAAAATCGCTTTCTCTTCCTTCGTCATATGTCACCTTTCATTTGACTTTTTTACCGTTCTCCCGGTCGTTCGAGGGAAATCCGCCCAAGCTGACCGGCTCTGAATTCAAGTAAAATGCAGCGAGCCGTGCGCTCATAATCAATGCGCCCGCCTCCCAGCAGAAACCCTCTGCGCCGGGCGATGGCGTCCATGACCGAAAGGGGATCGGCAAGATCGGCGGAGGCATTTGAGATCCCGTAACGTTCAGCGAGCGCAGCAGGAGCGCAAACATTCAGCTTTTTTATGAGCTCAAAACTCAGATCCTCAATGTCCATTATATCATCCTTGATTGCACCGCAAAACGCCAGGTTCAGCCCCACATTTCTGTCCTCAAATTTCGGCCAAAGTATGCCCGGAGTATCCAGAAGCTGCATTTTGTTTTTGAGCGTGATCCACTGCTTTCCGCGCGTTACACCGGGTTTGTCGCCCGTCTTTGCGCCCCGTCTTTCAGCCAATTGGTTTATCAATGTCGATTTACCCACATTCGGAATTCCGATGATCATAATCCTGAGCGCACGCTTCACGCGTGCCGTCCGGTTTCGTTCATTTTCAAGATTTTTCAAATAGTCCAGCAAAGCTCCGATTCCCTTGCCCGAATTAGCGTCCGTCAGGAAAACCTCGCCGCCCTCCGCCGCGAGATCCCGCACCCAGAGCCGATTGACCGATAAATCCGAAAGATCCGATTTATTAAGCAGGATTATGCGCTTTTTATGCTCGCTCATCCCGAGGATTTCATCGATTACGGGATTTCTGCTCGAAATCGGAATACGCGCATCCAAAAGTTCCACGGCAGCGTCGACTATTTTCAGGCTCTCACGCACAAGTTCCCGCGTCTTTTTCATATGTCCCGGATACCAATTTATCTCTTTCGCCATTACTTCACCTCTTTAATCGGGATGGATACCTCTTTGCAAAAGCGCGTTGCCTCCGCAAATTCCTGCCGCTTTATTCTTCCTCTTTCAGCACATATTTCACATATAACTTATCCAACTTTTCATTGAGCTCGTCGTGCCTCAAGAAAATGAGAAGCATGAATATTGCAACGACAACCGCCATGACGGCAACTCCCGTGTAATTCTTGGCATCTATGAGCTTTCCGAAAAGTATTGACGCCGACATCGCGGGGATTCTCGCCGCCATCACAACCGTTATGAACACGGTAAAACGCATATTTGAAACGCCTGCCACATAGCACAGCAAATCCTTGGGTCCGCCGGGGATGAGATTCAGCAGAAATATCACGATAAACCCTCGTTTGGAATTGCATTTTCGGATAAATTTATCAAAGCGCTCTTTGCCGATCATCATCTCCATGCCGTCCTTGCCCAGGAATCTGCCGAGATGAAATGTAACCACGGAGCCCAGCATGACGCCCGCTATAGAAGCGACAAATCCGACCCTGAATCCGAACACATACCCAGCCGCAATCTGCAGTATATTGCCCGGGATGATGCTGATTATGACTTGTACGATCTGTATTACAAAATAAGCGATTATCGCCTTGCTGCCGCGTTCGCGCAAAAATACCTTCGCATCTTCGAGATTTCTCATCGTATGCAGCAAATCCCGCTGGAAAAAGTAAAGATACAGCGGAATCCCTATTATAAGCGCTACCAGAATCAGGAGCTTTACTATATTGGCAGCCCTGTATTTTACATATGCCGATTTTTCGTTTCGGCGTACTTGGTTTCGTTTTTCTTTTTTCCCCTTGAAAAACATCTCAACACCTCTTATAAATCCCCTCATCAAAAGTTTGTTAAATCCCGATTTCCCCTTTTTCCGCCAGATGATGAAGCGCCTTTATCACACCGAGTTTTGAGTGCTCATAAGTAAGCCCCCCCTGAAAATAGACTATGTACGGTTCACGCATGGGAGCGTCCGCGGAAAGCTCGATAGACGAACCTTGTACAAATGCCCCGGCCGCCATTATCACTTCATCATCATATCCGGGCATATCCCACGGCAACGGGGTGACATTTGAATTTACCGGTGCGGCGGATTGTATTCCCTTGCAGAACGCAATAACCGCCTCGGGAGTTTTGAGCTTGATCGCCTGTATTATATCTCCTCTCGCTGCGGTACTCGCGGGGCATGTCTCGTATCCCAATTTTTCAAAAACTTTTCCGCAAAGTACAGCCCCTTTTATGGCGCCTTTCACCGTTTGCGGCGCGATAAACAGTCCCTGCAGCACATTTCGGGTCTGCCCGAATGTCAGACCGCATTCGCCGCCGATGCCGGGAGCGGTCAGCCTGTACGAAATTGACTCCACCAAATCCTTTTTGCCGGCGATATATCCGCCCGCAAGCGCAAGTCCTCCCCCCGGATTTTTTATGAGAGAACCCGCAATTATATCGGCACCCGCCTCCGTGGGTTCCTTACAATCCACGAATTCTCCGTAGCAATTATCCACCATGCATATTATATTAGGATCTATTGATTTGATGAATTTCACCCACTCGGATATTTCTTCGACGGTAAACGCTTCCCGCCACGAATACCCCGTAGAACGCTGTAAACAGCACATTCTCGTATTCGACGTCACCTGTTTTAGGATTGCGTCATAATCCGGTCTGCCGTCTTTAAGAGGCACCTCTTTGTAACATATGCCGAAATCCGTAAGAGACCCCATGCCGGATCCCCGCTTGCCAATTACCACCTCAAGCGTATCATATGGCGCGCCGGTGCAATACACCATCTCATCTCCCGGCCTCAAAATTCCTGAAAAGAGGAGATTGAGCGCATGGGTTCCGCTTACTATTGTGGGTCTCACAAGAGCGGCCTCGGCAGCAAATAAGTCGGCATATATGCGTTCTGCCGCATCGCGCCCCGCATCATCATAGCCGTACCCCGTAGACCATGTAAAATGCATATCTGCCAATCCGTTTTGCTGCATTGCATTTATCACCTTATACTGATTGAACTCCGCTATAGCGTCAAATCCCTCGAATCTGCCCGCGAGTTCATATTCAGCCTCACGTACGATATCAAGGATTTTTTTTGAAATTCCAGCCTTATTTATGAAGTATTCATCAATCAAGTTGTTCATCATCCCGTTCATTGCATCGGTCATCCTTTCCTGGCGTTTTCGTCTTCATCAGCCGCAGCATCCGCAAGTCCGCCGCTCGCGATTCTCTCCGTCTCCCATTCCATGTCGCGCACCAGATTGCGCTTCACGTCCTTTTTATGTGCGGCGTACAGCTGAGTGGTCGTTACACGCTCATGATCAAGAAGCGCCTGCACATCAAATATTGAATTTCCGCGTCCGATCAGACTGGTCGCGGCGGTAGCTCTTAGTTTATGCGGGCTGTAACCGGCATCGCGCGAAGTTTTCAGCGCAATTGAAGTGTACTTTTTCACAAGTTCCCTTATCTGCCTGTCGGTCATGCGCTTATGCTGCAGCGACAAAAACAAGGCGTCTTTTTGCTCCTCCGAAAGCATGTCATCATCGGGTCTCTCCTTTTTTATATAATCTGAAAGCGTGATGCTGACGGAATCGTTAAGCGGCATTAATGCTTCTTTGCCGCGCTTGCGAAATATCTTGAATTCACCGCGCGAAAAATTTATCGACGACAAATTGAGCTGCTGCAGCTCCGATAATCTGAGCCCATATGTCAGAAACATTATCAATATCGCCTTGTCCCGATATTTCGTTTTTTCCCAATATTGGCGCTCTTTATCGGTAAGCCCCTCGCCGCTGCTCACAGCATCAAGCATTATCATGACTTCATCGTCCTGCAGCGCTTTAATCTCATGCTCGCCCGGCCGCGGCACCCTTATCGGGTCAAATGTATCGGTAATATTCACAGGAATTATTTCATCCCGGTATAAATGTCTGAAAAGTACCGACAGAGAAGATTTCTTGCGCGCAAGACTGCGATTCGCATTTTCGTACACATAGCTTACATCGCCGTCCCGCTTCTCATATCTTCTGCAAAAATCGAGAAAATAATTGACATCGCGGCCCTTTATCCCGCAAAAATCGCAAACGGTTATTTCGGCGGCGTTCTTTGCATCCGTCAACTGCCCCTCGTCAGTCATCCATTTTAGAAAAAGCATTATATCCTGCAGATATGCGAGCCTAGTCATCGGCAAAACATTGCCCTTCAGATAATAGAAAAAACTCTTGAAAAATTTCGGCATATTTCTTTCAAGCTCTGCACACGCGTCAAAAATTTCAGCCTCTTTAAGCTGAATATTCCTGGGCTTGTCATTTTTTGCGACTCGTCTTATCTTTTTATCGTGCTCATCCGACATCTGTCCTACCTCTTTACCCCTCATCTCAACTCGCTGCGAGCTTTCGCGCGCACCAATTGATTATCGCTTCGCTTGCCTCGTCATCGCTTGGAAACTGCGACAAATCAAAAACCGTACCGCGCTGATATTTTTTAAACCACGTCAACTGCCTCTTCGCGTATCTTCTGGTATTTTTCTTTACATTCTCGACGGCTTCCGCAAGTTCCGTTTTTCCGATTATATATTCAAATAATTCCTTGTAGCCGATCCCTTTCATTGAAATATCGTCGATATCAAGACCGTCGGCAACCAATGCTTCCACCTCGCCGAGCAATCCGGCGTCCATCAGTTTGTCCACTCTGTCATTGATCCTTTTATACAGCTCTTCACGCTCGCGGACAAGAGTCATCACTATGAATTCAAGCCCGCTTCGCGGATTCAGTTTCCCGAAATCCGCCATATTTTTTCCATACAGCTGAGCCACCTCAATAGCCCTGATCACGCGCCTTGTATTATTGGGATGTAAGCGCAATGCCGCCGGTTCATCGATATCTTTGAGGATGTCGTGAATATAGCGATTCCCTTTCTCCGCGGCGAGCTGTTCCAAGCTTTCGCGAAATCCCGCATCCGCGGTGGGCGCAGTAAAATCCATGTCATACATGATAGAATTGATATAAAGTCCCGTGCCGCCGCAAACTATTGGAAGAATCCGTTTGCCGTGCAGCTCGTCGATTTTTTTTAGCGCGAGCTCCTGATAATTCGCTGCGGTAAACGGCTCCTTGGGATCTGCAAAATCAATCAGATGATGCCTAGCGAGCGTGCGCTCACGTGCGCTCGGCTTCGCACTGCCTATATCAAATCCTTTATATATCTGCATTGAGTCGGCGGAAATTATTTCTCCGCCAAGCGCCCTTGCCGCCGCAATTGCATGTTCGGTTTTTCCGACAGCTGTGGGCCCTGTTATTATTAATACTTTGCCCATACCGACTATACCCTCTTAAACAGCTTTTCTATATCATATTTGCCGAATCTTACCGCCGTAGGTCTGCCATGAGGGCAGGAATGCGGTTTTTCACAAGCATCCAGCTCCCGCAGGAGATGAACTATCTCTTCAGATGAAAGTTTATCATTTGCCTTTACCGCCGCTTTGCAGGATCTCATAATCAAACGTTCGATGCGGGCCGGATCCGATCTCAACCCGCCGCTCTCCGCGTTATCAAAAAATTCTTCCAAAAAAATTCGCGCCTCTTCCTGCTGCATATATGCGGGAAGTTCGTACAATTTTAAAGCTGCCGCGCCGAAATCGGCAAGCCCGAATCCCAGTGATTCCAAAAGTTCCGCGCACTCATCCCGTTCAAAAAACAGTTTTGCCTCAACGGATATTTCGATTACAAGCGGCAGCAAGAGCTGCTGTTTCGGAATAGTTGTCTCCCGCCTGGAGGCCGCCATGAATTTTTCATAATACACCCTTTCGTGAGCGGCATGTTGATCTATCAGATAAAGACACGTTTCATCTCTTGTGATTATATATGTCGCGAAAATAACCCCGAGCACTTCCATAGATGAGAAAAAATTTCCGCCGGGCTTCAAATCCATAGCGGTCTGTTCCCGTTGCTCTTTTTCCGAAGTTTCGCTCCGCAGTTCAGCAAGAACGTCATGAATATCAATTTCTGCTTCCACGGAAGGCTCGCATACTCTCATCTCCCCGTATGAAGAAAAATCGTCCACATCGCCATAGCTGTCAATTTTCGCAGCTTGCCGGGATTCGCTCTGCCGGGATTCAAGCTGCCATGATTCAGTCCGTGGTACGGAAAAAGGATTTGATGCGATTTTTTCCGGCACATGAGGAATTGAAGCATCCCCGTTCAGGACTTCCTCAACGGCGTTTTTTATAAACGCCTTGACCGCACCGTCGTCATCAAATTTTATCTGCTTTTTATTCGGATGTATGTTCACATCCAGTCGGGCGGGATCCATGTCAAGGAATAAAAACGCCACAGGGAAATATCCGTCAAATAATCTTTCTTTGTAACCGCTCTCAAGCCCGTTCAAAACAGTGACGCTGCTAACGCTTCTGCCGTTTACGAAAAATACCTGATGCTTGCGGTTTTTTCGGCTTTGATCGGGTCTTCCTATAAATCCGTGCAGTTTCATATCCGCATTCGTTTTCGATATTTCAAGCAGCTGTCCCCCTATTCCGGCGCCGTATACCGTCATTATATTATCAAGTAAACTGCCCTTGCCGTTCGTTGAAAAAAGTATGCTGCCGTTGCTTATCATTCTTATATTTATATGCGGATACGCCAGCGCCACTTTTGAGATGAAATCCACAACAGCCGCGGTTTCTGCGGCGTCGGATTTCAAAAATTTATAGCGGGCGGGCATATTGTAAAAAAGATCGCGCACGATTATCGTTGTTCCGTCCGGCGCTCCCGCGGGTTCCGAAAGTATTACTTCTCCGCCCTCAAGAAGCAGTCTCCGCGCGCTTTTCTGCTCGCCCGTTTTTGTCACCATATCAACCTTGGAAACCGCGGCTATACTGGCAAGCGCCTCACCTCTAAATCCCAAAGTCACGATAGCATCAAGGTCACTCGCCTTTTCTATTTTGCTGGTCGCATGACGCTGAAAAGCCGTAATCACCTCTTCAGAAGGGATTCCGCTCCCGTCATCCGTCACTCTTATGTATTCCTTACCGCCCTTTTTAATCTCACAAACTATGCGGGCGGCGCCTGCATCAATTGAATTTTCAATCAATTCCTTGATTACGGAAAACGGTCGCTCGACCACCTCGCCGGCGGCAATTTTATCCGCAACTCTTTTATCGAGTACCCTTATCATAACTCCTTCTCCGCCTCCAGCTTCAATTCTTCCAAAATGGCATATGCCTCCGAGGGTTTTAAATCCATCATGTCGAGGTTGCGCAAACGCTCAACCACCTCATTGCTCGCGAAATCAAAAAATGATATCTGTACGTTCTCGTCACACGCGTTTACCGCATGCAAATCATGCGCCGCGTCTACCGGGCGCAGAGGATTTTTCCGATTGCCGTGACAATACAAATCTCCTCCGGATTCAAGTTCATCAAGCTTCTCGGAAGCCATATCAAGCAGCACTTTGGGAACTCCTGCAAGTTTTGCCACATGTATTCCGTAGCTTCTGCTCGCGCTGCCCTCCACTATCCTGTGCAGAAATATGACATTCCCCTGATCTTCAAGCACATCGACATTCAGGTTTTTGACTCCCGCCAGCATACCTTCAAGTACAGTCAGTTCGTGATAATGAGTCGCGAAAAGGCTCCTTACTTTCGGTCTTTTCAGCTCCAGCGGTGTTCCCTGCGGGCAGAGATATTCTATCGCGGCCCATGCAATCGACAGCCCGTCATATGTGCTCGTTCCTCTGCCTATTTCATCCAGTATTATCAGGGATTTTTCGGTCGCCGTGTTCAGTATGTATGCAAGCTCGCTCATTTCCATGAAAAACGTGCTCTGCCCCTGTGCGAGATTATCCGCCGCGCCTATCCTCGTAAAAATATTATCGACGATTCCTATTCTTGCGCTTGTGCACGGCACGAAACAGCCCATCTGCGCCATGAGCACTATCAGTGCCACCTGCCGCATATATGTGGATTTTCCCGCCATATTGGGACCCGTGATAATCAACATTGCGGCATCATCGCCATTCATATATGTATCGTTTGAAACAAACGTCCCCTCATCGCTCATCATTTCCACCACCGGATGTCTGCCGTCCTTGATTGCAATCTCGCTTCCCTCATGAATGACGGGCTTCACATAGTTCATCTTACGGCTCACACCGGCAAATGAGCAGAGAACGTCGAGCACGGCGATGCCGGCCGAGGTCCTTTGTATATCTCCGATAAATCCCGAAATATGCTCGCGCAGCTCCTGAAACAAGCGATATTCCAATTCATTTATCTTGTTTTCAGCGTTTAAAACCTTGCTTTCAATTTCCTTGAGTTCCGGCGTGATAAAGCGTTCGCAATTCGCAAGAGTTTGTTTTCTTATGTAGTTATCCGGCACCATGGAATAGTTTGACTTTGTGATCTCTATGTAGTAGCCGAACACTTTGTTGAATCCGACTTTTAAATTCTTGATGCCGCTGCGCTCTTTCTCGCTCGCTTCAAGACCCGCTATCCATTTTTGCCCGTCGCTTATTGAGGCTTTCAGCTCATCAAGTTCGTCGGAATATCCACGCTTTATGAGCCCGCCCTCGCGCAGTACCGCGGGCGGTTCGTCCACAACAGCCGCTTCGATCCTCTCGCGAATATCGTTTAATTCTTCTATTTCCTCTGATAATCCAACCAGCATCTCATCACCGCTCTCCGCGAGATCCGATTTGAGTTCGGGAAGATTGTATATTGAATTGCAAAGCGAAATGAGATCGGGCGCGTTGACATTTCCCCACGCAATGCGCCCCGCGAGACGTTCAAGATCTCGTATGCTCTTTAATATTTCAACTATATTGTTGAGCAAAAGTTTATTTTCTATAAGGGTTTCCACCGCGTTTTGCCGCAGATTGATCCCGGCAATATCATTCAGAGGCTCTTTAATCCATTGTTTGAGTTTTCTCGCGCCCATTGCGGTATGTGTATCATCGAGCACATGCAGCAGATTTGTTTTGGCCTTTTTATCAAAAAACGATTCCACCAGCTCAAGGCTTCTGATCGTAGCCTTGTCCAGATTCATATGGCTCGATGTTTCATATACGTTTAATTTGCCTACAAACTCCGCGGACTGCATCTGCATGTCCCGCACGTAGCAGAGCAGTTTCCCAAGAGCGATTACCGCCGCTTTTTTTTCCTCAAGCCCTATCCCTTTCAGCGCAGCTACGCCAAATTGCGCAAGTATTATATTCTCCATATCCTTGAATTTCGGAGCATCATCATACGGCGTGACATAAGAGTTTGAGACCGCGGCAATGCGTTTTGCCTCGTTTTCATAAAGCGCCGCCGGGAGCAAAAGTTCGCTCGGTGCAATTCTTACTATCTCATTTTGCAGCAACTCAATGCGCACATCCCCGTCCGCTTTGAGCTGCGTACAGGAAATTTCCCCCGTTGAAATATCGGTATAAGCGATACCGATAAGGTTTTCTTCAATGCAGACGGCCATCAGATAGTTGTTTTCTTTTTCCGCGAGCATGTCCGAAGACGTAAGGGTTCCGGGCGTAACTATTCGTACGATCGCACGCTTTACCAGCCCCTTGGCAAGGGACGGATCTTCAATCTGTTCGCAGATTGCAATCTTGTGTCCCCTCTCAACGAGCTTTGCAATGTACGTATCCGCCGTAAAGCAAGGAACGCCGCACATAGGTGCGCGTTCCTCCGCTCCATAGCTTTTCCCCGTTAATGTGAGATCAATTTCCTTGGCGACCAACAACGCATCATCAAAGAACATCTCATAAAAATCGCCCAGCCTAAAGAATAAAATGGAATCCTTTGCCTGTTCCTTTATCTCAAAATATTGCTGCATCATGGGCGATATTTTTTTTGCGTTATTCTCCATTAATTACCAAATCCTAACCTGATTATTTTCCTCCCTGCGCCTTGTAAGCGTCGAGACCCTTTCTTATGATCTCCACACCTCTTACCATATCCCTCGACTCAAGGACATAAGCGATACGCATCTCGGATCTTCCCATGCCCGGCGTGGCGTAAAAGCCCTCTGCAGGCGCAAACATCACGGTTTCTCCGTTATCATCATACTGTGTCAATAGAAAGACCAGAAAATCCTCCGCGTTCTCCACAGGGAGTTTCGCAGTTATATAAAAAGCACCGGACGGTTTTTCGCAAACGATACCGTCAATTTTAGAAAGTTCCGCGTAAACGGCGTCTCTCCTGGCTTCGTATTCTTTTTTCGTATCGTCAAAATAGCTCTCAGGCAGTTTGTACAATGCCGCAGCACCCACCTGATCCAAAGTGGGACAGCAGAGTCTTCCCTGGCAGAGATTTAAAATGTGCGACATCAGATCCCTGTTCTTTGAAATGACGCAGCCGATTCTCGCACCGCATGCACTGAAACGTTTTGAAATACTGTCGGTAATTATAACGTTCTGCTCGGCCCTTTTCACCATGCCGAAACTGCTCATTGGGAGCCCATCATATACGAATTCTCTGTATACCTCATCCGCAATAATGAAGAGATCGTGCTTGATTGCAATATCGCATATCATCTCGATTTCTTCCCGCGACAGGACGGTTCCTGTAGGATTGCCCGGATTCACTGCAACTATCGCCCTCGTTTTATCATCAATCAACGCTTCGATTCGCTCTTTATACGCATATCTGTACCCGTCTTCCGCCTGTGTCGGAATCGGTTTCACCATGCCGCCCGCCATTTTGACGAAAGTGTTGTAATTTGTATAAAACGGCTCCGCCATGAGAACATTATCACCCGGATCGAGAATTGCCGACATGATGAATGTAATCGCTTCGCTTCCGCCGTTTGTGATGAGCACTTCATCTCTTGCATAATCCATATCATAGCGCTTATAGTAATCCCTTATGTTATCGATCAGTTCCGGCATCCCCTCAGATCCGGCATAAGCGAGTACATCCTGTGAAAACCCCCTGATTGCATCAAAGAAAACGTCCGGAGTTTTGATATCGGGCTGTCCTATGTTCAGATAATAGACTTTTTTGCCCTTTGCCTCCGCCTCTCTCGAATAGACATAAAATTTTCTAATCGGGGAGGACTCCGTCTCCATAATGCGTTTTGATAACTTCATTTTTACACTCCTTTCAAAAGATAAAACTATCCTTTAACTATTGTACGATTATATTTCATTCCGCAAGCGATATTTTTCGGTCCGAACCCGTTACCCGAACCTATTATATATTGTTTGCTTCATAAAAAACAATTCGGATTTTCTTCAATTCGTCATATTTTCTTCAATTCATCATGTGCCTTTGCTACAACCGCATTCACCGATTCTGCAAACTCATCGCGCCGCTTTCCGGAATCGACTGATGCGATATCCGCCTCACCGCCGATTTTTTCAAACAACATAAGGAATTCTATATTGCCTTTTGCCCCCGTAACCGGAGAATAATCAATTTTCAATGGAAGTAAACCGCCGGAAAAACCGGAATTCGCCACCTTAAGCAAAACTTCTCTGTGAATTTCCGCGTTCCTTACAATGCCGCCTTTTTCCACCTGCTCCTTGCCCGCTTCAAACTGCGGTTTTACCAGGCTGACAAGCATGCCGCCGCTTTTAAGCAGCTTGCTTGCCACGGGAAATACAAGCGCGAGCGAAATAAACGACACATCGATTGATATGAAATCTATTTCATCCGTTATCGTGCTTACATCCAAATAGCGGATATTGGTTTTCTCCATGTTGACTACGCGACTGTCATTTCTCAGTTTCCAGTCGAGCTGACCGTATCCTACATCCAAAGCATACACCTTTTTCGCGCCGTTTTGCAGCATGCAGTCCGTAAATCCGCCCGTTGATGCGCCTATATCCATCGCGGTCACTCCGGTAAAATCCAATGAAAAAACGGAAGCGGCTTTTTCCAATTTCAGACCTCCTCTGCCGACATATGGACACCGACTGCCGCGAAATTCGATATCCGCGTCGTCGCTTATGCCGGTCCCCGCCTTATCCGCCCGAACGCCGTCAACATATACCAATCCTGCCATGACGGCCGCCTTTGCTTTTTCGCGACTGTCAAATATTTTTTTTTCAACCAGGACAACATCAAGCCTTTTTTTCACGAAAAACCCTCTCAATTCTGTCCGCGATCGCCTGTGCATCCATGCCGTATTCTTTGAATATCAAGTCCGCGGAACCGTGCGAAACAAAATCGTTCTCCCACGCCACATTGTATATCCGCTTTCCGGCATGTGCCGAGTTTATGAAGAGCGTATTCAAATACGCACCGAACCCGCCCGTGATCACGTTGTCTTCCACAGTCACAATAAAATCCGTACGTGCAAGGGAAGCTCTGAATCCCTCATCACAGTGCGCACCGACACTGCGCGCATTGACAATTCCCGTGTTGATCCCGCGACTGTTCAGTATACGCGCGACATCCCTGCAGACGGATACCATCTTTCCGATTGCCCAAATTTCAATATCATCGCCTCGGCCGAGAATCTCCGGAGTGATATCCGCATCCGAAACATCATAATCCCCGATATATCCGATCGCATTTTCTTCAAAACGTGCCGCCTCGCCTCGCGGATATCTTATTGCACACGGCCCGTCATGTCGGTATGCATATTCCATCATACGACATAATTCCTCGCCGTCTTTCGGCGCCAAAACCAGCATATTCGGGATGTGCGAAAGGTAGGAGAGATCAAATATTCCGTTGTGCGTCTCCCCGTCCTCGCCAACTATCCCCGCCCGATCAATACCGAAAACAACCGGCAGATTTTGCAGTGCGACATCTACAATTATCTGATCGTAGCTCCTTTGCAAAAATGTCGAGTAGATTGCGACAAACGGTTTCATCCCGCCTTTTGCGAGTCCCGCGGCAAACGTCACCGCATGTTCCTCGGCTATCCCGACGTCGTAGAGCCTGCCCGGAAATTCGCGCGCAAATTCTCCAAGTCCGGTTCCGTCCTCCATCGCGGCGCACACCGCCACAACCCTCGGATCTCTTTCCGCCAATTCAGCGAGCTTGCCTCCGAAAATCTCGGAGTAACCGCACCCGCATGAAGAATTCAGAGGCTTTCCCGTGCAGGGATCGAATTTTCCGATCCCGTGAAAAGCGGAAGGGTTTTTTTCCGCATTTACATATCCCTTGCCCTTTTTCGTTATTACATGCACTAATACAGGTCTTTCCGTTTCCTTTGCAAGCCTTAGGATATCGAGCAGCTCTTGCATGTTATGACCGTCGCAGGGGCCCATATATGCAAGCCCCAGCTCCTCAAATATCGCGCCACCTACCAACGCATATTTCAGCGATTTCTTCATATCGCCCGCCACGTCATAAAGTTTGTTTCCGATTGCAGGCACCCGCCTGAGACCGCTTTTTATCTTTTTCTTGACGCCGATATATCTGTCCGAGCGCCTGAGCCTGCCGAGATGGGCGGACATACTGCCCAGATTCGGAGATATCGACATGCCGTTATCGTTCAGTATAACTATCTGCTTGCTGCCCAGTTCTCCCAAATTGTTGAGAGCTTCGTAGGCCATACCCCCGGTAAGCGCTCCGTCCCCGATTACGGAAATGACCTCGTAATCCTCTCCTATTGCATCACGCGCGGCGGCATATCCGAGCCCTGCGGAAATTGAAGTGCTCGCATGCCCGGTATCGAACGCGTCATGCTCGCTCTCTCCCGATTTCGGAAAGCCTGAAAGTCCCCCGAACTGTCTGAGCATTGAAAACCCGTCGATTCTGCCGGTCAGCAGTTTATGAACATACGCCTGATGCCCCACATCCCATATTATTTTATCGCGCGGGCTGTCGAAAATCCTGTGCAGCGCAACGGTGAGTTCAACCACGCCAAGATTTGACGCAAGGTGACCGCCGGTTTTCGAGACGTTGCTTATCAAAAAATCGCGTATTTCATAGCACAGCAACTCAAGCTCGCGCACCGTCATATTCTTTAAATCTTCAGGGAAAACATAATCTTTAAGCATACCTACTTACACCTGACCTCAAGACTTCTTGCGAGATCTACGAAAAAATCCGTATCGGCATAGTTTTCAGACATCACGAGAACGGCTTTATCCGTAAGCTCGCTGAGTTTCGCTTTTGAAGCTTCCATGCCGTGTATCTCCGGATATGCCGTCTTTTTCTTTCGGAGATCCCTGCCGACTCGCTTTCCCAGCTGCTCTTCATCACCGCATATGTCCAATATGTCGTCGGCAATCTGAAATGCAAGCCCCACATTCTCCGCATATTCCGTGAGATGCTGCAACACCTGCGGTTTCGCATTCCCAAGATATGCCCCGGCACGTACCGCCGCAACGATGAGCTCCGCGGTTTTGTTTATATGGATGTAGTCGAGCATTTCCTTTGAGCAGCTTTTGTCCTCCGCCTCGATATCCGCAAGCTGACCCGCAATCATGCCGCGGCAGCCGCTCCTCCTTGCGATCTCGGAAACAGCGCGTATCCTCGCTTTGAGTTTATCCAAATCATCCAGATAAAGCAGCATGTCCCGATTCATGGCTTCAAACGCGCTCGCGAGCAAACCGTCTCCTGCAAGTATCGCAACTGCCTCGCCGAACTGCTTATGACTGGTCGGTTTTCCGCGTCTCATATCGTCATCATCCATCGCCGGCAAGTCGTCATGAATCAACATATACGTATGCGTATATTCCAGTGCGCATGCATACGGCAGCGCCGCCTTGGCATTGCCTCCGACAAATTCACAGGCACCAAGGAGCAGTGCCGGGCGGATGCGTTTTCCGCCGGCTACGAGGCTGTATTTCATCGCCTCATACAGAGTGCTGCTCTTGTAATCTATCTCCGGCAAAAAGTCCAAAAGATGTTCGTCAATCATTTCCTTATATTCATTGTAGTTCAACATGCCTTCTTCATCCTTTCTATGAATTGGAATAAAACTCTATCTTCTGCTTTGCATCATCCAAAATGCTGCGACATTTTTGATAATACATCATACCGTCTTCATAACTCTTTATTGCGTCCGCCAGCGTGATGTCGTCGGAAGATATTTTCTGCGCACATTTTTCAAGCTGCTCAACTGCATCTTCAAATGCCATATCTTCCATCTTATCTATGCTGCTGCCGTTTTCTTTTTTACCCTTTTTTTCAGCCATATTTGAAATCACCTTTCCTTAAAAATGACGTTTTCTACGATACACACGACTTCCCCGTCCGAAAATTCGATCGTCAGCGTGTCCCGCGGTTTGAAATCCGCAGCAGAGCCCTTAAGCCTGCCCGTCTCGTCCAGAACCGCGCCGTATCCCGCACCCATTATCCGATGCGGATCACGAGCCGTCAGTCTATTTTTGCTGTCAATTATTTTTCGCTCGCATTCCCACAGCTTGGAATCTAACGCCGCATTCACTTTTCTGAAAGCATCTTCCGCATCCCGTTCTTTTTCGGCAATTGATCTCTCAAGCGCAATCTGAAAAAATTTTGTTCCGCGCGCGTTCAAATCCCCCTCAAATCTTCTACACACACCGAGCAGTTTCGTATATAAATCATACGCGGTGCGTTCGGCTGCATCCATTATTGCGTGCACATCCGGAACCGCCATTACCGCTGCAGCTGTCGGTGTTGCCGCGCGGGCGTCCGCAACAAAATCCGAAATACTGTAATCCACTTCGTGCCCCACCGCCGATATTACAGGTATGTTTGAATTAAAAATCGCTCTGGCGACCACTTCCTCGTTAAAGCTCCACAATTCTTCCGCAGATCCGCCGCCGCGCCCGACTATCATTACATCCGGGGTAATCGGCGATGACTTTGAATTGATAAAATCTATCATATCCGCAATCTCCTGCGACGCACGATCTCCCTGCACCTGCACCGGAAATACGATGACATCCGTAAGAGGATTTCTGCCCTTAATCACTTTCAGCATATCGTGCACCGCGGCTCCGGTGGGGGAAGTTACGATTGCAATTTTTTTGGGAAAATGCGGCAGCGGCTTTTTATGCGCGGCATCAAACAGTCCTTCTTTTTCAAGACGCGATTTTAGCTGTTCAAACAGCACCGCCAGCCGTCCCCTGCCCGCGAGCTCTGCATTCCTTATGTTAAGCGAGTAAGCGCCTCCCTTTTCATATACGGATACATAGCCCTCGGCGATAATCTCCATTCCTTCTTCCAGAATGAAATCAAGCTTTCCCGCATTCTGTGCCGAAAAAAAACAACTCACCCGCCCCTTGTCGTCTTTGAGATTAAAATAAATGTGACCGGTGCTGTGATATGTGAGATTTGAAATCTCCCCTATTACCCGCACACTGCCCAGAAGCGGATCATTAAGCAGGATTTTTTTTATATATCCGTTCAACTGCGAAACAGCGATAGGCTTCATTCTTCATTCTCCGTGTTCACAAGCGCATATACCTTGCCGAGTATCCCGTTTACAAACTTATCGGACTTCTCCGTGCCGTATTTTTTCGCCATATCGACCGCCTCGTTTATCGCTACCGCCGGAGGTGTGTCCCCGTAGCAAAATTCTCCTATGGCAAGGCGCATGAGCGCGACATCTATTTTTGACATGGTGGTCAATTTCCAATTATCCGCCGCCGCCTCTATCAAACTATCTATGCGATCAACATTTGCACAAACATTCCCGCAGGTCTCCTTCACATATGCGATCTGCTCTGCGGTCAAATCTTCCTCAAACGATATTGCATCTACGGATTTATCATCAACGGTATCTTTCACATAAATTTGAAAAATCAATTTCAATGCGACTTCTCTCGCCTGTTGTCTGCTGCGCTTACGCGCATCTCCTCTATCGTCTTTTCTTCCCATTTTCAACCCCGATCCGTTCTCCCCGTCAGAATCCGTCCCGACTTTCACCGTCCTCTGCGGGCTGCACCCCCTGCACATGCACATTGACGGCTGTAACTTTCTTTTCAACCATGCTCTCAACCTCCTGCTTGACACTTTTTTGAATATCCCATGCCATCGCGGGGATGTTGATGCCGTATTTCACTATTATATTCAAATCTATAGCTATTCCGCTGTCGTCCTGAGCTACTTTTACCCCTTTGTAGAGGGGCGTTTTCCCGAACATATTTGACAAATTGTCGGTAAAATCTCCGCTGAATCCCGCAACGCTCGGTATCCTGAGCGCCGCATTCACCGCACAAACGGCGATCACGTCGTCGCTGACCTTGAGCGGCTCATTCTCACTGCCGTATGATGCATTCATAAGGCATTCTCCTCTTCCTCATTCGCTTCATGCATGAGCGCAGGCGGAACGATTCTGACTCTTACGCTTTCTATGCGCCGGTCGCGCACGGATTCAACTGTGAATATGCAATTTTCATACTCGATCACGGCTTTATTTTTGCTGTTTGTATCTTCGTCCGGGATTTCCCCGAGTATATCAAGCAGAAACCCTCCCACTGTCTCGCTGTTTTCCGATTCGAGGGATAGCCCCAATTCATCGTTCAAATCGTCAAGATCCGTCGAGCCGTCGAGCAGATATTCATCATCCGCCACTTTCTGAATCTCCGGCGTTTGCTCGTCATATTCGTCGTCAATGTCTCCCATGATTTCCTCGACTATGTCTTCCATGCTGACAACACCCGAAAACCCCCCGTATTCGTCGATCAGTATGACCATATGCTGTTTTTTCAGCTGCATGTCCACAAACAGATCGGCGATATTCTTTGTTTCCGGCACAAAATAAGGCTGTCTGAGCAATTTTCTTATGTCGATATCCAAAAAATTACCTTTCTGCCATGCCGCCTTGAGATAATCCTTTATGTTTAAAATTCCTATTATATTGTCGCTGTCATCTTCATAAACGGGGATTCTCGTATATTTAAGTTCCATGAGCTCGGGCATGTAATTGTCCTCATGATCCTCTATGTCTATTGCAAACACATCGGTGCGAGGGGTCATGATCTCATATGCCACCAAGTCTTTAAAAGAAAATATTGCGGAAATCATTTTTTTGCCCTCATCATTGAGTTCATCCGATTCATCGGCATCCTCCAGGATTTCCAGCACCTTCTTTTCGACATTATCGTTATCTTTTGAAAAAGCTCTCAGCCAACCGGGGACCATGTTTTTCCTTTACCTTCCTTTCTCGAAGCAAGTATCCCGCCGCATCCGAAATGAACGGGCATCCGAATCACGGTATAATTATACCATAGTTTATAGAAATTTCTAAATGCCGTTGTTGCAAACGGATGTGCAAACGCCGGCGACTTCTGTAAAATAAATGTCTGAAATAGCAATTTTTATCGTACGGGTTTTCTAATCAAAAATCCCGGCATTACCGCCCTGTCCATACGCATTTTCAGTACCTGCTGCGGATGCGGCGCATCGTTTACGGGGACGCCGTCTTCATCCGTAAGCCCCTGAACGGCCTGAGTGAAAAACGGTGAATGCGGCCCGAACACCTCCACCTCGTCGCCGACGGAAAACTTGTTTCGCTGTTCTATCGTAGCGATTCCCGTAGCAGCATCATAATCTTTAACCACTCCCACAAAAGAATACTCCCTTATATACGCGCTGCTGTGATAACTCTGATCCTTATTTCCGGGTCTATTGAAATAGAATCCGGTCGTAAATTCCCTGTGGCTCGCCTTGTTGATCTCGGCGAGCAGGTCGGGATCAAATCTATAACCCTCGGGATCCGAATAATAATTGTCGATAGCCCTGCGATAGGCGCCCACTACCGTTGCGACATAAAACGAACTTTTGATCCTTCCTTCAATTTTTGCGGAATCTACGCCCGCCATAATCAGCTCCGGGATATGCTCTATCATGCACAAATCGCGTGAATTCATTATATATGTGCCGCGCCCGTCTTCCTCGACAGGGAAATATTCTCCGGGTCGCTGTTCTTCGACAAGCGAATACTTCCATCTGCATGGATGTGCGCATTCTCCGCGATTTGCATCACGCTCTATCATAAAATTGCTCAAAAGACATCTGCCGGAATACGATATGCACATCGCCCCGTGAACGAAAGCCTCAAGCTCGGTTTCGGGATTCAGATCTTTTTTTATTTCGCAAATTTCGGCAAGAGACAATTCCCTCGCCAAAACGATTCTCTTTATTCCTATACTTTCGTAGAATTTCGCAGTCAGCCTGTTTGTTGTATTTGCCTGCGTGCTCAGATGCAGCTCGGCGCCTGGAATTATTCGCTTTATCAGAGAAATCACTCCGGGATCCGAAACTATAAAAGCGTCCAGATCGAGATGTTTGATATCTTCGATAAACATCGACAAGCCGTCGAGATCTTCATTATGCGGATATATGTTCAACGCCATATATATTTTTTTCGCATTATCATGCACGTAGCCTACGGCATTTTGTAATTCTTCGATATCCATCCCGGCGGAGGAACGCAGACTGAAATCACCGCCGCCGATGTAAACCGCATCCGCGCCGTAATCAATCGCAACTCGTAATTTCTCAAAATCTCCCGCGGGAGCGAGCAATTCCATTTTCTTTTTATTTTTATCTCTCACGCTTGTTTACTCTCCTACTCACAGTCTGCGGAAATGACGACTCTGCTGATCGATATGCCGTCCCCCAACGGCAAAACGACCGTATCGACGGATTTATCCGCACTGATGGATTCCAGAAAATCACGCATTCTCCGAACGCTCGTTTTAAATCGCTTGTTTGCCGGAAAATCGTCCGAGGCTGCGGCTCCTTTTTGGAGTACATTGTCACAAACAATCAGAGCATCTTTTTTCATAAGCGGAAACGATTTGTCCCAGAATTTTCTGTACTGTCCTTTGGCAGCATCTATAAAAAGAAAATCCGCACGCTCAAAATCAAAGCCTGATTCAGCTACGGATTTTTTTATATCCAACTCGGTATAGTCCCCCTCCAGGATACGAACTCTGCCGTCCAGCCCCATTTTGCGGAGATTATTGCGCGCGGCAAGCACCATTTCGGGATCTTTTTCGCAGGACAATATCACAGAATCCCTGCATGTTGCGGCAAAGACGGATGCCGAGTATCCGACGGCGGCACCGATTTCCATTATGATTTTAGGATTGGAAATGCTCAGGATCGAACGTAAAAGAACCTCTACGCCGCGCGAAATTATCGGTACGCCGGCAGCTTCCGCTTCATCCCTGAGGGCTGCAAGCTCCGGTGTGGGGGCCCTGTAAAATCCGTCCGTATATTCAAGCACACGCTCATCTATAAAAATTCAAATCACCTGCCAGACAAATATTCGTTTCTCAATCAATATTGATTCAAAACCGATTAGAAATCGGTCCGAAACTAATCCAAGGATTTAATGTATGCATCCTTATACTCCAAAAAAGTATCATAATCTTTTGCAAAATTATGGGCATTCGAGTTTTTATTTTTGAGAACATAATAATAGTAATCGGTATCCGCCGGATACAACGCGGCTTTGATCGATGCAATTGACGGCGAGCAAATCGGTGTCGGCGGCAATCCGGCATTGAGATATGTATTGTACGGCGACTTCACCTTTAAATCCTTTGCGTAAAGGCGCGCTTTCGTCTTTCCGAGCGCATACTGCACTGTTGCGTCAATCTGCAAGCGCTGTCCCTTCTTCAGTCTGTTATAAATGACACTCGCAATTTTTGCGCGTTCGTCGTCATTCCCCGCCTCGCGTTCTATTAAGGACGCCACCGTGACTATCTCACGCACACTGTATCCGAGTTCCGCGGCGCGGTCATACATTTCGGATGTAAATACCTTGTCGAATTGCCGGAGCATTATATCTATGATTTCATGGTCATCGGCGTTTAATCCGATCGCGTACGTCTCGGGATACAAAAATCCCTCCAAACGCTTATCACCCTCGGAAATTCCCTCTAAAAATCTGTAATCAAATTTTCCCGTGGACAACTGCTTGCGGAAGTTTTCCTCATCTATGCGCTTTTCTTCGACAAGCTTCTCTATCAGCGCTTCCACGCTCAGTCCCTCGGGAACTGTAATCATTGAAGCAAGCGACTTGCCGCTTTTCAATTCCTTCATAATTCCCTCAAGATCACTATATGCGCTGAGCTCATATTCCCCCGCCTTATAGCTGCCGTCGTATCCTTTTACGCGCGATACCAGCTTGAACACGAATGCCGATCGGATCACCTTGCTCTCTTCCAGAATTGACGCAATAGCGGACGTCCCGGCTCCCTGCGGAACGGTGACGATGACCGACTCGGACCCCATATATGCATCTCCCACCGGCGATGACATATGCCTTACGTACAGCCCGCTGCAGACGGCAACTATCGCCACAGCAGCCAAAAGGATAACTATTGTTCTTTTAATCCCCTTTTTCATCCTAAACACCATCCCCCAATTATCCGGCGATATCCGAAAAGCAAGTCGATATTACTCCTTTGCCCTGCCGAGGTATTCTCCGGTACGTGTATCGATCTGTATCTTTTCACCGGTTTCAATGAATATAGGCACCTGTATAACGGTTCCCGTCTCTACGGTTGCCGCTTTTGTCACATTGGTGGCGGTGTCCCCTTTAACTCCCGGCTCGGTCTCAACAACCTCCAGATTAACGAAATTCGGCGCCTCCACCAGGAACGCGGATCCGTTATAAAACTTGATCGTCGCTTCATCATTTTCACGCAGATATTTCATAGCTTCCTCAACCTGATCCCTTGTAATCGGAATCTGCTCATACGATTCGGGATCCATAAAATAATACAGCTCCCCGTCATTATAAAGATACTGCATTGATTTGACCTCAATCATGGCTTTCGGGAATTTATCATTCGGGTTGAAAGCTTCCTCCCTCGTGGCTCCGGTCAGTATATTCTTATACTTTGTCCTGACAAAAGCCGCGCCTTTCCCTGGTTTCACATGCTGAAAATCCACAACAACATGCGGTTCCCCGTTCATCTCAAAAGTCATACCTTTTCTAAAATCGCTTGCGTAAATCATAATATCTCCTTACCTAACAGAATTAACTCCGCCATCTCTCATAACACGGCTGTCAGTATATCAAAAAACACCCTGTTTTTCAAGCCGGACGAGCCCCGCACCGCAAGGTCGCTCCCCGCGGGCATTGATTTATCTAAAAGTCCGCTCCCACATGAATGGTTTTGATCTCAAGATACTCTTCAAGACCGAATTTTGAACCTTCCCTGCCTATTCCGGATTGCTTGTATCCTCCGAACGGCGTTTCATAGCGGCTGTAATTTCCGTTTATGCTTATCTCGCCCGTTCTCACTTTTTTTGCAAATTCGAGCGCTCGTTTCGGCTCCCCGAAAACCACGCCGGAAAGTCCGTAAACGGTATCGTTTGCAATTTCCAGTGCCTCCTCTTCCGTGTCATACGGAATGATGCAGAGAACCGGCCCGAAAATTTCATCCTGCGCTATCGCCATGGAATTGTCGACATCGGAGAAAATAGTCGCACCGATCTGATAGCTGCCCTCATACTCCTTATACTCTCTGCCCAAAATGAGTTTTGCTCCCTCGGCGACGCCTTTTGAAATGTAGGATGCCACCTTGTCGAACTGCTTTCTTGAAGCGAGCGGTCCCACGATTCTGTCACCGTTTCTCGGATCTCCGAATTCAAAACGTTCGCATGTTTTTACGGCGAGCTCCTCAATTTGTTTCAGATCCTTGCGAGGCACTATCAATCTCGTCCATGCCGCGCATGTCTGCCCCACATTTGAGAACAGGAGCGACAGAACGTTTTTCACTCCTTTTTCGTAATACTCGGGATCAAGAAGCACCGCCGGAGATTTTCCGCCCAATTCCATAACAACTTTTTTTACGGTCCCCGTCGCCATCTCGTAAACTTGTTTGCCGCCTGATGTAGAGCCCGTAAACGACAGGAGATCCACATCGGGATGTTTCGCAAGAACATCTCCCACTTCTCCGCCGCGTCCCGTTACAAGATTAAACACGCCGCAAGGGAATCCCGCCCTGTCTGCGGCTTCCGTTATCATGACGGCAGTGAGCGGAGTCTGGCGACTCGGCTTTAAAACAAACGTATTTCCGGCGATCAGCGCCGGCACCATCTTGCTGATTATCTGCCCCAGCGGATAATTCCACGGCGTAATTCCCGCAACCACACCGTACGGCTCGCGGGCAACTATGTAATCCTCGCTGCGCTCGAACCAATCCGCCTCTTTGGCAAATCTTATGTATTCATCTATCGCGTTTATATAGCCGCTGACATGCATGCCCATCGCATTGCGCGCGTTCGTACCGAGCTCAAGCATTATCAGTGCGGCGATATCTTCCTTTGCGGAAATCAGCTCGTCTCTGAATTTTTCGAGATATTCACAGCGTTTTTCCTTGCCGAGTTCCCACCATGCGGCAAAAGCGTCCTTGGCGGCTTTTACCGCTGCATTGACATCATGCTCGTCTCCGGCGGGTACAGCCCCTAAAATCGCGTGATCTATAGGTGATTCCACCTCAATTACCGAATCGGAATGAGACTCAACCCATTCCCCGTTTATATACAGTTTTTTCAGTTCCATATTGACCTCCGTAAACAAATCTCAAAATGCGAATAAACAGAAAATCAGTAATAGCAATCCATGTCGCTCGGCAGCACCAGCCCGCCGTGCGGCATCAAATCCACTTCAAAGATTACAGGTCCGTCGGGCGCGCAATTGCGCTTGTATTGCTGACTTCCAACCCTGTTGTAAAAAATCTCCATCCACTTTTCAATCTCGTCCTGTGAGTATTTTCCGGAAAACGCGCCGCACGCCATATGAAGCAGGGCTTCTCTGCGGACCCCTCCCGCGAAACGATGATATATGAAAAAATCGGTGAGTTCATAAGGTCCCACGGAGTCTTCGGTTTTTTGAACGCCCGGAATCAGCTCCGGAGAAATCGGCGTATCCGCAATGGACTTTAAAACATCGGACAATCCCTCGACATCGCGCCTGCAATATGTGCAGCCGTTATCTTTATCCGCGTACCAACAAACAAGCTCCTGAAGAACGGTTTTCGGGATCCCCGCGTTTACACCGTACATCGACATATGATCCCCGCCATATGTGCACCACCCCAAAGCCAGCTCGGACATATCCCCCGTGCCTATTACAAATCCCCGTTCCTTTCCCGCAAGATCCATGAGTATCTGCGTGCGCTCCCTCGCCTGCGCATTTTCATATGTGAGATCGTGTTTATCCGCGGGCTGACCGATCATGTCAAAATGAAGCAGCGCCGCATCTTTTATGGATATTTCTTTGAAATCCGCGCCCAGCAGATTGATGAGGCTGACGGCATTTGTATATGTGTGATCGGAAGTGGCAAATCCCGGCATGGTCACCGCTATTATATCGGACGTCGGCCTGCCCAGTCTATCCATGGCGCGCACCGCCGCAAGCAACGCAGCCGCGGAATCAAGGCCTCCGGATATGCCTATGATAGCTTTCTTTGAGGACAGATGCGCAATGCGGCTTGCAAGTGCGGATGACTGCATTTCAAATATCTCCGCCAATTTATCATATTTTTCATTTTTTTGTGCATCGTCGAAAGGGAGAAACGGATTTATATGAAATCCGCCGCACGCCCTTTGTATATGCCCGCCATGCCCGTCGTCCGGGCAGAGTTTGCGAACGGGTGAATCCAGCTCATATATGATCGCCGAATCCTCGATTTTTTCGACGGTTTTGAGCATGGAACGGCTGCGGCGCGCACCCCTGGTTTTCTTGTAATCAAGCGACTCGAAATTGATATCCGCAATAATGTACGACTCATCCCTTACATTCAAATGAGCGCCCTCGTCATCGCAAATCCCCTCATGCAAAAACGCATCCGCAAGTATCCTTCCGTCTTCCGCTATATATGAATTCGCGCCGTAAACCCCATATGTGGCGGACTCGCCGTTTGCCGCATCCGCGGCTACATAAGCACTTGATGTCTTGCGCGTAAAAGCCTTTATGTCCGCAATTTCAAGCTCATTACCGCCGGCCATCATAACCTGCGCGCGCGGATTGAATATTATATTTGCACTGCCAAGCGCGGCGAGTCTTGCGGCGGACAAATATTCTTTCGCGTCATCACCCACTTCAATCGCAAAGGCGAGCGAAGAAAAGGGATCCTTGAATACTATCGAAAAAGCATCCGTTTTTTGGGTGAAATATCTCGAGTTTTCGCCACCCGCACTGCCGGAGGCGATCCCCGCCAGCATTTTTCCGTTCCCGAAATTTGAAAATGAGCAGACCGAATCAATTATTTCTCCCCCCTGGATCACCACCGCGGCATCATGCATGCCGTAAGGCGTCCTGTCCATAAATCCTATTATCAATATCATATCCGTTGCGGATGAATATTCCAGTATCCTTTCAAGCGCGAGCATCTGCCGCCTGTACAGATCTTCGGAAAACAAAGCGTCCTTGACGCTCGCACCGGTCAGACACAATTCCGGAAAACACGCAATGCCGACACCGTCGTCATCCGCGCGTTTTATCATTTTTATTATCTCCTCGGCGTTTTTCTCGGGATCGCCCAAGTATACTTTCGGGGAAATCGCTGCCGTCCTGACAAAACCTATGTGATTTTTATATTTGATTTCAGCGTTTTTATTGTGGCCAAATGCTTTTCTCATACTGTTCGCTCCCTGCAAAATTGAATGCCTATGAATCCGAATATCCGCATCCGCGTGCTTAAAAATTCGCTGATTTCGGCGTTCTCGGGAACGGAAGCACATCCCTTATATTCGCCATTCCCGTCAAATACATGATAATCCGCTCGAAACCGAGCCCGTATCCGGCATGCTTCACGCCGCCGTACCTGCGCAGATCCATGTACCAGTCATACTGCCCGATGTCGAGTCCCATTTCTTTCATTCTGCGTTCCAGCACATCAACGCGCTCTTCTCTTTGAGAGCCGCCTATTATTTCTCCGACCCCGGGAACCAAAAGATCGCAAGCCGCCACGGTTTTGTTATCATCATTAAGACGCATATAAAACGCTTTGATTTCTTTAGGATAATCCGTCACGAAAACGGGCTTTTTAAACACCTCTTCCGTGATATATCTCTCGTGCTCCGTCTGCAGATCCACACCCCAGTTTACCGGATATTCAAACGGTCTGTCGGCTGCCTTGAGCAGCTCCACAGCCTCCGTATAGGTGATTCTGGCAAAATCCGCCGCCGCGATGCTTTCCAGACGCTCGATCAGCCCCTTGTCGATGAAGGAATTGAAGAATTTCATTTCTTCGGGCGCTCGCGTAAGCACTGTGTTTATCAGATGCTTTATCATTTCTTCAGCCAATGTCATAATGTCCTCAAGCTCCGCAAACGCCACTTCCGGCTCGATCATCCAAAATTCTGAAGCATGCCTTGCGGTATTGGAATTTTCTGCGCGAAATGTAGGTCCGAATGTATATATGTTCCGAAATGCGAGAGCAAAGGCCTCTCCCTCAAGCTGTCCGGAAACCGTAAGCTGCGTCTCCCTGCCGAAAAAATCCTCGGAAAAATCAATTTCGCCCGATTCCGCACATGGCACCTGCGCAAGCGGCAAAGTCGTAACTCTGAACATCTCGCCCGCTCCCTCGCAGTCGCTTGCGGTTATGATCGGTGTGTGCACATACACGAATCCGCGCTGATTAAAAAATTCATGCAGCGCAAAAGCCGCTATGGAGCGCAGACGGAAAACTGCGGAAAAAGTGTTGCTTCTAGGTCTGAGATGCGCTATTTCGCGCAGGAATTCCATGGAATGCCGTTTTTTCTGCAGCGGATAATCGCTGTCAGAATCCGCCTCAAGCTCGATTTCCCGCGCTTTTATCTCAAACGGCTGCTGCGCGTCCGGAGTGAGCTCAAGCACCCCGTGAACCTTAACTGCCGCCGCGACCGATATCTTGGATACCTCCGCGAAATTTTTTATATTTTCCTGTTCGTACACAACCTGGATAGAATTGAAATTTGTGCCGTCATTTATCTGCATGAAACCGAATTTATTGGAATTTCTGTTAGTCCTGACCCAGCCGTAAACGATTACATCCCGCCCGGCAAAAAACACCGGATCCGCAAAGATTTTTCTCAATTCAACATCTCTTCTCTTTTCTGAAATTCCCATATCCGATCTCCCATCTGTCCGTAATATTTCCCGTACTGCAATAAACGCAAACCGGGCTGTTCTCAGCGGTAATTATACCATGAGTATATCAAAAAAATCAATGCGACCGCGCCATCACACCTCATACTCGGAGAGTCTGTCTTCCCTCACGGCGCATATAACCGTGCTGATGATTTCCACGTCATATCCCTTGCTGTTAAGACGCCTGCCGATCTTTGCAATCAGCTTGTCGTCAATTTCACAGTTTCCCCGCAAACTCGCCGCGATATCGGCAATCTGTGCCGCGGCGCGCTTCAACTGAGCATGTCGCATATCCTCCACACTGTCACAAGCAGTAAAATGCTCACAAAACGCCTCATCGACAATCTCCGATGAAATCCCCTTGTCCATGAGTTCGCGCCTGATTCGCAGATCTCCCCGCCCTTTTTCAATCGACATATCTATGTAATTCAGCGCATACGAAAAGTCATCAAGATAATGAAACGATTCGAGATATTCAACGGCAAGCTCTATTTCCCGCTCATCATATCCTTTGCCCGCAAGATGAGCGCACAGCTCCGCCCTGGTGCGAGAACGCCTCCGCAGATAGTTCAATGCTTCATCCGAAGCGGAAATCCTATGCATGAAATCCTCCTCACTGCAAGCTCTATTGCATTACAAAACGAACTTCATTACAAAATTACAAAAAAAAATGGTGGGCGATATTGGACTCGAACCAACGACTTCCACCTTGTCGAGGTGGCACTCTCCCAGCTGAGTTAATCGCCCACTTAGGGGAAGCATAAATGCTCCCCCGCCCCTACCGGATAATTGTGCCATAAAACCCCGCCGTTTTCAAGAGCGGCGTTTATCTTTCGTAAACAACTTTTTTAGATGTTACACTTGCTTTCTTTTTCATGAATACTGATCCATTCCTCGATATAATTCATGTCCTCCGATTTATTGATTCATGCCTGCCGGCTTAGCCATTCATTCCCTCTGCTTTGCCAACCCATCTCACCCGGCGTCCCAATTCATGTCCTCCGATTTGTTACTCTGCTAATTCTCTGAATGCTACTTTTTCTCCTTTTTTGCCTCTTTTTTCTGTTTCTCTCGTCTCTCCATTTCTTCTATATTTTTGCGTTTCTCTTCTTCCCACTCGGCTTCGGCTGCGGCCATCTCGCCTGAATATGAAGATGAGTATATGGCACAGAAAGAAAAAGAAAGTAGTAAAGGTCTATTGAGGTGAGCGGGTTGTTTCCGACGTAGACATACCAGTTGTTGCCGTCTTTTAATATATCCTCACTTGTGAATCTTTTCAACTCGGGATCGTAGAAACGGTATTGAGCAAAATAGAGCTGCAAAGTCTCATCCCATGTGTAACCGGTGTAGGAGTTTACGCTTTCAAGCCCGGTGAAATTAAGATCGGTGTATGTCGGGTAAAGCGGCAAACCCCAAGCTCCATATTTTTTATGAGCCAGCCGAAATGCTCATCATTAACGAATATTTCTATGGATACTTCCTGCGTGAATTGTATTTTGAAATTGATTTCAACTTCGCCGGTTACAGGATTGAATTCCCCGGCTTCAAGCTCAA
>JBGZBU010000015.1:0-10610 GCA_041844835.1 Anaerovoracaceae bacterium
ATAAATATCCTCCAAAAATGTAATCAAAGCATAATTTGCCGCAATGCTCAACACTTATAGTGTTGAGTATACAATGAATGAAACTATTATATCATGACAACAGATTCCGGCATGATCAAATGGTTGCTTCATATCGGCAACGCCACACTGCTCAACACTTATAGTGTTGAGTATACAATGAATGCAACCATTATATCATGATTTCGTCAGGAAATGTCGATTGGAAACGGTAAAAACGGGAATTCGCAAAAAAATGAAATATATGCTATACTCCTTGTGGCGAATATAATCGCTGCAATTGCAAATAAAACAGGTGATTCGGAGGCTTAGGACAGAGTATGAACGAACAGATCAACATACAAAAAAATACGATAAAAATCGCAAAAATGGGGATACTGTGCGCAATTTCACTGGTACTTGTAATTTTTGTGCATTTCCCGATATTTCCGGCTGTTCCATTCTTGGAATATGACCCCGCGGATGTATCCATACTGATAGGGACTTTCGCATTCGGCCCTATAGGAGGGCTTGTGATGACCGCTGTAGTTGCGGTCATTCAGGGAACGACAGTCAGTTCCGCAAGCGGAATATACGGTATACTTATGCACATAATAGCGACGGGGACGCTGGTCCTGGTGGCAGGCATAATATATAGGTGCAAGAAAACAAAAAAGGCGGCGGTAACGGGCTTGTTTTGCGGATCTCTTGCAATGGTAGCCGTTATGTATTTTGCGAATCTGACAATTACACCCGCGTTCATGAATGTGCCGCTTGCTGCGGTAAAGGAGCTCATGCCTTTTATTTTGGCGTTCAATTTTATAAAAGCCGGGATAAATTCGGTAATTACAATTTTGTTGTACAAACGGGTGTCCACCTATCTTCATTCGGATACAATGAAGAGAAAGAAGAACAGATAATATGGTTGGTTTGCAGGATTTTTTGAGCGGTTTCGGCATAGCCGGAGCGAGTGAAGGGATAGTAGTTCGCGGAGAAACGGAAATGGCGGAGCTTGCCGCGTTTCTCACGGGTTTTGCAAGACCGGGACTGGTTATAGCGCTATATGGGGATTTGGGGGCCGGGAAAACCACATTTGCCCGCCATTTTACGCAAGCTATGGGCGCTTCGGATCGTGTGTCCAGTCCGACTTTTACCATTCTTCACGAATATCTGAGCGGCAGGATGCCGGTTTTCCATTTTGATTTGTATCGGATTTCAGATCCGGGCGAGGTGCTCGAATTTGCGGAGGAGTATTTTTACGGACAGGGAGTATGCCTCGTGGAATGGCCTGAAAATGCGGGGGATTTGATACCCGAGGATGCAATCAGGCTCAGACTCGCCTACGGAGACGAAGAGGACGAACGCGTAGCAACATTCGGGGAAGCGCGGGGCGATTCCTATGACTCGGATTTTTCGGGAAAGGATGCATTTTCGTATATGGATGATGAATTCATTGAAAGTATGTATTCGGAGATTAATGATATAGATGAAGATTTTAGCATTTGATACAACAGGGAGAAATGCATCCGCGGCATATATAGATGGCGGCGGGTCTGTCAGTCTTGCAGTATCCGAAGAAGGCTACAATCATTTGACCGCTTTGATGCCGATGGTGGAAAAATTGACGGCAAATAAAGAAATTGACGCCGTTGCGGTTTCTGTCGGGCCGGGTTCGTTTACGGGGATAAGGATAGGAGTATCCACTGCGCGTGCACTGATGCAGGGACTTATGATCCCGGGAATCGCGGTAAAGACATTGGAATCTTTTGCATATGCGCAAGAGCCGGAGCAATGCCGGGGATTTAGAATTGTATGTCCGATTTTTGATGCGCGTCGGGCGGAGGTGTATGCGGCGGCATATGTTGCGGGGGATGTTTTTCGTGATAACGCGTCATTTGTTGAGCAATTTTCTTGTGCTGAAAAACTGCCGGGCTCGGCAGGATTTGTCGGTATCCCCGAGTGTGCGGAAGCTTTGTACAATTTTTTGAAAAAACTCCATGCCCTCTGTGATACGCTGTTTCAAATTGATGGAAATGGAACGGTATCGATCGAATTTTACGGTGACGGAATTGATAAATACCGCGACATAATCGACGGATTTTTTTCGCGGAGTGGTCTTGCAGGGGGAATTTTGCCGATTTATGTGCCCGAGTCGGAGAGATATCAGCGTGCAGACAGAGTGCTTATGTGTGCGGCAGCACATCTCAACTCCGGTGGAGCAGATGATTTGATTTACAATCCGGAGAAGCTTCTGCCGAATTACTTGCGTATGGCGGAAGCGGAAAGAAATCTTGAAAACGGGAAAATCAAACAATTTAAATAGTAGTAATGGAGAAATGTGCGGTATTAATGTTGTTATAGCGCCAGCGGTGTATGCGGATGCCGAAGGGATGTATGCGGTTGAGAGGGAATGTTTTTCCTCTCCTTGGAGCCTTGATTCCTTCAGGAGCGAGATGGGGAATAAAATGGCGCACTATTTTGTGGCTCGGCAAGGGGATGAGATAGTGGGCTATGCGGGAGCATGGTATATAGCGGAAGAAATGCATATAACGAATATTGCCGTTGCTCCCGATTGGCAGGGTAGCGGGATCGGCAGGAAGCTTACATCACATCTGATCAAGCACGGGCAGGAATCGGGAATAAGAGAATTTACTCTTGAGGTTATGGTTACAAATGAGCGCGCCGTTTCCGTGTATCGCTCGCTCGGGTTTGAGATAGACGGAGTGCGCAAAGGATACTATCAACCGGAGGGAATAGACGCGTACATAATGTGGCGCAGAGATGGATTACAGAGAAAATGAATGCTGCAATAAACAATGTAAATTTGAATAAGAGCAAGATGGTGAGACCGGAGGACGCGGTGATACTTGCAATCGAGTCCAGCTGTGACGAGACGGCGGCTGCCGTGGTTCGAGGCGGAAACGAAGTGCTCGCGGACATCATATCTTCACAAATCGATATTCACCGCCGATTCGGCGGGGTCGTTCCCGAAGTCGCCTCACGAAGACATCTTGAAAATATAAACGGAGTTATTGAAGAGGCGCTTGCAGCTGCAAATGTCGGTAAAGATGATGTGGATGCAATTGCGGTCACGGCATGCCCCGGACTGGTCGGGGCGTTGCTTGTAGGTGTTGCTACCGCTAAAGCTCTCGCATTCGCATGGAAAAAGCCGCTCATTGCGGTACACCATATCCATGGGCATGTATGCGCGAATTATGTCGAACACAAGGAATTAAAACCGCCGTTCATTTCAATGGTGGTCTCCGGAGGGCATACTTCAGTAGTTGATGTAAGAGATTACAACGATCTTGAGACTATCGGAGCGACGCGCGATGACGCCGTCGGCGAGGCGTATGATAAGGTGGCAAGGGTTCTGGGTCTCGGATATCCCGGCGGACCTCTCATAGACAAACTTGCCGGGACAGGCGATGAATACGCCATCGATTTCAAACGGGTGTATCTTGAAAAAGGATCTTGGGATTTCAGTTTCAGCGGGACCAAAACGGGAGTTTTGAATTATATCAATTCAAAAAAACAGGCAGGCGAGGAGTATGATATAGCAGATGTGGCGGCGTCATTTCAGCGTGCGGTTTTGGATGTGATCGTAAAGAAAGCGACAGATGCCGTAAAAAGTAGGGGATATAAGAATCTCGCACTTGCGGGCGGGGTCTCGGCGAATTCACGTTTGCGGGAGCTCATGAGCGAGGAATGTCTCAAAGAGGGAATTAATCTGTATTTTCCGTCGCTGCGCATGTGTACCGATAACGCAGTGATGATAGCCGCCGCGGCACATCATATCTATGTGACCGGCAAAACTGCGGATCTTTGGCTTGATGTGCGCGCAAATGCCGATTTTGATACCCTGCTTTAGCGACGGGAGATATTGTAATAAAATGATTGTACTAAGCGTAAAAAAACTGAAAAAGGAATATGGGACGACCGTTATTTTTGATAATGTTTCCTTCCATGTAAGTGATGGCGACAGGATAGGAATAGTGGGCGTAAACGGCGCGGGAAAAACCACCCTGATGAATATTTTGGCGGGAGATACGCCTCATGAGGGGGGCGATTTTTTTGTTTCGCGGGATACAAAGATCGGCTATTTGCGACAGCATGATGCATTTTCGGATGATATTACAGTCGCAGAAGCTGCGCTTGGCGTATATGATGAAGTGATAGGCATAGGCGCGGAAATGGAGGAGCTGAGTCGTGAAATCGAAGCGGCCGGAGCTGCTGATACGACCGAAGATGCAAATGGCAGGATGCAAAGGCTGCTGGATGAATATCAGGCCTTGCAGCATCGCTTTGAGATAATGGGCGGATACGAGTACGGGCGTAAGATTGATTCCGTGTTGCAAAGCATGGCATTTTCAGAAAAGGACAGGCTAAAAAAGGTATCAATGCTTTCGGGCGGTGAGCGTACAAGGCTGTCACTTGCATTGCTGCTGCTTCAAAACCCCCGTTTATTGCTGCTCGATGAGCCGACCAATTATCTCGATATCGGAATGCTCAAATGGGTTGAAGAATACCTGGCGGGTTATAAGGGCGCGCTCATGGTAGTATCACACGACAGATATTTTTTGGATAAAACGGTCAATCGGATTTTTGAAATAGAAAACGGCAGATTGCACACATATGAAGGAAATTATTCGGAATATGTAAAACAGCGTAAAGCGCGTCTTGATTTTGAGATGAAAGAGTATGCAAAGCAGCAGGAGGAGATCGCTCGGCAGGAAGAAATAATCAGGCGTTTTAAGGAGCGCAAAACGGAATTGCTTGCAAAAAGGGCACGTTCGCGTGAAAAAATGCTTGAGCATATGGAGATAATCGATCGACCGGATGCCCCTCAGGACAGCATGAAAATCAAATTTTCCCGCCGCTTGCAAAGCGGTTATGACGTCCTTTACGCAGAAGATTTGTCGAAAAGCTTCACAAGCGGTTCGGAAAAGAGGCGGCTGTTTAAGAATGTAAAATTCGACATAAAAAGGGGCGAGCGGATTTGCATAGTCGGTGCAAACGGGGTTGGAAAAACCACTCTGCTTAAAATGATTTTGGGGCTGGTCGATGCCGACAGCGGATATATTCATCGGGGGCACAATGTCAATTTCGCATATTATGATCAGCAGCAGGAGAGTCTCGAGGGTTCAAACAGTGTGCTTGAGGAACTCAAAAATGAGTACAGACTTTACACCGATACGGAAATGAGAAATATCCTCGGGCGTTTTTTGTTTCGCGGCGATGATGTGTTTAAGAGTATCAGTTCTTTGTCCGGCGGCGAAAAAGCGCGGGTGTCGCTGCTGAAACTCATGCTCAGACAAGCCAATGTGCTGTTGCTTGATGAGCCGACAAACCATCTTGATATAGCGTCAAAAGAGGCTTTTGAAGAGGCTCTTTTGGAATACCCGGGAACCGTTGTTGCAATATCTCACGACAGATATTTTCTGAATCGCATACCCGATAAGGTAATGGAACTTACGCCGGAGGGTTTTATCGTATATCTCGGAAAATATGACTATTATGTGGAGAAAAAACAGGCGATAGCATCCGGGGAGCGTTATGTTTCGCAGCTTGCCTGCGGGGGGAAAGCAGTTTCTTGCAACGATAGGGGTGGAGTTTCTTCCGCGGTGGAAACGCAGAGCGCGATGGAGCGGAGACTTCGCAAAGAAAAAGAGGCGGAGGAGCGGAGAATCGCAAGAAAGAAGGAGAGCACGGAGAAATCAATAGAGGAGATTGAGAATGAAATAGCGTCTCTTGAGATCAGCCTGAGCAGTGACGAAGCGATTTCAAATCATGAAAAGCTTTCGGAAATATGTCGGGAAATAGCGGCAAAAAAGCTGGAATTGGAGCGGCTTTACGAGAATTGGCTGGAGCTGCAGGAGTGATATTGCAAAATGAAAGTTTTGTGGTATAATCATTCCGACAGTAGCTTCACCTAGGCAGAACGCAGCATTCAGCAGGAGCGGAATGTTTTTTTAATGGAGGATAAAAAATGACTTTTGAAAAAATAAAGACCATAATTGCCGAGCAATTGAATATTAATGAAGACAGAATAGCTCTTGATACTAATTTGATGAAGGATCTGGAGGCGGATTCCATAGAAGCGGTAGAAATTATCATGGGAATTGAAGATGAATTTGATATCGAGATCCCGGATGAAAAGGCGGAAACATTTCAGTCCGTGGAGGACATCGTTAAATTTGTTGATAGCATGATAGCGTAAACGGCTTGAATGCAGTTTTGAAAGAAGAAATAGATGGAGAGAAAAAAGAACAGTGCAGATGTATCAAATGCCGTAATAAGGAGGCTTCCGCGTTACAGAAGATATCTTGGTGAATTGAGGCGGAACGGGGTGGATAAGATTTCATCACAGGAGCTCTCGGAGCTGACCGGTTACACAGCATCTCAGATAAGACAGGATTTTAATAAATTCGGAGGATTCGGTCAGCAGGGGTACGGCTATAATGTCAATATGCTCTATGGAGAGATTTCATCTATTCTCGGTTTGGATAAGGAGTACAATGTAATACTTGTGGGCGCGGGGAATCTCGGGCATGCGATCGCAAATTACACATGCAATTATAAACCCGGTTTCAAGGTTGTCGGAATATTTGATATCAATCCGCATCTGATAGGAGATTACATGCAGGATGTTGAGATTCAGGACTACGGCAAGCTGGGAGAATTTCTCAAAAAAAATCAGATAGATATAGGTTTTATCTGTACCAATAAGGAGAGTGCGCAGGAGGTCGCGGACGAGCTGTGCAGAGCAAATGTGCAGGGAATCTGGAATTTTGCGCCTATCGATCTTAATGTCCCTGATGATGTTGCGATTGAAAACGTCCACCTGAGCGATTCGCTCCATGTGCTGGTATTCAACATGAATACAGGTGTGAGCGGTGACAGATAAGCGGAACTTGACAAACGGGGAATCAAAAATATGAGAATCAAAAATAACCGTGAATTCACGGTTATTTTTTTATAGGGTCGCAAGTCCGCGCGTTGATTCATCAGAATCAAACGAGAACCAAACGCGGGAACTAAGCCTGTGCCGGAGCATCCACCGGACAGACATTGGCGCAAGAACCGCAATCTATGCATACGTCGGCATTGATTTCGTGTTTGCTTGCTCCCTCTGATATCGCATCTACCGGACATTCAGCTACGCATGCTCCGCAGCTGATGCAGGAATCATCAATGATATAAGCCATTTTTCAATCCTCCTTCCCTTTTCAATATATGGACAGTATAGCAAAATAGATGTAGAATGTAAAGGAAACGGAGGCAATGCGCAAGCGGCATATGAGAGTGTACGGACTGTCCGGAAAGAGTGGAACGGGAAAGAGTTTTCAGGCGATAAATCTTTGTCGCGATATGGATATCGACGCCATTATTGATGATGGCCTTTTTGTCATGGGAAATGCGATTATCGCGGGGATATCGGCTAAAAGGCAAAATACCGTCATAGGTGCGATTAAAACCGCATTGTTCATGGATGACGATCATAAAGAACAAGTGACAAAAAGCATCGCGGAAAGGATGCCCGGCAGTATTCTCATACTCGGAACTTCCGATGAAATGGTCGAAAGAATTGCCGCACGGCTTGAATTGCCGGCACTTGAGCGCATTATAAATATAGAGGAAATAACTACAAAAGAAGATAGAGATCTTGCCCGCAAGCAAAGAGATGAGCTGGGCAAACATGTGGTGCCGGTGCCCATGCCTGAAATTAAACGGCAGTTTTCGGGATATTTCCTCGATCCGCTCAGAATATTCAAAGGTTGGGGCAGGGGGCGCGGAAGCTTTACGGAAAAGACGGTTGTGCGTCCCACATACAGCTATCTCGGCGCATACACAGTTTCGGAAGCGGCTCTGCGCGATATAATAAATGCAGTGGGGAAAAAACATAAGGATATTATAGAAATATCCAGGTTTTATACGCAGCAGGATCCGCGCGGAGTGGTGATAAAGTTGTCCATAATTGTACCTTTGGGTATAGATGCAATAAATGCGATCAGCGACTTTCAAAGCGATGTCGCTGAGAAGATAGAGGCTATGACGGCATTCAACATAGAAAGCGTGGATGTGATTGTGAGGGATTTTTGCTAAATGGGTGATGATGTTTATATTGTTGTTCACAGATTCGATCATGTGAGGGATTTTGTTCCGTCACATGTTTTTGATTGCGGACAATGTTTTCGCTGGGCGCAATGTGCGGGCGACGCATACCTAGGGGTTGCGCTGTCTTCCCTTGTGCGAGTGTCTTTTCATGTGGAAAAAAATCAATTGGAAGTCGGTGTAATCGCAAGCAATGATCGTGACCGTGCACTGTGCAGGGATGAATGGATACGATATTTTGATCTCGATTTCGATTATTCACGGCTCAAACTTGAGTTTTCCGCACGGGATGCAATTCTAAGGGAAGCGATCGCATACGGACACGGGATAAGAATATTGAACCAGGATCTTTACGAAGTGATAATATCCTTTATAATATCGCAGAACAACAATATCACAAGAATAAAAAAGAATATTAGAGAAATGTCGGAAAAATTCGGAGAATATATAGGGACATTCGATGGGGAAAAATTCTACGATTTTCCGAAAATCGAGGCGCTTGCGGCAGCTGATGCCGACAGTCTGGCGGAAATAAAATTGGGATATCGGACGGGATATATCCTTGATACGGCGCGCATATTTGCAAGTTCAGGTTCGGGCGACTTGATCTGCGACATGCTTTCAAAAATAAGCGGGGCAGATACGCAGGAAGCCTATGAATTGCTCATTTCGCTTCCGGGGATCGGGCCTAAGGTAGCGAACTGTATTTTGCTGTTTTCACTCGGGCGGAAAGAAGTATTCCCCATAGATGTGTGGGTGAAAAAAACGATGTGCAGCCTTTACGGATTCGCCGAGAATGATCTCGCGGGAATGAAAAAATACGCCGCCCGGCATTTTGGCGCTTATGGCGGCGTAGCTCAGCAATATTTATTTTTCTATATGCGTGAGAAATCAGGCAATTGAATTTGAAGCCTCATCTCTTGAGTTTGAGGCGCCATCTACGTCCTTCGCTTTTTTCTTTTTAGGGATGAATACGGTTGCCCCGAAAAAAGCTGTCAGCGGAACGGCAAGCAGTATGCCGAGGCTCCCCACTACAGCTTGCAGGATTTCCACAACAATCATCTCGAGATTGAAAAGCAGCAGAGCTTCCTTGTTGTAAGCGGTAAGAAGCAATACAACCGCAAGAGAACTGCCTATATATGCGAGTATCAGTGTATTTGTCATTGTACCTATGGCATCCGTGCCTATATTCATCCCCGCTTTCATCATCTTTTTAAACGACGGTTGCTGCATTTCATGTGCAAGTTCATAAAGCGCCGAGGCAAGAGAAACCGCAATGTCCATTATTGCGCCCAGCGAGCCTATTACGATTCCGCCCCAGACCAGCGCGCGCAGATCAAGTTCCACTCCGTTATCCAGCATGGCAAGCAATCCGTAATCCGGATCCAGGAATCCGCTGATATGCATGGCAGCGTTCATTATCAGCCCCAGTATTCCGGCGAGCAGGATGCCTCCCAGATTGCCCATTATGCCGACAAGAGCTTTTTTGTTGAATCCGTTGACGAGCGGAATCGTGACAAGGGTTGCAAAAATTGCGATGATGACGGTCAGTAAATAAATATTATGCCCCGCGAGTATCCCCGGAATGTATACCGAAAATATTGCAAGCACCGTGTAGATGAGTGCGATTATCGTTGTTACGCCTTTGAGTTTTCCTATCAGCAAAATTGCGAGCAAAAATAATAAGGTCAACCCCAAAAGCATTCCCATTCGATTTCGTTCCACAAATACCCATTCCTTTTCATCGGTGTCGACCACGTTGACACGGGTTACAATGATTCTTTCCCCGATTTTCACAATAGGCGGTGAATATATTAAGGCCGAGTCAAAATATTGTTTTACTTCGATTTCTTTATTTTTATTGTTTCCGGATTTGATGACCGCGCTGAATTTAACACTTTCTCCGACCTCGGTTTCGGTCCCTCCGACATCCAGTTTGGTGCTTTCCTTTTCTCCCACCTGTTTTACGATAGCTTTACAAAATTCCTGCTGCCCGTACGTCTCCCCGGTATGCTTTAAATTCGCATGTCCGAAGTGCAGAAAGCATGAAGCCAGAATGATCAACAGAACATATGGTGTGATTTTTTGAAACATGATAACTCCTTTTTTCCGGTGTGCCGGATTCGCTAAAACAGTCGGCTGGACTCAGTCAATTATATATCAGGCGGGCCGCCATTTCAAATCGTCTTTTCCCTTTATACGTAAAGCGTGTCTATAGTTGTCAAACATATGTGACACAAACACTCATATTGTTAATCCGAAGTCTTAATTCTCAACAAACGAATCAAACAGCTTAAAAAACACCGAAAAGCCGTATAAAACGGCTTTTTCGGTGCTCATTTCCAAGGAACATACGCCTGGAAATTATGTAACTATGCGTCATCGCATCATGCCTTTAACCATATAAGTATATATCATCCTTCCTGCCTCAGCTCTGGTTGCAAGCTTCCCCGGCTCAAGCAGCTTCGCGGGAGTCCCCTCGATAATTCTGTTGTATG
>JBGZBU010000016.1:0-2862 GCA_041844835.1 Anaerovoracaceae bacterium
AGCTGGTTGCGATGGGCATACTTACGGGCAGAGACGGAGATTTGTTCGCGCCTAAGGATCGCCTGACCAGAGCGGAAGCCGCCGCAATATTCCACAGGCTGGACACCGTGCTGAAATAAACGAAAATACGCACTTCCCTAATTCAATAAAAACGGAATTCAATCAAATCAAAAACGGGAGAATTCCAAGCAAATACGCAGATGTCACTTGTCGCGATGATGAGTGACATCCGTTATTTTAGCGTCACGTTATTTTAGCTCCCCCTTGTTGTTTATTGTTACGGAATGATCATGTTTTACGGAAGCTTCTAAAATTTGCAAATGAGCCCAATGGGATTTTTTCAAATCGATAAACGGAGGCGCAAGATCATTGAGCTCTTTTGCCGTTTCCGGATTGCGATTCATCATGCGGTTTATCATTGTCACTGCTTCCGTACGCAATACCTGATCGTTCGGCTTGAATGTCCCATCCTCATAATCCGTTATCAAACCGTATTCAGCCGCCTCTTTTACATAAGGATAATACCATGCCGAGCTGTCGACATCCGAGAAAGTATAATCCTTGCCCGTTTTATCACGCACAACACTCTTGCTGAGTCGAACCAAAATCGTTGCCAGCTCCGCTCTGCTGATTTTCTTCGCAGGCATAAAACGACCGTCGGGGTAGCCCTCCATTATCCCGTAACGTCTGATAGTAGCAATATTCACCGCCAACCATCTTGTTTTGAGAACATCGGAAAAAGGCTCATTAAACACATCGGTGGCTTTATAATTCATTACTCTTACGAGCATTGCAGCCGTTTCTTCACGTGTAACCGCTTTGCCGACACCGAAACTGCCATCACTATATCCCGTTATATACGGCAAATGCTCTTCTTTCGGGATCTCGACAACATCCGCCGTGATTCCGCCGCCGGAGATGCTTTCCGTCGTCAAAACCATCGCGGTTTTGGAATAATCCGATCCGTCGTTTGATTTTATGGAAACTTCTACTGCTATGTTTTCAGAATACTTTACTTCCGCATTTGCCTTGATATATATCCCCGCGCTGTCATGAGAGAGTATAATCTTGCCCGCAGGGTCATTTATTATTTTTGCCTCATAGTTGATCGGAGGCAGCAGCGGCTTTTTTGCCGCATTTGGATTGTTTGCCCCGATATTCGCAAGATGATTATATATATTCACATTATCCGTTCATGAAATTCTAATTGGAGAATTCCCTATTAACCTATACTGCGCACTTGATGCCCCGTCGCAAAAATTGTTTTGATTCTCGGTAAGATTTTTCAGCACATCTCCGGTCATGTAGTTATCATGGGCATATACTTTACTTGCGATAATGCCTGACGGGAATTTCCCAACTGCCTTGTTATTTGCAATATCCAATGTACGCAATTTAGTTAAAGTCGCAAGCTCCGCGGGAATTTCCCCGCTCAATTTATTTTCACCTAATGCAAGCAACTCCAAATTTGTGAGATTGCCTATTTCATGCGAAATTTCACCTGAAAGTGAGTTGTTTGCAAGATCCAATATTTCCAAATTGCCGAGTCCATACACACTTCCATGTATTTCCCCGATAAAATTACAACCCCACGCGGAGAAATACTTAAGATTATTCAGTGTGCTTATGTCCGGCATATTCCCTATACTCCACACGTTGTCCGATATCGCAAGATACTCCAGTCCGCTCATTTCGTTAATTTTTACGGGAACACTCCCCGAAAACGAATTGCTTGAAACATCAAATACACGCAGCTTCGTATTGGATAAAATATCATCAGGAATTTTGCCGCTATATTGATTCCCCTTTAATACAAGTATCTCCAAATTGGGCAAATGTCCAAAACCGCCGGGGATCTTTCCTTTGTATGCGTTGTCGGAGAGATCTATGTTTTTAAGTTCGGTAAGAGTAAAAAACTCAGGCGGTATTTCACCTGTCAGAGAATTCCCGGGCAGAAATAAATTTTCCAATTTTTTAAATTCGCCGAGAGCAGGGGGGGATTTTGCCGACAATATTTCTGTTTGCAGCACCTATACTGCTTATCTTGTCGAGCTCGCCGGCGTTTGCAAGGGTGTTGATACTCTTTTGCTGCGCATTCAGGAGCGGTTCCACCAGATCCATAAACCAGACTTCATTCTCACATTTTTTAATAAATTCCTTTGCATATGCAGTTTGGGGATCCGGCACAAATGCGGTGTTGTTTTCGGCATATGCGGGTAGTGCTGTAAAAAGTTGAACTATAATGACAAGCGCAATCGCGCATAAAATGTTTCTAATGTTTCCCTCACTTTTCATAACTCCGCAAACGGTAGTTTATCATATCTCCTGCATTTGGCATGAAGAAACATCCTCCCAGTGCAGCGATGAGCATTACACATGTACTGCTGCGGCCACAGCCAATCTTCTCCGTCATGCACATCCTCTTCGGGATCGCTGCACGGCGTTTTGCCGCGAGCCGGATATCCTTGCGGCTTTATTGATACTTTCAATTTGTATTGATCTAAAGCAGGAGCGGCACTCACAACGGGATTTCCGTTTATGCTGCCGCTCCAATGTATTTTGTAATAGCCTGCTCCTTTCGGAGTTCCGCTATCGTCTTTATCTTCCTCTATTCTTACTTCATCACCCCCGCAATTCCCGCACTGTGACTTTGGGCCGAGGCGGGCGGAATCGTGTATGAGGCGCACGGATCGTGAGGCATTAATGCCCCGTCATAGCCCGCAAGCTCCATATTTTTTATGAGCCAGCCGAAATGCTCATCATTAACGAATATTTCTATGGATACTTCCTGCGTGAATTGTATTTTGAAATTGATTTCAACTTCGCCGGTTACAGGATTGAATTCCCCGGCTTCAAGCTCAA
>JBGZBU010000017.1:0-28371 GCA_041844835.1 Anaerovoracaceae bacterium
TTATCGAGGGGACTCCCGCGAAGCTGCTTGAGCCGGGGAAGCTTGCAACCAGAGCTGAGGCAGGAAGGATGATATATACTTATATGGTTAAAGGCATGATGCGATGACGCATAGTTACAGAATTTCCAGGCGTATATTCCTTGGAAATGAGCACCGAAAAAGCCGTTTTATTCGGCTTTTCGGTGTTTTTTAAGCTGTTTGATTCGTTTGTTGAGAATTAAGACTTCGGATTAACAATATGAGTGTTTGTGTCACATATGTTTGACAACTATGTAACGATTTTTATCCGCTGCCGAAAATGCATCCATTTTACAGCGGTTTTTTTGCCGCGGAAAAATATTGCTGCAATCTGCTTATGTCAAATTCAACCAAATGACTCACACCTATGTCGGATAATATCGGCAAGCTGATCATGCCGTCTCTGATTTTTTTGTCATGTAATGCGGCTTTGTACAGTTCCGATACGCCGTAGTCGCAATCCGTAGGAATCCCGACAGCTTCCATGAGGGCTTCTACCTGCTTTATACGCTCCCCGGGCATGATGTCCTGAAGCCCGAGATGACATGCCGCTCTCAGCTCCATTGCCATTCCTGTAGCTACGGCAATTCCGTGCGGCACGGAAAAATTGCTGCACTTTTCTATGGCATGTCCCACGGTATGCCCGAAATTCAGCTTTTTGCGGATTCCTAAATCGCGTGTGTCCACCGAAACATATTCGTTTTTTATCCTGAGAGCTTCATAAACTACATGTTCATACGCTGAAGTAATTGCCTCGAAAATTGCATTTTTATCAAATCTGCAACTCATCGCTTCCGCTTCCGCATCTCCTTCGCGGAAAAAGATGTTTTTCAGAAAACCACCGTCGAGCAGGGCATATTTTATCAATTCGCCGACACCCGATAAAAATTCCGATGTGGGCAGACTTTTGAAATAATCCACATCACATAACATGAATTCAGGATTTGAAAACGTACCTATCAGATTTTTCCCCGACGGCAGATTTATGCCCGTTTTCCCGCCGATCGCGGCGTCCACGGCAGCAAGGAGGGTCGTGGGCATATGAGCATATTTTATTCCCCTCATATAGGTGGATGCAGTGAACCCCGTCAAATCTCCCACCGCTCCGCCGCCGAATCCCAAGAGCACATCGGTTTTTGAAAAATCATTATCCACCAGAAAATCCACGAGTTGACTGTATGTTTCGATGCTTTTCGCCTGATCGCCCGTCGGAGCTGAAAAACTGTAAGTCTTAAATCCCGCGGCTCTTAGCTCATCAATTGGAATTTCTCCGTAAAGCCCTGCTACATTTTCTCCTGTAACGATTGCCACCTTGAGCCTCTCCGACTCTCCGTCTTCCATGCACGTATCCGCTATAAGCGACGGGAGAAATGAAGAAATCCCGCTTCCTATGTATGCATTGTATGATGACGGATTGGTCTCAATAAAAGTATTGTCGGCACCGATGGTAACCATGCTGCACCGCGCCTGATCATCCCATTCTGATGCCGCGGCGCTTATCTGCTCGGCGATTCCCAATCTTTCATTGTAGTTTCTGCTATCCATGATAATACTTCCCCCTATACAATAAAACTATCCCTGTTTATGGTCTCGGATTTATGGTCTCCGGCTCCTTTCGCAAATACAAAGAGTCGATCATCTTTCATTCCGCTTACAGCCTTGCCCTCATCCATACATCCGCGGATCTCCGCTGTTTTTTGCTTTGTTATCAGCTCTCCCGGGCAGAGAATCGGGATGCCGGGAGGATACGGAATTATAAGCGACGCTGAAATCATTCCGACAGCTTCATCAAGTTTAAGCGAAAACTTTTCTCCTTTCGGAATGCGGAGCGCCGAATGCCGTATATCTCCATCTCCTCTGCCGCTTTCCATTTTCGCTGAAACGTCGCGCGCGGCTCGGGTGAATTTAAGCTTTCCCGCAGACCTCATGTGTTCAAGCGCCGCCAACAGATTTTTGTAATCATCACGAGTATTTCCTATGCCCGTCATACACATCACTATATTCCCGGAATAAAATTCAGGAAATATTCCGAAATCGTTTTCGAGCACATTGCATAAACCTCGTCCCGAATCTGAAAGGATGTTAACTTTTGTGATATCAAGCAAACTTTGATTATCACCGGTTATAATGGCGAACTCATCGCGCTTCGTTTTTTCATAAATTTCGTAAAAATATTTCAAATTATCCGCCCATCTCCGCATGAGCAGCTTTCCGTTTTTATGCAGCATATCCCGGCACATATCAAGCCCCGCCATCAACATATAAGACGGGCTCGTGGACTGCATCAGCTGCAAGCCGTATTCCAAATCTTCCGCGGGCACGCGCTCCGCATTCATTAGGTTGCATACCGCCGATTGTGTGAACGCCGCCAATGTTTTGTGCGTGCTGTTTATTACAATATCCGCCCCGCCGGCCTCGCCGGATGCGGGCATATTATTACGAGCGAAATCCGGGCAAAACCGCTCAAACATCGGGATATGCGCACCGTGCGCCTGATCGACTATCAAAATCGCCCCATATTCATGCGCTATCCCCGCAATCGCCGCAACATCACTGCACACCCCATAGTAATTAGGCGATGGGATAATAACTGCAGCTATTTTACCCGCTGAGGCCCCTTTTTTTTCCGCCCCTTTTCCGTAATGCTTTTCAAATATTTGTCTGATTGTCTCCGGTCGTATCTCCGCGCATATTCCCCATTCGGATTTTCGGGGCTCAGCCAAAAATACCTCCGCCCCCGACAAAGTAATTCCGTTAAAAACCGATTTATGGCTGTTGCGCGCGGCAATGACAAATTCGCCCGGGCACACCGCAGCGAGCACCGACGCAATTATCGCACCGCTGCTTCCATTAACTGAAAGATAGCTCGCCTCCGCCCCGTAAAGCTCCGCAAATCCGCGTTGCACGTCCGCTATTACGCCGCTTGCCGCAAAAAGGTTGTCCGCACCGCTTACCTCCGTGATATCCATAGCTACAAGTCCGTCAAGAATATCGCCGTAGCCAAACTCGCGAAAAATCGCATCTCCCTTGTGCCCCGGCATATGAAACGATGCGATTTCCCTATTACGATGGGCTGATAAAAATTCGTGCAGTTTGTAAACGGCTTTCGTTTTATCGCTCATCCGTGATTCACCTATTTTAAAACATCACAACCCAGATAAGGCCTTAAAACCTCAGGAACCGTCACGCTGCCGTCCGCCTGCTGGAAATTTTCAAGCACTGCCGCCGTAGCTCGTCCGGCAGCCACCCCTGATCCGTTCAAAGTATGCACGAACTGAGGTTTTTCTTTATCATTCGGTCTGAATCTTATATTTGCCCGCCTCGCCTGGAAATCTTCAAAATTACTGCATGAGGATATCTCAACATAACGACCGTAACTCGGCATCCACACTTCCAAATCATATGTTTTTGCGGAAGAAAATCCGAGATCCCCGCTTGAAAGCGCCACCACGCGATATGGCAAACCCAGTCTTTTGAGGACTTCCTCCGCCGCAGCTGTGAGCGATTCCAATTCCTTGTATGAGTCCTCCGGTTTTACAAACTTAACCAACTCCACCTTATTGAACTGATGCTGACGTATTAAACCTCTTGTGTCCTTGCCCGCGGACCCGGCCTCTTTCCTGAAACACGGCGTGTACGCCGTATAATATATCGGAAGATCACTCTCCATGAGCAGCTCATCCATGTGCAGATTGGTCACCGGAACTTCTGCCGTAGGGATTAGGAAAAAATCCTTCGCCGGCAAGTGAAACATGTCATCTTCAAATTTAGGCAGTTGCCCCGTTCCAGTCATTGCAGCTCTGTTCACCATAAAAGGCGGCATAATTTCAACAAATCCATGCTCAGCGGTGTGCAAATCGAGCATGAAATTAATGATCGCACGTTCAAGTTTTGCCCCCAAGGCCTTATATACCGTAAAACGCGTTCCCGCAATTTTAGCAGCTCGTTCAAAGTCAAAGATATCAAGAGCCGCGCCTATATCCCAGTGTGCTTTCGGCTCAAATTCAAATTTCGGCGGCTCACCCCATTTTCTGATCTCCACATTATCCGAATCGTCCGTTCCCGACGGCACGTCACAGTGCGGCGTATTGGGTATTCCCAAAAGCAACTCTTCTATTTGCTCTTCCAGCGCATCGCTCTCCGCCGCCAATGCTTTCACTTCTTCTGAAAGTTTTTTCATTTCCGCCATCACATCGGATGTATCCTTGCCCTCTTTTTTCAGAAGCGGAATCAGTTTGGATTTTTTATTCTGTTCGCTGCGCATCGCCTCAACTTTTGCCAGAATCTCACGCTTGCGCATATCTATTTCAGGCAGCTCGGACAGACCGAAATCTCCATGTCCCCGTGATTCTACGGATTTTTTTACATCCTCAAAATCGGATCTGATTCTTTTAATATCTAACATCTGCCACCCCTCCTCGTGTTTTGTCTATAAAAGATTTTTTGTGTATGCCAGATAAAGATCCGCAAGTACACTCATCTTTTTCTCCATTTCAATTTGCAGATTTGAAGCAAGATTGTAATCTTCATTGTCAAGAGCCTCTTTCACCCGGGTGAGCAGCGATTTATTTTTCACGCTGTCCTGCCCGAGTTCAATTCTGAGCATCTTTATCTCATGCCATGTCAGACGGTCCAGATCCGTCCATGTGTCTTCTATATGCAGCGCTTTGCATCTGCGTACATCGCTCATATTGCTCGGAATAATTCTGTTATGCAGTTCCATCGCCCACAAATCAAGCATTGCCTGCTTATATGATTGCAGCGTGCTTTCATCCATTACATCATCACGCATAAACACCTTTACTTTATCGGGATATTTTTCAAATGCAAGCAGAGTCTCCCAAACGGTGGCGGGGACTTCTCCAAAGAGATGTTCCCGTTCCTCTTGCGTGTAGTCGTCAAAAATGTTTTTCTCGCTCCTGTATTCTCTGTCACGTTCAAGATAAAAATCATCATCACCATATGTTTTTGAAATTGAAGCGAGCAAATCGGCAGGCGTTTTTTGATTTATCAGCGCAGCCTCTATCCCGTCAAGCATCGCCATATATGATGCGGCTATAACAAGATATGTGTTGCTGCGCGGACACGGCGATCTCAGTTCAAAATGCGTAGCTTCAGGATTGCGCATATCCCGGATCAAACCCACTAAAACGGTTCTGTTGCGTGACGGATTTTCCACGCTGTGTCCCAGCGATGTCACTATGGATACCGGCGCTTCATATCCCGGCTTGAGCCGCTGCATCGCGTCATTTGAAGCATTGATAAACGGGCTTACCACTTCATAGTTTTTCAACAGTCCCATCATGGCTCCAAATCCGATAGGCGAAAGAAAATCGGAGGATTTATCCGAATTAAAGAGGTTGACTTTTTTTCCGTTTTTCAATACGGCAACCACGCCCATATGCGTGTGTTCTCCACTGCCTGCCACGCCTTCAATCGGTTTCGCAAGGAACGTAACATCCAATCCGAACATCCTGAATATATCCCTCACGATGTATCGGACTTGCGTCTCATTATCCGCCGCCTGCATCGCCCCTGAATATTTCCAATCTATTTCCAACTGCTCCATCACATGGTCGTATCCGCCCGTGCTCACAAGTTTAGCCTTTATCCCGCCTACTTCCTTATGCCCCATCTCAACTTCAAAACCGTATCTGTCGAGAACTATCAATGATTTTTCAAGTGCGGTCCTAACCGGACCTACCGTGCGCTTCCAGTATTGTTCTTTCAACATCTGCGCTGTGTACAGCTGCTCTCTGTCGGCTCTGTCGTCCGGGGTTCTGACCCAAAATTCAAGTTCGGTGGCGGCTGTAAGCTCGATTTCCTCAATTTCGTCGGGATTATCTATTTCGACATAATCAAGCACATACGGATTTTCCTTGATGAGGCGTTTCAAATTTTCCTGGAATGAGCGCACCGCATCACGCAATATCACGCGCGCACCGACTTCATTGTTATCGTTATGCACAAGAAATGATGGAATCCTCAGCGTTCCTACAGGCAGCCCCTGATTGTCAAAATACTCGAGATTATAATCGACATACCAATTCACGGAAAGATCCGGAACGATATCGACTTTGGCGTTGTCTATGTCGGCTATGCGAGGCAATACCACACTCGAGCCGTCAGTTTGTACCCCGTGATCGAAAAAATTCTGCATATCGCGTATAAAAAGCTCGACAGGGATTTTTTCATCCGTTGTGCGCGCCCCCAGATCCGCTCCCGCAAATGATACAAATTTCACTTCGGAATGCTCGCGCAATATCTCTTCAATCCGCGCGGGAGAATGATCCTCCGGCGCGATATTAAACAACATTCTATCCAAATCCAACATTGAATAATTACTCTCCTTTTGCAAAAATGCTGTCATGCAACGCTATTTCAGCATTTCTATATATTTTTGAACCTCTCTCATCTTTTCGCCGTAACCTGCCCAATCTCCATTTCTCTGTGCCTGCTGCGCCGCATCAAAACTTTCCTGCAATTTTATTATTATTTCCGCCTGAGATATGCCCGATGCGGAATCCCCCGGCTCTTCGCCGCCTCCGTCTGTAGGCTTCTCAATTCCGGCTTTTTCCCCGAACAGAGACTCAATTGCTTCCGCGAGAGTCGGTTCGTACGCGATTCTGTCGCCGTATGCCACGATTACCCTCTTGACCTCCGGTATGGAAGAATTCGTCGCCTCCAAATATACCGGCTCCACATAAAGCAACGAATCGTTTATCGGAATGACAAACATATTTCCGCGGTTATATTTCGAGCCGGAAGAATTCCACAATGAAAATTCCTTTGAAATCTCGGTCGACTGATCTATCTGCGCCTCTATTTGCATAGGCCCGTAAATTATCTTGCTCTTAGGCAATTGGTAAAGCACCAGTTCTCCATAATGCTCGCCGTCATTTCTTGCGATCATAAGCGCCGTCATATTTTTCTTATCCCGCGGTGTATATGGAATTGAGCTCACGAATTCGGCTTTATCCTCGCCCGGAAGTTTGAGAATATAATAGTTAGGCTTCATTTCCACTTCGTTTGTCCCGTAAATTTCCTTGGAAATATCCCACAGATCTTCTCCGAGATAGAACACCTTGACATCATTCATATGATAACGCTTGTATATTTCCGCCTGAATCGCAAACAGCGTGTGCGGATATCTTATATGCGCTTTCAAGCTGTCCGGCATTTCTTCAAAAGTCTTAAACAGTACGGGATATATTGCTTTCATGGTCGCCGCCATCGGATCATTTTCGTCGACTATGTAGAAATTCGTTGTTCCGTTGTAGGCGTCAACCACAACCTTGATGGAGTTTCTTATATAGTTCACCTGTCCGTCGCCGAAAGGCTCCGAATAAGGATAACGCGTGCTTGTCGTGTAAGCGTCAATTATCCAATAGAGCTTCCCGTCAACCGCCACCATATACGGATCTTTTTCGTACTGGAGCATCGGCATTATTTTTCTCACACGCTTTTTAATATCCCTGTTGAGAATTATCTTGGAATCACCGGTGATATTGCTCGAAACGAACATTTTTACACTTCGTTCTCTGATTGAAAACATCAGGCGATTGAGCGGATTGAGCTTGATTCCGGCGGTTCCTTCATATTTGCAATATTTATTGGTGTCGCCGTCGGGATAATCAAATTCATCTTCCTGTGTATTCACCAATATATAATTGTTTGTTTTTTCGCCAAAATAAATCTCCGGTCTTTCAAATTGGATCTCTTCCACCCTTGAAATAGGAGGGATCGAATCAATCTGCATTGCCGGCTGACCGCTTGCGGTCACCTGATCTACGCGAGACAGCGTTATGCCGTAACCATGTGTGTACTTCAAATGCTGATTCAACCATTCGCTTCTGATGCGACTTTCATCTATTTCACGCGCCGACAGGAATGTCTGTGTGTACTCTCCGTTAATCATATAGCGATCAACGTCAACATCCTGGAAATCGTAATACTGCCTGATGCTCTGCGTCTGATTGTAGAATTTCTTGACGGGCTCATAGTCGTTGATACGAATATTGCTCATCGTCTCTTCATTTGCGGCTATATCCGCCGCCGTAAGATTGTCTATGGCTTTGAACGGCTTTTTCACGACGTCCGCAAGTCCGTAAGCCTGCTGAGTAAACTGAATGTTTCTTTTCAGATACTTGCTCTCTTTGTTAATTTCATCAGGAGAAACGACCCAGTTTTGCACCACATAACCTACGCCGGTACCGACCGCGCCGAGAGCTACTATAAGCGCAGGAACGAGAAGCGCTTTTTTGAAATCACGCTTTTTAACTCCGAGCACAAATGTGACCGCTCCGATGAGCGATAAGGCTATCAAAATGCGATACACCCATAAGGTAATATTTACATCAGTAAATCCTGCACCGTAGAGCACTCCTGTCCTTGAATACAGCAGATCGAACTGTCGCAGGAAAAAATTCACGCCTATCATTGCAAAAAGGAGCACCCCGAGAACGCATAGCTGTTTTGAGGCTATTTCCATGAGATTTTTGAAATTACTGTTTCCCATTTTACGACCGCCGCCGAAAGGCGCCCGAGGATTCATGCCGCCGCCAGAACCTCCTGTATGCCCCGGCTGTTTCGGTTTCATCCCGCCGAATATCGCCTCCGCAATCTTTTCAAACAGAGACCCTTGTCCGTTCGGGCTGCCGCCGAAAGCATTGAATCCATTTTTGAAAAATCCGCCGTTACCCGTGCCTTTATCTTCAGGATCTTCAAAAGTATCTTCAATTTCAATATCCGCATCCGAGGCAAAAGGTTCCGCAGCGCCGATAATTTTCGGCGGACGCAGAGAAATCAAAACCGAGTGATAAAGTATGGTGATTATGGCAACGCCTATAAGCGCGCCTATTATGAGCACATTGAGCTGTTGTATGAAACTGAGTTTGAAAATATAAAACGACACATCATTTTTGAACAGTGGATCCTTTATGTTAAAACTCGTCGAATGCGTGAATTGCAGGAAATCAAACCATACGCGCGTTGCGATAAAAAATGCCATGACGCCCGCAAACAATATGCTGAATAACCAGGCGGGTCTGTTCAGCTTTTTATCCTCCGGCTCAAAATCCGATTCTATTTTTTTGATATAATTGCGCTTCAATGCTCGCAGATAAATGTTCGACAGCAATAAAAGTATCACAAATAAAGGCACTCCGATTTCCACCTGTGTAACAAGCTGTTTAAGAAAGACGCTGATATAGCCTACTTCCTTGAACCAAAGCAAATCTGTCATAAAATTAATCAGGGCAAAAAACAAGAGCGCCAATGCAACCAGCACTATGATGATTATTTTAGCTTTTCCCTGTTTTTTCCCTTTTCCGGTATTCTTGCTCAAAATTTCCCTCCTATCTCCATGATGTGTTATATGTTTTGTTATCTTTTTTGCGGTCTGCTTCGCAGCCCGTCTCGTGCTATATTTACGGTCTATTTTATAGCCTCTATTATTTTAATTATTACCTCCGACGCTTCACTCGGGAGCTCATCCCTCCCCGCTTTGACGGATTGCAGATCCGTGATGAAATCGAGTCGGCGCTTCATTCCGTTTTTGAGCGCTTCTGTATAGGACTCATCGCCAAAATCCGGAACAAATCCTTCCACATCCATGGTATACATATCAGGCAGCTCGCCAAACGGCACAAATTCCGCTTTTTCATCAATTATACTTTCAATAATGGCAATTGTTACTTCTTTCGGGATTTTTTTATCCATAAAAAAGCCGGTATTGATTATGTAATTTGCAACGCCCCTTTTTTCAAAAACATCTTTGAATTTTCCATAGTCCTGGCTGAGAGGATATGTTCTGAAAGGATTGGCATACGGCTCAAAGACCAGTGCATTCGGATCCACGCCTTTGGCAAGGCGCTCTGCTGTTGTTCTCTTTGTAGCAAGACACGCACCCATCGCAGATGCGATTACGGGGTCCTCAATTTTGAGTACCGGAGGCAGAGTGGCGTCTTTCATGAGCCACACGATGGTGTTGATCGGCTCGCTGAGCTTGTCTACTCTGTTTGCGGCCCATAATTTGGATTTTATCGCTCTCCCGTTCCCGTTCCTTATATCCTCGGGTACCGGAAGTAATTTCCCCTCATCGTCGATTGTAGCTCCGCAGTTCTGCACGGTGAGCAGAAACTTGTTGTCCGGCAGATCCACGGGGTAGTCCTGTGTTTTATCGAAATACGACGGTTCCAACGCCACGGTCGATCCGTCATGCGTTGATATTATATAGGCGTCATCATGCAAAACCGTTACATCATATTTTCCGTCATGTTTGGCATGTGTTATGGTGGATTTTCCGGACCCCGACAGTCCGAACACACCGAGCACATGTTTTTTTCCGTCTTTTCTTACGCAGCGTTTGAGTCCGCCGTGGCATGACGCGTACCCGTTTCTGTTCGCTATTCCCCATGCAAGAGTGAGCGTTCCCTTTTTATGCTCGCCGAAATATCTCATGCCCAGCAGACACGCGCAATTGTGTTCGGAATCGAAATATGCCAGTCCTTCGGGGAAAAGCGGATGATAATAGTCGGGATCCGACATTATGAATATATCCGGCTCCGTGCCCCATTTTTCGGCATCACTATTCCCCTTGCCGATTTCTTTAGATCCGGCGTACATCTTGTTATATTCCTCATTCAGCGCCTGGAAATTGAGCATCCAATTGTACATAATATTCTCATGATTTTTCGGTATGAGCATATGTGCTTTTACCATGAAATCGGGATCAAGCCCTATGTATACCTCCGTATGATACATTTTTTTATAACGCGTTTGATAGACCGCTTCCCTTATAACCTTATTGATTTCCGCTTCGCTGACATCTTCTTCGCCGAGGATCCTTCTTGCCTTGGCAAATCGCCCGACAATTTCCCCGTCGTTAAAAAGAAGCACGCGTGCATTTTTAGGAATCCCTATTTTTTCGGGTTCAAAAACTTCCAAATCGGTCACTATTGTCCCCGGCGAATTTTTTGCCATCTCGTATGCGGTGGCAAGATCTGTCATCCTTTCTACGTTATTTCCGTAAAATGCGGATTCAATGGTTACTTTTGATTGTGACAAAGCCGGATTATTTTTGCTTATTTCCGCTTTGCTGAAATGTGTTTTGGTAGACAAGTCTATTCTCCTTTATACTCTTTCCATATCAAAATAATTTGTGCTCTGTTTATTTACAATTATTTACAAATGCCGATGCATTTTTAGCGAATTGAAAGTGCATCGTCAAAAATTGAGCGATTTAAAAATTAAGCGCTTTGCTGATATACATTTTGTTGTCTACAGCGCTCATGCAATAAATTTTTTGGAAAATTTTCTCCGAGCCGCTTCCGTCACTGCGGGAGAATTTCAAGGTTTCTCGCGTCCATACATAGAAATATTCATTTCCCACCCGTATTTCGCCTATCTCAAGCTTGTCAAATGCCATTTTCTCACCATTTTTGCTAAGCTTCTCTGCTGCATCCTGCTCCGCCTGCGTGCCCCGGGCAATATAATCCTGCAATTTGCGGACTCCGCTGTTTTCAAAATCGACACGCAAAGACTCATACGCAAGAAGAGTCGCAATTATTATTTCTTCATGCGTAACAGCGGTTCCATCCTCCGACTTATACCACTCAACGGATACTATGGGTTTTGAAATAAGGACATCATCTACCGCATACTTTGCCGCTTTATCAAATTTCAAATTCGGATTTATGACGATATTTGATATATTTCCGTTGACATTGCTGCTTATGTGCTTTTCTACCAATGCTATGCGCCTGTCGTTTGTCTCCTTTCTTGTCAACTCTTCGGCACGTTCTCGCGCTCTTCTCTCAGCCTCTTCCTCGTTTTGTTTTTTCTTTGTCCTTTCGCCAAGCAGCGGATCTACCCAGCTTACGGCCTGAGGAATGTTTTTATTTATGAATTTCGCCGCACCGCTGTCCGGCGCCAGCCGCGTCGTCCCGATCATCCAGCCCTCACCGATCAATAATATCAGCAAGATAGCCGCTACTACTTTTCTTCCCGTTTTTTTCGGCTTTTCCTCTTCCGGCAATTCCGGCGTCGGATTTTTACTATCCCCTGCGGCTTCTGAAATCGGATCTGCAGCATTTTCCGATTTTTCGCCTTTTTCGCCGCCGTTATCCGGAATTTCAATATTCATGGTGCCCCACAATGCATCAAGAGCGCGTTTTCGTCTGAATGCCTCAGCTTCATCAGGCGGCAAATTCATTTCCTCAATCATTTTTTCATTCGCGATCTCGCGCGCTTCTAATTCTTCCGTATCGCGCCCCTTGCGATATTTTTTTGCACGCACGGACGGGTCTTGCATCAATTCCGCCAAGGTCGCCCCCGCAGCCGCCTTTTCCTCAGCTTCAGATTCTTCACCTGCTTCGGCGTCTTCACTAATTTTGGGAAGGTTCATTGTCTCTCTTATCGTCTCATTCTCTCTGATGTCGGCGTTAAGACGCTCCTTTCTGCTCATTTGAGAATTGAGTTCGATTTCTTCCGGCGCTTCTTTCTCTTCTTTTTCCGAATCCGTTTTATATTCGCCAAAGTCGCTTTTTTCAGCTCGGCTCTCGCTTGCCGAATCCGCATCGCTTTCCTCTTCAGCGCTTGCCGTCTTATCAGGTGCCGTTTCTTCAAGTTCCGTCCCCTCGACAGCTTCAGTAGTTTCAACAACTTCAACAGTTTCCGCGGTTTCACTCTCCGCCTCTTCGGAAAGGCTCCCAAGGTCCTCCACTATATTTTCTAAGTTTTCTTTTTTCCCTTTTCCGAACAGCCACTCAAAAACACTGCGTTTGCGCTGCTCGTCCGCTATGCTTTCCGCTGGAATTTCGGGCTGCTTGTCTGCTGTATCCGCCTGTTCTTCTTCGCTAAGGGATGTTGCCTGGATTCCAGCTTCCGCCGCCTCTTTTTTAAACAAAGGCGTGAATCCGCTTTCTTCTTCGACAAGACCGCCCGTCAGCACCATGGTGTTGTCGCGCTCCCTTTCAAATTTTTCACGCGGATCTTCGGGACCGTCGAAATGCGTATCCAGCATTTCGGAATCCACGCCCGCTCTTTCAAGGGCAATCTCAATTATATCGCGCTTAAGTTCTTTTGTATCAAATTTCCTTGAATCCGTTATACTGCGCTGTATCAGTTCATCCGTTTCGCGATCATCTTCCTGATCTTTTGCGATCTTTTCCAGCATTTCCTCACTGCCGATGCTGTGCTTTATCGCTGCCGCTTCCGTTTTGCTCACCTTCAAATCAACGGGCTCGCCGACAGCACCGCCCGGCTGTCTTTTTTTAAGTTTTTCGTACTGCTCATCCAAAAGTTTTTGAAAGTCTTCATTTTTTTGATTGTATGTATAAAACTTGTCAATTTTCGCAGCACTCTCATTTTGAGCGGTTTCTTCCGCCATTTTATTTTCCCTGTCAATGTTGTCGAGCAGCTCAGCCGCATGTTTTTCTTCCTCCTCGCGGGTCTTTGCTCTGTGTGCCGCCAACATTTCTTCCGCTTTTCTCATCGCTTCGGCAGCATCCGCCATGCGCTGTTCTTCCATAGCTTTGAGGCGCTGTTTTTCTTCTGCGACAGCGCGCAGCCGCATCTCTTCCGCATGACTTTTTTCAGCCATTTCCACGCGCTGCCGCTCCCTCCTTGCCGCCTGCGCCAAGCGCTCATGTTCCGCTTTTTTCTGATCTCTCTCCCAATCCGTTTCCCAGTTAAACTCTCCCGTATCCGCATCAAATATTCTTTTTTTCGGCCGCTCCTCAACATTCCAGCGAAATTCGGGGTCGCTTTTGTATATATACTCTCCCTCGTTTTTTTGCACTTCTTGCCCGTTTACGGTGCGATTAGCCTCTCCGCCTGACTGACGCGACCGTCCCGCGGAATCCGAGAAATCTCCGTTTCCGCTAAAAACTTCAGTCCCACAGCTAATACAAAATTTTGCATCATCCGGCAACGCTTTGCCACATTCCTTGCAATACATAAGCCTCTCCTTAAAGATTCCTTTTCCGGTTAAAACGGAGTAATTATCTGTTTCTAAAATCAAAGCGATAATTTACATCTATGTCGCGCAGGCGGCGTAAAATTGCAAGCCCGCTAATCCTTAATAAGTGTCTCTATGTCGTCTTCACTAAGAATGCTCCCGACATCGCTGAAATCTCCTGCGACACCCGATAACGACGATTCTTCCGCATTTAAATTCACTTCATTCGCATCGTCTTTTAGGCGCTCGCTTTCATCATCCTGATCATAATATTGACGCATGTGTTTTTTGTGCAATTCGTGCGCGCCGTCCGACATAAACATCAGCATTTCGGCAGCCGTGAAAATATCCGCAACACGCCTGCTCTCGTTTTTAACGGAGTCCAATGCTTCAGAAATCTTCAATAATTTATCGTTATTATCTGCAAGCTCTTTTTTAAGAATGTCGTTTTGCATTATGAGTTCTTTTTTTGAACGGTTCAAACGAACGGCACAAATTATGGAAATAAGGAGAATGACAAAAACGAAGAGAAGCAATATTCCCATGCCTATCCCTCCGAAATATGTGTCGAAAAATTTAACTAAACTACAGAATTTTGCGTGCTGCATGCCATGCTCCGAATTAAACTTTTTATAAAATATTACACTCCTACAGATTATACACCAAATAGTGCTGGAATTAAAGCAAAATCGCACAAAAAGCCGACGGGAAGACCACATGGATCTCCCCGTCAACCGCTTCCCTATATTATCTCAACACGGGACTGCGAAAATGCACGCACATCCGCAGTTCCGCGTATCGACCGTAGATAAATTATTTTGCAAGAGCCCCGCCGAGCATGCGACACGCTTCAGCCGCGGCATCATCCGGAGCATCATTGCAAATGACGAAATCCGCCGCCATTTTTGCTCCCGCGCCCTTGCATTCTTCCTCCCAATTGCGCATCCATTCGCCGTCTCCCCAGCCGTATGAACCGAAAAGTGCAATCGGCTTGCCCGCAAGTGAACCTACGCAATCATCAAACATCGGCTTGAATTCCGCATCTTCCAGCTCTTCTGCGCCCATGGACGGACAGCCGAACGCAATAGCGTCATATTCATTTATTTTTCCGGAATTGAATTCACCGGGAGAAAAAACCGCGGCGTTGCCGCCTGCCGCCTCTACACCCTCCTTGACGAATTCCGCCATCTGCTCGGTGTTTCCCGTTCCGCTCCAATAAACTACTGCCACCTTTTTCATCTGTGAAAATCTCCTTTCAATTTCATTAAACCTTTCAGTCTTTAATGTACTATTCTTTAATGTATTATGTTTATCACACCGATCCAACCGCAAGCTGCCCGATGCTTTTCCCTTTTGCATACATACTTTTATATTCTTCCGTACATCGCTTAAAATGCGAAAACATACTGACCGCCTTGCCGGTATCTCCGTAAACCTTCCAATACCCGGTCAATTTGCTGTTTCTGCCCTTGTTTTCGATGTAGCCGAGCACATCTTCCAGGGGATAACCGAGAAAAACACCTATCTCGTGAGGAAAATCGCACGAAATCCCGCGCCTTGACAATCTGCTTGCAAGGCACCCGACGCAATCCTTTGAAAAATCATAGCCCATATCCTCCATAAACGCTCGCACCTCATCATCCTGCAAAACCGCCTCGAGTTCATCTCTGCGATAAACATAAATGAGAGCTCTTTTCCCGTTCCAATGAACTATTCTGATTCCTATGTTTTTCTGACATAGCACATACTTTAAGCGCCCCACATGAAACGACGCTTCTCTTGCGGAAGAAAAATCATAGGCAAAAAGATTGCCCACTTTCATGCCCGCAAGCGTAGGTGCGCATGCATCAACGAGCGCTCGCTCTATCTCATATATATCTTTTTCAATCATGTCTTTTTCAACTAGGGAACAAGAGCATTCGGGCAGACCAATCAACTCTTGCCTCCCACGCGTTCTTCAAGCAAACTGCTCAAAGCGGATGCACTGCTTGAAGCGATCCTCGCAACCTTGATATTGCTTTTTTTCGCTTCGTTTACAGCGCTGAGCACCATTTTATGCGATACCGTATTAGTAAAAAGAATCATCAAATCGGGATTGCCGATCTTTTTTTTCATTGATCCTTTTTCCTTTGTGAATATTTTGGCCGTACAGCCGTAACTCTCGCAGATTTCTTTGTAACTGCTTTCCATGCGTTCATTGCCGCCTACAATTACTATACTCATCTGACACTCTCCCTTTCCTGAGTGGCTGCCTGCCTCTTGTCAATACACTCCCCAATTCCCTTTTATCCGATGAAGAATGTATTAGCAATAGACAACTTCACTCCTTATTACAAGCGGCTTTCGCCGCCTCTCACCCTGACTCTATTTGTTAGTTTTAGCTAACTTACTACTAATGATACAATTTCCCCTTTCCTATGTCAACAGTTTTTATCATATTTATTAATTAATTAGACTGAGGGAAGGTGCTCCTAAAGAAGATTCAACACTATTATCGCTTGAAATTTCAAGTGTTTTAAGAGATTTCACCAACATTTTTTGTCCTATAAGCCTACTTTGATAAATTATAGACGGGTATTTTTTTTTGTGCACTTGTGGCGCATTTTTGTGACGCATCTGGGTGCAAAATGTCAAAAAAGACAGCAAAATTTGCAAAAATATCAAAAAGGATTGCAAAAGATGAAAAGCCGCAGCCCTTGAAATGCCAAAGGGAAAGCCCCTAACCGTTGAAGCTAGAGGCTTTTCCAGATGGTACACCATCAGGGACTCGAACCCTGGACGCCCTGATTAAGAGTCAGGTGCTCTACCAGCTGAGCTAATGGTGCATATTCGCGCTGCATGCCGTAATCCATGCAATTACAACGCTAAGATCATATCATTCGTATATTATCTTGTCAAGATGATTGTCTTGAATTTTCACGCTGCGCCAACTCTTCCAAAATGGTGAGCTCCTTTTTATCCACCGCGATTCCCTCAGCGTTCAACTGCCCCAATCTCACATCCTTGTTGGTTCCGTGATAATCGCTGCCGCCGCTTACAAGCAACGAGTACTGCTCTGCGGCTTTCAGCAGAGCCTGCACTTGCTCCTTCGTGTATTTTGAATAAAAGCATTCAAGCCCGAGCAACCCCTTATTGACCAAAGTTTTGAGCTGTCGCTTGAAACTTTCCCGATCAATCCCGGACTCTTCACTGCCTCCGTAGGGATGCGCCCAAACAGGGATCCCTCCCGCCGCAAGAATCGCCTGTATTGCGTCTTCCGCCCGTATTCGCTCATCTCCAACTTCGCAGGCATCAATATACGTTTTTATCGCCGTTTCCTTATCCGACGCAAGCCCCATTTTTACCAAAATATTTGCAAGGTGCGGTTTGCCGGCGCTGCTCATCCCCCTGAGCTTATTCAGAACTTTCTCATCCATATGCACATTTCTTTCCTTCGCAAGAAATGAAATTCTCCGCTCCAGTTTTGCTTTTCGCTTGCCTGCCACCACTTCCAATAAATTGCACAGTACTTTATTATGCGGATCGTAACCGTATCCTAATATATGACATTTTCCCGCTTCCGTAATACAGGAAAATTCAACACCCGGAATGAATTTCATGCTCCCCGGCACCAGCTTTTCCATCTCAAACGAACCGATGATTGTATCATGATCCGTCACGGAAAATGTATCTATGCCGGATGCTCTTAGTTTTTCAAGCAACGCGGGGATATTGTCCGTTCCATCGGACGCCGTACTGTGAATATGCATATCCGCTTTTGTACCTGTTTTTGCACCCGTCATAATTCAATCCTTTCCCCGCTCAAAAATCCCCTGATCCGTGATTACGCAATCAACGGGGACATCGTGCTCCCCTTTAGGGAGCGCAAACTCGGACATCTGCTCAAAAAAACATATTCCGACCTTATACATCTCATTATCGCCTGCACTATCAAAGAATTTGTCATAATATCCGCCCCCGTATCCCAAGCGAAAACCTTGCTTATCAAAAGCCAATCCGGGAGTTATTACAAGGTCAATTTCTGAGGCGTCAACCGGCTTGATTTCTTCTGCGCTCGGTTCGAGAATTCCCATGTCATTCTTTTTGAGTCTGTCGAATCCCTCAAAAACAACTGCTTTCATCTTTTTTTCATTTTTATCCGTAAACGGTATCAGGACTTTTTTCCCGCTTTCCACGATTTTTTCAAGCATTTCGTGTGTTTCCGCCTCGCTGCCGCAACTTACATAAATAAAAACTGTATTTGCACTGTTATATTCTCCCCGTGCTTTCAGATTTGCAAAAATTTTTGCGGATTTTTTGGCTCTCTCCTCCTCGCCGATGCTTTCCCGAATAGCCTTAAAAAGCACCCTCAGATCCCTCTTTATTGTTTGTGCAAGTGACGGTTCTCTCGTATATACGGGTGTTTTTGCGCCTTTCTTTTTTTCTATGGGCATGTGCTTCTCCCTCCATTTTTAAAATCTGTCGATTATTGCCGGCGTGCGCTTGTGATTATGTCATGACTACAGATTCCAGCATGATCAAATAGCCAGCTCATATCGGCAGCGCCACCCCGCTCAACACTCGAAGTGTTGAGCATATAATGGATACAACTATTGTATCATGTTTTAAGCTTATTTTTCAGGGTATGCAGTTATACAACGGATAATAATTTGTGAGATAATGGTATTTTTCATAGTGAAGGGAGAAAAGAAATGGCATTGAATCTTACTAAAGAAAATTTTGAGGCTGAAGTTCTGAATTCGGACAAGCCCGTACTCGTGGATTTCTTTGCAACTTGGTGCGGTCCGTGCAAAATGGTGCTCCCGTTGGTTGAAGAGATCAGCGATGAGGTAAAAGATATCGCAAAGGTGGGAAAAGTCAACATTGATGAGCAGCCTGAGCTGACACAATCATTCGGAGTCATGAGCGTTCCCACGATCATGGTTTTCAAGAACGGCGAGGTTATCAGCAAGCATGTCGGTGCGCTTTCAAAAAACGGTTTGCTCGACCTCATTAAAAACGCGTAACCGGTTTTGCACAAAATCATATTGATTTATATTGATTGAATTCAAAGAAACTCCTGCTCACTCGGGAGTTTTTTCCTGCCCAGTCCGAACGCCGATTTTACTCTGCTCATGGTTCGCTCCGCTATAGCGTTTGCCCGCTCCGCACCGTCTTTCAGCGCATTTGTCAATTCGGCGGAGTGGCGAATTGCATTATATTGTTCCTTGATCGGCCGCAGAGAATCGATCATAACTTCGACGAGATCTTTTTTGAAAGCACCGTAGCCCTGTCCTTCATAGTCTTGCTCCAGTTGCGCTACCGTCTTTCCGGAAAAAGCACTGTATATATTCAAAAGATTGCTTATTCCCGCCTTGTTTTCCAAATCAAATCGAATGCTTCCCTCGGAATCGGTCGTTGCTTTCATTATAGCTTTTTTTATTTTTGCTTCGTCGTCCAGGAGAGAAATCCTGCTGAGTGGATTCTCCGCGCTTTTAGACATTTTGACTTCCGGATTGTCCAGTGACATAATACGTGCGCCCGACTTTAAAAATCTCCCTTCGGGAACAACGAAAACCTCGCGATCAAACTTATTATTTATTCTGATTGCAATATCGCGCGTCAGCTCAATATGCTGTTTTTGATCATTCCCTACCGGCACCACATCCGTATCATAAAGCAGAATATCCGCCGCCATAAGTATCGGATATGTAAAAAGCCCCGCGGGTGCGGATTCCTGATTTCTGCTTTTTTCTTTGAATTGTGTCATCCTTGACAATTCCCCGGTATAAGCGTTGCACATCAAAATCCATGCGAGTTCGGAATGCCCGGAAACGTCCGATTGCACGAAAATAACGGATTTTTTTGGATCTACGCCCACAGCCATATAAAGCGCCGCCACATCATGAACGTGCTCCTGCAAGAGCACCGGATCCTGCGGCACCGTTATTGAGTGCATATCCACAACACAGTAAATGCAGTCCTCAACTTTCTGAAGCTCCGCAAATTGCTTAAGCGCCCCCGCATAATTTCCTATGTGAATATTTCCCGTCGGCTGCACGCCGGAAAAAACCCTTTTCATTATCTGCTCCCTTCGTTTCTCATTATTCCGTTCCGTTTTGTAAATTTTATCTGTTTGCTTTGCAGCATATGCATGACGTCACCCCACTCTATGGAAGTTTTGCCTGAATTTTTCCTTTATCGCTTTTTCCGCACGTGAAATTGTCATCTGGGAAACCTTGAGTACTTCCGCTATTTCAGATTGCGTTTTATTTTCAAGGAAACGCATTTTAAATATGGTCTGATCCTGCTCGCTCAATTTACTCAGCACATTTTTTATGATTTCGTCGTACTCTATCATGGTATAGCCCTTGTCCTCAATTGCCGTGTATTTTTCCAAAATCGCGCTGCTTCCTTCATCTCCGCCATCTTCATATGTGCGATCCAGGGAATATGTTCCATAAGCACGCGAGCCCTCCATAGCTTCAATTATCTCCTCTTCACTGTGCCCCATCCGCTCCGCAATCTCCGAAACAAGCGGGGTCCTTTGCAGCTCCATCTGCAATTCATCTCTAACTTGCGGAATTCTGGCGCCGATTTCTTTAATTCGCCTTGGAACTTTAACCGCCCATTCCTTATCTCGAAAATATTTTTTTATTTCTCCCAAAATAGTGGGTGTCACAAACGTTGAAAATTCAAATCCTTTAGTGGGATCAAATCTGTTTACGGCAGAAACAAGGGCCAGTGCAGCCACCTGATAAAGATCATCATAATCGACTCCCTTATTCAGATATTTGCGAATCAAAATATCAACCAGATGCAAGTGTTCCTCGACTAACTGATTCCGCAGCTCAATATCGCCCGTTTTATGAAATTGTTCAAACTTTTCTTTTGTTGTCATTTCTGCGGTCATATGCTTTTCACCATTACTATCGTGCGCCTGCCGTCCGCATCTTTTTTATCTTCAACCCGATCCATCAGACTCTCAATTACAACCAAAGACAGATTTCCGTCATCAGGACAATTGATACACGGTCTTACATCTTTTTCCAAGCTGTATTCATTACAACTGTCTGTAACCGCAATTTCTATTTTTCCGCCATGAAGATTGCAGTTTATTTCATAAAAATTGCAAAATCCCAAATGGCCGTGGCAGGAGATAAGTTTGCATGCCTCCGTCAGAGAAATTTTTATATCTTCCACAGCATCTACATCAAACATTCCTTCGTCTGCAATCGACGCTATTGCAAGTCGTACCATTTGCAGATATTTCGGTTTTCCCGGAATTACAAAACGGAACAATTCATTTGTATCATTTTTTTGTAAACTATCCATGCTTTCGCTTCCCTCCTTTCCATAATTTTTACCGTATTTATTCGCCGTCAAATGCAATTTGCGCGCCGTTTTGGTCATCTTTATCTTTATCATCTTTGGCGGTTTTATTGCCGTCCTCATCGCTGTTACTGTCTCCGACCACCTTTGCCAGCGCAATTATGTTTGCGTCATCGGCTACGCGCATTATTTTTACCCCTTGTGTCGCTCTGCTGAGTTTGCTTACTTCGTCGGCTCTTATTCTTATTATTATTCCGTCCGAATTGATGAGCAATATTTCATCGTCATCCTTTACTACGGTTGCGCCTATCAGGTGCCCCGTTTTTTTGAACTTGCTCTTATCATATGTCAACAAGCCTTTTCCGCCTCGCGCCTGAATCTTATAATCTTCAACCGGCGTCCGCTTTCCATATCCATTTTGCGTGACAACGAGCAGCATTTCACCTTTTTCAACAAGCGACATCGCTACGACTTCATCATCACCGTCGAGTTTTATTGCACGCACACCCGCAGCTACTCTACCCATAGGTCTTACATCGTGTTCCTCAAAACATATGCACTTGCCCATCTTTGTAACGATTACCACATTGTTGCTGCCCGTACTTTTCTTTATGTCTATCAGTTGGTCATCGTCTTTAAGATTGATTGCAATTAAGCCTGTTTTTCTGTTTGTATTGTATTCTGAAAGCGCGGTTTTTTTGATCGTTCCGTTCTTTGTAACGGCTATTAAGTATCTGTCTTCCGCAAATTCTTTTATAGGAATTACTGCCGTAATTCGTTCATCCTGCGCGAGATTTAAGAAATTGACCGCAGGAGTGCCTTTCGCAGTCCTCGTCGCTTCGGGGATCTCATACACCTTGATTGTATGCACCTTGCCCGTATTTGTAAAAAACATCAGATGATCAAGAGTCGATGTTATAATCAGGTCTTTCACGAAGTCATTTTCTCTTGTGGTTATGCCGACTATGCCGCGGCCTCCCCTTTTTTGGGTCTTGTAGGTATCGGCGGGCACTCTTTTTATATATCCCAGATGTGTAAGAGTAATCGCAACCTGTTCATCTTCTATGAGATCTTCCTCATTAAAATCACTCATATCAGCTTGTATTTCGGTCCTCCTGTCAGCAGCATATTTTTCCCTTATCTCAACCAATTCATCCTTGATAACCCCCATGAGAAGCGCTTCATCGCCCAATAACGATTTATAGTATGCTATGCGCTTCATCAGCTCTTCATATTCGCTTTCTATTTTCTCGCGTTCCAGACCCTGCAGCCTGGCAAGTCTCATATCCAATATCGCCTGTGCCTGAATTTCGCTCAGCCCGAAACGGCTCATCAGTTTTTCTTTGGCGTCGTTGTAGCTGGATCTGATGGTTTTTATGATTTCATCAATATTATCAAGAGCGATTCTGAGTCCTTCCAATATATGTGCTCGTGCTTCGGCTTTCTTGAGATCGAATTGCGTCCTTCTGGTTACAACTTCTTTTTGAAATTTCAAATATTCCGATAATATCTCCTGCAAATTCAGTATTCTCGGCTTTCCGTTTACGAGAGCAAGCATTATCATACTGTACGTATCCTGCAGCTGTGTTTGCTGATACAATCTGTTGAGGGTTATCTGCGGATTCGCGTCACGCTTTAATTCGATCACGATTCGCATTCCCTGTCTCGACGATTCGTCTCTGATCGTGGAAATCCCCTCTATTTTCTTATCTTTACTGAGTTCTGCAATTTTTTCCAAAAGTCGCGCTTTGTTGACCTGATATGGAATTTCCGTAACTACGATTACGAATCTGCCGTTTGATTTTTCTTCTATTTCCGCTTTTGCCCTTACTATGACTTTTCCCTGCCCCGTTCTATATGCTTCCCGCGCTCCGGATTTGCCGAGGATTGAGGCTCCCGTAGGAAAATCCGGTCCTTTTACAATTTTTATCAGATCTTCAATATCGATATCCGGCTCATCAATCATTCTTGTGCAGGCATCTATAACTTCTCCGAGATTGTGCGGCGGAATCGAGGTTGCCATACCGACGGCAATACCGTTTGAACCGTTCACGAGCAGGTTTGGGAAGCGCGAAGGAAGAACCGTCGGTTCGAGCTCTTCTTCGTCGTAATTCGGTGTGAAATCTACGGTCTCCTTGTCTATATCACGCAGCATTTGCAATGCTACCGGAGCCAATCTCGCCTCCGTATAACGACTGGCGGCGGCGCCGTCACCGTCCACCGAACCGAAATTTCCGTGACCGTCCACAAGCATATAGTTGGTGGAAAAATCCTGAGCCATCCTGACCATTGCATCATAGATGGAGCTGTCACCGTGCGGATGATATTTACCCATTACTTCACCGACTATACGCGCTGATTTTTTGTGTGGTTTGTCGGGCGTGACCCCAAGTTCATGCATTCCGTAAAGTATGCGTCTGTGTACGGGTTTTAAACCGTCTCTCACGTCGGGAAGCGCCCTCCCGACGATAACGCTCATCGCATAATCTATATACGAACGTTTCATTTCATCTTGAATTTCATGTTCTATCATTCTCTGATCTTCTACCAGATTCATCTATCTTCCTCCTCGATAAGATCCAACTCGCAATAGCTGTTTTTGAAGCACTATTAAATATCTATTTTCGCTCTTCTTGCGTTTTCCTCAATAAATTGTTTTCTAGGCGGGACTTTATCGCCCATAAGCGTCGTAAAGACTTCATCGGCGGCCGCCACATCATCTACCGTAATTTTAATGAGTGTCCTTTTTTCATAATCCATGGTTGTCTCCCAGAGCTGGTTATAGTCCATTTCACCAAGACCCTTGTAGCGCTGTATGGTCAGTTTCCCTTTTTGCTCACCGAGCTGTTTTAAAAGATCTTCCTGCTCACGTTCCGTATATGTGTAATGAACTTCTTTTCCTATTTTTGTTTGGAATAACGGCGGTTGTGCGGCATACACATATCCGCCCTCAATGAGCGGTTTCATATAGCGATAAAAGAAAGTCAGAAGCAGCGTTCTGATATGTGCTCCGTCAACGTCCGCATCCGTCATTATTATGATCTTGTGATATCTGAGTTTTTCTATATCAAAATCATCGCCTATCCCGCAGCCGAAAGCGGTAATCATATTTTTTATTTCATCGGAGTTAAGTATTCTGTCAAGCCGTGCTTTTTCTACATTCAATATTTTGCCTCTAAGCGGCAATATTGCCTGTCTTTGACGATCGCGCCCGCTTTTTGCGCTGCCGCCTGCGGAATCTCCCTCCACCAGGAAAATTTCGGAAAGTTCCGGTTTTTTCTCAATGCAGTCCGCCAGTTTTCCCGGCAAGGATATACCCTCAAGTATACCTTGTTTACGAGTTATCTCTCTTGCTTTTCTTGCCGCTTCTCTCGCACGGGCCGCTCTTAAGCATTTATCCATTATGATGCGCGCTTCTTGCGGATTTTCATCTAAAAATGCCGTCAAAAATTCATTTGTGGTAGTCTCCGTAAAACCGCGCATAGAACTGTTTCCAAGCTTTGTTTTTGTCTGCCCTTCAAATTGAGGCTGGGTGAGTTTTACCGAGATAATTGCTGTTAGTCCCTCGCGCACATCATCACCTGTAAGTGCCGGATCTTTTTCTTTCAGAAAATTATTTTTGCGAGCATAATCATTAAATACCCTTGTAAGTGCGGATCTGAATCCAACCATGTGCATTCCGCCCTCGGTAGTATTTATATTATTAGCATATGAGAGGACCACTTCACTGTATGCATCGGTGTATTGCATTGCAATTTCAACCTCGCTGTCATCGCGTTCAGCGCTGAAGTATATTATGTTTTTATGCAGATTTTCTTTATTTCTGTTCAGATGCTCTACAAACTGCTTAATTCCGCCCTCATAGTAGAATTCCAGTTTCTTTTCCTGTTCCGCTCTTTGATCTTCAAGAGTTATTCTTATTCCCTTGTTTAAAAAAGCCATTTCTCTGAAACGATGAGCCAGCGTATCGAAATCATATTCCGTTTCGTCGAAAATTTCAGGATCCGGCCAAAATGAACTTCTTGATCCGGTGTGTGCGGACTTGCCCACAACTTCGAGTTCCGTAACCTTTTTCCCGCGTGCATATTCCTGACGATATAATTTATCATCCCTCATAACTTCAACAATCATCTTTGTTGAAAGCGCGTTAACAACTGAAGCTCCTACACCATGCAGCCCGCCTGAAACTTTGTAGCCGCCGGCTCCGAATTTCCCTCCGGCATGAAGCACCGTATGAATTACTTCCACCGCGGGAATTCCTAATTTTGCATGAGTATCTACAGGCATTCCTCTTCCGTCATCCTCTACAACTATTGAGTTGTCCGCCTGAATTATTATCTCAATATTTTTACAATACCCGGCTAAAGCCTCATCGACTGAATTATCAACTATTTCATATACAAGGTGATGTAATCCTCTGGGACCCGTGCTGCCTATATACATTCCGGGTCTTTGACGAACCGGCTCCAGCCCCTCAAGCACTTCTATCTGTTCGGCATTATACTGCTGTTCGACTGTGTTAATCGCCATACTAAAAATCTCCTATTTTTCATATATGTGAACTAAAAATAAAATATTTACAAACACCACTGCATTATATAATAAAATTAGGTTTTTTTCAAGAAACCCGCGCTTTAATAGTAAATAATAAAACAATTAAAAAAAGCCGCTCAAATCGGCGTTTTTTAATATTGTACATATATTCCAATATTTAATATATATTTCTTTCTCTTTTTATCTAAAAAATCTCTCCTTCTCCACTTTCATTTTTTTTCACTCTAAAAAGCTTATAGTGCGTTTTTATGAGCTTTTCCTGTTCATCATTTAAATCTGCGCAGGTTATAAATACCTGAACTCCGTCAATATTGCTCAAAAGGTATGTTTGCCGCTCTTTATCTAGCTCCGACAATACATCGTCCAGCAGCAATACGGGGCGAACACCGCTCATTTCTTCTGTTATTTTAAGCTGAGCAAGCTTCAATGACAAAACGACCGTCCTCTGCTGTCCTTGTGAACCGTATTTTTTTACATCGTTATTATCTATAAATATTGATATATCATCTCTGTGAATTCCTGTTGTAGTTGTTTGTACTGTAATATCGCGTTTTCTATTTTTTGAAAAATTTTCAATTATTTCACTTTTTAAAATTTCTCTTATTTCCGTCCTTTTTCTGCTGTAATCGCTATTTGTTATGCTTCTTTCGTATATTTTTATAAAGCCCTCTTCTACAGCCTTTTCAAGTGCATTGCTCTTTATTGACGGATTGTATTTTACGCTTAAATTTTCTATACCAGATGTTATATTTTTTTGTATATCTCGTGCTTTTTCTTCTATTCCGCTTATCAATGCTGCTCTTTCAATCATTATATTTGCGCAGTGCTCAGATAATTTTTCTTCCCATATATCAAGATGCTTCATTATTTTAGCCGCGCTTTCCCTCGATTTGAGAAGCGCATTTCTTTGCATCAATATTTTTTTATATAATACCAATTCTCTGTAATATGATTTTTTTATCATTGAAAGTTCTATATCTACAAACCTTCTTCTAGCGGCGGGATCTCCTTTTATCAATTTTAAATCTTCAGGTGAAAAAATAACACAGTATATATTTTCAAAAATATCTGACATTCTTCTTTGCGCTACATCATTAACCTTTATCATTTTTCCCTGTTTTCCGATTTTTATGTTTACTTCTGTCTTCTCTCCATCTTCCTGCTCGGCATTTACATATATATCCGCATCTTCTTCTCCAAATTTTATCATTTCCGCGTCTTTTGACGTTCTGAATGATTTTCCTATCGCAGACGAATATATCGCTTCAATTACATTTGTTTTTCCGTTTGCGTTATTTCCAATTAAAACATTGACCCTGTCATCAAATACAAGGTCAACCTTTTTATAATTTCTGAAGTTATTAAGTCTTAAGTTTTTTATTATCATTTTCAGTTCATTCTAACAGGTAATATCAAATATTCGAATTTGTTTCCTTCGACAGGTTTTATGAGGCATGGCGTTATATTTGAGTTTAATTCCAATTTAACCTCATCGTCATCAATCACCTTCAATACATCTATTATATATTTTGAATTAAATCCTATTTCCAGATCCTCACCGCTTTTATTTACGATTATTTCTTCTCTAAGATCTCCTTCATCACATTTTGACGTTACTTCGAGCAATCCGTCCGATATATTTAAAACTATCAGATTATTTTTCCCCTCTTTTGCGAGCAATGCCGCTCTTTCGGTACAATTAAGAAGATCTTCCCTTTTTATTATCACATCGGTTTTACTCTCTTTCGGCAGTATGCTCTTGTATTTTACAAATTCTCCGGCAAGCAATCTCATTGTTATTTTTGAATCTTCCATGGAGATCACCGCAATTTTATCACTCACCATCATTTCAATATTATCATCTTCGTCATTTTCAGTAAATATTTTAGCTATTTCCGTCATTATGCGCGATGATATTATTATTTTTCTCTCATCTTCATTCCTAAGCGGTTCTCTTACAATCGCCATTCTGAAGCCGTCAATGGCAATCATATTCATCATCTCTTTTTCAAGCTCAATTAAAATTCCTACTATTATTCCTTTTGATTCGTCTATACTGGCGGAAAATGCCGTTTTTTTGATCATTTCCTTAAAATTTTGTCTAGGTAAGGATATTTTTTTCTTTTCCTCTTCCCCGTCTCTTATGCTCGGAAATTCAGCTGCTGAAATTCCTATAATATTGAATTTCAGCTTTCCTTGCCTTATTGATATATATCCCGACTCATCGGAATCTTCGGATTCATTTTCGTTCGGGGTATATTCTATTTCAATATCACCCGCAGGAATTTTTTTAATTATATCATCAAACAGTTTAAACTGTACTATTATGGATCCTTCCTCCATTATTTCGGCATTTATATTTTTTTCTATCTGTATGTTGAGATCCGTTGCCGTTAATTTCAATTTGTTTTCTTTTGCTTCAAGAAGAACTCCTTTCAGTACAGGCATAGTAGTTCTGAACGCAACCGCTTTCGATACGGTTCCCAATGCTTTTGAAAGAATTTGCTGATTACATCTAAACTTCATAA
>JBGZBU010000018.1:0-163544 GCA_041844835.1 Anaerovoracaceae bacterium
GAAGTACTCAAGAGGCTGAAGAGGACGGTTTGCTAAACCGTTAGATCGGGCATTTCCGGTGCATGGGTTCGAATCCCATCTTCTCCGCCAATTTAGGGGTATAGCTCAGTTGGCAGAGCGGTAGTCTCCAAAACTACGCGTCGTGGGTTCGAGTCCTGCTACCCCTGCCATGAATTTAATACTTACATTATCGGGGTGTAGCGCAGCTTGGTAGCGCAACTGGTTTGGGACCAGTGGGCCGCGGGTTCAAATCCTGCCACCCCGACCATTTTATGCACGGGCCATTAGCTCAGTTGGTCAGAGCGTCCGGCTCATAACCGGCAGGTCCGGGGTTCAAGTCCCTGATGGCCCACCAGCATGCCCAGATAGCTCAGTAGGTAGAGCAGTGGACTGAAAATCCACGTGTCCTTGGTTCAATTCCGAGTCTGGGCACCATAAAGACTTCTATTCGCATTAACTTATGTGTTTAGGAGTTTTTTTTATTTATCCGACATTGAAAAATCGGCATTTTTTGCGTATAATTAATTATATTGAAAATTGAAGGTTTTGGCGTTTTGCCGGGTTCTTTTTAATTTTACGGCGTTGTAATATCTATAGGAAAGGAAAAAACAATGAATATTTTAAAATCGTTTAAAAATTTGAAAATATTGTTTTTTGTAATGGTCGCTATGCTTCTTATGTCAGGAAGTGTTACGGCGGAATCAAAAATGGGGTTTTCGGATCTGAAAGGATACACATGGGCGGCAAATTACATCTACCATGTCTATGAAAACGGAGGACTGAAAGGCTATGAAGACGGAAGTTTCAGACCCGGAAATAAAATCACAAGAGCTGAATTTGTTGCGGTTGTCGTAAGAATTGTCAAGGCCGATAAAGATGCGGAAATAAAACCTGATGAAAAAGTACTTGCGGAGCTCAATGAAAAGGCGCCTAATTTTTGGGCAAATGAAGTTATCGCAAAAGCTGCGGGGCTGAATATACTTAACAATCTGGGTTATGCATATGATAAAAACACATGGAATGAACCCATCAACAGGGGCGATATGGCAAAGATTTCGATTATGGCTCTTGAAAACATAAAGAAAGAGGAATTTAAAATCAATTCAGATATTAAAAATCTAATCCCTGATATCAAGCAAATCGAGCAGTTGAAAGACAATGAGTTGATTTTAAAATCATACAGCAACGGCATAATTATGGGATATGAAGACGGAAGTTTCAAATCGACGAACTATGCCAATAGAGCCGAGGCTTCTACAATACTCGCAAGATTGATAAATTCGGATTACAGAAAAGAAGCATTAAATAAGGCTAAAAATTCAAAAATCCCTAAGCTCTATGATTATGATTTATCCGAGTATGTAAGTTTTGAATCCCACTACAAGTCTGCTCCTTTCATCTATAACGATGAACAGTTGGAAGAGTTTTTTAAACAAAAAATTCAGTCATTCACCACGTATAGTGAAGTTGAAAGAGCGGTCAAAGAGGGCGATAAAGTCAATATTGATTTTGTAGGGAAAAAAGATGGAAAGGCTTTTGAGGGCGGCACTGCAAACGGGCATGAACTCATAATCGGTTCAAACAGCTTTATCGACGGTTTTGAAAAAGGATTGATCGGAGCAAAAAAAGGTGAAACAAGGACGCTAAATCTAACATTCCCAAAGAATTATCACAGCTCGGAATTGGCAGGGCAGGCTGTTACATTTGACGTAACATTAAATAAAGTTTTGGAAGAAAAACCTGCAGTTTTTAATGATGATTTTGTGAAAGCCAATATTCCGGGTTATACTTCGGCGGAGCAGTACAAGAAGGATTTTAAAGCAGATGCAAAAGCAGGCATGTGGTTCTCCAAAATAACGGCCGTAACTACAGTCAAAAAGTATCCTAAAAAAGAGTATGATGAAATAGTAAATGCGTATTTCGGCAGCAAGGGTATTCCGGCGGATTCAAAAGAAAAATATGATAAAAAAATTAAGCAGCAGATAAAAAGTGAGATGATTTTACTGGCTGTAGCGCGGTCGGAAGGGATAGAAATAGATGAAAAAACATTTGCTGAAAAATATCCGAAATACAAAGACCGGTATGAGAAAAAAATGAAAGGCACATTGGGTATAATAAGTCCGGAGAGATATGCCGTATTTGAGCTCTTGTACAGGGCGGTTGTTAAATCCGTTTTAGACGTGGACATTGATTTTTAGTGGATTTCAATTATCGCTTATGTCATTTAGGGAAATGAGGTTTTTACGTGGCGCAGCTTTATTACAGATACAGTACGATGAATGCCGGAAAATCAATAGAGGTTATCAAGATTGCTTACAATTATGAGGAGCGTAACAAGAGGGTTCTTACGCTTATTTCCGGTGTGGACAACAGATACGGAGTGGGAATAATAACATCTCGTGTCGGTTTGCAAAGAGAAGCAATCATTGTCAATGATGACACAAATATCATTGAAATTTTTCTGAGTGAAAGAGAAAAAGGTCCGATTGATTGCGTGCTTGTTGATGAATGCCAGTTTTTAAAAAAACATCATATATTGGAACTTGTAGAAATCGTTGACAGCTTTGACGTTCCCGTTCTTGCATATGGATTGAAAAATGATTTCAGAAATGAGCTTTTTGAGGGGTCCTACTATATGCTTGTTTATGCCGACAAGATTGAGGAAGTGAAGACCATATGCTGGTGCGGTCGCAAAGCTACTATGGTGGCAAGAGTTGTCGACGGCAATATTGTAAAACATGGAGAACAGATTATGGTCGGCGGAAATGATATGTATGTCTCCCTTTGCAGGAAGCATTATAATGACGGCAGGTTGGGGCCTGATTTTGAGCATTATTGATATGAGGAATAGTATTTATCATGTGCAAGGCAAAGGATCTTTCAATAAATAGAGATAATGTTGAGTGCGATTGTGGAAATCGTAATTCTATTGAGTTTTCTCCGATGATTTTTGATCTTCCCGAAAGTGATGTAAAAAAACCGTCGCTGCTTTTGCACAGTTGTTGCGGACCTTGTAGTACGTCCGTGGTGGAGCGCCTTATTGATGATTATGATGTCACCGTTTATTTTTATAATCCGAATATAACTGATTTGGATGAGTATGAGCGCCGGCTTGCAGCGCAGGTCGAGTTCATTGAAAAGTTCAACGAGCGTACGGATATCGACGGCGGACTGAAACTTGTCACTGTAGCATATGATCCCGAGCGTTTTCTTGATTGTATCAGAGGACTTGAGGATGAACCCGAGGGCGGCAAGCGGTGCGCGGAATGCTTCAAACTCAGGATGACGAATACGGTGGAGTTCGCATCGCTTTACGGATATGACTATTTTACGAGCACGCTGTCCGTGAGCCCGCATAAGAGCTACAGCTTGATCGCCGAAATAGGTCGCGGGCTGTCACTGCAATACGGCAAAGCTTTTTTAGACATGGATTTCAAAAAGGCTGATGGATTTGCAAAAAGTATCAGCTTGTCCAAGAGATACGGACTGTACAGACAGAATTACTGCGGATGTGAATTTTCTAAAAGAAGATAAAAAAAATATTCGTGAAATTTATACATGAGGCGTATTGAAATTATTCAAGAAAGGAAAACGTTGAGAGCTTACGACAGTTCAAGATGCAGGGATATGTAATGGGGAGATTGATTTTACCGTCTAATTATGACCCGATTATTTCTCCGATGGAGACGCAAAGGGCGATAAATAAAATAAAGAATTTTTTTCAGCAGGAACTTGCGTACGGTTTGAATTTAAGGAGAGTCTCGGCTCCGTTGTTCGTGACTCCGCAAAGCGGACTCAATGACAATCTTAACGGGGTGGAACGAACCGTATCGTTTACGCTCAAAGACATGAACGAGCAACCCGTGGAAATAGTGCAATCGCTTGCAAAATGGAAAAGAATGGCGCTCGGCAAATACGGAATTGCGCAAGGGAACGGTATATATACGGATATGAATGCGATAAGGCGTGACGAAGAATTGGATAATATTCATTCCGTCTATGTCGATCAATGGGATTGGGAACTCGTTATTTTGCAGGAAAACAGGAATTACGAATTTCTCCTTAAAATTGTAAATGATATCTATGTGTGTATAAAAAATCTGGGCGATTACGTCAACAGATTGTATAAAAATATCAGAACGGAGCTTCCGAACGAAATTTTTGTAATAACAACCCAGGAGCTGAGAGATATGTATCCCGATCTATCTCCGAAGGAGCGTGAACGCGAGATCGCTAAATTGCACAGAGCTGTATTCATATCTCAAATAGGCAAAACTCTGAATTCCGGTGACAAACATGACGGGCGCGCACCCGATTACGATGACTGGGAGCTCAACGGGGATATCATATTGTGGAACGATATTTTGGATGATGCATTTGAGATTTCGTCCATGGGTATACGCGTAAATGCGGAATCGATGAAAAAACAGCTGGAGCTTGCCTGCGCGGAGGAACGCGCCGGGTTGGATTTCCATAAGGCAATACTTAGTGATGAACTGCCGCTGACAATAGGAGGCGGGATAGGACAGAGCCGGCTTTGCATGTATTTTTTAAGAAAGGCGCATATAGGCGAAGTGCAGGTTTCCGTGTGGCCGGAGGATATGATGCGGGATTGTGAAAAAAACAATATTTTCCTCTTGTGATATTTAGGAGCATATTGCATGAAATATGTTGATCTGGTAATTGATAACAAAAGTGATAAGACCGACAGACCGTATACTTATATATGCGCCGATGATGGAATAAGGGTGGGAAATGTCGTAAATGTTCCGTTCAACAAAGGGAATAAAATAAAAAGGGGATATGTGGTTGCCGTACATGATGCCGAGCCCGAGCGAAAATCTCCAAAAGCGATACAATATAAAGAAGTTGAATCTATAGAGCCGAATATCATTTTGAATGAAGAAATGATAGATACGGCTCTTTGGATTGCACGCAGATATTATTGTAAAACTATTGATGCGATAAATCTTTTTATACCTGCCGGCAGTGCGCTGAAATCAGGCAAAGCTCGAACGCTTCAAATGCCCGAAGATGTCATGCGCGCAGAGCCCCTCCCGGAACTTACCGATGAGCAGAACGCCGCGCTGGATGAAATCAACCTGGCTATAAGGTCGGACCGCTTATCCATGCTTCTGCTCCACGGAGTAACGGGCAGCGGCAAGACGGAGACATATATCAGAGCTGTTGATACATGTATAAAAAACGGTAAAAACGCAATTATACTCGTGCCGGAGATATCTCTTACAACTCAAATGACGGAGCGCTTTATTGAACGTTTCGGAAACGGCCGGGTCGCAATTTTGCACAGCAAGATGTCCGGTGGTCAGAGATACGAGCAGTGGATGAGGATAATGCGGGGCGAGACGCCGATAGTGATAGGGGCTCGTTCAGCGGTTTTTGCGCCGATGAAAGATATAGGGATTATCATAATAGACGAGGAGCACGAGTCGAGTTATAAGTCCGATATGACACCGAAATATGATACTATAGAGGTTGCTACAAGAAGATTAAACGGACAAACTTCTCCGGGGACATTGCTGCTCGGGAGCGCCACTCCGTCCGTTGTCACGAATTTCAGAGCGAATAACGGTGTCTTCAAGCGACTCACATTGAGTAAGCGCTATAATGAGATCGAGCTTCCCAAAACGCGAATTGTGGACATGCGTGAGGAGATAAAGTCAGGAAATGAGTCGATCTTCAGCAGGGAGCTTTATAAGCGGATGGAGCTCACCTTGGACGCGGGAAAGCAGGTTATTTTATTTCTTAACCGGCGAGGATATTCGACATTTATATCATGCAATGACTGCGGTTATGTGGCAAAATGCGAGGAATGCGATATAACATTGACTCATCACAAGTATTCAAACAGTTTGCTTTGTCATTATTGCGGACGCAGGACCGCTCCGCCGCTCGCATGCCCGGAGTGCGGCAGCCGGAACATGGCGTATTCGGGGATGGGCACTGAAAAACTGACGGAGGAAGTCGAGCGACTTTTTCCGGAATATGCCGTCGATCGATTGGATTTAGATACGATACAGAAAAAAGGGAGTATAGAAAAAATATTGAAAGCATATGCTGCTGAAAAGACGGATATATTGATAGGCACTCAGCTCGTTGCCAAGGGATTGGATTTTAAAAATGTGGGGTTGGTCGGCATTGTGTCCGCAGATGTTAGTCTCAATATCCCCGATTACAGGTCAGCCGAGCGAACATTTCAGCTGATAACGCAGGCAGCAGGCAGATCCGGCAGAGGGGATGAACGGGGAGAAGTAATAATACAGACATACAATCCCGATCATTATGCAATCCTTGCTGCAATAGAAGCGGATTATGACGCTTTTTACAATGAGGAAATTCTTTTAAGAAAATTGCGAATGTATCCCCCGTTTTCGGATATAATAAAGGTGGAATTTTCGGGGGAAAACGAACGGGATGTATACAATACCGCAATTTTCGCGGAAGAGATGCTGAAAGAAATCCTGCATGATGAGGCGGGCAGCGTTTTCCCGGTACAGCCGGCTTATGTGGCGAAAGTTAATGATAAATACCAATATTTTTTTATAGTAAAGGCGCGAACGGATGAAAAGGTAAAATACGCCAATTCAGTTCATTTAATGAAAAAAAGATTGTTGGCGGGAAATGTGAAAGCAAATATAGGAATTGACATAAATCCGTATTAGCGAAGGAGGAGAGATGGCACTTAGAAAAATAGTAAAAGACGGGGATGAAATACTGAAGAAAAAATGCAAGCCCGTTGATGAAATTAATGATAGAGTCAGGCAGATTTTGGATGACATGGTTGAAACCATGCGGGAAAATTGCGGCGTAGGGCTTGCCGCTCCACAGGTCGGCATCATGCGCAGAATGTTTGTGGCCGAGCCGGATGAGGAGGGAGTATTTTATATGATAAATCCCGAAATTATTGAGGAAAAAGGCTCCGAAATAAAGGAAGAGGGGTGCCTGTCCGTTCCGGGATATACGGGTTATGTTGAAAGACCTGAATATATAAAAATACGGGCACTTGATAGAGACGGCAATGAGGTGATCTACGAGGCGGAAGGCTTCAAAGCGCGTGTATTTTGTCATGAGAATGATCATCTGGACGGAATTTTATACTATGAAAAAGCTGAGGATTTCAGCAAGGTGGAAGAGTAATATTATGAGAATATTGTATATGGGGACACCGGAGTTTGCAATAAAACCATTACAGTCTCTTTATGATGCAGGACATGAAATTGTAGCGCTTGTTACTAATCCGGACAGACAAAGGGATAGAGGAAAGAAGCTGCAGCACGCCCCGATCAAGGAGTGGGCGAAAAGTCGCGGGATAGAAGTGTTGCAGCCTGAGAGAGTGAAAGGAAATGTGGAATTTATAGAATCTGTGCGCGGCATGTCGCCCGATCTTGCTGTTGTGGCTGCATACGGGCAGATTTTGCCGAAGGAATTTTTAGAAATTCCCAGATACGGTTGTATCAACATTCACGCTTCTTTGCTCCCGAGGCACAGAGGTGCCGCTCCGATTCAAAAGGCAATTTTGGACGGCGATATGCAGACGGGGATATCGATTATGCATGTGGAAGAGGAATTGGATGCCGGGGCTGTCTACGATGTGGCGACTACGCCCGTTCTCAAAAAAAATGCGGCGGATTTGCACGATGAACTTTCATTGATCGGCGCGGATCTTGTTCTGAAAACGATTGCGGATATTGAAAATGGCAAAGCCCATCCCGTCAGACAGGATGCGGCAAAAGCCACGTATGCTCCGATGATAAGTAAATCGGACGGTAGACTTTCTTTCTCAAAACCTGCGGATGTGCTGGAAAGAATGGTCAGAGCTTTTTCGCCGTCTCCGGGCACGTTCTTTTATATGAGCGGAAAGCGCTTCAAAGTGTGGTCGGCCGAGGTTGATCCGACCCGCAGCGGGGAAGCCGGCAGAATCGCTTTTGCAAACGATGACGGGCTCGGAATCTTTTGCGATGAGGGTGTTTTCATTATCAAAGAAATACAGGCGGAGGGAAGAAAACGTATGTCTGCCGGAGAGTTTTTGAGGGGCGGCAAGATTGATATTTCAGAGAAATTGGAGTAAAATATATATTTATTGATGGAGGATGTTATTTATGATATATGATTGGACTTTTATAATACTTATCCCGGGTATTATTTTGGCGGTGTACGCGCAGGCAAAGGTGAAACGGGCGTTTGCAAAATATTCGAAAATTCCCAATGCAAAAGGGTTGACCGGAGCGGAGGTTGCAAAGCTGATTTTGCAGCGATCCGATCTGTCGAATATTCAGATCAGGGGTACAGGAGGCAGCCTTACAGACAATTACGATCCGCAGAACGGGATAATAAATCTTTCTCCGGATGTGAGCAATCAGGCATCAATTGCCGCAATCAGCGTGGCTGCGCACGAAGTGGGGCATGCAATTCAGCACAAGGAGGAGTTTAGACTTCTCATGTTGAGAAATGCGATGGTGCCCGTGGTAAATATCGTTTCGACATTGTCTTGGCCGCTGATTGTAATAGGGCTTATAATAGGATCCGCGGGCATGAGTTTCGGTTACTTCATTCTGGATTTGGGGATAGTATTTTTTCTGGGAGTGGTACTGTTTCATCTCGTCACGTTGCCTGTAGAGATTGATGCGAGCAGAAAGGCTGTTTTCGCATTAAGAGATCTTGATATCATTTCTGATAAGAAAGAAGAAACGGGGGTGCGCAGAGTCCTGTCGGGTGCGGCGCTTACCTATGTTGCAGCTTTAGCGGTGGCCATCCTCAATCTAATCAGAATATTGATAATAAGAGCCAGCAGCGATTGATAAAATTTTGCAGTGCTGAATTGTGCGGCATGTTGTTTGTTTTTTGTATATGACAAATTAGGAGATTGTATTATGGATGCTAACAGAAAAACGGCTTATTTGACTTTAATGGCGGTCGAGCAAAACAAAGCGTATTCAAATATTGCGCTTAATCATCAGATAATAGTGGGCAAACCCACATCCGAACCTTTTGTCAGGGAGCTCGTGTATGGTGTCCTGGAGAACAAGCTGTGGCTCGATTACATTTTGGATTATCTAATTCCATCCGGAACGGGCGGCATTAAATTGCAGGATTTGAATATACTCAGAATGGGAATATACCAGCTCGGATATATGGATTCGGTGCCGGAATATGCGGCCGTTAATGAGAGCGTGGTACTTGCAAAACGTTATGCAAGGGGCAGATCCGGATTTATAAACGGGGTTTTGCGTTCGTACATAAGGGAAAAATATAATATCAAGCTTCCGGACAGAAGCGAGGATGAAGTTAAATATTTGTCCGTCAAGTATTCCTATGATCCGTGGATTATTCGTTTGTGGCTCGAGCAATACGATATGCAGTTCGTAGAGGAGCTGCTTGCGGCGGGTAATGAGAAACCGCCTGTTGTGATAAGAATGAACTGGCTGAAAGTCGTCAAGCGCGATCTCGTTGCGCGACTTGAAAAGCAGGGATTTGAGGTCCGTGAGGGTGAACTGTGCGATGATTCCTTATACGTGAAGGGGAACGGCATAATTAACAATCAGCTGTACAGAAACGGAATGTACTCCATTCAGGATGAGGCTGCATTGCTCGTTGCAAATATGCTTGATCCGAAACAAGGGGATCTTGTCATGGATCTTTGCGCCGCTCCGGGCGGCAAAACAATGGCGATAGCTGAACGAATGAACAATCGCGGGAAGATAATTGCCTCCGATATATATAAACGAAAGCTGAATTTAATTGAGCAGGAGGCGAAGCGTCTGGGAGTTACAATAGTTGAGACGAGACCGTGGGATGCCACAAGAGTGGATTCCAACATGATACAAAAGGCGGACAGAGTTCTTGTTGATGTTCCGTGTTCGGGACTGGGGGTAATAAGGAGAAAGCCGGAGATTAAATATAAAAAACCGTTTAATTTAAACGGTTTGCCGAGGATGCAGCTTGAGATTCTATCCGCAGGAGCTCAATATGTCAAAGTGGGCGGAACTCTCGTTTACTCGACTTGCACAATAAATGCGCATGAAAATCAGGATGTGATTGAGGCATTCCTCAGAAAAAATCCTATGTTCAAAAAAGAAGAAGCATTGCAGCTGCTCCCGAATGTAAATGGGACGGACGGATTTTATATTTGCAAATTGCGAAAAGATGGAGGATTGTTGTAGCTGATATGCAGGTGGGATTTAAGAGCGACAGGGGGATGATGCGGGCAAAAAATGAGGATGCTTTTTTTGTCATGCCCGAGCATAATTTTTTTACGGTTGCAGATGGGGTCGGCGGGAGCAATGCAGGCGAAATTGCCAGCAGAACCGCTGTAAATGAAATGGCCAAGTGCTTTCAGAAAAAACATTTTGGCGAACATGCGGCAGAAGAAGAAATACGTGATTTTTTGCTTGAATCTCTTGATATGATTAATGCCAAAATTTACTTTATGGCATTGAAACATATGGAAAATACGGGTATGGCGACTACTATGGTTGCTGTCTTTTTTCATGGGGGAAAAGCATATTTCATGAATATAGGAGACAGCAGAGCGTATATTTTAAGAGATGACAAGCTGTTTCAGATAAGCGAAGATCATACATATATAAATTCTTTGCTTAAACAAGGTCTTATCACAGAGGAAGAAGCCAAACTCAGACAGGATAATTATAAGATAACAAGAGCAATCGGCGCTGAAAAGGATGTTCATCCGGATTTTTATACTTTGGATATAAAGCCTGACGATATTGTTTTGCTCAGTACGGACGGTCTTCACGGTGCTATAGACGACATTGCGATTGAAGATATTTTACGAGATAGAAAAAAAACCATTCAGGAGCGTTGTGAGCTGCTTATTGAGCTTGCCAATCGTGCCGGTGGATTCGATAACATAACTGCTATTTGCGTGCAGATATAAGGGAGGATTTAGGATGAGTACTAGAATTCTTGCAGGAAGATATGAGTTGCTTGAGCGAATCGGAAGTGGAGGCATGGCTGTTGTTTATAAGGCCAGATGCAGGCTCCTCAACAGATTTGTTGCGATTAAAATATTAAAACCCGACTTTATTAAGGACGTCAAGTTTATCGAAAATTTCAGGCGTGAATCGCAGGCGGCTGCCAGCCTCAATCATCCCAATATCGTAAATGTATATGATGTGGGGCGCGAAGGAAATATTCACTATATTGTAATGGAGTATATTGAAGGGGAGCCGTTGAGCGAGATTATCGCGAGAAACGGAGCGCTTGATTATGCAAGAGTAATAGAGATCTCCAAACAGATTTCCCTTGCACTGAGCGCCGCGCATTCGCATCACATAATACATAGGGATGTAAAACCGCATAATATTCTGATAACCAATGACGGCGTGGCGAAAATAACGGATTTCGGCATTGCAAAAGCGGTTAATGCGGCTACTCTTGTGGGGAATACGGGTACCGTCATGGGGTCGGTCCATTATTTCTCTCCGGAGCAGGCGCGCGGGGGGTTTGTTGATGAAAAATCCGATATATATTCGTTTGGCATTGTTATGTATGAAATGCTGACGGGGCATGTGCCGTTTGATGGGGAAAATCCAGTATCTGTCGCATTAAAGCACATAAATGAAGAGATTATACCTCCTTCACGGCTCGTAGCACAGGTCCCTCCGCGGCTGGAGCAAATCATAATGAAAGCCACCGATAAGTTCCAGATAAACAGGTATAAATCCGCCGAGGAGATGTACGAGGCACTGAATAATTTTGAATTTGTGCAGTCCATAGTAGGGAATCGCGCTTCCAACGGGCTCGGAGATACGAGCGGTTTTAATGCACGGAGAAAAACCCGTGAAAACCGGCGCCTGGATCTTTGGGATAAAACCGAACCGGAGCAGGAGCTGGAACGGGAAGTTTTTGAAGATACTGCCGGTGAGCGTAGTGTTCAAGATGAAAGTTCGCGTTTTAGTCGAAAAAACAATAAAACGAATAAGAAAGGGAAAAATAAAAAAGTAAAAGATGCAGAGAGCAAAAGGGTTTTTCGCAAACGTGTATTAATTGTTATAATCGCTTTGTTGTGTGCAATTCCGACATCATATTTTATAGTTTCCGCGCTTGATGCGTACAATGCAAAAACAATAATCGTTCCGAATATTACGGGGATGGATTATGAAGAAGCTGAAAAAGTATTGAAAAAATTGCATCTGCGCATTGAAAAAGGTGACGAGGTTTTGAGCGAATATGATGAAGGCATTGTCGTTACACAGACCCCGAATCCGGACAGTAAAGTAAAGCGAAACAAGATAATAGTCGTTGATATAAGCAAGGGGCTGAAAGAGGGGACGGTTCCGAATTTGCTGGGAATGAGCAAGGAAAATGCAATCAAAAGCTTGACAAGATACGGATATAAAGTTGGAGATATAAGATATGAGGATGGAGAGGGCGATAAGGATACCGTATTAAAACAAACGCCTGAACCGGGTGATGAGGCCATCAACGGGAGTTTCATCGCATTGGTGCTGTGCTCGGGTAATGCGGGCGAAGTGAAGATGCCTTTTCTGATCGGTCAAAATTTGGATAAGGCTAAAAAAGAACTCGCAGAAGCAGGATTAAAAGTGGGAGAAATCACTTTCGGAACGAGCAGTGCATATTCTGATGGTGAAGTCATGTGGCAAAGCGTGGATGCCGATCAGAAAATTGCAAAGGGGAGTTCCGTAAATCTGAAGGTGGTCGGCAAGGATGCTTCCGTTACTAATAAAACCGTTCCGATCGCAATCAGCTATGAGCATGCGAATAATCAGGTGTTTTATTTGACGGTTACGGTTACGGATGCTTCAGGCACGAGGACGATTATCAGCAATCAGCAGCGAATCAAGGATAGCGGCGGTGAGACCGTGAATGTGGCGGGCATAGGAAAAGGCAGCGTTACGGTGATCATGGACGGCAATGTGGTAATGAAGAAAAACGTCAATTTTGATGCCGGAGAATAGTATGGATTTATGTGGCAGAGTAATAAAACTTTTGGCAGGTTTTTATTATGTTTCTACTGCTGAAGGTGTGTTTGAGTGTCGGGGACGCGGTGATTTGAAGCATCGCAATATATCTCCTCTGGTGGGAGATTATGTGCGGGTATCAAAATTGGATGAATCATCGAATGTGGACTGGGGGTCTTTGCAAAAAGGAGCGCTTGATGCAGTTTTGGAGCGCAAAAATGTTTTCATCAGGCCGCCTGTTGCAAATATAGATTACTTTGTTGCAGTAATCGCTGCCGCAAATCCGCAGCCGAATCTTTATATATTGGACAAATCTCTTGTAGCGGCGGAAGCACACGGAGTGCAGCCTATAGTTTGTATAAACAAGATTGATTTGGATTTTGCGATGGCTGAGAAAATAAAAAAAATCTACTCCGATATGTATCCGTGCGTTGCTCTCAGCGCCGACAGAGCGGGAGATTTTACATCTCTGCTTGAGCTCATAGAAAATGGGACTGCGGTTTTTTCAGGGCCCTCCGGAGTAGGCAAATCCACTCTGGTAAATGCGCTCAAGCCTGCCGCTAATGCACGAATAGGGGGCACAAGCGAAAAAAACGGCAGAGGCCGCCATACAACTAGGCATACCGAGATTTTTGATTTGGGAAATTCGTCAATCATTGATACGCCGGGATTTACAAGTTTCGACATCCCCGCGATGAATTGTTTGATGCTTGCGGGGATGTTTCCGGAATTTGATCACAAATCGCATCAGTGCAGATTTGACGATTGCCTGCATATCAATGAGCCGGATTGTGCCGTAAAATCAGCGATTGAGGGCGGTTGCATAAGTCGTTCCAGGTATGATTCATACATATTGATGATTGCCGAACTTGAGCAGAATACATTATATTAAATTGTTGGTGAGGGATTGTAATTGTATAGGGAGTTGTTATGTCTGAACTGAAATTAGCACCGTCCATTCTTTCCGCCGATTTTTTCAATCTTGGCGATGAAGTTGCTACAATTGAAAAATTGGGCGCCGATTTGATTCATTTTGACGTCATGGATGGGCATTTTGTGCCAAATATAAGCTATGGATCGGTGATAATGAAAAGTCTGCTCGGAAGAACGGCCTTGCCGTTTGACGTGCATCTGATGATAGAAGAACCGGATCTGTATATTAATGAATTTGTAAGTCCGCAGACGGAATTTATTACAGTTCATCAGGAAGCATGCAGGCATCTTGATCGAACGGTTGCAAATATTCATTCATTGGGGATAAAGGCGGGAGTCAGCATTAATCCGTCCACGCCGCCGGAGAGTCTTGAATACGTGCTTGATTCTGTGGATTTGGTGCTCGTGATGGCTGTGAATCCGGGATTTGGCGGACAAAAATTTATTGAGTCGTCAATAAAGAAAATCAGGAAACTGAGCAAATGGCGTGATGATTATAACTTTAATTATACGATTGAAGTGGACGGGGGAATTACTTCCGAAAATGTTTCGCGGGTGATTGATGCCGGTGCAAATATAATAGTTGCGGGATCTTCCGTATTCAAAGGAGATACCGCTAAAAACACGCAGTGCTTTCAAAGTATATTAAAAGATTATAATTCCGCTGAATGAGGCAAATCATGCTGATTTATGCCGACAGGCAATCGCAGCCAATATGACTTATAAAATTAACCGCCGCGAAGATCAAAATTTCGCGGCGGTTATTAATTCTATATCAGTAAAATTCAGGGAGAATAAGGAAAATCACAGTTCTTGAGCGATGGTATCCCATATTGCATCGTTTGCATGATCGTACTGCCACGCCGCTATTCCCGCAAGACTATATTTTCTTATGAGGGCCAGCCGATTTTTCATGGAGATTTGATCTTCAAGCCATAATTTATATGTTATATTGCCCTCCGTATATTCAATATAATTCTGTCCCGTCTTATCAAGATATGCAGGGTATTTGCCGTAGAGGTTTTTATAATCTTCAGTTATGCTTGCCGTTTCCGACATTGTTTTTGTTTTTACGGAAGATACGCTGCCGTCGGGATTCACACCCCATAGCCTTGTATACATCGGGACACCGAGCAAGAGTTTGTCTTTAGGCACGCCTTCACGGAGTGTGCTAAGTATCGCATTTTCCACCCATGGGATTGAAGAAACGGAACCGGCTTTTGAGCTGCCCCTGTAATGCTCATCGTATGCCATAAGTGCCACATAGTCCACATGCTTTGATAATTCACCTCGGTTGTACTGTGAATTCCATTTGCTTGGGATCATTACATCTATGGATAGCACAAGCCCCTGACGTTCGCTGAGTTCACGGAATTTCTTCGTATATGATACCAGATTTTCGCGATCTGTTTTAAGCAGATTCTCAAAATCAATGTTTATGCCGTCCACATCATAAAGAGCGGCATAAAAAATATACTGCGCAATTGATTTATTGCATAAAGCCGTTTCAGACATTACGCGCGATGTGAATTGTGCCGCACCTGTTGTTGACATGCTGTTTGTGATCGTTGCCCAGACATCATATCCATTTTTGTGTGCCATATCGGAGTAACCCTTATCCGCTTTGCCGTTTACGCTGCCGTCTGAATTGATATTCAGAGAAAACCATGTAGGTGCCAGAATATCGATCCCCGATTTTTTTGCCGGTGCTTCCGGCGTGTATTTATTAACATACTGCCAGGCGATTGAGGGATTTCTTTTGAGGATTTTATTTTTTTTAGGCGCATAAAATCCTTGAGAAAAATTTTTAGCATTTGCAGTTCCGGTGTCAAATTTCATTACATATGCCGTATTTCCGTCGGATTTTTGTATATGATACATATTGTCGGTTTCGGATATGATTTTGACAATTGGAGAATTTTGTGTAATCAGACTGCTCACTCCGGGACTTTTTTGTGACAGGAGAGAATTTAAAATTGTGGCGCCCTTTGAAATTTCAGTTTCCCCGACTTGCAACATACCGGTCTTTGCTATAACAATGTTATCGCCATTAAGTGCGGCATTTACTCCAAGGAACGGTCCTGCGGTGTTCAGAGGAATGTAATATTCATTGTTTATAGTAGCAAACGGGATTTCCAGAATGCCGGCGTTACTCTTTACAAATTGCGTGGTGTATGAATCCGCCATTTTGATATCTGCAATCGCAGCATCAATGCGCAGGCTTTTCTGTGAATAGTCCAATGTAACGCCGCTGATCGGCGACAGATTTGCCGATGAGTACGCTTTTATATACGGCGTGCCTTTGTAGTAATATCCTTCACCGGCATATGTCTTGCCGTCAAATACGATATTGCGCGTACCGTATATATCCGCATGAGATGAGCCGCCTATGCCCGCAATTATAAAACACATAAAAATCACAATGCAAATGTTGCCGATACTTTGTAATGATTTTGTTTGAAATTTGTTGATGTAGTTCATATTGAAGCTCCTTTTATTGTTTCACATTCGTTGTGATGCGTGGTATAATTATTACTAAATACATACTAATTAATTATATCATTATTTGGTTATGTTTTATATTAATCTTTGATGTCACTTGACGTATTTTAGGGGGATTGCGTGAAGAATTGCGATAGTAGTTTTAAAAAGAGTACTTATACACAGGGGCAGGGCTTTTTAGAGGGGATTAAAGCCGGATTTTATATTTTTATAAATCAATACGGACTGCTCGGTTTGCTGGCATGCGTTGCGGTATTGTTTAAATTTTATCTTTTCTATGATCTGGTGCGAATAGAGAATAAAATGTCTCTCATACTTGTGTCGGCACTGATTGTTCTTTTGAGTTTCTCGGCTTTTAAAAGAAAAAAAATAATGGCATTTATTTATTTGATAATTTCACTGCTTTTGCTCGCGGATGCCCTATATTTTTCATATTTCAGTAAGTACCTGTCTTTTCAGATGATCGGAGCCGCCGAGGTGCTCGGGGATATTACGGAGAGCATTAAGGCGATATTAAATCCGAAATTACTTCTCTTGTTTGTCGATAATATATTTATATTTGCGGCATTGTCGAAGCGCGCCCGAGGAAAAGTTGTATTGCCGCCCTCGAAACTGCCCGAGATTAGTCTGCAACTTCAAAATCCGACCGCTAATAAGTGTTTGCAACGAGTAAACGGATTGATTCATCATCTGTTTTCCGAAAACGGTGCATTCGTTCGTCTTGTAGGAAGAAGGAAGTTGAGAGTATACGGCATATATAAAAACCCTCGACAAAAAGTCACATATATAAGATATGCTTTTACTAAAAAAATCATGCAGCCTGTCATAATTTTTTTGCTGGCGGCGGTCATACTCTGGAATCCTTTTGGATTTAATTCGTTTACAGCGCTGAGCAATCAGGAAATCTTTAATTATCGTGTGCGCGATACTGTAGCTTTGTTTGTTAAAGATAAGATGACAAGAGATGTGGAAAATTTAACCGCTTTTACAGATTCTTATCACGGCGAGATAGACGGTTCCTTTTTCGGTGCCGCGAAAGGACGCAACTTGATTATAATTCAGGTGGAATCGCTTCAAAATTTCGTTATAAATTATAAGTATAACGGACAGGAAATTACACCTAATCTAAATAAATTGCTTTCAGATAATACCACGTATTTTTCAAACTATTATCAACAAGTAGGGACCGGCAATACATCCGATGCGGAATTTGCAACAAATAACAGCATATATGGATGCGTGGAACCTTATACATATAAGTTGTACGGCGAGCACAATTATTTCAGAGGGCTTCCCAAGAAACTTGCGGATTTGGGCTATCAAACGGCAGTATTTCATCCATATGAGGATATGAGTTTTTGGAATAGAGAAAAAACATATCCGAACATGGGATTTGAGACATTTTACGGCGGTCTTGACGATAGAGGCGGGTATTACCGAATGGATGATTGGCTGGGATGGGGCCTATCCGACAAATCTTTCTATCGACAAAGCCGAAAATATTTTGCCGATTTGGAGCAACCGTTTTATGCCATGGTCATAACTCTTTCAAATCACCACCCGTATAAAATGCAATCACATGAGCAGAGAATAAAATTAAAAAAAGAGGATAAGGGAACCATCGTAGGAAATTATTTGAACAGTGTGGCTTACACCGATAAATATCTCGGGGAGTTTTTTAAGCAGTTAAAGCGCGACGGATTGTATGACAATTCCGTTATAGCAATATATGGGGATCATGTGGGGCTTGCGCATTCGGAGGAAACGGACGAGGTCATGGAGCGTTTGCTGGGCAAAAAATATGATTTTGATACCATGCTCAATATTCCGCTGATAATATCAATGCCACGCTCAAAAACAAATATTCGGCAAACAATAGATGTGGCGGGCGGGCAAATGGATTTTTACCCTACGATTGCATATCTTTTCGGAATTGAGGATTTGGATACCGTTTATTTCGGTCATAATCTTTACAGCGTGAAAAAAGGATTTGTTATCGAAAAAACGCATATGCTTGAAGGATCTTTTTTCACAAATGATGTCGCGTTTTCGATGTCGCGTGACGGGGTGTTCGAGCATAGCCGGGCGTGGAATTATAAAACCGGCAAAAAGTTGGACCCCGCGGATTTTAAGGCGGAGTACGAGCATTCGATTTTATTGTCGCGCACATGTGAACATATACTGAAGAATGATGTTCTCAGAGATATATACATGTAATGCAGATGATTGATTAATTCTTGATTAATGATTGCTTTTTGTTTGACTGGGAGGGAATATGGGCTCTTTTGTGCAGATAGGGATCTTTATAATTATTGTCGCGTTGTTGATTATTTCGCTGATCATTCTTTTTGAGCTGCAAAAAGTCAGGAAGGAATCGAATAATGAGCATATTGCAAATGAAATAAACAGAAAAATCGAATCGGCGAATCATGAGCTTGCGGTGGATCTGGGCAAGAATATCAGTCGAGATTTTCAGGCACTCCGTGAGGAAATAAGTAAAAATATTAATGACAATTTCCGGACAATGAACGATATACAAAGCAGAGTTCAAAGGGAGGCGGGGGAAGTCCAGGATAAGCGTCTTAAGGAGCTCAACGATAAATTTTCGGAACTTGCCGTACAAAATGATTTGAAGCTTGAACAGATCAGAAAGACAATGGAAGAAAAGATATCATCTTTGCAGGATGATAACAATAAGAAGATAGAGGAAATGAGAAAAACTGTAGATGAAAAATTGCAGGAGACTCTTAATGAGCGAATAAGTCAATCTTTCAAGTTGGTCAGTGAGCGCTTGGAACAGGTGCATTCGGGGCTGGGTGAAATGCAGCAGTTGGCAAGCGGGGTGGGAGATCTGAAAAAAGTGCTCTCAAATGTGAAGACGAGGGGAGTTCTCGGCGAAATACAGCTTGAAGCCATATTGGAGCAAATTCTCAGTCCTGAGCAGTATGAAAAGAATTTCAAACCGAATCCCGAGAGCAATGTATTTGTAGAGTTTGCCGTCAAATTGCCGGGCAATGACGACAGATCGGTGTATCTTCCAATTGATGCAAAATTCCCGGGCGATTCATATCATAATCTCATGGATGCATATGATTCCGGCGATAAGGCTCTAATTGATAAAGCGAGAAAAAATCTGGTTACAACCATTAAAGCGGAGGCAAAAGATGTTAGCAGCAAATATATATCTCCGCCGTATACGACGGATTTCGCAATAATGTTTTTACCGACCGAGGGGCTTTACGCCGAAATTGTGCAGATGGGTATGATTGAGTTTTTGTTGAAGGAGTATAAAGTAAATATTGCCGGTCCGACCACTATGGCGGCGCTCCTTAGCAGCTTGCAAATGGGATTTAAAACGCTGGCTATACAGAAGCGCTCAAGCGAGGTGTGGGATGTTTTATCTGCTGTAAAAACGGAATTCGGCAGATTCCAGGATGCTTTGGTAAAAGCACAGAATAAAATCAGGCAGGCAGACAGTGATCTTGAGACACTAGTCGGAACCAGAACGCGTGTGATGCAACGCAAATTGAAAAACATATCCGACATTTCGGATGAAAAAAGCCTGCAGATCATTACATTTGATGATGGAGAAAGTGATTTTGCTTTTGAAGAGACAAAATAGCTTGCAGCGTGCTTATTGAGGATAAATATGAGTATTTTTGTGATATCAGATTTGCATCTTTCCTTTTGCGCGGGAGTGAATAAGCCGATGAACATATTCGGACCCGAGTGGAGTAATCATGCGGAAAGGGTTAAGGATGACTGGATAAAAAAAGTAAATGAAAATGATACGGTAGTGATTCCGGGGGATGTGTCGTGGGGGTTAAAGCTTGGAGAAGCGATTCCGGATCTGGACTGGATAAAATCACTCCCCGGAAAAAAAGTGCTGTTCAAAGGGAATCACGATTTGTGGTGGGGAACTCTTTCAAAGCTGAACAGCCTATATAAAAATGAACTCTACTTTATTCAAAATAATTACATGGCGGCGGACGGTTACGCCATATGTGGAACCAGGGGGTGGATTTGTCCCGAAAACGAGGATTTTACGCCGCATGATGAAAAAATATATCAAAGAGAATTGCAGCGTTTGGAGACTTCAATTCTCGCGGCAAAAAAAGACGGACACGATAAAATTCTCGGAGTTCTTCACTTCCCACCGACAAACGACAGATTCAGCAGTTCCGGCTTCATAGAAATTTTTAAAAAATATGAGGTCGGGCATGTGGTGTACGGGCATTTGCATAATTTTGATCATGTTAATAAAGATTTGATATTTGAAGGTCTTATCGGCGGAATTAATTATAAATTGACGTCAATTGATTATTTGGAATGCAAGCTTTGGAAATTCATTTGATATTGAGCTTTATGCAATAGAAAAAGTGAGGAAAAAATATCATGAATAAAAAGATAAACAGAGTAATACTAATCGTCGCGGACAGTTTAGGCGTGGGAAGCATGCCGGATGCAGCATTATATTCGGATGAGGGAGCGAACACGCTAAGAAACACACTTGAGTATGCAATAAAAAAATATGGTAAAGTATCTATTCCAAACCTACTCCAGTTGGGATTATTGTCAATCGACGGTATAAAATCGGATTTTGTTGACAATAATATCATAAATAACGGTTGTCTGAAAGGGATTTATGGACGACTTGCTGAGCGCTCAAACGGAAAAGATTCAATAACCGGTCATTGGGAGATTGCAGGGCTTGTGACCGATGTTGCTTTTAAGACTTATCCTGACGGATTCCCGGATGCATTTATTTATGATTTTGAAAAAGCGATAAACAGAAAAGTTCTCGGGAATAAAACCGCATCAGGGACTCTGATAATCGATGAACTCGGTTCAGAACATGAGCGTACGGGATATCCGATAGTATATACATCTGCCGACAGCGTTTTTCAAATAGCTGCAAATGTTAATGTAATCCCGCTTGATCGACTCTATCATATCTGTGAAGTTGCAAGAAAAATGCTGGTAGGAGAATTTGCCTGTGCACGCGTAATTGCAAGGCCATACATTATTGATGATTCAGGGAAAAGAGTAAGAACCGGAGATCGCAGAGATTATGCCGTTTCACCGCCGGAAAAGACATTGCTTGATTACATGGCAGATGAAGGGAATACTGTATACGCGATAGGAAAAATAAGCGATATATTCAACGGACAGGGTATCACAAAAGCGGTGCACACGGAGTCGAATGAGGATGGGATGAGTAAAACATACGCGGCAATGCATGAGGACTTCGCGGGAATCATTTTTACCAACCTGGTTGATTTTGATACGAAATTCGGTCATAGAAGAGATCCGCTTGGATATGCCGATGCACTTTTCCGCTTTGATTCTTCTCTTCAAAATATCATTTCGGCAATGAATGATGATGATTTGCTCATAATTACAGCTGATCATGGAAATGATCCTACCTTTTCCGGATGGGATCATACAAGAGAATATGTTCCTTTATTGGTCTATACGAAAGGGATAGTTCCCGGGAACTTGCATACGCGAGAGTCATTTGCAGATATTGCGGCAACCATAAGGGATTTGCTTTGCATTGATGCCGATATATCCGGAGAGTCATTTGCGGATATGTTAAATGTGAAGTGAGTTTTTTACAGTTTCGGAAAGCAGGTGTGTTATGAACAGTATGTTGGATGTGATATATAAAAAAAGGGACGGTATCGAGCTGAGCAAAGCTGAAATAGATATGTTTGTCGGAGGATATACGGACGGGAGCATTCCCGATTATCAGGCATCGGCGCTGCTCATGGCGATCCATTTCAGGGGAATGAGCATGTTTGAAACCAAGGCGCTTGCAAACGCAATGCTTCATTCGGGGGATATAATTGATTTATCGGGCATAAGCGGAATAAAAGTGGATAAACACAGCAGCGGCGGAGTGGGCGACAAGACCACTTTGATATGTGCGCCCATTGCAGCGGCCTGCGGCGCGAAAGTGCCTAAGATGAGCGGCAGAGGACTGGGATTTACAGGCGGAACAATAGATAAATACGAGTCGATTCCTGGATTTGAAACGAGCATGTCGCTAAACGATTTTGTTGAACAAATCAACAGAATCGGCGTTGCTTCCATTGGACAAACTGAGACTGTTGCCGCGGCCGATAAAAAAATATATGCTTTGCGTGATGTTACGGCGACAGTTGATAATTTAAGCCTTATAGCGGCAAGTATAATGAGCAAAAAGCTCGCTTCAGGATCGGATGCTATAGTCTTGGATGTGAAATGCGGCAACGGAGCATTTATGAAAAATCTTGATGAGGCGGAGGAGCTTGCCGATATGATGTGTGCGATAGGCAGTGATGCAGGGAAGAAAACGGTAGCGGTGATAACGGATATGAATCAGCCTCTCGGACAGGCCGTAGGAAACAGCCTGGAATGCATAGAAGCCATAGAGGTGCTTAAAAACAAGGGTCCGCAGGATATCAGAGAGCTTGCCGTTTCACTTGCAGCGTTGATGATTTATATCTCAGATATAACTGCAAGCGTTGAGGCTGCTCGGGTGCTGGCTGAAAATGCACTGAATAGCGGGGAGGCGCTCAATAAATTCCGCGAACTTCTTATAGCTCAGGGAGGTGATCCTGATGTAATAAATGATTATAAACTCTTCAAGCAGCCAAAATTCAAAAAAAGCCTTACTGCCAAAGATTTGGGAATTGAAGAGGGCGGTTTCATAGAAACGGTAAACACATCGCTGGTAGGAATGGTTGCGCAGCGTCTTGGTGCGGGGCGCATCAAAAAGGGGGATGCGATAGATTCGAGCGCGGGAATAGTGCTGCATAAAAAGATAGGGGATTATATCGCTTGTGATGAAATCGTCTTAGATCTTTATTGTGATTGTGAAACCAAGCTCACAGCAGCGATGAGGGATCTTTCTAATGCTTTGCAAATTACGAAAAGAGATGTGGAAAAATCATCTTTGATAAGAAAAATTATAAATATTTAATTATGCTATTTGTATTAAGTGCAGCTGTGTGTTAAAATAAAGCTCGTGTTAACGTTCAAGGAGACGTACCGAAGAGGTCATAACGGGCGCGACTCGAAATCGTGTTGTCCGCAAGGGCACGTGGGTTCGAATCCCACCGTCTCCGCCATTATGTTTTCAGGTGTTCTCGCCTGTCGAAAAAAAACGCTTGATTTTCAAGCGTTTTTGTATTTTTTTGCTGTTCATTTCTCTCTTGTCCGTTCGTTTCTTGCTAGACAGACATCCATAAATAAACATCCATATAGCTGAAGAACTCAGTTGTTAAAAAGCCCACACTATGATTTTATTATTACTATATATTATTACTATTGTTTATTGAATACCGTAATATGGCGTACTTTTTGATAAAATTTAAAATAGTTATTGTAAACTTGAAAATATGACACTATAATATACTTGTTAAATTTTTTAAGTTTTTGTTATATATCACATGATTAAGAATATTAAAACGGAGCAAACGAATGAATCAGTACCTGAGTGATTTTCTGCATTTTCTGGCATTTGAAGAATCAAAATCAAAGAATACAATAGAGGCATATAAGCGGGATATACTCTCATTTCAGACTTTTCTTTCAGAAAATGGAGATGAGAATCTCTTGAATGCGGGTAACGGCGATGTGGTTTCGTATTTGCTCAGTCTTAAAGATGAAGGAAAATCTGCCGCGACATCAAACAGGCGGATAGCCGCTTTGCGGGCTTTTTATGATTTTTTAATAGACAGTAAAATTTTATCAAAAAATCCTACAGATAATGTGAAGTCTCCAAAGGTAAAACGCACAACACTTGAATATCTCACAATTGCCGAGGTGGAGAAGCTTTTGTCCATACCGGACGCTACTCACAAAGGCTTAAGAGATAAAGCAATTCTTGAACTGCTTTATGCAACGGGAATTCGTGTTACGGAGTTGATTTCGGCAGATTTGTCGGATGTAAATCTTAAGATGGGATTCTTTACATGTACGGGAGAATACGGCAAAGCAAGGATAATTCCAATGGGGATTCCTGCGCGGGAAGCCATGGAGAATTATTTGGAAAACAGTCGCGAGTTTTTTCTTAGATCCGTCAAAGAGAAAGAAAACTCCGAGCCGACCGTCGATGATCCATATAATAAAACAGCGTTATTTCTTAATTATTACGGCGAGCGGATCACGCGCCAAGGCTTGTGGAAGATAATTAACGAATATGCAATTACGGCAGGTGTGGATAATAAAATAACACCGCAAACACTCAGAAACTCATTCGCCGTTCATATGATACAAAACGGTGCGGATATCAAATCATTGCAGGAGTTGATGGGACATGATGATATTACCGCTATGCAAATATACCTTAATGTGACTAAGAATCGCATAAAGGATGTATATGACAGGACACATCCGAGGGCGCGTTAGTTTTTTACTCCATAACACATATGCCCATAATACATAAAAGTCTTGCAAGAATCTCCATTATGTGCTATTCTATAGATCGTTATTACGGATGTTCCTCTGTATTTTTATATATGAGCATCTTGGGCAGGAAGGAGGAAATAACAAATGGATATGATGTCGGCAATTACAGATGAATATCTTAAGAAAGATGTTCCGCAGTTTGAGCCCGGTGACACAGTGAAAGTGCATGTAAAGATAAAAGAGGGCGCAAGAGAGAGAATTCAGGTTTTTGAAGGATTTATTCTTAAGAAACAGAATGGCGGTGTGCATGAAACATTTACTGTGAGAAGAATTGCTTCCGGTGTAGGTGTTGAAAAGACATTCCCGCTTCATTCACCGCTTGTAGATAAAATCGAGGTTGTGAAAAAAGGTAAAGTACGAAGAGCAAAACTCAACTACATGCGTGAGAGAACCGGAAAGGCTGCAAAAATCAAGTCAAGAGACTAAAATTAAGCTTTTTAGTTTGCGAGAGGGTCCGTTATTACGGCTCTCTTTTTTATATTAAGTTTTGATTTCGTTTGCAGTAATTTTCTTTCATGTCGTGTATAGTTGAAAACTTTATATTTTTCTAATATCATATGGGTGGAATATCCTCGGTCTCTCTGAATAAACGTGCAGAGCGCAAATAGGAATTGTGGCAGTATAATGCAGTGATATTCGTGTTGTGAAATAAGGAGATAGAAAATGCGATATGAGAGTTTTGATGCGGAAAAAGACAGTGTTTTATCTGTAGCGAAAATGATGCTTGCATCTATTCGTACAGCGCCTAAAGGTAAGGGGGTGGACTCCATTGAATCGGTAATAATAGACGGCGATGAGAAAAAAGCTTTGGCAAACGAATTGAAAAAAATGGCATCGGAATTCGGAGTTCCATCATTTGAACGCGATGCAAAAAACCTTGATGACAGCACATGTGTGATAATCGTAGGTGTAAGAAATGAATACTTCGGGGCATCTCCATGCGGCAATTGCGGTCTGAAAGACTGTACGGAAGCTTCAAAAATAGGTGCCATGTGCTCATTTAAAACTGTAGATCTGGGGATAGCTATAGGTTCCGCGGTTTCTATCGCTGCAGTGCATCATATTGATAATCGCGTAATGTATACGATAGGGCAGGCGGCAAAAAGACTTAATATCCTTTCCGATAAAATAGCTGTCTGTTTCGGCATTCCGCTTTCAGCTACGCGGAAAAACATATATTTCGATCGCTGATAAATAAAAAAAAGAACAAATGTTTTAATAAGTGCTTGACAGCAAACACGTGTTCGTGTATTATTGCAAATAAGAACAGATGTTTCTTATTTTGCTTTTATGTCTGGAGGATTGCCATGAACACATCATATAGGATCAAGTCACGTTTTAGGTTTGCTGCATTTATTTTCTTGTGCATTATGATTGCAGTTACAATCTTTAATACTTTATTTGGGGATGTTCGTGCGAGCGGTATGAGTGACGTTCCGAAAACAGTTGAGATTTCAATCGATTCCGGAGATACTCTTTGGGGTGTTGCTGAAACGTTCATGCCGGAGATGGATAGACGAAAAGCGGTCAACATAATAAAAGAAATTAATGATCTGCAATCATCGGTTATAAAACCCGGGGAGACTATTAAAGTGCCGATTAATAATTGACCAGCAGAGAAATATATAGGGGAAATATATATTATGGGTAAACAGATATCTTTTATCTTTCACCCACATTGTGTAAATTGTGTAATAAGAAAAATACAGAGTATAATGCATGAGTATGATATATTAAATCGCGAAGTAATTATCTAAAGGGGAAATATCGAAAGATATCAATAAAACCCCTTAAATCGAAAATTAGAGCCTCGTTATTTATGAAGATATGAGGACTGCAAGTTTTGGCCGTTTTGATTGATCGTGGGTTTTCAACTTTATTTATTCTATAGGATTCCTGTAGGAGACGGGATCTCAATGGATTGCAGTAAAAGCGACAAAGTTGAATGAAATGATTAAATATTTATTGAGTTCATCGAAATATGTTCTAAACATTTAAAATGTTCTAAAACAAACAATAACTATTCTCAAAATTGTTATTTTAGGAATAGTTATCAATCCTTCTCTCTTATCTTCATTACATTAACTCATTAGATTAATTATATCAAATATATTTTAACTTACAGCAAATCCGCTGTACGACCTTTGTATTATAATTTTTATTTCGCGTTATGTTTATATTATCTATTGCACTTGATCGCATCATTCAACAGTCATCTCCGGAAGCTTTGATGACAGATAATCGGTTAATATTATGATTGCAGCTTGTTTATCAATTACATCTTTTCTTTTTTTTCTGCTTACATCGGCATCGATCAATACACGTTCTGCTATAGCCGTTGTAAATCTTTCATCATAGTAAACCAATTTGATTGTATGTCTACCCGTACTTTTTAATTTATTTTTAAGTATTCTTGCAAATTCACGGACTTTGTCCGTCTGCGGACTGCTGCTTCCGTCAAGCATGAGCGGGAGACCTATTACTACTTTTTCGCAATCGTATTCATCTATCAAGGCGATTATTGCATCACAATCTTTGCGGACGCCTACCCGTTCTATAGTGGATAATCCGTTGGCTGTTATTCCGAGCGGGTCGCTTATTGCGGTTCCTATTCTTTTCTCTCCGACATCCAGTGCTAATATTCTCATTTGATTTTTCTGCCCAAAACAAAAAAGCATGTCGAAACGACAGCTTTATTACTATAAAAGTTATATCTATTTTTTAAGAAATTCGCGCAACAATTCTTCCACCAGATCATCTCTTTCAATATGTCTTATAAGATTGCGCGCATTGTTATGACTTGTGATATACGACGGATCCCCGGAAAGAATGTATCCTACAATCTGATCAATAGAATTGTAGCCCTTTTCATTAAGGGAATCAAACACGGCGGTCAGTATTTCTCTGGTCGTATTTTGCTCAAGTTTTTCTGTTCCTGTGAACATTATGGTGTTTTTATCCATATCAACAATCCCCTCCTTCGCCCCCAATATAACATATCAAATATTATATCATGAGAACAGATTCCAGCATGATCAAATGGTTGCTTCATATCGGCAACGCCGCGATGCTCAACACCCATAGTGTTGAGTGTATAATGAATGCAACTATTATATCATGACAACAGATTCCAGCATGATCAAATAGTTGCTACATATCGGCAACGCTGAGCATACAATGCATACAGTTATTATATCACAAAAGCTTGCAAATTAAACATTTTGCAAGCTTTTTAATTATTTTGTAATATTTGGTAGCTATAGCTATATTAAAGACTTAGCAAACTCAAGGGCTTCTTCCAATTTTGAAACATCCCCCGCTCCTGCTCGTGCAATGTCTGCTTTCCCGCCTCCTTTGCCTCCTGTCACTGCCGCTATTTCCTTGATTAAATTGCCGGCATGGAATCCCTCCGACAACAAATCATCTGAAACGGAGACTGCAAAAGAAGCTTTATCAGCTGATCTATTGGCAAAAACAATTATCACACGATCCGAGTTTTCCCTTATATCGTCTATCAAACTCATCATGGAAACCTGATCAAGATTATCAAAAAGTTTTGTTATAAGTTTAACATTGCCTTTTGAGTATGCCCCGCCTATAAGTTCCGGCAGCATATCTTTAATATTTCCCTTTTTGAGATTTCCGTTCTCTTTTTTCAATTCCTTGTTTTCTTCTTTCAGACCGGCGGCTTTTTGAATTATCGTATCGGAATTGGATTTCAAAATATCACAAAGCTCGGAGATGATGCTCTCTTCTTCTTTTTGCATATTAAGAACTGCAGATCCCGTCACCGCTTCAATACGTCTTGTTCCGGCTGCTATACCGTATTCTGAAGTGATTTTGAACATACCTATTTGACCGGTATTTAAAACGTGAGTTCCACCGCACAGTTCCATTGACACATCACCCATTGATACAACCCTGACTTTGTCACCGTATTTTTCATCAAACAGTGCCGTAGCGCCTTTTTTTATTGCATCATCCATATTCATGATATTTGTAGCAACATCCATGAACAGTAATATGTTATTGTTCACAATATCCTCAACAGCCTTGATCTCTTCGGGTGTGAGTGGCGAATAGTGCGTGAAATCAAATCTCAGGGAGTCTGCCGTAACGGAAGAACCCGCTTGATTAATATGATCTCCCAGCACTTGGCGTAATGCGCTGTGCAGAAGATGCGTCGCTGAATGATTTCTTCTCGTATTGTTTCGATTGATTTCATTTACTATTAAGGTAACATTTTCAGAAGTACTGAATTCCCCGCTTGCAATCTCAACCTTGTGGAAGAATATATTGTTCTTTTTTTGGACGTCCAGAACAGTGGCACGATTATCACCTGAGCATATAATTCCTATATCCGCTGCCTGTCCTCCACTTTCTGCATAAAAAGGCGTTTGTGCAGTTACAATATATCCGATATCACCGCTTTTCAGTGTATCGGCAGAACTTTTTTTGTTGTCAAAAATAGCCGTGATTTCAGACTCGGATGTGAATTCGTCGTAACCGGAAAAATCAGTATATCCCTCAATATAGTGATCCATATCATTTTCTGCCCATCCTTCTTCATCTTCTTCTTTACGGGAAGCACGCGCTCTGTTTTTTTGTTCTTCCATATGTTTCTCAAAAGAATCAAAATCTGCTTTTAACGAGTGTTCTTTCAGTATTTCTTCCGTGAGCTCGGGCGGGAAGCCGTATGTATCGTATAATTTGAAAAGTTTTTCGCCGTCAAGCATATCTTTTTTTTCTGCGTTAAGCTCTCGGATATACCCGGATATTATGCTCATTCCCTGGTCTATGGTTTGAGCGAATTTCTCTTCTTCTATCGCAATGATCTTTTGTATTTCCTCGGCTCTTTCATTGAGCTCGGGATACGCTTCCCCGGACACTTCAATTACTTTTTTCGACAAATTTGCAAGAAAAGCATTCTCAACGCCAAGGAGTCTGCCGTGTCTTGCGGCACGCCGCAGCAGTCGTCTGAGTACATATCCCCGGCCCTCGTTGCTCGGAAGGATTCGATCTCCGATCATGAAGGTTATGGATCGTATATGATCGGTGATGATTCTTATGGAAACATCGGAAGGCGCCGCACCATTTTCATATTTTGTGCCGGATATTCTACATACTTCATCAACGATGAAACGTATGGTATCAACATCAAATATTGAGTCAACCCCCTGCATTATACATGCAAGTCGTTCCAATCCGAGTCCCGTATCGATATTCGGATTTGCAAGTTTGGAGTAATTCCCGGCATCATCTTTGGAAAATTGAGTGAATACATGATTCCAAAATTCTATGTATCTGTCGCAGTCACAGCCCGGTTTGCAATCCGGGTTATCACATCCGTACTCTGCGCCTCTGTCGAAATATATTTCTGAACATGGTCCGCACGGGCCTGTACCTATTTCCCAGAAATTATCATCTTTGCCGAGCCTGACAATTCTTTCTTCAGGGATACGAATAATGTTTTTCCAGATGTCATATGCCTCATCATCATCTTCGTAAATACTCGCCCAAATTCTCTCTTCAGGCAATTTCAGATGATCAATTATGAATTCCCACCCCCATGAGAGGGATTCTTCCTTGAAATAATCCCCAAATGAAAAATTTCCGAGCATCTCAAAAAAAGTGCCGTGCCTGGCAGTATACCCCACATTTTCTATATCACCTGTCCTTATGCATTTCTGACAAGTTGTCATCCTCTTGGACGGAGGTGTCTCAGTGCCCGAAAAAAAAGGTTTTAACGGAGCCATGCCTGAGTTAATGATCAGTAAGCTTTTATCCTTTTCCGGAACCAGAGAGAAGCTATGATGTCTATAATGGTCTTTGCTTTCAAAAAAACCGAGAAACATTTCTCGTAGCTTATTTAATCCTATTTTTTCCATTGTTTTACTCCTCAATTTCGGTTATTTTAAACGATTATGACGATTATTCTATCATATTTCAAAGATATTTTCAAAATTCTGAATCAATTTATTATTGCACCGCCGATGACCAAATCATCTATGTAAAGCACAAGAGATTGCCCCGGCGTCAATGCCCTTTGCGGAGAGTCAAAATGTATCAGCAGATCATCATTTTTCAATTGTTCCATATTGACAGAAACAGGATTCGCTGCATATCTGATTTTCGCTTTGAGTTTTTTTGATCGTGCAAGATTTTCAGGCATTCTGGAGGAATCTGTGAGCATGAAATGCGCATCTTTGCAGAGAGCGCTGTCACTGAATAAATTACCTTCCTCTCCGACTTTTACAGTGTTGTCATGGCTGTTGATTTCACAGACAAATACGGGATGGCCGATTGACAATCCCAATCCTTTTCGTTGTCCTATTGTATACTCGCTTATCCCTTTATGTGTGCCGATATCTCTGCCCGCACAGTCGATAAAAGCCCCTTTTCCCAAGCGATATCCGTGTTTTTTTAAAAAATCGATTCTCGGTTCATCATCTGAAATAAAGCAGATCTCCTGACTATCTTTTTTATCGTGGTTAAAAATTCCATATGTTTTAAGCATTTCTCGCAGTTTTGATTTGTCTTCAATTTCGCCCAGCGGAAATATTGTTCGTCTCAGTATATGTTGGGGAAGTCTATAGAGCACATAAGATTGGTCTTTTTTTATGTTTTTACCTTTTTGAACATAGTAGGTTCCCATAATTGAAAATATTCGGGCGTAGTGCCCCGTTGCCAATAAAGAGTTCTCCTTTTCTGCGATTTCGTTTAGAAAATGAAATTTGACATTAGGATTGCATATTATGCAGGGATTAGGCGTCCTGCCGGAGGCATATTCGCTGCAAAAATTTTGAATGACGATATTTTTGAATTGAGTGGATACATCAAGTACTTCTAAAGGAATGCCGAGTATATGTGCGGCTTTTACCGCTTCGGAAAGAGTTTTGTCCGTGTCGGGAGAGCTTACTCCGAAAATATCAAGGTATACAGCCAAAACTTCATATCCCTTTTCTTTTAACAATAAAGCAGCGGCGGTACTGTCCACACCGCCGCTGAACCCCAAAACAATTTTATTTGTGACAGCCACAGTATTCACCTGCATTTTCAGCTTGACATTGGTCATGATGATCATCTTCTTCATTCGGATCAAAACCTTCGAGTCCCGCATAGGTTTTACCTGCTTTTTCAGCATAATCGTAGATTGCGGCTTTTATCGCATGATCCGCCAGAACTGAACAATGCACCTTGACCGGAGGCAATCCGCCCAGTTCATCAATTATTGTCTTGTTTGTAATAGCAAGCGCTTCATCTATAGTTCTCCCTATGATCATATCAGTTGCGATACTTGAAGACGCAATTGCGCTGCCGCATCCGAATGTTTTAAATTTTGCATCTACAATTTTATCATCCTCAACTCGTATCATGATTTGCATCATATCTCCGCAAACGGGGCTTCCGTAGACTCCCACACCATCAGGATTATCAAGCTCGCCCACATTATGAGGATTCATAAAATGATTCATAACGGTATCATTATACATTGCCATATATATTACCATCCTTTCTCTTCGGAAATTGAAGAAATGCTTCTAAGCTTTGCCACTATTTCTGTTAAATTATCCAAAACATAATCCAAATCTTCTTTCGTAGTAAAGTCACCTATTGTAAATCTGATTGATCCGTGTATTTTTTCAACGGGGATGCCGAGTGATGTAAGTACGTGAGAGGGTTCAAGGGATGCCGAGTTGCACGCGGAACCGGTAGAAATGGAAATACCTTTCATGTTCAACAACAAAAGGATTCCTTCGCCCTCGATGAATTCAAATGATAAATTCGCATTCCCCGGATGCCTGAATTTACGGCTGCCGTTCAATTCGACATTACTGATGCGCCTGATCGTTTCATCAATAAAGTAATCCCGCAGGAACGTGATCCTTTCAATCCGTTCATCCATATTAACGGCAATCAGTTCGGCCGCTTTGCCGAAACCGACTATTCCGGGAAGATTTTCAGTTCCTGCCCGCCGTTTATTTTCCTGCCCGCCGCCATGCATGTAGTTATTGATTCTTGTTCCGTTTTTTATATATAAAGCGCCGATACCTTTAGGGCCATATATTTTATGCGCTGAAATTGAAAGGAGATCCACGCCCAGGTCATTGACATCAATATGCATATTTCCAAGAGCCTGCACCGCATCGGTATGGAATAAGATTCCCTTTCCCTTTGCGACAGCCGCCAACTCTTTTATCGGCTGTATGGTTCCGATTTCATTGTTTACCAACATAATGCTGACAAGAATCGTTCTGTCCGTTATTGCCGCGGCCAGTTCATCCGGATCAACGATACCTTCACCGTTTACATCCAAATAAGTTACCTCAAAACCGTTTTTCTCCAGATATTCACATGTATGTAAAACCGCATGGTGTTCTATTTTTGAAGTTATTATATGATTTCCTTTTGTCTTTAGTGCATCCGCAACTCCTTTTATCGCCCAATTGTCCGCTTCCGTTCCTGATGAAGTAAAAAACACCTCTGCAGGTTTTGCGTTTAAAATACCGGCGACATGCTTACGCGCATTCGTAATTGCGGTTTTTGAATATTCTCCCAAAGAGTACACACTGGAAGGATTGCCGAAATCCTCGGAGAAAAACGGCAGCATCTCTGCAAGAACTTCTTTTTTTACCGGTGTTGTTGCTGAATAATCCAAATAAACTTTGCGCATAATTTCTCCTTAATATCCTCACACAAATTATCATGCAAATAGTTTATACCTTATCAGTTTAAAAATAAACAAAAAAAGAAAACAATTCATTGAGAATAAGTACTGTATTCTTCAATGAATTGATGTATTATCGCCATCAACTATTTCAATCATATCCAACTGCGCTTTAAGGTTTTTCCTGAATGCAGCTATATATTCTTGGCGCAGCTGTATTTGCTCTTCTTTTTCTTCAGACGTTAACCCCTCAGGGGTCTTCGATTTACGAGCAAGCTCGTTGATTCTAGTAATTTTTTCCTCTGTAATCATCAGGAACATCTCCATTTACAAGTATATTATAAGCCGCATGAAACTCAGCGGTTTACAGTTTACCATAAAGGAAAGCCCATTACAAGTTATACGCATATAGCATCTTTTAAATTTTCAAAGGTTTTTTCCCCTATTCCGTCAACATTCATTATGTCTTCAATTTTTCGATAACGCTCTTTTTGTCGATGAGCAATGATTTTTTCCGCGGTGGATGGCCCCACTCCGCTTAAGGTCTGCAATTCAACCGCAGTTGCGGTATTAAGATTGACCTTTAAATTCATATTCGAATAAGAGTTTGTCTCAATCGGTCCGTTTCCCGCTTCAATCGACTTGATCGGAATATATATTTTCTCGCCATCATTCAGGATTTCCGCTTGATTTATGTAAGTGATATCTGCAGACTCCAAAAGACCGCCCGCTTTTTCCACCGCTTCATAGAGTCTGCTCCCCTCATCCAAAAACAAAACACCGGGATTCTTAACGGCTCCTGATATGTCTACGATAATCTGAGCAGTTTCAACTTCGCGAGCATTATCGGAATCATTTACGGATTGTGTCTCCTGCATGAGCTGTTTTTTTACAGAAACCTCATCATCATTCATATATTCCGTGATGGCAAATATAGACAAAATGATGAGCAGAATCATGCTGAGGATCGTTTTTTTATGTCTACGCAAGAAAGCAAAATTGAGAACTGTTTCTTTCATGAAACCGGAGAGTTTTTTTTCGTCATTCTTCTTTCTATCATATTGTGTAAAATTTATATCGTCTCTCATTTTAATCCAAATAGTAAAATTAAGGTATAAAAATAAATGGCAAATATTTACATTCCCATAATATTACATTTGGAATAAAATGTCAATAATATTTTTTATCTACAGGTTGTCATGCATCGATTTTATATGCATTCAAATACAGTCGTTAGAATCGGCAAAAAAGAGATCCAGGGGCATTCCTATTGTTGATTCCAATTCTTCTATGAGGTCATAGGTATTTTTGATATGTATCTCAATGTCGCCCAGCATATTTCCGGGGATGATGTTGTTATCAATTATATATTGCATCCTTGCAGGCAGACCTACATAGTTGTTTTCAATTACCATGCGATCTGCCAAAACAACGATATCAACTTCTTTCATGGCATCAACATTGTGCGGCAATACATGTTCGGTGTGTACTCTTATGATTTCCGCAGTGTCTTTCATCCCTCGGCTGCTGATATAATTTGCTCCTACTTCTTCATGACAGGGAGATATTTTGGCAATATCATGAAGCATTGCGGCATTATCAATCAGCTCCAAATCGAAATCATAGCCGTGTAGATTCAGAGCACTCGCAAGCTTCACCGCCACATATGCGACAGCTTCGCAGTGGTGTATTATATGTTCAGGAGTTCCGTATTCCGTCATTATTTTTTTCATCTCGCTATGTTCAAGCCTTACCTTAAGCATCGGAATTCCTCCTGATATAATGTTGATTTGTTATTCGTCATAATATTCAAATTCAAAATCTCCAATTCTTATGGTTGATCCGTCTGTCAGTCCCATCTCTTTCAGCCGCTCAATGACCCCTTTTTTGTCCAGATATTTCTGAAGATAGCGCAAAGCCGCCATATCTTCAAAATCCGTCGCATCTAAAATTCTCTTAAGCTGCAATCCGTTCAAGAGAAAAACATCTTCCGCTTCAATATATGATGCTTCTATTTTGGTGATTTCTTCGCTGCGTTCATCATCATCAAAATCATACGCTTCATAGATCAATTCCTCCACAGGAAGCGCATTTAACATTTTCGTGACTTCAAGCATCAAATCGGAAATACCGTTTTTTGTTGCTGCCGAAATGGGAAAAACATCATATCCTTTATTTTCTACATATTCTATAAAATCATCAAACCTTGCTTTTGCTTCATCATTAAAAATCAGATCTGTTTTGTTTGCAGCTACGATTTGAGGTTTGTTTGCCAGAATTTCATCATATAAGCGAAGTTCATTATTAATCATATCGAAATCATTTATCGGATCCCTGCCCTCTATACCGGATACATCTACAACATGAATCAACATTCTTGTTCTTTCGATATGCTTTAAAAATTTATGCCCCAATCCGAGCCCTTTATGCGCTCCCTCAATTATTCCTGCAATATCCGCCATGAGGAACTGAAAATTATTTGACTCTACTACACCCAAATTAGGTGTAATTGTAGTAAAGTGATAATTTGCAATTTTAGGCTTTGAGGCTGTAGTTACGGATAAAAGAGTGGATTTGCCGACATTAGGAAGCCCGATCAGTCCGACGTCGGCGATCAATTTCATCTCCAATATGATTGAACGTTCCTCCGACAGTGCGCCAAGTGTCGCAAATTCAGGAGCTCTTCTCGTAGATGATTTGAAATTAGTATTGCCTTTACCGCCACGTCCGCCGCGCGCGGCAATGAAACGTTGTTGATGTTCAATCATATCAGCCATTACTTTTCCCGTTTTTTTGTCTATGAGCATTGTCCCGGCAGGGATTTTTATGATCAGATCAGCTCCGTTTTTTCCGAAACATTTTTTCTTTTTGCCGTTTTCGCCATCTTCAGCTCGATACTTGGTTTTGTATCTAAAATCCATTAATGTGCGCATATTTTTATCGCACTCGAATATGACGTCGCCGCCTTTGCCTCCATCGCCTCCGTCCGGACCGCCTTCAGGCACAAAGGGCTCTCTTCTGAAAGAAACGGCCCCGTCGCCGCCCTTCCCTGATTTAATATATATCTCAGCTCTATCTACAAACATTGGTATACTCCATAAAAAAATAAGCCCCTATTTTACATAGGGGCAGAGTTAACAAGAATACTAGGCTTCGTAAACACTTACTTGTTTTCTTTTTTTGTCCATGCGTTCAAATTTAACCGCTCCGTCTATAGTAGCAAACAATGTATCATCACTTCCAATACCGACATTGTTGCCCGGATGAATCTTTGTTCCGCGCTGCCTTACAATTATACTTCCCGCTGTAACAAACTGTCCATCACCGGTCTTTACTCCCAATCTCTTAGATCTACTATCTCGACCGTTCTTGGAACTTCCCACACCTTTTTTACTTGCCATTATATCTCACCTCCATTGAGCTACATTCATTATATATCAAGTCAGTTTTTTGCTATCAATTGTCTATTTTACCACTAATTATCCGTGCCGATTATTTGAGCGCCGCTTCAATAGTTTCAATAAGTACAGCGTTGGTAGCTTTTTCATCGACTGCTATACCGTTTTCCTTTGCAAAATCTATGAGTTCCTGTTTTCTCATTGATTTCAGCGAAGGAGTTTTCTTTTTCATTTCTTCTTTTTCAGCAACAGGTGCAGCTTGCGCTTTTTCATTCTCTGCAGGTCTGCTCACTTTCTCTTTTGGAGAATCTGAACCGATACCGGTTATTTCAACTTTTGAAAAAAGTTGTCTATGCCCCTGCTTTTTACGATACTGCTTTTTTGCTTTATATTTGAAAATGGTAATTTTATCTCCCTTTCCATTTTCAATCAGCTCACCGTAAACTTTAGCGCCCTCGACCAGAGGAGTCCCGAATTTTACGTCAGCAACACCGGTTCCGCTTCCCATTACAAGAACTTCATCAAAGATGACCTTATCGCCCTCTTCATATTTTAATCTTTCTACAGTAATGATATCGCCTTTTCTGACACAATACTGCTTTCCACCTGTTCTAATGATTGCGTACATTGAATTTCCTCCTAAAATAATCTCGCCAATGAGGTGGCAAAATGCACTTATAAAACCTCTTATGTGCGGCTCAGCACTACAATGATACTATAGGGGTGCCTGATTGTCAAACAATTTCAATGATTTTCTTGTTTGTCCCTGATAATTTCACCTCATGAATAAAGCAGTGAAAAATCCACTGCTTTATGATAATAATTTCAATTATTATTCAATGATAACTCCATCATCATCACTTAACGGTATATCATCAGGAATATTTTCTGCAGTATCTTCTTGTTTGCTTTCAGATTTATTTTTTAAACTTTCTTTTAATTTATTTTCAATTGCAGTCATAATATCACTATTGGACTCCAAATATATTTTTACATTTTCTCTGCCTTGTCCGATCTTCTCACCGTTGAAGCTGTACCATGATCCGGATTTATCAATGATTTTTTCGCCAATCGCACAATCAAGGACATCTCCGGAGCGCGATATCCCGTGCCCGTACATGATGTCGAATTCAGCTTGTTTAAACGGAGGTGCCACCTTGTTTTTAACTATTTTTACTCTTGTTCTGTTACCGAGGATCTGTTCTCCCATTTTAATCGTTTCAATACGTCTTACATCAAGCCGCATTGTGGAATAAAATTTTAATGCTCTGCCTCCGGTCGTGACTTCGGGACTGCCGTACATGACTCCGACTTTTTCTCTAAGCTGGTTAATAAATATGACGGATGTATTGAATTTATTGATAATGCCTGCAAGTTTTCGCAGAGCCTGGGACATAAGTCTCGCTTGAAGACCGACATGACTGTCCCCCATATCACCCTGAATTTCCATTTTAGGAACCAATGCGGCCACGGAGTCGATTACAACTATATCGACGGCACCGCTGCGAACAAGCATCTCACAAATCTCAAGAGCCTGCTCTCCCGTATCCGGCTGAGAAACGAGAAGATTATCAACATCTACACCCAAATTTTGTGCATATGTGGGATCGAGGGCATGTTCCGCGTCTATAAATGCAGCTTGTCCGCCCATTTTCTGAGCTTCGGCAACCATGTGAAGCGTGAGAGTGGTTTTTCCTGATGATTCGGGGCCGTATATTTCAACAATTCTTCCCCTCGGAATCCCGCCGATTCCGGTTGCAATATCAAGACTCATTGATCCTGTAGATATTGCGGAAATTTCCGTACGGGCGCCCTCATCACCAAGACGCATTATTGCACCTTTTCCGTAGTGCTTATTTATTTGATCCAGCGCTTCCTGCAGAGCTTTATCACGCTCGGATACATTATTTGTTTTCGTTTTTTTCTTGTCCATTTTAACCTCCAGAGAAAATGTGTGAACATTTGTTCTTATATTGATGATATCCTAGTTTTATTCAATAGTCAAGAACAAAACTTGCAATAAGTTCATGAGGAGTTTTTACATATTTTACCATTTACTGAAGTTTACATCATTATTGGCGGAAGGTCAATAGATTGTACAAATAAATATATCCGAAAAGCAAAGAATTGTAAGAAAAGAATATTTTGAATTTCGAATCTCTATATATTTTTATATATGAGATCATACATATTCAAAACAGCAAATCGACGGGCTGCATCTCTGCTGTTTGCAAATTTGTGAAGTTCGCGTTCATATAATTTTCCGTCAAAAAGCATTGCAATGTAGATAAGTCCGGAGAGATTTTTCCCGTCAGTATCGCATAAATCCACTTTGTCCGCATATCCTGTTACGGCGATGCACAATCTGCTGTTAGTTTTTTTAAACAAACCCGTTGCCATTTCTCTCGCAACTTCTTTTGATACTGCGGAATGCCGTTTAATCGTATCAGGGCTGACATCGAGTTCATCGATTTTTGCCTGATCCGAGTATGTGATCAATGAAAATTTCAATACATTTGAAATGCCCGGATAGCCCGTCAGCCACGAAGCAAACATACCTCCAGTGCAGCTTTCGGCAGCGGATATGCTGATTTCTTCGGATATAAGTTTTTGTGCTACGACTTCATACAGTTCCTTGTCTTCCGTACTGTAGACATATTCTCCGATTATTTTAAGAATTTCATTTAGCATTGCATCTAAAGCGTCTGTCGCCTCTTTTTCAGTCGGTCTTTTTGAGGCGATACGCACCCGGCACTCCCCCTCACTCGCGTAAGTTGCAATTGTCGGATCTGTTTGCCCGTCTATAAGTGAGATGAGTTTTTCCTCAAGCAGGGATTCTCCGATTCCGAAAGTTTTTATTGTCTTGTATCGTAATTTCCCCTCTTGCTTATCCTGAAAAAAAGGTATGCCATATGTTTCAAACAGAGGAGTCATTTCATTCGGAGGTCCCGGAAATGCCATCAATATTTTATCGGAGTGTTCAATTATAAATCCCGGGGCAGTTCCGTTATTATTCAACATGGCGATACTGCCGGCGGGGAGCAGTGCCTGTTTTACATTGCTCTTTGCCATTTCACGCGGTTTTTGTTTGTAGTGATCGTGTATAATATCCATAGCCGAGGAATTCAATTCAAGCTCGAGATCAAAATATTCCGATATGACTTCTTTAGTCAGATCGTCCTGAGTCGGACCGAGCCCCCCCGTCGTAATAATCAGGTCAACTTTTGCGAAACTTTCCTCCAGGAGTTCTTTAAGACGTTTCGGGTTGTCTCCGACGGTGTGATGATATAGTACATCAATGCTGAACAAATTAAGCATTTTTGACAGATAAACCACATTTGTGTTCACTATTTCTCCTAAGAGCAGCTCTGTTCCTATAGAAAAAATGGCAGCTTTCATAAACAACTCCTAAAACTACTAATCAATAAAAACTTTTTTATTTGAATAAGTGTAATCAATACCGGAAATTACGGTCATAATCAGAGACGCCCATAAAAAGACCTGCCCTGCCGTCACCACATAAGGTTGCGGGAATGCGACCGAAAAGATTAGGAGCGGGACAGCTATCATTTGCAGCACGGTTTTGATTTTGCCCGTCATTCCGGCAGCTATTACGATTCCTTGCGAAGCTGCAACGGTTCGGATGCCGGCAATGAGAAATTCTCTTGCCAGAAAAACCGCAAGCATCCATCCGGGGATGGTTCCCGTTTGTATCATACAGCAAAAAGCTGAATATACAAGAATTTTATCGGCAAGCGGATCCATTATCTTTCCGAAATTTGTTATTAAATTGTATTTTCTTGCAATTTTACCGTCCAATAAATCCGTTAATGAAGCCAAAATAAAAATAACAAATGCGGCAAGGTAGTATTCATTCAAATAAAGAATCAGAAACGCAATAACGGCCGCTATGCGCCCAATAGTTAACTTATTAGGTAAATTCATAATTATCTCCCATCCGATCTGCCAACCAGATCATAATCAAACGCATCTTCGATAAATACTTTGACTATAGTGCCCGTTTCCAATTCCTTTTCCGATTTAAAGATTATAGAATTGTCGATCTCGGGCGCATCATATTTGCTTCTCCCTATATATGTTCCATCTTCTTCACGACTCTCAACCAGGACATCCAGAGTCTTTCCTATCATTTTTTTATTATTTTCAAGCGATATATCAATCTGTCTCGACATAATTGCATCACGTCGCGCAAGTTTTAATTCATCATCAATTTGATCAGGCATATTTGCAGCGGGAGTACCCTCTTCGCGGGAATATGCAAACACGCCCAGTCGCTCAATTGCAAATTCATCAACGAAATCATACAATTCATTAAAAGCATCGTCATCCTCACCCGGAAAACCTACTATTAACGTAGTTCTTATGTGAATATCCGGAACCGCATTCCTTAATTTTCTTATAGTATTTTTGATGCCTTCCGAGGTTGACGGTCTGTTCATGTTTTTAAGTATTTTACCGTTTATATGCTGAATAGGCATGTCGATATAAGAACAGATTTTTTCTTCATCTCGCATAAGGCAAATCAGCTCATCGCTCACCTTATCCTCGTAACAATACATCAGTCGGATCCAGCGAATGCCCTCAATTTTTACAAGTTCTTTGAGCAGTTGCGGCAACATATGTTTGCCGTAAATATCGGAGCCGTAGGCGGTAACATCTTGCGCAATTAAAATCAATTCAACACAGCCTGCCGCCGCCAGAGAATTCGCCTCCGCCAAAATATCTTCCATCTTGCGGCTTCTCTGCGGACCGCGTATACTCGGTATTACACAGTATGAACATCTGTTATTGCAGCCCTCACCTATTCTCAGCGTCATTGAATACGGGTTTTCCGGCAATTCTCTCATGTGCCATGAATCAAAGTTGCAAAGCATGCCGCCGGGAGTTGCATAATTCATTCCTTTATGCTCATTGAGCAGTGCCGGGAGATTGTCATACTCGTTTACGCCTATAATAATGTCGGCTTCGGGAATTTCATGTTTTAATTCATTTCTGAAACGCTCCGACAGGCACCCTGTAATTACAAGCGTCGCATTTGATTCGGCTTTAATACCGGCGAAATCGAAAATATGCTCTATTGATTCCATTTTTGCATCATTTATGAAACCGCACGTGTTCACAATAAGAATATCCGCATCCCGGGGAAAAGCGGATTTATTATATCCGGCCTGCAGCATTATCCCGCTTAAAACTTCGGAATCATGCGCATTTTTGGGACATCCTAGAGTGTCTATATAAAAACTCTTATCCAAATTATAACTCCTTATCATTGTTTGATTCGACGCTTTGTATCCGGGCAAAATCCATTTCGTCGATCAGGACACGTCTCGGTTTGCTCCCTTCGGGAGGTCCGACAATGCCCTTTTCCTCCAACAGATCGATGATTCGCGCTGCTCTGTTATAGCCTATTCGGAATCGCCTTTGCAGCATTGATACGGATGCCTGATTGGCTGAAATCACAAGCTCAATCGCATCATTTAAAAATTCATCCTCGTCACCGGCGGAAAAATCACCTGACGTTTCACTGCCATTCTCTATGGCATTAATTATATTGGAATCATATTCAATATTTTCATTTTTCTTTTTGAAAAACTCCGTAACCTTAGCAACTTCATCGTCCGAAATGAAATTACCCTGTATTCGTAGAGGCTTATTTGCACCTATAGGATGAAACAGCATATCGCCCTTTCCTACCAAGCGTTCAGCGCCACCCATATCAAGAATCGTTCGGGAATCGACATTCGAGGAAACGGCAAATGCAATCCTTGACGGTATATTTGCCTTGATAACTCCGGTTATTACGTCAACTGACGGACGTTGGGTCGCAATTATCAGGTGCATTCCTGCAGCACGCGCCATTTGCGCCAGGCGACATATATATTCCTGCACTTTTGCGGGCGCCGCCATCATTAAATCCGCAAGTTCATCCACTATGATTACAATTTCGGGCAGTTTGAGATGCTCCGTATCGTTTGCAATCATTTGTTCATTATATGAAAGCAGATCTTTAACTCCTGCCGACGCAAACTTTCTATATCTGTCATTCATTTCCGCAACAGCAAGCGCCAGAACGTTTGCAGCTTTTGAAGGATCCGTTACCACGGGTGCAAGGAGATGTGGAATGCCGTTGTAGTTTCCAAGTTCAACTACCTTGGGATCAATCAGGAGCAATTTGACTTCGTTAGGTGTTGCCTTATACAGCAGGCTTACAATAATGCTGTTAATGCAAACGCTTTTCCCGGAACCCGTAGAGCCGGCTATCAGAAGATGCGGCATCTCTTTAAGGTTTGCGACAATGGCATTACCCATTATATCCATCCCGAGAGCAACGCTGATTTTTGATTTTGCATTTACAAATTCGTCAGATGTAATTATTTCTTTAATACTTACGAGTTTTATGCTTTCATTTTCTATTTCGATACCTACTGCGGCTTTTCCGGGAATCGGCGCCTCCACTCGGATACTTTTAGCACGCAGATTAAGAGCAATATCATCTGTTAAACTTACAATTCTGTTAACCTTGACGCCCGGCGCGGGTTGAATTTCATATCTGGTAACTGCAGGGCCTTCGCTGACTTGGACCACTTTTGCATCAACATTGAAATTCCGCAATGTATCTTCCAGCATAACGGCTTTATTTTTAAGTGTTTCCGTGCTCTGTCCCATTTTGCTCTTTGGTGGATTTTTTAAAAGAGAAATGGATGGAAATTGATAATTTTCGTTCTTTTCATTTGCTGCAAAATCTACATCGAAAGAAACTTCTTTATTTTTCTGCAGGCTCGAAGAAAATAAGACCGGGCTGTCAATATCATCATTATATCCCTCATTGTTTTCATTTTTCAGCAACTCATCAGTTGTCGCTCCGAGTCCTGTAGAGCGGTTTTTAGCAGTTTCCTTTTCATTGGTCTCGATTTTTCCACTTTTTTCATTCTCAAATTTTTCACTTTCAAATAAATTATCATTTGTTACATAATCTATTATTTTTTTTCTGGAATAAGTTATTTTCGGTGTGCATTCCGAGGAAGCATCGGGTTGCGGCACGATTCCGGCGGGCAATGTGCTTTCATATTCTGCCTCAGATAGTTCCTGTGATTCCATCTCTCGGCGCATGCGCTTTTTCTCTTCCCTGGCGGATTTTATTTCGTCTCTTTTTATCTTCGCATTTTCAAAGAATTGAGAAATCGGCGTATTTATAAGCAGTAACAGAGAGACAATAATGAGTGCGGTCGACAAAATATAAAGACCTGCTATGCCCAGAATCTTAACCAGAAGCGACCCCAGAAACATGCCTATAAATCCTCCGCTCTTCAGTGCGATCCCGGAAAAATAAAAATTTTTAAGTGTCGGGATTGAAATGGTAATTCCGTCTGGATTTATATAACGCCCTGAATTTATCAGTGCAATTGACAATATCAGAAGTGTTAAAAAAATGACACTGCGCACATTCAAACGTGCCATTATGCGTGTCAGCAAGAGTATGCCGTAAATCACAAGCGCATAAGGAATTATATAGGCAACAAATGCAAAAATCCCTTTGAAAAATTCCGAAACAATAACGCCGAACGCCCCTGCTGCATTTGTTTGCATGGCAACTACCAAAAAAATTCCCACCGCGATAATAACAATCGCGGCAATTTCCTGTTTGAGAGAGACATCGGTGCCCGAGCGGGAGCGAGCCGATTTATTTACAGATGAAGTGCTTTGTGATTTTTTCTTCCCCGTGTTTTTTGTGTTGGCTGCCATATATCCTCCTGATCAATATTGATAGGTCCGTTTATGCAATCTATAAAAATAAAAAATTATATGCAAGTACAGTTATCCCCAAAATCCAAGTATAAATTGAAAAATATATTAATTTTTGCTTTGATACTATGCGAATCATCGTCTTTATGGCAACAAAACCGGATAGCGCAGCCACAAGTACTCCCAATATAATCGGTCCGATATCCGAAAGGCCCATTCCGCTGTGAAAAGCAGCCGGAGCTTCCAAAACTACGGAGCCCAATATTGACGGCAGAGATATTAAAAACGCGTATTTTACGGCGAATTCTCTATTGCAGCCCGAAATCAGCCCTCCAAACAGAGTGGAGCCCGATCTGGATATTCCAGGCCATATTGCGATCCCCTGACAAATCCCGATAAAGATCGCATGTTTTGCTTTAAGGTCAAGAGGACCATTTTTATTTTTTCCGAAGCGCTGCGATACGTATAAAATCGTTCCCGTTACGATAAGGCCGAAACCTATCGCCGGAAATGAAAAATAAAGCGCGCTGAAAAAATCGTTGAAAAGAACCCCGATTATGCCGGTCGGAACAGTTGCAACAATTATCATAAACATAATTCTGCGATCAACGTTGTCCTTTATCCCCGGTCCTTTTCCTCTTACTAGATCAGACAGCATCCTGAAAAATTCAACTATCATCTGCCATATATCCCTATAGTATACGGCAATTACTGAGAAAAGCGTCCCCAGGTGCAACAAGACCGCAAACGCAAGGACATTGTCCGGATGAATTTTGAAAAAATATTCTAAAAGTGCGAGATGTCCGGAGCTGCTGATAGGCAAAAATTCGGCAAATCCCTGCATCAATCCCAAAACCGCGGCTGTAAAATAATTCATATTAAAAACTCACCTTTTCGATCATCTGACAGTGTTCAATGTAAATATGTAAAAATGTCGTCATCGTCAATTAAATACAATCAAGTTGATTGAATACAATTAATTAAATATAGTTTTTTGCATAAAGATATTCCGCGCAAAGCAAAGCCCCTCCGGCTGCACCTCTTAGCGTATTATGCGACAAACCGATGAACTTGTAATCAAACAAATTATCTTTTCTCAGACGACCGACGCTTACCCCCATTCCGCCTTCATGGTTGACATCCAAAGAAACCTGAGGACGGTCGCTCTCTTCCAAATATCGGATAAACTGCTTGGGTGCATGCGGCAGATTCAGATCCTGAGGTTCCCCTTTAAATGCATTGAGTTTTTCGATAAGTTCTTCTTTGGTCGGCTGCTTTTTAAATTTTACGTGTACAGCGGCAGTGTGACCGTTTAAAACCGGAACGCGGATGCATTGAGTTGTTATTACAGGGGAATTCGCTTTTATGATTTTTCCGCCTGAGACATGACCGAAAACTTTCAGCGGTTCCTGCTCACTTTTTTCTTCTTCGCCGCTTATAAAAGGAATAATATTTCCAACTATCTCGGGCCATTCAGCAAATGTTTTTCCGGCTCCGGAGATTGCCTGATATGTGGATACAACCACCTCATAAGGCTCATATTCTTTCCATGCATGCAGAACCGGTACATATGATTGTATTGAACAATTCGGTTTCACCGCAATGAACCCGCGAGTGGTGCCCAAACGTTTTTTTTGTGCGTCAATCACTTCAAAATGTTCGGGATTGATCTCGGGAATAACCATAGGTACGTCATCCGTCCATCTGTGCGCGCTGTTATTTGAGACCACCGGTGTTTCAGTTTTCGCATATGCTTCTTCAATGGCCATTATTTCTTCTTTTGACATATCAACTGCGGAAAAAACGAAATCAACGTTTGCAACCACATCTTCTATATCATGAAGATCCTTGACTATTATATCCTTCACGCCCTCAGGCAGAGGATCGTTTATTTTCCAGCGGTTCTCCATCAATTCGCCGTATTTTTTGCCGGCACTGTTCTTACTTGCCGCTATAGTTGTAACCTCAAAAAAGGGATGATCCGCAAGCAGCGACACAAAACGCTGTCCGACCATACCGGTTCCGCCAAGAATTCCCACCTTCAGTTTATTATCCATAATTCCCCCAGTTAATGTAAAAAATAATCAACACAAGCTTTAAATTGTAGAAAACGCCGAAGATTTCCCCGGCGTTAGCTTTCCGTTTATTAAACTTCCATCTTAATGATTTCTTTCCCATCATAGTAGTTGCAATTTGGGCAAACTCTGTGTGGAAGTTTAGGCTCATGACATTGTGGACAAATCGATAAACCAGGCATCGACTTTTTCATGTTAGGAGCTCTTCGACTATCCCTCTTAGCTTTTGAGGTCTTTCTCTTAGGAACCGCCATATCCGTACACCTCCTTATAAAATAGTTAGAATCACCCATGCAAAAGCATCAGATGATGACATTCGTATACACTTGATAACAATGATAAATTATATTACGCATCAAAGTTAATGTCAAGACTTGAATTCACTGATCAAACGGCTATTTCTTGATTGCGATATTGTATGTATCTCTTGCAATCATTAACTCCTCATTGGTAGGAATCAATAATATTTTTACAGGTGAATCATCTCGTGAAATAATCATTTCTTTACCTCTGACTTTGTTTTTTACAAGATCAAGCTTTATGCCCAGATTCCCCAGATCGTGGCATACAATGTCTCTTATTTCAACGGCATTTTCCCCGACACCCGCTGTGAATACCAGTGCATCAAGCCCATTCATCATTGCTATGTATGCGCCGATATAAAAACGCACCTTATGTGCAAATACCTTGAGAGCCAATGCAGCCCGCTCATTACCTTCGGCAACCGCCTTTTCCAGATCTCTGAAATCACTTGAAATCCCTGAAATGCCCAAAACTCCGGATTCACTGTTTAAGATTCTGTTTGCTTCACCGGGTTCCAGATTCTCCTTTTGTCTCATATATGTAACTATAGCGGGATCAATATCGCCGCAGCGTGTCCCCATTACCAAGCCCTCCAAAGGTGTGAACCCCATGGATGTATCTATACACATGCCGCGCTTAATTGCGCTTACCGATGCTCCGTTTCCGAGGTGGCAGGTTATAATCTTCAGGTCTTTTATATCCACGTTGAGCATTTCCGAAGTTCTCTCCGCTACATATTTATGACTTGTCCCGTGAAAACCGTATCGTCTCACGCCGTATTTTTCGTAAAATCTGTATGGAATCGCATAAATATACGCTTCCGGCGGCATGGTCTGGTGATATGCGGTATCAAAGACGGCGACCATAGGGGTATTCGGCATGAGTTCCCTGCAGACCGCAATCCCCTCCAGGTTTGCAGGATTGTGAAGGGGCGCCAGTTCAATGCACTCTTTAAGCACCTCAATTACATTATCGTCAATCAAAACTGAGGATGAATATTTTTCTCCCGCATGCGCCACCCTGTGCCCCACGGCACCGATTTCATCCATTGATTTCACAATACCGGTTTTCTCATCCGTGAGTACGTTGATCACCTGTTCAATCGCTTCTTTGTGAGTGGGCATATCAATTTCGTTCTTTATCTTTTCTTCACCCGTTTTTTCATGAGTAATAGACGAATGCTCAATACCTATACGCTCGACAAGCCCTTTTGCTATAAGGGATTCGTTTTGCATGTCGATGACCTGATATTTAAGTGATGAACTTCCACAATTAATAACCAAAACTTTCATATGAACTTCTCCTTTACGGTAAACATTTATTTATGTAGTATTACGGGGTGATTTGTATATTCGCTGTATACATACAAATCGCGTTTTAATAAAATATTATATATATCACAAGCTATTTTATCATATTTCAGAGCAGTTTCCACCCATTCATCCGCAATATCTTTTTTGGATAGATTTGTTATTATTTTGGCTTCGGTGGAATTGCGTTTTTTAATAATGCCGAGCAGCTCGGCTCCTCTCTCATTCAGCGCGAGTACGCGTAGATACCTTTTTTCTTGTCTATCTATGGTATCGAAATCATTTTTCGTAAGACCTGTCAATATGTGCATAAGCATTCTCTTGATGCGCGCCGTTGTATAGCGTTTTGAGGTGAGATTGCTTATAAATTCATTCAGATTTTTCGAGATGGGAATCATTTTTAGCAAACGATGTTCCAGCCCTTCGTCAACCGTTAATATTTTTCTCAAGCCGGATGGGCCTTCTCTAAGTACGGATAGCTTGATGAGATCAAAAAACCTTGATTCAACATCATTTATATCACGTATGCCCTTAATTTGATAAGAATTATCTTTTTTCATTCCGAAATCTTTGAAAACCGATTCCGGCAATTTGTCTCTAATCTCGTCAATTTGCCCTTTAAACATGAAATTGCGCGCAGCCGTTGCACTGATATGATAGTCATTACTAATCGATTTATAATTATTTGTGCGCTCAATAATATGCGGTGACATCATGTATTTGCACGATTTTATCCTATGCAAATATTCTATTGCAAGTATGTTGTTCGGCAAATTGAGAACGTCGGAAAGCAAAGGGTCGTAATGCATTGCGATGGCAAGCTGCATGGCACGCGGATATGAATATCCCTCATTCAAAAATGAATCTGCAGTGCCGGATAATTTTCGGTCATTGAGATATATGTCCGCGACGGCATCAAGCGCGGACGGATCGCTTTCCGCTCCGAAAGATACATCAGTAACAACTCCGACCGCGTTTAATAAATCAATTGCACCTCGCGCAAAATATCTGGCAGAATTGCAGGCATAAACATAAGGGATTTCAAAAACCAAGTCAATTCCGTTTCTAACAGCGTGCTCGGCTCTTATCCATTTATCAAAAATAGCGGCCTCTCCACGCTGTGTGAAAAAACCGCTCATAGCGCATACGGTATAATCCGGAGCAATCATTTTTTTTGATTCGCTTATATGCTTTATGTGCCCGTTATGCATCGGATTATATTCTGCAATTATACCTAATACTTTCATATCTGTCTGTTTATTATATTTTTTTGAGGTTCTTATTCGCCGTGCGCCTCCAAAGCCAATTCTTTGATTTCCGCTCTGTTGTTGCTCAACGTGAGGTCCACATCACTAAATACAGATTGAAGTTCGTCAAGCATTTTGCCGAAGTGCTGAGAATTCAAATCGTTTATGCGATTTTGCAGATCAAAAAGAATTTCATCAACATAATCGAAAGTCTTGATTTTGAGCTGTTTTACATTTGACTCCGCAATGCGCATAATTTCGTCCGCTCGCATTTTTGCTTTGACTGTTATATCGTCGCTTTCGATCAAATCTTCCGCTTGAGCCTGAGCTTCCTTCAGAACGGCTTCATATTCATTTTTAGCGTCTTCCAAGATTCTTTCCTTTTGGCTCTTAATCCATATCGCTTCCTGAATTTCATCCGGGAGAGCTATCCGTATTTCCTTTACGATTTCACTTAATTCCTGCGCATCTACAAGCTGTTTTCCCATAATCGGCAGAACTGCGGCTGAATTCAATATCTCTTCAATTTCATCCAATAATTCCGTTACTTTCATTTTAATCTCCTTAACACTATATCTTTTTATATTTTTTATTCATAAAATCAAGTATTTTTGGGGGAACAAGTCCTTTTACATCCCCTCCCAGAAGAAATACTTCTTTAATCATGCTCGAACTTATAAAAGAATATTTTGGATCCGTCATCAAGAAAACCGTTTCAATGCCGTCATCAAAGAGTCTTGCATTCATCTGTGCCATTTGGATCTCATATTCGAAATCCGTTGTAGCTCTGAGCCCGCGATAGATAACATTGAATCGATTGGCATTAACATAATCGGCGAGCAGACCGGAAAATGAATCAACCTTCACATTCGGCAAATCCGAAATGCAGCACGAAACCATAGCTTTTTTTTCTTCTATTGAAAAAAGCGGTGTTTTGGAAGGATTGTGGATTATGCCCACAACCAACTCATCACAGAGCTTGGATGCTCTTTGAATAATATTAAGGTGCCCGCTCGTCAGTGGATCAAATGATCCCGTTATCAATGCTTTAATCATCTGAAACTCTCCGCAATAATCAATAAGGTAATTTTAACACAATTTAATGGTGCATTACAATGTTTTAGTTTTAGCGGCGCCGTAAGATATGCGTTTGATGAAAAAATCATCACCAAGAAGGTTGAAAAATGCTTAAAACGGTTTTCCCATATCTGCGTGTTTTAAGCAAATTTATTCCGACTATTTCATGAATTTTTTCATTTCCTGCGTGTTCAATCATTATAATCGAATTTTCGGACAAACTGTCGCTGCATTTTTGCGCGATAATTTCAAGCAAATCGTCAGGGTATCCGCAGTCATACGGCGGATCTGCAAGTATTATATCAATTTTCTCTTTTATCATATTAAAGGCTTTGTTGAAATCAAGATGCAGCACGGTGGAGCGTGCATCCGCCCGGCAATATGCAATATTGCGTTTTATTAACCTCACGCTTTCGAGAGACGAGTCAACAAAAAAGCAGTGCTCCGCTCCGCGTGACAATGCTTCCAGCCCCAGACTTCCGGTTCCTGAAAAAAAGTCCGCAACAACGGCACCATATATGTCTTCCGCCAGAATGGAAAACATGGCTTCCTTAACTCGATCAGCCGTAGGTCTTGTTGCAAGTGAATTCGCCGGAGGCGATTCCAGTTTTCTTCCTTTAAATTCACCCGATATTATTCTCATATATCCTCCAATCCGTCCAAATTATATGTCTTTTCCGCAAGTTGTCGCAGAGTATCGTATTCACGTGGATCCACATGGATTTTTTGTGAAATTATTTCATCGGCGGCACTTATGGCTTCTTTCAAAATATAATCATGTTTTATAAAATCAGCCAGCTTGAAGTCGGGGATTCCATGCTGTCTTACTCCCCAAATATCTCCATGCCCTCTGAGCTTTAAATCTTCATTGGCTATAAAAAAACCGTCATTGCTGCTCAACATTATTTCAGCGCGCCGCGCCGCCGCGTCCGAGTTGCCGTGCGTAATCAGTACGCAATATGATTGCTCACTGCCTCGCCCGATTCGCCCTCTGAGTTGGTGCAACTGAGCAAGACCGAAGCGTTCGGCATTCTCGATTACCATTATCGTCGCATTCGGTATATTGATTCCTACTTCAATCAGCACCGTTGCAACCAGTATATCTATACCGCCATTTGCAAAATCCCGCATTATCGAATCCTTTTCCGCCTGCTTCATATCCCCATGAATACATTGGACGCGAATATCGGGATATCGTTTGGCAATGCCGTCTCTCAATTTTATTACAGATTTCAGATTTAAATCATTATTGTCCGAAATCAGCGGGGCAACAACATATGCCTGTCTTCCTTGCTTAACGTGAACATATACAAAATCATATACACTTTTTCTTTCAGCTGCGCTGCATGCCCTTGTTATTGTTTTTTTTCTTCCGAGCGGGCTTTCTTCTATAATAGATACATCCAAATCTGCATACAGTATGTTTGCAAGCGTCCTTGGAATCGGAGTTGCACTCATAATTAGGACATCCGGATTATCGGCTTTACACTTCAGCATGGCTCTTTGTTTTACGCCGAATCTGTGCTGTTCATCTGTTATTATAAGGCCCAGGTTATTATATTTTACCTCATCCTGAAATAATGCGTGTGTCCCGACTATTACGTCATATTCTCCTGAACCTATCCCCGCGCACATTTTTCTTTTTTCTTCCGGATTAAGGCTGCCGGTAAGGTACCCGACCCTTATGCCGAATTTTGGGAAATATTTTAACAGCTCGTCATAATGCTGTTTGGCGAGAAGTTCCGTAGGTGCCATCATTACAGCCTGATACCCGTTTTCAGCCGCTGTATACATAGCAAGGATTGCAACAATCGTCTTGCCGGATCCCACATCACCCTGCAGGAGGCGATTCATTGTTTTTTTTCTTTTCATGTCAGACAAAATTTCGGAAAGCGCTTTTGCCTGCGCGACGGTCAAATCAAATGGAAGCATGCTTAAAATCGGCTTCAGATCAACATTTGAAAAAGAAATCCCGCTTTTAGTTTTATTCTTGTTTTTTGAAAGCATCATGGTGAACCACATCAAAAAGAATTCGTCAAAAATTAATCGATATGCAGCGGATTTCAGAGCTTCGGGATTTGCAGGTCTATGGATATTGTAAACGGCATATTTCAGATCCGCAAGTTTATATTTTAAGCGAATTTGTTCGGGGAGAAAATCATTTAGATGGTCGATGCATTCTAAAGCGGTCATCTGAAATCTCAGCATTTCATTTGCTGTAATGCCGCTTGTCAGCGGATAAACAGGGATTATCCCTGCGAAATCATTTGCATCTCCGTCAGAAAATTCGGGATGGTGCATTACAAATCCCCAGGAATCTTTTTCCGCTTTGCCGTAAAAAAAATACTCTCTATCTTTTGTGAAATTAAAATTGCTCTTATACTTATTGAAAAAAGTTATTTTCAGAGTTCCGCTCTCATCATTAACCAGGAGATTAGTAATGTATTTGCCGCCATTTCGGGTGCTTCTTGCAGTTGTAGTCGATATGATTTTAGCAGATATCAGGGACTTTATTCCCGGTTCAAGATCCGATATTTTTTTTATATTTCGTCGATCCTCATATCTTCTGGGATAGTTTTCAAGAAAATCGCCAACGGAATATATCCCCATTTTATGCAATGCGGCACTTTTTTTATCTCCGACTCCTCTCAAAAGTCTTATATCATCATTGAGATTCATGCTTCCCCCCAATGAACGACTTTGCCTGATTTCATCAACATGCCGACAACATTGACACCTAAGTCTTGAGGCTCCGTTTGAAGCATCAAGTTCATCTTTTCCCTTATACTGTCATTCAAATACTGTTTCACTAGCTTTATGCTCACGCCAAACGGAATGATAACAAATAATTCAATGAAAATCTCATCCGCTTTTAAATCAATTTGTATATGATCGCCGCTGTCGCTGTTTCCCCCTACCATTGCGGAAAAAGTCGCAGCTTTTCCTTTGGGGTTCGAGACGATGATATCCATCGGAGCCTCATTAATGCACTGCATGATAATCTTTCCGATAGCTTTTTTAGTGAAACTTATTTTTCCTTTTTCACTAATTTTTTGATATATCACGGGGAAACCTCCAAATACTAAAAAACCTGCAAACGCAGGTCTTTTATTTCTAAATTGCTCTCGTCACCCTATTGGACTTAATGCATTTTGTGCATACATTAGCACGCCTAACCGAACCGTTTTCAATAATACGGATTCTTTGAATATTCGGTTTCCAAACTCGCCTTGTGTGTCTGTTGGAGTGAGAAACCGCATTTCCGGCAACCTGTGTCTTGCCGCAGACCTCACATTTCGTAGCCATTCTATCCACCTCGCTTTCACTGTGATTTATTAAAAAGCCTTCGCTTATGTACAAAATAAAACAAAGTTCTTGCCGAACAAGCAATATTCTAACACATGAAATGGGAAAGACGCAAGCATTTTTGGGTCAATCCGAAAAGTTTTTTTCTATTATTATCCCGCTTTCTCTTGTCGCTCTCAAATCAATAAAGCGTTGATTACGACTTCCTCGAAACATGCATGTCAAATCTTTTTCTTCATCAATGAATTTGCCGTCAACAAGATAATCCAGCTGTCCCAGAACTTTATCGATTTTCGGATCGTTTATCGCCTGTTCCTGCAATTCTTCATAAGTAAATCCCGTATATGCCATATAATCAAAATTGCAGTCTACGATATCGCTGAGAGCTTCATTGATACTGAGCATGGCATCAACCTGCATAAACGGTTCCCCGCCACTGTAGGTAATCCCACGCAAAAGCGGATTGGCGCGTATTTCTTCAACAATTTTTCCGATCTCGCATAAATACCCGCCATCCATATCCCATGTGGAAATATTGTGACATCCTTTGCAGTGATGAGGACATCCCTGAAAAAAAACCGCAAACCTTATTCCGGGACCGTCCACTATTGATTCTCTCACCACCCCTGCTATTCTACATAGGTGATTCATTTACTCCGCTGCCTTTTTTTAAATCTTCAAATCGCATAATCTTATCATCGGATCTCATTTCCTTTAAGGCCATCCGTTCATTACCCATTATTTCCATTCGATTTACTCTTTCAAATCCCGACTCTTCCTCCGTATCGCGGCGATGGCAGACCGGGCACTCATTATCAATAATTCCGGTGTATCCGCAGCAGGGATCGCGATCTACAGGATGATTGATTGAACCGTAGCCCACTCCGTTTTCTTTCATGCATCTTACTATACTTTCAAATGCATCCAAATTTTTAAGCGGATCGCCATCCAATTCCACATATGATATATGTCCTGCATTTGTAAAAGCATGGTATGGCGCCTCCAAGCTTATTTTATCAAATGCATTTATGTGAAATGATACGGGGATATGGAATGAATTTGTATAGTAATTTTTATCGGTTATTCCCGGAAGTTCTCCATATTTTTTCCTGTCAATCCTTACGAACCTGCCTGAAAGTCCTTCCGCCGGCGTGGCAAGCAGCGTAAAGTTAAGTCCGTATTTTTTTGATGCATCATCCATTTTTTTACGCATATATCCTATTATTTCAAGTCCTAACGTTTGTGATGATTTCGATTCACCGTGATGCGAACCGGTGAGGGAGGTCAATGCCTCGGCAAGACCGATGAATCCCATTGAAAGGGTTCCATGTTTAATGACTTCCGCAATTGAATCATTATTGCTCAATTTATCAGAATCTATCCACACTCCCTGTCCCATCAGAAACGGGAAATTTTTGACGGTCTTCCCCGATTGGATCTTAAACCGCTCCAATAACTGATCTATTACCAATTCGATTTTTCGGTCGAGATCTTCAAAAAATATATCCAGATTCCCGTTTGATTTTATTGCAATACGCGGTAAGTTAATAGAGGTGAAACTCAGATTCCCTCTGCCGCCCACGACTTCTCTTGTCGGGTCGTAATGATTACCGATCACGCGGGTTCTGCATCCCATGTAAGCAACTTCGGTGTTGTAATCCCCGGGTTTATAATATTGCAGATTAAACGGCGCATCTATAAACGAAAAATTCGGAAAGAGACGTTTTGCCGAAACACGGCATGCCAGTTTAAACAAATCATAATTCGGATCTTCCTTGTTGTATGAAATTCCCTCTTTGATTTTGAAAATCTGTATAGGGAAAATCGGAGTTTCCCCATTTCCGAGCCCCGCTTCCGTGGCCTTTAATACGCTTTCCATAACCAGTCTTCCCTCAGGGGATGTATCAGTCCCGTAATTTATCGATGAAAACGGTATCTGAGCACCCGCCCGTGAGTGCATTGTATTTAAATTATGAATAAAAGCCTCCATTGCCTGATATGTGGAACGTTTTATTTCGGAATCCGCATATTTCACAGCTCTTTCCTGTGCAATTTTTATATCTTTATGTTCCATTATCTTTTCAAGTTCTTTTGCCTCTAAATCCCAGTATTCGGAGTCTTTAGCCATATTTGGATACACACCGCAGTCCGATTCTATCTTTTTGCCGATTTCTTTCACTTTTTCTACGCCGTCTTCAATATCGTATAAAATATTTAACACCTTGCCGAGATTCGTCCAGTAGAGTTTTTTATACGTTTTTCTTACTCCGGGCGCCATGCCGTAATCAAAATTGGGCACCGACTGTCCGCCATGCTGATCATTTTGATTTGACTGAATTGCTATACACGCAAGCGCCGCATAGCTTTGGATATCGTTCGGTTCCCTGAGATGTCCGTGTCCCGTGGAAAATCCTCCGGAAAGAAGTTTTATCAGATCTATTTGACAACATGTCATGGTCAAAGTCAAAAAATCCAAATCATGTATGTGAATATCTCCGTCAACATGCGCCTTTGCGTGTTCGGGTTTGAGTACAAACATCTCATAAAATTGCTTTGCTCCTTCGGAACCGTATTTCAACATGGTTCCCATAGCAGTGTCCCCGTCGATATTTGCGTTTTCCCTTTTTATATCATTATCTTTTGCATCTTTAAACGTGAGGTCCTCATAGGTTCTCATCAATCGTGTATTCATTTCCCTCACTCTGGAGCGTTCGGCACGATAGAGTATGAACTCCTTAGCCGTCCTTGCATGTCCGTTGTCGATCAGGACTTTCTCTACAGCATCTTGTATTTCTTCAACCGTCGGAGTTTGTTCATGATTGACTTCAAGCAGGTATGCCTCTACCTGCTTTGCCAGATATCTCGCAGTATCCTTATTTGTTCCTCCGAGCTGCTGTGCAGCCTTATAGATAGCATCAACAATCTTTTCCGGATTGTACTCAACCATTCTGCCGTCTCGTTTGATTATTCCGTTGATTTCAGTCATAGCACACCTCGTTTATATAAAAAATTAAAGCCGGTGTAAACAGGTTCATGTGATCGACGCGTTGAATTTTCGACAGCAACTCCATCTGTTTACACCTTCCAATATTGCACAACATATTGTATATGAAGTATACTCCCTCATCTATCCGTAGTCAAGTACATATGTCGGCATTAAGGGGGTTTAATAAAGTTCGTTCATGTGATATTCTTAAATCCGATAAATATTATTATCGACCAAATAATACTCGGGCATTTTGATGATAAATTTTGAGGTGGAGTATGCGTAATTTTAAAAAAAACGAAAACGGCACAAGCCGAGGAATACCGTTTTTAAGCATTGCCGTTTTTTTTGTGATATGCTTCATGTTGAGCGCTTGCAACGATAATAAACTTGGTTATAATGAGCAGAGAATCAATAATTCAATCTTTGAAGATACGAACATTATCTCTGAAAATTTTGATGAATCAAATCGCATTGATTCGATATATTCATATCTGAACGAATGGAGTGATGACAATAACTTTGTTATTAAAAAGGACAACTTCGGGAATATATTTGTTTTTCGTGAAAATTTTTTAAATAAAAACAGTGCCGACTCAACCAAAATTTTGTTTTGCAGGATATCAAACCACGAATATTTCTACAATTTACACTCTTTGGCGTGTGCGCTTAATGTTCTTAAAGATTCAAATTCGAGCAATGATTTAAGACTTATTGTGACGGTTGATGATAAAGAAGATTTTTCAGCATATTCAAAGATCCCTGATGAAAAAATATTATGTGATAAAATGATTTTTCTTTCCAATGATCCCCTGCTTCCTAAAAACAATCTCATAGTTGCATCGCCCGGAGAGCAGCAATACACAATGAAAATGAGCTTGAATTTTAATGAGCCCAAATTTCAAAAAGCATATGAGGTGACAATCAGCGGACTCAGTGAAGGTACATCGGAAGACAGAACTGAGATTTCACATCCAAATCCCATAAAGGCATTAAATACCCTGCTGACTACTTGCAGGAGCAAGGGCATTTTATATGAAATAGCAGCTTTCAATGCCGGCAGCACGCAAGGTTATTATTCAAGCTATGCAACTGCGACCGTTGTCGTAAATGAAAATAATGAAAATCAATTTATAAAGCAATTTTTAAAACTGCAGAAGAAATTTATTGATAAAAACAGTAAGGACCATCATTATCTGAATTATTCGATGAGGGAGATCCCTATTCCGGAGCGTGTAATATCAATTGATTCTTCAGAAAAAATCGTGAGTTTTCTATATACAATGATAAACGGTAATTTTGTATTTGATGATGAATCTGAGGAGAATATCGCAAATTCCGAGATGCTCACTGCGAGCACGGCAACAGGAAATTTTATAGTATCGGCCAGAGCACAGAGTTTTGATGAAGATGCTTTCCCTAAATTTGAAGAAACTTTCGCAAGCATTTGCCATCTTACAGATTTTGAGTTGATAAAGGGATCCTATTATCCCGTTTGGAATTTCGATGCCGAATCACAAAGTTATAAAGATCTGAAAGAGGTTGTTAAGCTCGTTACCGGGGACTACGCCAAGACGGAAAATGCGTTTTATCCGCAAGGATTCGCCAAATTAAAAGAAAAAAATCCGGATATTGATTCTGCTGTTTTAAATGTTTCAAAAGAAAATCCGGCTCTGGCATACGAGATAGTAAGCGAGTATTTCAAACTCTGATTTTACATTGTTGCATTTTTGAGGATTCTTTGACGGCAGTGCCGTTCGTCAGATTCAAGATTTCCGTGTACAAAGCATCGGAATTCTTGGTTCCGGTAAGGATTTCCAATGTTATTTTATCGGAATAGTCGACCATCTCAATAGTGAAATCCCCCAGTTTTTCTCTGTTTTTGATTTTATCGAAAAAGGCGTATTCTACTGTATAGATATCTTTGCTCATATTCAGTATTGCAGCTGTTCCTGCCGCCTCAAGAGCCATCTTGGCTGCGGATGTATAGGCTCTTACCAATCCTCCCGTTCCGAGCTTGATGCCGCCAAAATATCTTGAAACAATTACTATTAGATTGGTAAGTTCCGTTTTTATCAACATTTGTAGAATCGGAGGACCTGAAGTGCCGGAGGGTTCACCGTCATCACTGCACCACTGAATTTGCATTTTATCACCTATAACCATGGCAGGAACATTATGTGTGGCATCTTTATATTTATGACGAACTTCACGCAAAAATGAATCCGCTTCATCTCTATTTTCAACAGGCATTGCATGTGCTATAAATAAAGATCGCTCGATCTCGAGTTCGATTTTTGAATTTTGATATATTGTCTTAAAAAAAACATCATCGGTGTTCATATAGCTACACTTCCATTTTGCCGATTTCATGCAAAAGATTTTCGTTAAGAACTTTGATATACGTGCCTTTCATTCCAAGAGATTTTGATTCAAGCAAACCTGCGCTTTCGAGCTTTCTGAGTCCATTTACTATAACAGAGCGCGTAATTCCGAATTTATCAGCTATCCTGCTCGCGACAAGCAATCCCTCCAGAGAATCAAGCTCAGCAAAAATTTGCTGCAATGCCTCAACTTCCGAATATGAAAGTGTGCCTATTGCCATTTTTACAACCGCTTTTTTACGCTCCTCCGCCTCTTCCTGCAATGCATTTTGACGCTGAATTTCAAGACCAATCACGGTCGCGCCGTACTCGGCTATAGCTAAATCTTCATCAATAAATTCAGGTTCATATCTTGTAAGAATCAATGTGCCGACCCGCTCTCCGCCGCCAAAAACAGGAACAATAGTATGCAGCTTATCATACGTCTCGTAATCATATTTAAAAATTTCAAGAGCTTCTTCCGCTTTCAAATTTGGCGTCGTGCGCGTGACCTTCATAAAAGCGTCATTGTACTCATTAGGGAATTTTTCCGTACCCATTGCGGGGTCGGTAATCGTAGAGCTGTCGGATCTTATCTTATAGATGGCACTTATGACTTTCCCCGCTTTGTTTGCAAGATATACATTTGATTCCATCATATCGCTCATTATTTGACATAATTCTTCAAATGAAAAAGTCCCCGCAGGACTCTCCTGCAGTATCCAATTTAATTTCCTGATGTTTTCCAAAATTGTTTTTTCCACGATATCACCTCTCCAAAACAGCGCAAAGGTCAATCTGCAACCACTAAACAAATTTGATTATAAAATATATTTATCAACATCATAAGCATGAATGCTGTCCGCAAATTTTGTTTTTACAAAATCGTCATCAACTGTTATTTCCTTGATAGCATCATTAGGCAAATCAAAAGATATATCCTCAAGAAGCTTTTCAAGTACGGTATGCAGTCTCCGCGCACCTATATTCTCGGATTGTTCATTCATCATCAATGAAAGTTTTGCGATAGTGCTTATAGCATCTTCTGTGAAATTTAAAGTCACTCCTTCTATCTCGAAAAGCATTTTGTGCTGCTTAATTATTGCATTTTCCGGAACCGTCAGAATTTGTTTAAATGCATCTTCATTGAGGTTTTCAAGTTCCACGCGGATGGGGAATCTGCCCTGAAGCTCAGGTATCAGATCGGTGGGTTTTGCAATATGAAACGCTCCCGCCCCTATGAACAAAATGTGATCCGTCTTGACGGGACCGTACTTTGTATTGATTACACTTCCTTCCACTATCGGCAGGATATCACGCTGAACGCCTTCGCGAGACACATCGGCACCTCTGCCGTAATTGGATGAAGAGGCGATCTTATCAATCTCATCAATAAATATTATGCCGTTTTGTTCCGCATTTTCAAGCGCTTCATCTATTATTTGATCCATATCGAGAAGGTTTTGCGCCTCTTCTTCCCTAAGGATTTTACGAGCATCCTTTACTTTTACGGATTTCTTTTTTTTCTTTTTTGGCATCATGTCTCCAAAAATATTTCCGATAGCTATGCTCATGCCCTCATTGCTCATATCGAGCTGATTGCCTTTAGGAGTGTCGTTAACCTCAATTTGAATATATTGCTCTTCAAGCTTACCGTCACGTAATTGCTGCCTCACCTGTTCGCGAGCGAGTTCCACATCCTGTATCTCTTCTTCGGATTCGATCTGTTTTGACTGTGATTCTTCATACTGTTGTTTTTGTGTTTTGTAATTGGTATTCCCAAGCAGAATTTCAAATGGATTATGCGCTGTTTTCTCCGAATTCCCCTTGTTTTTTCCTGGAATGATCGCCCTTATTATTTTTTCTTCCACAAGGCTGTCGGCGACTTCATATTTTTCATTCATTTTTTTAGCTTTTGTGATTCTTATTGCCGCTTCAACAAGATCTCTGACCATAGAATCGACATCGCGCCCAACATACCCAACCTCCGTAAACTTGGTCGCTTCCACTTTTACAAACGGAGCATCCGTAAGTTTAGCAAGTCGCCGTGCAATTTCGGTTTTTCCTACGCCTGTAGGCCCTATCATAAGTATATTCTTCGGCGTTATCTCCTCCCTCATATTTTCAGGAATGAGGGAACGGCGATACCTGTTTCTAAGCGCTATAGCAACCGATTTTTTTGCATCATTTTGCCCGATTATGTACTTGTCAAGTTCCAAAACAATTTGTTTTGGAGTCATGTTCTTTATGTTATCATTACTCATATTCGACTCCTGTAATATTCTTAAAACAATGATTTCGATTTCTTACTTGAAAGATCATAATTTTTCAATAGAAATATTGTCATTGGTGTACACACATATAGATGCGGCAATTTTCAATGATTCCCTAACTATTTCTTCAGCGCTCATGTCTGTATGATTGTACATTGCTTTTGCGGCTGCATGCGCGTAGTTGCCGCCTGAACCTATAGCTACAAACTTTTCATCCGGAGAAATAACCTCTCCGTTGCCTGATAAAACAAGCAGATTTTCTTTATCCATAACTATCATAAGCGCTTCAAGATTTCTCATTATTTTATCACTGCGCCAATCCTGTGCCAGAGCGACCGCAGCTCTTTTAAGATTTCCTGCATGTTCCTCCAACTTTTTTTCAAATTTTTCCGTCAGTGAAAATGCATCGGAAACAGAGCCTGCAAAACCCGTTAAAACTGTATCTTTATATATTTTTTTAACCTTTTTCGCCCCGCTTTTCATGATGCTTGTCTGCCCCATGGTGACCTGTCCGTCACCACCGATACAAACATCACCGTTTTCTCTCATAACCGCACATATCGTTGTTGCATGAAATTCTATCATAAAGTACTCCTTTTAATGCTCATTCTTTATATCCGCATTCGTTGTTTGAACACGAACGATCGGAATTTTTAAGTTTTTTCTCAACCAGAAGAGAGCCGCATTCCGGACATTCTTTTTGCAGCGGTTTATTCCAATACACCTGAGGACATTCGGGATATCCTTCACAACCGTAAAAAATTCTGCCCTTTTTACTTTTTCTCTTCACTATTTCTTTTCCACAGCGCGGGCACGCCACGCCGGTCTTTTCAACTATGGGTTTTGTATTTTTGCATTCGGGATATCCGGTACATGCCAGAAATTCACCGAATCTTCCCGTTTTTATTGCCATTGGTTTGCCGCAAAGCTCACATTTCTCATCAGTTATTACGTCTGCAAGTTGTACTTTTTCAATCTTTGAATCAGCGTATTCGAGTTCTTTGCTGAATGCCGCGTAAAAGTCGGATACGATTTTTTTCCATGGAAAATTCTTAACTTCCACATCATCAAGCTGATCTTCCATTCCCGCTGTGAAGCCGGCGTCCACAATGTCTTTGAAATACTCTTCCATCAAATCATTGACAATGAATCCTAGATCCGAGGGAATCAGAGCTTTTTTCTCACGTGTGACATATTTTCTGTCTATAAGTGTTGCAACAATAGGCGCATATGTACTCGGACGCCCTATATTTTTTTCTTCCAGCTCTTTTACAAGAGTTGCCTCCGAAAAACGAGCGGGCGGTTGTGTAAAGTTTTGCTTGCCTTCAATCTTTTCGGCTTTTAAATCTTCTCCTTCCAGCAGCTCGGGCAAATTCGCATTTTCATCCGCTGAATCACCATATTGATATATCTTTAAAAAACCGTCAAACTTTATTTTTTGTCCGGTTGCTCTGAAAGAATAATTTCCATTAACTATGTCTGCACTGACACTATCAAATACAGCCGCCGCCATCCTGCTTGCCATAAATCTGTTCCATATTAATGTGTATAATTTCAATTGATCTTTTGTCAAAGAAGCCGCGACACGTTCGGGTGAAAGTTCAATCCTGGTCGGCCTGATGGCTTCATGCGCATCTTGAACATCCTTTTTCTTGTTGCTGTAGAGATTATTGGAATTATATTTCTCACCGAAATGTTCTTTGATATATTCCGCCGCCGCATGTATCGCTTCTGCGGAAGAACGAACGGAATCCGTTCGTATGTATGTCACAAGACCGATAGTTCCGAATCCCGTGATATCTACGCCTTCATATAATTGCTGCGCGACCATCATCGTCTTTTTCGTTGTAAAATTCAGCTTATTTGACGCGTCTTGCTGCATGCTGCTTGTGGTAAACGGCGGAGCGGCTTTACGAGTGCGCTGTTTTTGCTCAATATTGCCGACGATATATGAATGTTTTTTCAATTCATCTAAAATAAAATCGTTTTGCTCTTTATTTTCAACTTTGATTTTTTTACCGTTATATTTTTCCAGCTTTGCAAGAAATTTTTCTTTGTTTTTTTTGAAAGTCGCAGTTATATTCCAGAATTCTTCAGGCTTGAAATCACGAATTATTTTTTCCCTGTCGCAAATCATTTTCAGAGTGGCCGATTGGACTCTCCCGGCACTCAGCCCTCTTCTGACTTTTCTCCAAAGCAACGGACTGATTTGATAACCCACCAATCTATCCAGCACTCTTCTCGCTTGCTGTGCATCGACTAAATTGGTATTGATCGCTCTGGGATTTTTCAATGCATCCTGCACGGCATTTTTTGTTATTTCATTAAAAACTATCCTGCATTCTTCATCTTCTTCAATCCCCAAAAGATATGCAAGATGCCATGCAATAGCCTCCCCTTCTCTATCCGGATCGGTTGCAAGATATACTTTTTTTGCATTTTTAGTTTCTTTTTTAAGAGTTTTAATCAAATCCCCTTTACCGCGAATCGATATGTATTGAGGTTCAAAATCATTTTCTATATCTATTCCCAATTTTGATTTAGGAAGATCCCTGATATGCCCGACAGAAGCAACAACAGTGTAATTTTTCCCCAGAAACTTGCCGATAGTCTTTGCCTTCGACGGCGACTCAACAATTACAAGCGTATTTTTAGCACTCGCCATTTTGTCCTCCAAAGTGTATATGATAATATTTGTTTTCAAGAAAACTCATATAGAAGCATTCATATTTCATCTTTTTCATATTATATGTGCAGTATTAAAATTTTGCAATGAAAACTTTGCCCATAGCGGTATAGACAAGCCCTTGTATTTCAAGGATTGTGATGTGTATACTGATATCCTTGACACTCATGTTGAACTGCACCGACAGATCATATATACCCTGCTCGCCCTTATTTTCGATAAAATCTAAAATTTCTCTATGAAATGCGCCGATTTCATAATCATCATTTCCGTCATTTCTCATATTCTTCAATTCAGAAACCCCATTATTTTTCCAAAATGAAGTGATAAAGCGCATATTTTCTTCCCGTACATGCGGATTCTCCGCATACATATCTCTTGCGACATTATCCAGTGCGATCAGCGGTATGGCCCCATCCATTATCAGTTTATTTGTACCCAAGCTTCCCGTGTGGTCTATATTCCCCGGCAGAGCGTAAACACTGCGACCCTGTTCCGATGCGCGTTCAGCGGTAATTAGCGAGCCGCTCGATAAACCTGCTTCAACAACAACGGTTGCCAGCGATAAGCCGCTTATAATTCTGTTTCGTATGGGGAATGTATATCTGCTTCCGTGGGTACCGTCCGAATACTCTGAGATAATAAGCCCCGATTCGGCGATGTTATCACGCAGAATTTTATTGGATGCAGGGAAAAAATCGATCCCGCTGCCGAGTACGGCAATCGTTGCCCCTCTGCATGAAAGCGCTCCTCTGTGGGCTTCCGCGTCGATCCCGTACGCCAATCCGCTGACAATGACAAAACCCTGCCGCGCCAGATTTCTTGCTAAATTGTATGCGATGTGTTTTCCATATTCGCTGGGTTTCCTCGTTCCCACTATTGCGACACAATTTTTTTTCAATAATGATATGTCTCCCAGATAATAGAGTTTATCAGGAGGAATATCTATGTTGCGCAAAAGCTGCGGATATTCGGAATCCGAAATGATAATATGTCCCTCGGAGCCCGACTTGCTCTTTTTATAGCCTTTATTCTCCGATAAAATATTTCTTTCCATGTGTTGCATTATATTTTCCCCAAATTCAGTCTGTATCTGATCGCTTCCGCCAAGTGCTCCGTTTTTATATCCGTGCTTTTTTCCAAATCGGCAATTGTACGGGACACTTTAAGCAGTTTTTGATAGGATCTTCCGCTCAAGTTCAGGGAATCAAATATTTTTTTTACAAAAATTTCAGTTTCACTCCCCAGTGAACAAAATTCCCTTATTTCATTCGAGTTCATATGTGCATTGAATTTTTTGATATCGTATTTTTTAAATCTGTTTTTTTGGATTTCAACGGCAATTTGCACTGCTTCTTTCATCTCCTCGGTTGACATCCCGATATGAGTGTCATTGAAAAAAGAACTGCTGTTAAGCGAAGGTATCTCAATTTGGATGTCTATTCTGTCGAGAAGAGGCCCCGACAATTTGTTTCGATAATTCAATATTTGATTCATACTGCACCTGCATTCATGATTAGGATCTCCATAGTATCCGCATTTGCAAGGATTGGCAGCCCCGACAAGCAATACGTTTGATGGAAATTCAGCACATTTATTGTTGCGGGTAATGATACTTTTGCGCGTTTCAATCGGTTGACGCAATGATTCGAGTACCGATCTTGGAAATTCAAGAATTTCGTCAAGAAAAAGCACACCGTTGTGCGCAAGTGATATTTCTCCCGGCATCGGATTATTTCCGCCGCCTATCAGAGAAGGAAGTGTCGCGCTGTGATGCGGCGAGCGAAAAGGCCTATTAAAAATTATATGATTCTCTTGTGAAAGCTCACCGGATATGCTGTAAATTGATGTTGTTTCAAGTATTTCATCAAATGACATATCGGGAAGAATCCCCGGCAATCTGCTCGCAAGCATCGTCTTTCCTCCGCCCGGGCTCCCAATCATAAAAATATTGTGAAATCCGGCGGCGGCTACCAATATCGCTCTTTTCGCCGCTTCCTGCCCTTTTATATCCGCAAAATCTTCTTTATCGGTACGGCTCATCATATTTGATTTCAGATATTCTATATCTATTCCCATCTCGTAATTTGAAGTTTCTTTCAATTGGTATTCCAAATTACGGTCATTTATCTTCTCCAATGCACAAGAATCATGTGAAACGGCATATGCCGCCCATTTTAACGAAGATACTCCTATTATCTCAATATCGCTCAGGACTTTGCATTCAGAAAAATTCTTCAAAGGAATTATAATGCGTTTTACTCCGTTCTTTTTCATGCCGAGCAACATCGGCAGAGCTCCCTTTATCGGCATAAGATTGCCGTTTAAGGATAATTCGCCGAAAAATGCCGTATGTGCAAGGAGATCGAATTCATCAACCGAAAGTTTGATTTCTCCGGATGATATGAGCAATCCGAGCGCAATCGGCAAATCAAAATGCGTGCCGTCTTTTCGCATATCTGCAGGCGATAAATTCACCGTGATCCTGTTTCTCGGATAAGAATAATCAGAATTTATAATTGCGGATCGTATGCGTTCCGATGATTCCTTTATCGACGTGCTTGCAAGTCCGACCATGTTTAGAGCCGGCAAGCCGTTTGTTATATCCGTTTCAACGATAACTCCTTTTGAATTGATGCCGTCTAATGTACCTGTAATTATATTTGCGAGCATTTGTACCCTCTCAAATCCCAGTGCCGCTACAACACAATTTTTTAACAATTTATATTTTTCGTGTGATAAATGTCGACTTTATCCCCTATTTCCATAATCTCGATCAGATCAATGCGATATGACGGAGATGTTTTTTGAGTGCGAATGTTTTTGAAAAATATGTTAATTGAATCAGTAAGATGTTTAATCTTTTTCCCTGCAATTCCCTCTGACGGATAACCGAATTTCAGGTTTTTTCTGTATTTTACCTCTACAAAAACATACTCATTCAATTTCGTCTCATATGCGATAATGTCAATTTCACCTCGAAAAGTATAAAAATTTCGTTTAATAATAAGATAGCCGCGCTCTGACAAATACGCAGCGGCGATATCTTCTCCTATATTTCCTATTGTGCGCATGTTTTTACTGCTGCCGTACATATGTTATTTTTAATTCTTTCCTTACATTTTGATTAAAAAAAATCATTACATTATCTCTAAAAAATATTTCATTTAATAAAAAACATCTCATCTGCACAGAACCATATTCTCAAATCTGATTACATATTTTTCCATTGATGTATTAATATACTATCACATTATTTAAAATTGTCAATATTTCCCATTTAATTGTTTTACATTTAAAAATGCGTCCCGGGTATGAGAATTTCGGATATAATAAAGGCACTATATTTAATATTAAATATAGTGCCTCATGTGGTGGAGCATAGGGGGATCGAACCCCTGACCTCATGGCTGCCAGCCATGCGCTCTCCCGGCTGAGCTAATGCCCCGAAGATAAACCCCGATTGGGGAAATAATTAAAAATGGTGGAGATGGCGAGAGTTGAACTCGCGTCCGAAAGCATTTCCAAAGGAATTTCTCCGAGTACAGCCGGTGTTTTTGCTTTAATCTTTCATGGCGCCCTCCGGCAGGCTTCAAGATTGACGATCCCGTTGTTCTCTTGTATTACCGGGAACTCATACAAGATTTTCCCGCATAATTGATGCCCATTTCATACCTGCGGGTGAATATGAACGGACACGCCTTACGCTATGGTAAGTGCCGACTACGCGGCAAATGCGAAATTGTTATTATTTTTAGCGTTTGTATTTAACGTGCCTTTTTTACGCAGAACGGCAAACTGCGACTCGCTTATCCTTATTCCACACCCCCGTCGAAACCTTTTCATCCCCGAGGTATCCCGCACATATATGATGAACAGCCGTAAAGAGCTGAACACTGCGTTGTAATTATACCACACAATGTGAATTTAAAAAACGAAATTATCTGTTCCTGTTTTTAATGCTTATTTCAATACGCCTTTTAGCATCCTTCTTTGCAATATCTTCTCTCTTGTCATAAAGTTTTTTCCCCTTAGCCAGAGCAATTTCAAGCTTTGCACGTCCCTGCTCGTTTATATAAACCGACAGCGGCACAATCGTCATCCCCTCTCGCGTCACGGCTCCTATCAATTTGGATATTTCTCTCTTATGAAGCAGCAACTTTCTCGGACGAAGCGGATCAACATTAAAACGGTTTCCCTCCTCATATATTGCAATATTCATTCCATATATATACAGTTCACCGTTTTCAATTTTTGCATAGCTTTCTTTTATGCTTACTTTCCCTCTGCGTATCGATTTTATCTCAGTTCCTGTAAGGACTATACCCGCTTCATATGTATTTTCAATGAAAAAATCATGTCTTGCCTTTTTGTTGTTGGCAATTACTTTTTTTGCCATCAGATTCACCTTTATTATCTATAATTTTTTTATACTGCTAAAAGGATATAAGCGGACAAAAGCTTTGCCCACAAAATCGGATTTTTTGATGGTCCCGAGTTGTCTGCTGTCATTACTCACAGTGCGGTTATCGCCCATCACGAAGTATTCGTCGGCAGGTACCGTATAATCGGTCACATCTCCCAAAGTCACGAGATCATCGGACAAATACGGTTCATCCAACAATTCGTTGTCAATATATACTCCTCCATCCATTATAGTGACGGTTTCTCCCGGAAGCGCTATGATCCGTTTAATTAAAAGCTTCTCTTTCCCCGTTTCTGTTTTCATATTTGTGTGGAAAACAACGATGTCGCCTCGCGCCGGCTCTGAAAATCTATACGCTTGCTTGTTGAGCAAAAGATAATCATTAGGCTGCAGTGTAGGAAGCATTGACGTCTGCTGAACTATGGTCGGTTTTACAAGCTGCATCAAAATGACGGCAAGAATCAAGGCAAAAATCACATCTTTTATCAGACTCTTTACGCCATCTTTTTTCCCTGAACGTTTTTTATTCCTGTTTTCGCTGTCCTCATCCGTTTGTGCGGGATTCTCACTTCCCGTATCCATATCAACATTGTCGATATTCACCGTTCCGATCGTATCAATGCTTTCTTCAAAATCTGAAATATTGTTTTGCCCTGTTTTATTTTCCATCATAACCTTATTTCCCAATCCTCCATTTATTTGAATCCCCACTACTTTATCATATATTTTAAGATTACGCACTACATCAACGATAAATCATTGGCGACAGTTTTGAATTTTGCGGGCGGCTCCGCTATAACCGTCGTATCCTCAAGATATATGAGTGTACCGATACATTTGTTGAATTTTAATTCATAAGCGTGCAGCAACTGCGACGCAAGTCCGTATTTTTCAGCCATATGCTCATTAATTCTGGCATTGCCGTATTTGCGATCACCGATCAAAGGATAGCCCGCGGATTTAAGATGTGCTCTTATTTGATGGGTTCTGCCGGTATCCAGTCTCACTTTAGCAAGAGTAAAATCGGCGTATGCCTTTACAGGTTCTACAAAGGTTTTGACGGTTTTTGAGTTGACATCATCTTCATCACGCTTATCGTCTATATCTTTAATGAATGAGATATTGCGTTCGCTGTCTCTGAAAAGAGCCGCCTCAAGAGAAATCGGATTTTTGAGCTCACCGCACAGTATAGTTAAATAATATTTGTCAATCATTGAAAGATGAATCATTTTGTTCATATTTCTCATTGCTTCCGCATTTTTGCAAAAAATAACGAGTCCCGTAGTATTCCTATCAATTCTGTTTGCTGCAGACGGCATGAATATACTGTCATTGCTCCATTCAATCTCTCCTCGCGCATAGAGATATTGGCGCACCTGATTCGTCAGGGTTTTCTTTTTTTCCTTTTTATCCCCGTGAACCAGCAATCCTGCAGGCTTATTTACAATAATCAAATTATCATCTTCAAATGCAATATTGACCTTTCCGATTCCGCATTTTTTCAAGGATTCAGTGTGTGACTTTCTGAAAGCATTGATTTCATCCTCACCAAGATACAGGAATATTTCATCACCGAATTCGAGCAAATATTCCGGTTTCGTCCTTTTACCGTTAATCTTGAGATCTTTTCTGATTATTTTATAAATCATGCTGAGAGGCGCCGCATTCAAATATTTCTTCAAATATCTGTCCACTCGTTGATTTTTTTCATTTTCACCTATGCGTATTTTGTGCATTTTCTCTCCCGAAATTATGCTGTGATATCTTTACCAGTCTATTATACATATTTGTCGTCTGTTTTTCCATCGCATACTCCAACCTTTTGCATTGAAGCTTTATATGATATAATAATTGCATTCATTATATGCCCAACGACAGGCGTTGAGCAGTGCGGCGTTGCCAATATGAAGCAACTATTTGATCATGCTGGAATCTGTTGTCATGATATAATAATTGCATCCATTACCACTTTACAAAAACCGAAGGAGTATATATGAAATCATTCAGAGATTTTTTTTACGATAGGAACGACATTTTTGTTGCTGCAGTTATCCTATTGTTGGCGGGATTACTTATTTTTACGAAAATTGACGCTATCATGGATTATCCGCACGCCGATACGGATACGGGTAAGCGTGTGAAAAAAATTGAAAATCCCGACCATTCTAAAAAAAATACGTCTGCCGACCCGTCCGACAAAAAATATCCTTATGGAATATATATCGCTTCCGGGGAATCTGCGGAAAATATAGGCTCCAATCTTGTAAGACTCGGACTGTTCTCTTCTACGGAAGATTTTATTAATAAACTTAATGAAAAAGGACTGGCTTCAAAGATTCAGGCCGGCACATTTGAAATTCCGCAAGATGCGACTGAAGATGAAATTATCAGGATAATTACATCTTCTCCAAACGGCGGAAACGGCGGCATGTGAGCAGAAGACCGTCAGTTGTTATAAATCATTGTTATTTGGGAGGAATACATAAATGGCTTTAATCACATCAAGGGATATGTTTCAAAAATCGTTGAAATCCGACTATGCGATCGGGGCGTTCAATGTCAATAACATGGAGATTATTCAGGGCATCGCCGATGCGGTAAAAGAAGAAAATGCCCCCGTGATTTTACAGGTATCCGCGGGAGCAAGAAAATATGCCAGACCCGCTTACCTTTTGCATTTGGTGCAGGCCGCCATGGAAGACGCCGATATTGATATCGTGCTGCATTTGGATCACGGCGAGGATTTTGAAATATGCAAAAAATGCATCGATGACGGTTTCACATCTGTCATGATAGACGGTTCGAAATATCCGTTTGATGAAAACATAAATTTGACTAAACAGGTCGTGGAGTATGCGCATGCGCACGGGGTTGTAGTTGAAGCGGAGCTTGGAAAACTTGCGGGAATAGAAGATGACGTAAATGTAGATGCAAAATCTGCAACAATGACCCTCCCCGAAGAAGCCGCAGAATTTGTAGAGAGAACAAAAGTTGATTCTCTCGCAATTGCAATAGGTACAAGTCACGGTGCCTATAAATTCAAAGGGACTCCTTATCTTGATTTTGACAGATTGAAAAAGATAAATGAGCTCATCCCCGACACTCCGCTCGTTCTTCATGGCGCTTCTACGGTATTGCCTGAATTTGTCGCAAAATGCAATGAGTACGGCGGAACCATTCCGGGCGCACAAGGAGTTCCGGAAGATATGATTAGAGAAGCAACCGGATATGGAATATGTAAAGTCAATATTGATACCGATCTTCGTCTTGCAATGACTGCAGAGGTCAGAAAATATATAGCGGAAAATCCTGCGGAATTTGATCCGAGGAAATATCTCGCGCCGGCAAGAGATGCAATAAAAGAAATGGTGCGTCATAAGATAAGAAATGTGCTTAATTCCTCAAATATGAAATAACAGTTGCATTCATTATATGCCCAACGACAGGCGTTGAGCAGTGCGGCGTTGCCGATATGAAGCAACTATTTGATCATGCTGAAATCCATTGTCATGATATAACAGTTGCATTCATTATTTTTATATTATTACAAAACCTCCATTGGGGCTTATTATCTGACCGTTAATAAATTCCGCCTGTTTCGATGCCAGAAATCGCACCAGTTCGCCTATTTCAAGCGGATCTCCGATTCTTCCCGCCGGCGTTTCCTCAATTGCGGCATTAACGGCATTTTGCGGAAGTTGCGCGAGCATGTCGGTGTCTACAGCCCCCGGCGCCACCACATTAACCCTGATTCCCGAATAGCCCAATTCCTTTGCGAGTGCTTTTGAAAATGCTATTATGGCCCCTTTTGTCGCGGAATAATCGCTTTCGCAAGAACCCCCCACTATTCCCCAGATGGATGCAATATTGATAATGCATCCCCTTTTTGCCGCGATCATATGCGGCGCCGCCAGTTTGCAGCAATGAAACACTCCGTGCACATTTGTCGCAAAAATTTCATACCACTGCTCAGGAGAAATATCTTGAATTTGGGTTAATCCGTTTGCTATGCCGGCGTTATTTATGAGCACATCAATTCCTCTATGTTTTGAAATGATGTAATCAAACATTTTTTTTACATCATTGTAATCGGAAACATCTGTTTTAAAGAGTTCACAGCTTCCGCCGGATTCCATAATATTTTTCGCGGTGTCCGCAGCAGCTTCATCTTTATTTTTGTAATTCAGGATCACATGATATCCCTCATCGGACATTTTTTTCGCGATTCCTGCGCCTATCCCGCGCGAGGCGCCTGTTATGAGTGCAATTTTTTTATTCATAAATCCCACCGTTCTTTCTCAAATTTCAATTTCTTTGCAAGCGGATAAGAGGTAAATATATCTCTGTTTTACTTTAATGCCAAGAGTCGCCTCAAGCGCTTCTTCGTATATATCCATTTGCAATCTATATGAATTTGCTACGCCGTACAATTCATCTTCATCCGACGGATCATTAATATGATTGCTCTTGTAATCAATCAACACCGCTTCAGCATTCTCGATGAAAAACAAATCTATAGTACCTTGAATCAAACTGTCATCTCTCATCAGATAGAAGTTTTTTTCACGATAAATTCTATCGGCTGCCGCGATACGCTCGCACAATTTCGATGTAAGAAACGCAGATATCCCCCTTTTGTCAACATACTCAAGCTCGCTGTTTTTCAGTATTCCGCTGTTTACCTGTTCGGACAAATATGTCTTCAGAGCGGATCTCCCAAGGGAAGCATCTTTTCTAAAAATTTCGCTCAGACTTTTAATCGGAAGGTGTTCGAGTATTTTATGGTTTATAATTCCCTTTTCAAGCGCGTTCGGCTCCATTTCAGCGATAAATCTCGGGCTTATTTCTTCGGGACTCATATAGAGCATATTTTTATTAAGCATGGCACTTACGCTTTGCTTAAACTCTTTTTTAGTATCATGTTCATACGGATACACGTAGTTAAGCCGTTCATTAAACGTCTTTGAGCATATCGCTCCTGCGACCTTATCAAATATGCTCCCATCATCAATATCATCCATATTTTCAAAATTCCGCGCAGTTGTTTCAATGATCGGTTTGAGTTCGGAAAATGTCAAAAAGTATGGGGATTTGTCCATCATAAAGTATGCAGGAAATACCATTGAGAAAAAGCTTTTTATCCTCTCAATATCTGTTTTTTGCGAAAGCTCGGCATATTTTCGCAGCATATTCAGTTCCGACATGCTGTTCATAACCCCTACCATTATCAGGTGATCCTTCGCGCGCGTCATTGCAACATATAATATCCTTATCTCTTCGGCAATGCTCTCCACGCGGTTTTTTGATTTTATTATTTCCTGGAGTATCGTTCTGTGTTTGCTGTATTTCAAGGAATTTACAACAGATATGCCGATCCCGATATCTTTGTGAAAGTTCATATCGGATATGTGCTCCGCGTGCATCAATCTTCGACCCATACCGGCAATGATTACAACCGGATACTCCAAGCCTTTCGACTTATGTATCGTCATTATGCGCACCACATTGTCATCTTCACCGAAAAGGGATATTTGGGAGATATCTATTCGCTTGCCCTGCAAAGTATTTATGTAACTTATAAAAGCTCCCAGATCTCCGGAATGATCAGTCGCAAATTTTGCAGCCCTATCTATAAGAAATCTTAAATTTGCCTGTCTTTGTAAACCGCCGTGCAGACCGCCCACATATGTATAAAACTGCGTTTCTCCAAGGATATTCCGGCAAAGTTCATCCACCTTATTTACTCTGGCATCTCCGGCCCAGCGTTTTATCGTATTCACGGCATTTTTACATTTTCCACTCAAATCATCATTGTTTTTTCTGCCGTAAAAAACAACAGAATAGTAAAATGGAACGGATTTATAATCTGCGCGTATACGTGCCAGTTCCTCCGCTGAAAATCCCATAATCGGTGAATGCAGGAGACTTATTATCGCCATATCATTTCGCTTATTGTTAAGAGTTTTCAGCAAATTTAAAAAAATGCCGATTTCAATTGTATCAAAATAACCGGAGCCGTCTTCGGAATATACATCTATGCCGTGTCCTCCCAATATATCGGTATAAATTGATGCTTTACCCTCTATTGAACGCATCAGTATTACTATATCACGCGGCTCTACATCTCTCTCTCTCTGCAATTTTTGATCGAATATCTTGCTGGCGAGAACGGATTTTATCTCAGCGGCGACGGCATGAGCTTCCATTTCATGCGATTTCAGTTTTTTCACTTCATCATCGACATCGATGCCCTCATCGGGAACTACGGCAATCAATTTTACAGGATAATCATACTTATCCTCATTATTCACTCCCCTGTTGAGTTTCTCGCTCTCATAATTCGGAATGAGACCGTTAAAAACATCATTAACGGAATCTATTATATTTTTTTTACTTCTGAAATTTGTGTTCAAATCAATCGCGTAACCAGCAGGTTGCAGAAGATCGCGAGCTGCGCGGTATTCTTCCTGTTTACTCGTAAATATTTCAGGTTCCGCCAATCTGAATTTATATATGCTCTGTTTGACATCTCCCACCATAAAAACATTATTTCCGCGTGACACCAAATTTATTAAGTGTTCCTGGATGTGGTTGCTGTCCTGATACTCATCGACAAAGATGTGCTCATACTTTTCCTGATATTCCTTTCTTATCTCCGCATCTTCAAGGGCTCTTATCGCGAAACGCTCAATATCGGCGAAATCAACGAGATTTTCTTCACGCTTCAGCTTTGAAAATATATCATCATATTTTTTTACAATATTCAAAATAATCCTTACGGACTCATGAGATTCCGCGATATATTCAATTTCACGTTCAGTATTGTAGTTGGCAAAAATCTCAAGCTTTTTGAACGCTTTTTTACCTTCATCGCGAATAGAAGTCACTTCTTCCTTTATATCTTTATAGATTTCCTTTTCATCTTCATATGCTTTCAGAATTCGTAATTGATTCCATTTTTGAGCGGATATTAGCGCGCCGAACTCATCCATGTCACCCGATAAAAAGCATTGCTCCAAATCATGTAATGCCGACAAATCTTCCTTCACTTTTTCTGCAAGGCTCCATACACCGGCTTCGGATAATTTGTCTGCAGCTATCGAAAAATTAAGTTCCACATCCAAAAAACACTGAGAGATTTTATTTTTAATATAAGACTCAATCATTTGCCTGTTGAGGCTTTCATTTTTTAAATTTGAAAGAATATTCGTTTTCCACTCGTCGGGGTTTAATATGACATTGATCTTTTTGTGAAGGTCCAAAATCATATTTTGAACAACATTGTAGTTTTTAAGACTTGAATAATTATTTAAAAACGACAAAAAATCGGAATCTTCACTCGCAAAAAGCTCATCAAACAGAATTGACATTGCCTGCTGCATCAACAATTCCGATTTGACTTCATCACATATACTAAAATCCGGTTCAAGGTCAAATATATAAAAATAATGCCTTACGATATCAAGTGCGAAAGCATTGAATGTGGAAATGTCGGCCTCGTTTAACAAATTCAGCTGTTCACGCAAAAAAACGGTATTATTCCCTTTTTTTGCGATTTCATCGATCAGAGATTTTTGCAGTTTTTCTTTCATCTCACTTGCCGCCGCATTTGTAAATGTAACGATCAGCATAGCGGTTAGGGGGATTTCCTCTTCAAGCAGCATGGTTTTTATTCGCTCTATAAGGACTGCTGTTTTCCCCGAGCCCGCAGCTGCCGATACAAGCAGATTATTCCCCCTGAAAGAGATTACTTCCTGTTGTTTCTCCGTCCATTTCATAACTATCTCCCGGCATTGATCAGACGACATTTTATTAAAATTTTCTTTATCTTATCGCCCTTTGGCATGGACTCAATTTCCTGCGGATTTACGGAGCCGGTTTTGATGATTGAAATCACATACACAATCGCGGCAACCATAATTGCAAGCAGTGTTGCTATACTGCCGTGAAAAATCATATCAGCAGTATTGTATACCAAAATTGTGACTACATACATTATGAAACCCGATACAAGCGGTTTTAAGATTGCAATTTTAAAATCACATTTTATATTTGTGAGTCTATATACGCAATAGGTATTAAACGCACATATCCCTATAAATGCAAGTACGCTGGAAATCGCCGCTCCATTGATATTTAGGCCCGGAATCGCTGTTAATATATACGTGCCGAAACATTTTAACACAAGCCCGAAAACGACGCCATACGCTCCCAATCCAGGCCGCCCCAGTCCTTGAAGCACTCCCGCCATTGTCTGTGCCACGCACAAAAATATAGTTCCGAATCCCAAAATGAATAAGCACTGTGCGCTGTTCAGCGCAGCCTGTTTTTCCAGCGGATATAAAAGGAGCATTATGGGTTTTGCAAGCGCAATAAACCCGAAAGCGCATGGAACGCTTATAATCATTGATACTCTAAGAGCAAGTTTTGTATTTAGCGCTATGGCACCATAATCCTCGATCGACTTTGCATGCGATATCGACGGAACCAATGAGAGTGCTGCCGAAAGAGCAAGCGCCATTGGAATGTTGATTATGGACAAAACCATGCCGGAAAGCTGTCCGTACAAAGCGTTGGCTTCTGCCGATGTAAATCCGGCGGTCTGGAGACGCGGCATGACCAGAGCGAAATCCCCCATATTTATCATAGGCATTATAGAGACGCCGACGGTGATGGATAAGGAAATCAATACAAGCTTTTTAAAAATCGAGCGGCTGCTTTCAATATCGTTCGCTTTATCACTGCCAAGCTGCTTATGTATGTTTTTCCTATATCGTCTGTAATATAAGGTTACGAGCAGCAATATTCCAAATAAGGGTCCTATGCTCGTACCGAGCGTCGCTCCGGCGGCGGCGTATTCCACGCCTTTTGAAACGTAATTTACAACATTTTTCATCAAAAATACGGCAAGCCCGAGTCCCACCGTAATGCGCACAAGCTGCTCCAGAATCTGAGATTGTGCGGTTGGAGACATTATCTGCATTCCTTGAAAATACCCGCGAAAAACGGACATTATCGGAGCAAACAGCAATGCGGGAGCAATGGCAATGAGAACTATATATGCATTATGATTCTTAACTGCACTGACGATATGCCCCGCACCGAAAAATACAATTGAAAACGCAACTATTCCGATTGCCGACATTAAAAAAAACGCAGTTTTGAACACTCTATGCGCTTCTTTATATTTGCCTACCGCCAAACGTTCGGAGACTAATTTCGATATCGCCGCGGGCGCCCCGTTTGTAGAGAACACCAATAAAAAAATATATATCGGATACGCCGTCTGATAATATCCCATTCCGGCATCTCCTATTATATTTGCAAGAGGGATTCTGAACGCAGCTCCGAGCACTTGAACCATTAATCCCGCCATACCTAAAATTGCAGCTCCCCTTACAAAATTACTACTCTTTGTACTTTCAGTCATTGCTATCCCCCTTCAGTGTGCAAACAAAATTCATTTTAACCGTAATGCCATAATCAGTACTAAAACCGAATTTAATTATAGCATGATTTTGGGGAAATTATGCTATAATATTTATTGAAATCATGTGAATATGTAAATCTTTAAAATGCTATGAAATAAACTTATTTGGAGTGAAATGCAATGAAGAATATCAAACCTGCAGTGCTGCTTATAATGGACGGCTACGGTCTTTCGGATGAAACCCGCGGCAACGCGATCAAAAAAGCCGATACCCCGAATTTGGATCGGATTTTCGCGGAATATCCGAATTCAAGACTGTCCGCTTCCGGCGAGGACGTCGGCTTGCCCGCATCCCAAATGGGCAATTCCGAAGTGGGACACATGAATATCGGTGCAGGGCGTCCCGTTCTCCAGGAACTGCTGCTTATTTCAAAACGTATTGAAAGCGGAGAGTTTTTTGATAACAAAGCGCTGCTGGCAGCTGCGGATCACGTCAAAAAAAATTCTTCCTCACTCCATTTACTGGGACTTCTATCCGATGGCGGAGTTCACAGTCATATTGATCACCTGAAAGCGCTCCTTATTTTTGCTAAAAAACAAAAGATACAGGATGTATTTATACACGCAATACTTGACGGTAGAGATGTGCCGCCGAAATCCGCACATAAATACATAGAAGAAATAGAAGATTTTACATCTGATCTTGGGCTTGGGGGAATTGCGTCGATTACAGGCAGATATTATGCGATGGACAGAGATAAACGATGGGAACGAATCGAAGCGGCATATGATATGCTGACATCCGGCGCTGATCTATGTGCCGAAAATGCTGCCGAAGCACTTAAAAATGCATATGATCGAAATGAAAGCGATGAATTTGTAAAGCCCGTATGCATTAAGCTAGATGACAAAAACGGCTTTATTGCAAATAATGATGCGTTGATAATGTTCAACTTCAGGCCGGACAGAGCGCGCGAAATTATTCGTGCGTTATCGGAAAAGAAATTTTCTGAATTTGATAGAAAAATTGTTCCTGACAATGTTAAATATGTGTGCATGACAAGCTATGACAGCACCCTCAGCAATGTCGAAACGGCATATCCTCCCGAGGTGATAAAAAATACTCTCGGTGAATATATTTCAAGCTTGGGTTTGAAGCAGTTGCGAATTGCGGAAACGGAGAAATACGCACATGTGACGTTCTTTTTTAACGGGGGAATTGAAAGAGCTAATATCGGAGAAGACAGGATTCTTATTCCATCGCCTAAAGTTGCAACTTATGACATGAAACCGGAGATGAGCGCATACGAACTTACGGAAACACTGCTTGAAAAGATCAAAGAAAACCATTATGACATAATAATTGCAAATCTTGCAAATCCTGATATGGTTGGGCATACCGGCATTATGGATGCTGCCGTTAAAGCCGTAGAAGCAGTGGATAAATGTGTTGGCAGAATTGCCGATGCCGTTTTGGAACAAGGAGGATTTATTCTGCTTACAGCGGATCACGGCAATGCCGATACAATGATCGACGAGCGCGGAAATCCTATAACTTCGCATTCAATTAATCCTGTGCCGTTCGCTTTTATATTTGACAAGAAAAAGCTGAATGCAAGTATCGCTGTTAGTGACGGAAAGTTATGCGATATTGCGCCTACATTGTTAGAGCTGCTCGATATCCCCGTACCGCGCGAGATGAGCGGCAATAATCTTATTTCTATCAAACAGCTTGGCGTATAGATTGCGTTTCCACGAAGATTTATTGTTCGTTGTAGTATTTATCACGTTTTTAAATGCATCCATCGTGGATTGATCTTCATTTATAATATATGATCGTGCGATATTTCCATTGCTGTCCCAATCTCTTCCATCCCACCATATGGCTATTTTGATCTTTTTGTATTTTGGAATTACGGATCCCATATCCCTTATCCATGCGGCTTTATTTCCACCCGTGCTTGCGGATGCAAATTCGGTAATCATAAGAGGCTGTGCATATGCTGAGGAATATTCGGCATATAAATTATCGTAAAGTTCCGCAAATGTGCGCCATTTTTCCCCGATTGAGTGATAATATGTCCCCGTATTATAGGCTGTCATTCCTACTACCTGAACGTATTTATCCCCGGGATAATATTTGCTTGCATGATTCCATTTAAAATCGGGCAGCGAAGCACCGTTGGGATTCCAGAGCCATATGGTATTTTTATTTGCGCCCTGTCGCTCAAATATTTTGTAAATATATCTGTATGCTTCAATAAACAAATCCGTATCTTTTGAATAGTGATATGCACAATACGTACACCAGTCCCCGTTCATTTCATTGAAAAGTCTGAACAAGACGGGATGTCCGAAATCAGCTATCTGTTTTGCGTAATCTTCAAGGAAATAATCATATTCGCCATTCAATATGTCATACATCATATTGCTGCCGTCATTCACAGCTACAGTCTGCAATGCGAGTTCAAGAATTTTGCCGTTTGCATATGCATCGGAAAGCCGTTTTGCAAGATTCGGATGGCTGGAATCTGTAAAATGCGTGTAACTCACAATAACCGGAAATTTGTACTGAAAAAAGTTTTCATAATCGCTTAACACATTATATGAGCCCTGATCCGTATCGGGTTGAAATATCCCCCAGGAAAATGCATCTTCCGATTCAAAATGCTCCCTATAGAATTTGCGTGTTTCATGCGTCCAGTTTTTCTTGAAATCAACATCGAGATCGGTTTTTAATTTTTCACCGGTCATTGTGGGTTTTATAATGGAAAATGTTGAAAACCATGACATGTAATCCCCTTGTTGCCACATTGGTTTGGAGCTTTTTACAAAGAAGCTGTATACATATGCACCATAAGGAATATCGACGCTCAGATAATAATTTCTGTCATTAGGCACACGTTCCAATTTATTGCGGTGCCACAAAATCACCCCGGCCTCATGCCCTTTTATATTGACATATGAGCGTTTATCCAGAATATGATCCTCGCTATTTTTAAGAAACATATTGGAATAATTCATATATGCTCTGGAACCTATATTGCCGACATATTGCTTAAATATTTCTATTTTCAGATCGCTTCTTTCAAAAACCGCCGAAACCGAAGAATTTGACATATCCTGCTTAAGATCTGCAGGAAGTGAAACGGTATAACCGTCTACAGGATTTGTAAAAAGCTTCAAGTTTGTTTTTTCATCCGCATTACTTGGGGATTCGGTGGTGAGAAAAGTAATACAAGGCGCGATCATAACCAATATTAAAATCATTGCTGTCGTTATTTTTTTATACATCGTGTTCCTCCGATAATTCCAATTTGATTTTCCTCAGTAAATCCTCCGATGCAAGCGCGGCGGTCCGCCATGCATTATCAAGATTAAATCCTCCGCACGGACCGTCATAATCCGTCATTTCTCCTAAAATATACAATCCTTCCGTTTTTAAGGAAGCCATGGTTTCGGTCAGTTCTTCAAGAGGCACTCCCCCTCCGGTTGTTTGCGCTTCTCTCCAGCCTTTCAGTCCTGTAGGATGAAATTTCAATGATTTGAGTGCAGCCGCGGCATCACGGTATTTTTTCGATATGTGCTCCGAAAGAGCTGAGCCTGCCAAGCTTTCTATTGCACCGGGCGCGGACTCCAGCATGAGTTTCAAATCATCATAACTTATATCCGGAGTCAAATCTAATGATATCTCATACTTTGAGAAATCCGGATGCCCGCTTACCATATCGGCTTTAAGAAATCTTGTCAAATTAAAAATGCAGATTCCTGAAAGTCCAAAATCCGTAAACTGGACTCTTCCATATTCTTCAAATATCAGTTTTCCTGAATAAAAAAGTTTAACTTTTGCGGGTCTTCGCAGTCCTTTTAATAGCGGAGAAATATCCTCACACTGCACAGGCGCAAGCACGGGATAGAGCTTTCGGACATTATGACCGAGTGATTTTGCAATCCTGAAACCGTCTCCGGTCGTTCCGAACTGCGGAGCGGCCTTCCCACCCATCGCCAGCACCAAATATCGCGAGGATATCCATTCACTATCGCTACGCCCTTTCTCAGTGTAGGATATATGAAATGCCCGGCTATCACCCCCGGAAACGGGGTTCTCGTAATCATGAATCGAGACATCGGTTACCGCTGAGTTCAGAAACAAATCAACATTTTTCAGATTCCTTACCAGCGCTTTTACTACTACACGGGCTTCCATCGAATATGGATAAAACCACCCGTTTTCCTCTTTTGAAAAAACCCCCAAATCCTCAAAAATTGCAAGAGTTTTCTTATAATTTGGACAATCTGAATTGGTAAGATTGCATTTCCCGTTACCCGTTGCGGAGAGTTTTTTTCCTAATATTTCATTTTTTTCAATTACTGCAATCCTCAGTTTTCGGGCCCCTTGCGCGAGAAGCGTAGCACACATAAGTCCCGACGCGCCTCCGCCGGCAATAACAACATCGTACTTACTCATAATATTTTTTCGCGAGATAATAATTATTATCCGTCTCCATTCGTTTTGCCTCACGTTCCTTTATGGCTTCTTGCGAATACTTTCTTGCAAGATAATAATTATGATCTTTCAGTCTCACCTCATCCGGTGTATCTGACACGGCCTGCTGTTTTTTTCGTATATTTTTCAATTTCTCTTTAAGAGGAATTCGATCCTTTTCCTTGACAGAATATTCAATATTACATATGTGCATGACGAATATACAAAGCGGTACGCCTATAATCAATCCCCATACATGCAGATAATGTTCCGCAACAAGCAGCACGATAAAAACTACCGGAACGGGAAGACGCGTTTTGCTTGCCATAAGCTTGGGATTGAGAACATATGCCTCAACCGCATGCAACAACAAAATGAGCACCAGTACTTCCACTACCATTTTGATCCCGCCTATCGTAAATGCGATCATTGATAGCGGAATAAAAGAAATAAACATCCCCGCAACGGGTATCAATCCGAGCAGGAATATCATTACCCATAAACTGAGCAAACTCTGAAATCCCATAATCTTGAGGAAAAACACGGAACATGTCGAATTTATGAACGCCATTGTCACCTGAACTATCATAACTTTCCAAAATGTTCTGACGAATATGGTGCCGTATTCGATAAAATATTTATGAATAAAGGCGATATTGCTTTTTTTCATTTTTTCGCTCATTTCCTTGATTTGTTCTTTCTCCGCTATAAGCACAAAGCTTAAAATGAGCGCCATTACAAAATATATGCTGAGCGACGTGATGCGCGTAATCATCTTACCGAGCGATGAGCTCATGTTTGTGACATAATGTTCAAGGTTTACATAATCAAGTGCAGCGGCAAGATTCGGGTTGAGATTGTTTGAAAATTCGGTGAAATTGAATTTTGACAAAATATCTATAAGCTGCAATGATTGTTCCGCAAGTTTAGGGATTTGCTCCGCGATCAAAAAAGTGACCACTGCAATCACCAAGACATACGCCAGTGTAAGAGAAAGCAATCTGTGAATCTTAAACGGCAATACTTTCCGGCAAAAATCCTGAAGTTTGTTTTGCAGCGCATTAAAAAGGCATGTCAGAATAAACGTAAACATGACAAGATCCAGCATATACCAGAATGTGAACATCACAACAGCCAAAATAACCGCCGATATGATTTTTCCTTTGAGATCCTCAATTTTAGGAGCATTCAAACTGTCGGATTTAACGCAATCATCACATCGCGGCACATCTTTTTTAAATGCCATTGCTCTCTCCTTCCCAATTTTTAAGATCGGCGACCACACTGTTCATCTGAGCTGCAGGATCCGCTTGCGAGCCGGCGCCGTCCATATCTTTTTCTTCATCTTTTTCTTCACTGACAAGATAATCATGTATATCGGTTTTGAAAGAAAAAGAATTCATTGCAACTGCGAATATCATTCGATGGATTCCGCACAGGAACAAAAGCACACCTACTATTATGATCGTAGGGATCGCTATCGTAGTCAAATTAAAGAAAACATATATCCCGATGAAGACGGCCAGTACTGCGAATACCAATGTCAGAATCCACATGTATTCGGATCCTCTAATGCGCCTGAAATACGCGATTACGCGCACGATGCCGGCGTATAGCACCAGAATGCCGAACACAAATTGTACCGCGCTGTCTCCAACCAATCTGTTTGACAGCACGATAACTCCCAATATAAAAAATATTACGGTTTCAGCCAGAAACCAATTAAGCGAATCTTTGACGATTCGGCTGCCGAAATCCGAGTTTAGATATACCATGACACCCGCAAGCCCCGAAAAAACCAAGACAAGACCTATGACAAATGCCATTCCCATAAATGAAACGCCGTAATTGGCAAAACACCATATACCGCTAAAAAATAATGCTGCTGATGAAATAACCGCTAAAACTCTCATTTTCCCTCCGTTTTTTTTATCCGTTTACTGTCAAATTATTTCTCTTCAAGTGAGGCATGGCGTTTAATTTTTTTTGTTGTCGTTTTGATAAATTCCGTCTCCCTGATATCAATTTTGCGCACCCATTTATAGTTGGGGAGTTTTCCATTGAGCGTCATTATCTGAGATTCTATCAATTTTTTTATTTGTTCATCACTATAGTCATCACCGTGCTCGGCCCGAATCTGCTCATAGTCGGGACGAACCTGAGCTGCCACCAGCACCTCATCATCGGTATCGGTTTCATAACCGTACACCATGCTTTCCTCTACAAAATCCAAATGATTCAAGTACCCCTCAAGCTCTTCGGGATATATATTTTTACCTGTTTTCGTCACAATTATATTTTTCTTCCTGCCGGTAATGTATAACCAGCCGTCATCCGTCAGGAACCCGTAATCGCCCGTATACAGCCAGCCGTCCCTGATCGTTTGAGCCGTTTCCTCGGGCATATTGTAATAGCCGAGCATTACATTGGGCCCCTTATACACAATCTCACCGATCCCTTCCTCATTAGGGTCGACTATCTTAACTGTACTTCTCGGGAGCGGAGGCCCCGCCGATCCCGGCTTTCTACAGACCATCGGAGATATCGCCGTTCCCGTGGCAAGGGGAGAAGCCTCCGTGAGACCATAGCCTTGAAGAAAAGTTATCCCTATATCATAAAATCCTTTCAGTACATTCGGATCGATGGCTGCAGCGCCGCAAAGCATCACGCGCAGGCGGCCTCCAAACTGTTCATGGATAGATTTGAACAGTTTTTTACTCATATCAATCCCCATATTATTCAGTTTTTTATTCAGGCTTATAGCTCGTTTCAGCGCCTTATCCTTATTCCGCTTCTTCGCCTGTTTCCAAATTCTGCTATAAATCGATTCGAAAATCAAAGGAACTCCCAACATTAATGTGGGACGCGCCTCCTGCATGTTCGTATTAACATATTTCAACCCTTCAAAAAACGCCACACTTCCGCCGCGATACAACATGCCGAGCAAGGTGACATTGGATTCAAATGTGTGATGAATGGGCAAAATCGAAAGAACGCGATCATCCTCTCCGACATTGACGACCTCTCCCGTCATTTCCACATCGCTTACTATATTAAATGCGCTCAACATAACGCCTTTTGGCGTACCCGTAGTACCTGAAGTGAATATTAATGAGGCCATCGCATGACTGTCTATGGCAACTTCGGAAAAAGAAATAATTCCCGCGTCAAGAAGTTTTTCACCCGTTTCCTTGAATTTTGCCCACGTGCCATCCGTCAGGTCGGGCGGTAAATTATGACTGCCGTACATGCTCATAATTATGCGATGATCAAGATCCAAGCCGTCGAACTTGCTTGTCGAAGTTTCCGTGTAAAAAGCAACCTTGCATTCCGCTGCGTTAATTATCAACTCCACCTCGTCCGGATTCAACTCACGATCCATCGGCATTGCCACATTTCCGCTGTTCATGGATGCCAGGTATACCACAACCCATTCATAGCAATTCTCACCCATAATGGCGATTTTCTGGTTAATAATTCCTTTTTCAATCAATGCGGTGCCGACAGCCGCAATATCTCTCTCCAGCTCGGAATATTTGATATCACGATAAGGGCCGCCCTTTTCATCCTTAACCATATATGCAACATTATCCGCATGAGCAGCGCAGGTATTTTCCACAAGCTCTCTCAAATTTTGCAAATTCCAAGGACTGCCCCCTCCCGTTTTAGCAGGAGCACCGGTTGCTTCATATATCATTCAAATCTCCTCTCTCAAAAATATGCCGACAATTCAACACTGAGTTTCAAAAACGGAATTAAAATTCTTCCTCTCTGTTTTGTGAACAAATCACCGCAGCCGCTGCCAATATAAGCCCAAGCAACGCCACTCTCTTTCCTATCTTACATATTCTGCACATCATCATACCTCTTTCAATAAATACACACCCGATACAGGCACACATTCAATCCCGTAGACAGGGATTGCCCCACTATCATTTTAACAGCTGAAAAAGCTGATCCTAGCGCTAATTATAGCATGAAATCGCTTGAAAATATATGTTTTTATGCATGTTTTTTGCATGCAGGTCAAATCATTAAAACCGTGGAGTGTCAATAAATATCAATATGATATAATGGTTGCATTCATTATATGCTCAACACTATAAGTGTTGAGCATTGCGGCGTTGCCGGTATGAAGCAACCATTTGATCATGCTGGAATCTGTTGTCATGATATAATGGTTGCATTCATTATATACTCAACACTATAGGCATTGAGCATTGCGGCGTTGCCGGTATGAAGCAACCATTTGATCATGCTGGAATCTGTTGTCATGATATAATAATCGTATGAGAACTATTATACACTGTGATATGAATAATTTTTACGCATCCGTTGAACTGCTTGATCGCCCCGAGCTTGCGGATTTGCCCGTCGCCATATGCGGTAATCCCGAAAATCGCCACGGCATCATTCTGGCAAAAAATCAAATAGCAAAAAAATGGGGTGTTCTGACGGCTGAAACAATATTCAGTGCCAGAAAAAAATGTCCTTTGATTGTTTTCCTGCCTCCCAAATATGAAAAATATAGGAAATTTTACAAATTGATAAATCAAATATATTGCCAATATACCGATTTGGTCGAGCCGTACAGCATAGATGAATCCTGGCTTGACGTCACATCCTCACGAAAACTTTTCGGATCGGGGACGGACATAGCTTGCGACATACAAAAAAGAATTAAAAAAGAATTGGGACTCTCCGTTTCTGCAGGGGTTTCGTTCAACAAAATTTTCGCAAAAATGGGCAGCAATTTGAAAATTTCCGACGGTCCTTTTTCCATCCCGTATGATAAATACAAAGAAATTCTTTGGCCAAGACCGATAGAGGACTTATTCTATGTTGGAAAAAAAACCGCTGAAAAAATGACTTCACAGGGAATTAGAACCATCGGCGACCTCGCGAATTCAGATCCGAATTTAATAATGAAACTCTACGGAAAACACGGTTTGGAGTTATATAGATATGCATGGGGTGAAGACGACACTCCGGTGAATCCTCATCCTCCCCTGCCGAAATCATTAGGCGCCGGGATAACGTTCAAACGCGATCTGAAAACGGCATCGGAAGCTCATACGGCGATCAGGATCCTTTCCGACAAGGTCGCGGGACGTGTACGCAAAAGGTGCTTATATGCGAACGGAATAAAAATTGAAATCAAATATCCGAGCTTCAGTCTTGTATCCAAACAAACAAGATTAAGCAGCAGCACGGACTCATCCGGACAGCTCTTCAAAGCCGGTGTGAATTTATTTCACGATACATGGGACAAGCGCACAAACATACGCAGCATAACATTTACCGCAATCTATCTTACTGAGGAGCAACAGACAGTTCAGCTCTCATTTTTCAACGCGAGTAACACGCAAAACGACAAATCGAAGCAAGTGGATCGCGCCCTTGATAAAATAAGAGGGAAATACGGAAAACATTCAATATCCTTTGCAAGCGTGATAAACAACGAAATAGGATTGAATGAAATTGAGTTTGATGAAATCAATGATGAAGAAGATTTAACGCTAAGTTGATAAAATATCGGCTGCCAATAATATCTCTTCATCATAGACTCTTTCCAAATCAAAAATATCATATATTGAACAATCGGATATCGTATTTCCCCTAATGGAAATCGCCCTGTTGCAGACCCCGTCTTTTATGAGTTCAACCGCTTTTATCCCCATGAGGCTCGCAATCATTCTGTCTCTTGCCGTAGGAGATCCTCCGCGCTGCAGATAGCTCAACATGACTATTTTTGCACTGATTCCGGTTCTTTCATGAATCAATTCCGCAAGATCCGAAGACGAAATATCCACGCCCTCCGCTTTTATGATTATATTGTGTTTTTTTCCTCTGTTCCTGCCGTTTATCAATTTTTGAGCAACTCTCGCCAAATCAAGAGGTTCTTCAGGGATCAATATGCTCTCCGCACCTCCGGTCAGCCCGGCATAAAGTGCGATATCACCGCATTCGCGCCCCATGACCTCCACAATTGTAGTCCTATCATGTGAAGTCGAAGTATCACGTATATTACTTATAGCCGTGAGAACGGTATTTACCGCCGTGTCAAATCCGATCGTGAAATCAGTATACGCAAGATCATTATCTATTGTAGCGGGTATCCCCATAACATTGATACCCATATCAGCCAATTCAACGGCGCCGCGCAAACTTCCGTCGCCGCCGATAACAATTAAATTCTCTATCCCGAAATTATTAAGCATATTATATGCCATGCGCTTTCCCTCGGCAGTTCTGAATTCTTCACTGCGAGCGGTTTTGAGAACGGTTCCGCCGCGCTGAAGTATATCTGCGGCAAATGAGGTATCCAGACGATTTATTTCTCCTTCAATCAAACCCTCATAACCTCGCTCCACCCCATAAATTTCCATACCGTGGTGAATCGACGTCCTTATAACGGCTCGGACGGCTGCATTCATTCCGGGAGAATCTCCGCCGCTTGTCAGAATACCGATACGTTTTTTATCCGCATCGCCGGCAATATAACGATCATTGAAACTTTCCGAATTCATACTCATCTCACCTCCCTTAAAATCATTTCATTTAGGGGCAATAACATTGTTATCGCCAAGCAATCTTTGCAGATCCGCTACCAATCCCTCCGAACACATGCATCGATATCCCTCTTCAAGCGGAATAAGACTGTTTTCCCGCTCCGAATACACCAGTACGTCGGTGTCTCCCCTATGACAAGATAAAATAAATTTTATGTACTCCAATGTTTGAGTTTGATGATAATTGTGTGTAATCCTTAATTTGAGATCTTCCTTTTTATTTTCTGCAATATCCTGCCCCTTTATCTCCGCGGCATTTTCTTTATCAGTTTTGTTGCATGTTTTTTCGTTCCCCCTTGCGTTTTCATTTCCCTTTTCTTCCAAACGTGCCGCCTCATGCCTTGCCATCTCTTTTATGATATTTTTCTTATTTTTGCTCTTTGCGGGATACTCGGAGATGGCGTATATTTCCGAAGCTATTATCTTGGTATTTTCATTGTCTCGAACGCTCAAACGTCCGTCAACCGCTAAAATTGCGTCTTCTTTTATGAGAGAAGCGTAGTTTTCATATGAACGCGGAAAAACAATTACTTCCGATTTACCGTAAAAATCCTCCAAAGTTACAAATGCCATGCGCTCGTTTTTCTTGGTTATAAGCTCTCTAACTGCGCTCACAATTCCTGCAACCGTTACATTTTCCCGATCCTTTAAAATGCATTCTACGGAATTTTCGTCCGCTTTCATCTCGTCATTTTTTCTAATTATCGCGGAAGTGATATTGATTATCGATTCTATTTTCTCTTCCCAATTTTTTAGCGGGTGGCAGGTTATATAAACACCCGTCATTTCCTTTTCCATTGCAGCCAATTGATCTTGCGACAAGCGAACTGCGTCGGGGAGCTCCTGCGATATCAGCTCGTCCGCCAGTGCGCTTTCTTCCATCGAAAACAACGACATCTGTCCGTCGATATTTTTTTTAATCTGCTCATGAGCGGAATCGATCAATGATTCATATGCCGCAAGCAATTGCGCCCTATGATCGTTTATGCTGTCGAACGCTCCCGCCTTAATAAGCGATTCAAATGCCTTTTTATTGATTTCACTGAGATTTGCCTTATTTATGAACTCCCTGAAGGAAGCCGCAGGCCCGTTATCGCGGCGCAACCTGATTATCTCTTCTATTGCCCTTTCACCGACATTTTTTATGCCGAGCAATCCAAATCTTATTGCATTATCCTTTACGGTAAACTTCAAGCGACTTTCATTGACATCGGGCGGAAGTATCTTTATCCCCATATCCTTTGAATTTTTAATATACTCCGCCATCTTCCCCTCTTCACCCATTACGCTGCTCAGCAATGCCGCCATAAATTCAACCGGATAATGGGTTTTAAGGTATGCCGTCTCGTAAGCGACTACAGCATATGCGGCGGCATGACTTTTGTTAAAAGCGTACTGAGCAAATGATACCATTTGATTAAAGATTTCCTTTGCTTTATCCGCCGGAATGCCGCGACGCACGCAGCCGGGCACATCCACATTTCCATCCGCATCCGTTTTGCCGTAAATAAAATATTTTTCTTCTTCCGCCATTACCTCGGCTTTTTTCTTGCTCATGGCTCTGCGCACCAAATCGCTTCTGCCGTATGAATATCCTCCGAGGTCGCGCACAATGCGCATAACCTGCTCCTGGTACACAAGGCATCCGTATGTAACGTTTAATATCGGAACCAGTGCTTCATGTATGTACTCAATTTTCTCCGGATGTTTTTTGTTTTCTATGTAAGTCGGAATCGATCCCATCGGTCCCGGCCGATAAAGAGAAATGCCCGCTATTATATCTTCAAAACAATCCGGCATCAAATTCATCATAAATTGCGTCATGCCGCCATTTTCAAGTTGAAAAATGCCCAGAGTGTTTCCTCTTGAAATTGTTTCATATACAGCAGGATCCGTATATTCCATTTTAGCAAAATCTATGGTTATTCCATAATTTTCCTGAACCATATCAATTGTATCTCTGATTACCGTAAGATTTCTCAGCCCCAAAAAATCCATTTTCAGCAATCCCAGTTCCTCTATGGTGGTCATATTGAATTGAGTTGAAATCACCCTGCCGTCTTTCGTGTCCGTAGCATAAAGAGGCACATATTCTGAAAGGCTTTCCTTTGATATAACAACACCGGCGGCATGTGTGCCGGTGTGCCGAGGCGCCCCCTCAAGCGCCCGCGAAAAATCCAGAATTTTCTTGACGGTCGGATTTGTTTGATACATCTCGCCGAGATCGGGATTTACCTCCAATGCACGATCAACGGTCATCCCTAGATCATTTGGAATGGCTTTTGCAATCATATCTCCCATGGCATATGTTTCACCGAGCGCCCTTGCTATATCGCGCACAGCCATTTTCGGCTTGAGCCTGCCGAATGTAATTATCTGCGCTACCTTATCCTTGCCGTATTTGTTATTTACATATTCAATGACCTCACCCCTGCGTTCATAGCAAAAATCTATATCTATATCGGGCATGCTCACCCTTTCCGCATTGAGAAAACGCTCAAAAATCAGATCATATTTGAGCGGATCAATGTCTGTAATTCCCAGGCAATATGCCACAATCGAACCTGCCGCCGAACCCCTACCCGGTCCCACCATTATCCCCTGATTTTTTGCATAATTGATGAAGTCCCAAACTATGAGAAAATACTCCACATATCCCATATTTTCAATGGTCGTAAGCTCGTAATCCAATCGATCAAGCTGCGCCTGATTAGGCTTGCTGCCATATCTGTAGACCAGTCCCCTGCTGCAGAGCTCCCGCAAATAATCTTTTTTACTCCCGCCGTTTGGAACTTCAAAATCAGGCAAATGAAGCTGACCGAACTCAATCTCTACATTGCATTTATCAACTATTTCCTGAGTATTATCTATGGCCTCCGGCAAGTACGAAAATACCTGTCGCATTTCATCTTCGGACTTCAAATAAAATTCATTATTCGGAAAGCGCATCCTGTCCTGCTCGTGAACCTGCGCCTGCGTCTGTATGCACAGCAAAATATCGTGCATTTCAGCATCCGCACGATTCACATAATGAACATCATTGGTCGCTACCATTTTAAGATTCAGCTCTTCGGCAATGCGCTTAAGATCGGGGAATATTTGTTTTTCCTCAGGCAAAAATTGATCCTGTACTTCTATGTAAAAATCACCATCAGCAAATATCTCCTTAAACAGCTGTGCTTCCTTTTTGGCCTGCTCAAAATCGCCTTTCAGAAGATTTTGCTGCACGTCTCCGGCAAGACAAGCCGAAAGACCTATCAAACCCTCACTATGCTCTCGCAAAACATTTTTATCGATTCTCGGTTTATAATACTCTCCATCAACATAGCTGATCGAAACCAATTTCATAAGATTATGATATCCGACCAGATTTTTCGCGAGCAAAACCAGATGCCCCTGTCTCCTGTCCAATTCAAAATTCTTATCATGCAGCGTGCGGGCGGCGGTGTAAACCTCGCATCCCAAGAGCGGCTTTATTCCGTGTGCTTTACATTCTCTGTAAAAATCTATCACACCGAACATTGAGCCGTGATCCGTAATTGCAAGCGCATTCATATTAAGTTCTTTACATCTTTTTACCACATCCTTAATCCTTGCCGCTCCGTCCAGCAAGCTGTACTCCGTGTGAAGATGCAAATGCGTAAAAGCCATATTCTCTCAATTCCTCATAATATACAAATACATAATATACGATATGTGCCGTAATCAATCTCCTCTTTTTTTTCTGCCTCGTTCTCTCATTATCGTCCAGACCAGGTAAACGGCGGAAAGGAGAACGAGCAAAATAATCGTCGTTTTCACGTCATCCGTTATTCTCATCATTTTGCCGATTATCAATCCGCCCAGAATAAAAAGCCAAAAATAAAATATTTTTCCAATTATATTCTTATCCACTTCTCTTTTACTCCTTTAAATTCCAATCAATCGGTTCAACTCCTACACTTTCTAAAAAATCATTTGCTCCGGAAAAATATTTGCCGTTCCAAAAGCCGTTATGCGCAGATAACGGCGAAGGATGCGCTCCGGTTATAATTTTATGCCTTGAAGAATCGATCAGAGAAATCTTTTTTTTGGCATTTGCTCCCCACAATATAAAAACCATGGGTTTTTCTCTGGAGCTCAGTTTCTGTATTACTTCATCCGTAAACTGCTCCCAACCGACTCCTTTATGTGAATCCGCACTGCCGCGCCTTACGGTGAGAACCGTATTCAAGAGCAAAACCCCCTCACGCGCCCATTTTTCGAGGCAGCCGTCATTCGGCATTACATAGCCAAGATCGCTATAAAGCTCTTTGAAAATATTGCGCAGTGAATGCGGATGCGGACGCCCGGGGTTTACCGAAAATGCAAGGCCATGTGCTGTATTTGGCGTATGATACGGATCCTGCCCCAAAATAACCGCCTTTACATCACTATATGCCGTCAATTTAAAAGCGTTATATATATCATACATGGAAGGATATATGGTTTGGTTTTTATATTCTTCAGCCAGGAAACATCTCAGCTTTACATAATACTCTTTATCAAATTCACCTTTCAGAACTTCATCCCAATCATTCCCGAATAATACCATTGAAAATCTCCTGTTTACTTAAATCCCGCATTGTCAAAAGCAATTTTTACATTTTCCTCCAAAAAGTATCTGACGTTCAAATAATTATCGGTGGCGCACCAAACCATCAGATCTATGCTCACCCGTCCCCCCTCTATCGAATTGACACCCGTAGTCGGTTCGGGATACTTTAAAACATCGGGGCAACTCTCAGCCACATTCAGCAAGAGCTCTTTTGCTTTTACAAGATCATCTTTGAAATCTATAGAAAATCTGGCATCTACGCGTCGTTTATCCAAAACACTGTGATTTACGGAAACCGCCGTGCTGAGTTTTCCGTTCGGGATGCTTACATTCTTGTTGTCCGGAGTATGCAGCGTTGTAAACATTATCCCTATACTCCTTACTATCCCCGATGCATTGTCAATTTCAATATAATCGCCGCTCTTAAACGGATGCGTAACCAAAATAATTATTCCTCCCGCAACATTGCTGAGACTGTCTTTCAGCGCCAGAGCGATTGCCGCGCCTGCCGCAGCAACGAGAGCAACAAGTGATTTCGTGTCTAGCCCCCAGTAGCTCAATATGGCAATTATCAGTAAAATAACCAAAACCACCTGGATTGCATTGAGGATGAATTTATGCAATGCCTCATCGAGTTTTGTTTTTTTAAGCAGCTTTTTAACAGCAAAATTTACAATCTTTATGCCACAAAATCCCGCCACAAAGATAAAGATCCCAATGAGTACCGGTTTTACAAATTTTAAAAAAAATACTAAAGAACCGATAAAAGATATAACGCTCGTAACATCCATTTTAATTTCTCCCAACTCAAAAGCACGAACCAATCCGACATCCTTACATGTTATTTTACTAACTGAAAAGAAATCATGCAAGCATTTACGATCTCGCTGTATGATATTATGACATTTATTTTGAAATATTAATAAATTTATATAATAATCACATATCAAATCATGTTATAATAATCGCTGTATATAATTTTATGCATTAGATGCCGAGCGACTGTCTTATGCTTAATCCATATTAATGAGATGCGAAACGGCTGATTATATCAAAGGATTTTACAAAGTGAAAAATACTGCAATAATACCCATATTTGTTCCGCACCTGGGCTGTCCTCATGATTGTGTTTTTTGCAATCAGAAATTTATTACCGCCACACAATCCCCTCCCGACATTCAAGATGTGGAAAGCAAAATAGAGGAGATACTTCCGCAATTTAACAGACAGGGCATCAGCCATAAAGAATTGGCTTTTTTTGGAGGCAGTTTTACCGCGATTCCGATAGATTTGCAGATTGCATATCTGAAAATCGCAAAAAAATACAAAAATGAAAAACAAATTGATCGGATAAGACTGTCGACTCGTCCGGACTGTATCAGTGAATCAGTACTGAAGCATCTGAAAGAATACGAGGTGGATACAATTGAACTGGGAGCACAATCTTTCGATCCCGGCGTGCTTATCGCATCGAGCAGAGGACATACTGTCGAATCAATATATGAAGCCTCAAAAATGATTAAAGAGCACGGTTTCAACCTGGGGATACAGCTGATGATAGGATTGCCGCGTGATACCGAAGAAAAATCAATATTTTCAGCTTTAGAAACGGTTAAGATCAATCCCGACGTTGTGCGAATATATCCAACAGTGATAATTGATGATACCGAACTCATGAATATGTATAAAAACGGAGATTACACGCCGTTATCATTAGATGACGCCGTTCAAACGGCTGCAAAGATGTGCAAAATGTTATATCATGCCGATATCAATGTGATAAGAATCGGTCTTAAAAGCAGTTCCGTCCTTATGTCCGGCAGCGATATAACAAGAAAAACATTTCACCCCGCTTTTCGCCAGTTGGTTGACAGCGAAATTGCGTTTGATAAAATAAAATCACAATTGGATATTGCCGTAAGAGAAAAAAATAATCCGCAGCTGATAAAAATATTTGCGAATTCACATGATATTGCAAATGTTGTAGGACATAAAGGGGCTAATAAATACAAATTCTCCCGTCAATATCCTTTACAAAGTATTAAATATAAAGTTGATGATTCTCTCAATAATTGGGATTTCAATATTGTAGTCGAATGATTTTAGGAGGAAAAAATGAGAGCCGTAATTACTGTGATAGGCAATGATGCCGTCGGAATATTGGCAAAAGTAAGCACTGAATGTGCCGCCGCCAATGCAAATGTTTTAGAAGTGACACAGTCCGTTCTGCAAGAATATTTTGCAATGGTAATGGTAATAGATATAGGCAATATCAACTGTGAATTGCAAGCCTTGGAAGAAAAAATAAAATCACGCGTACCGGACATGCAGGTACATGTAATGCATGAAGATATTTTTAAATCAATGCATAGAATTTAATTATTGAATTCAAAACATATTCCGGAGGAAAATTATGATAAATATGAACGATATCATGGAAACCATAACCATGATTCAAGACGAAAATCTGGACATCAGAACAATCACAATGGGTATTTCCCTGCTCGATTGCTGCGATTCAAGCGTTGACGCTTCCGCAGGCAAAGTCTATGACAAAGTATGCCGCAAGGCGGAAAACCTCGTTCTGACAGGCGAAAAAATAGAAAAAAAATATGGCATTCCCATTGTAAATAAAAGAGTATCAGTCACTCCTATTGCAATGCTTGCAGGCGCATCCGGCGGAGATCCCATAAAATATGCCGCAGCTCTTAATAATGCGGCAAAAGAAATAGGAGTTAATTTTATAGGCGGTTACTCCGCATTGGTGCAAAAAGGCTTTTCCGCCGGCGATTTGGAGCTTATAAAATCAATTCCCGAGGCGCTTGCAACTACGGAATTGATTTGTTCGTCCGTCAATATAGGCAGCACAAAAACAGGGATAAATATGGACGCCGTCAAAATAATGGGAAAAACAATAAAAGAAGCTGCCCGCCTGACCAAAGATAAAAACTGTATCGGTCCCGCAAAATTGGTAGCTCTGTGCAATGCTCCGGAAGACAATCCGTTTATGGCGGGATCTTTCCACGGAACCGGAGAACCCGACGGTGTCATCAATGTCGGCGTTTCAGGTCCCGGAGTTGTCCGTTCGGCGCTGGCAAAACTCCCCGTAAATGCAAATCTCACCGAAGTTGCTGAAACCATTAAAAAGACGGCATTCAAAATAACCAGAATGGGCCAGCTTGTAGGGACGGAAGCAGCTGAAATGCTGGGAGTTCCTTTCGGAATAATAGATCTGTCACTCGCCCCAACCCCAGCTATCGGGGATTCCGTTGCACACATACTTGAAACCATAGGGCTTGAAAAATGTGGAGCTCCGGGCACAACCGCCGCACTTGCTATGATGAACGACGCCGTTAAAAAAGGCGGTGTAATGGCTTCTTCAGCGGTCGGAGGACTTTCCGGTGCATTTATTCCAGTGTCCGAGGACGCCGGCATGATAGCCGCTGCGCGTGCCGGTGCACTTACTATAGAAAAATTGGAGGCAATGACCGCCGTTTGCTCCGTAGGATTGGATATGATCGTAGTTCCGGGGGAAACAACCCCTGAAACCATATCCGGGATTATTGCGGATGAAGCTGCGATAGGAATGGTGGGCGGAAAAACAACGGCGGTGAGGATAATCCCAGCGATCGGCCTTGATGTCGGAGACGAACTGGATTTCGGGGGACTGCTCGGAACCGGCCCAGTAATGCCTGTAAACAATTTATCTCCTAAAATTATGATAGATAGAGGCGGCAGGATTCCTGCACCTATGCATAGTTTGAAAAACTGAGCTTGCAACAGTTTGATCTGTTTATTCGTATATTTCGGAAAGGTAGATTAAAAGATGGAAAATACTTCACTAAAAGGTTTTATGCTTCTGCTTGTTTGTGCGTTTATCTGGGGCTCCGGATTTGTAGCGCAGAGCATCGGAATGGAGCATATGCAGCCATACGGATTTACGACGGTTCGTATGTTTTTTGCATTTCTTTTTCTCTACCCCTGCTCACTATATCTTGAACGCAAACAAACCATATCCGGAATAGTAAAAACGAAAGATATAAAATTGCGCGAACTGAAGGAAACGATCATATGCGGCTGCGCCTGCGGATTCTTTGTTTTTGTCGGCTCCAATTTACAGCAATTTGCGCTTTTGAGCACCGGTGCCGGCAAGGCGGGCTTCATATCTGCACTCTATATCGTAGTTGTTCCGATTCTCGGACTGTGGTTTAAACACAAGGTAAACCTCTTCAATTGGATCGGTGTAATTCTTGCCGTTTTGGGACTTTATTTTTTATGCATCACCGACACATATTCCATCGCAAAAGCAGATACATATTTGATTATAAGTGCATTTTTCTGGGGAGCGCACATACTTACAGTCGCATATTTCACACACCGGGTTTCCGCAGTGAGGCTATGCGCCGCGCAGATGCTCGCCGGCGGATTCATGAGTCTTATTATGACAATAATCAAAGAAGATTTCACCGTTTCGGGAATGGTAGCTGCGATTCCCGCGCTGATTTATGCAGGCCTCATTTCATCCGGAATTGCTTTTACACTGCAAATATTGGGACAACGCTATTCAAAACCGACTACGGCAGCCATCCTGATGAGTACTGAAGCTTTCTTTGCGGCGCTGACGGGAGTACTGATTCTCAACGAAACATTCACCCAAAAAGAAATAGTAGGCAGCATAATATTGTTTGCTGCCGTACTGATCTCACAAATTCAACCTAAAAACAAGGAGTTGTAAAGAATTACACTTTTTCTACGCTTAACCCCGTCTTATGGTCATTAATATCATATTCCTGCAAGTCTTGCGCACCGACGATTTCAACCGCAAGCGTTTCTTTCATTATGTAATCTTTGTTGCTTTCAATTACGCCCGCAACTTCACTATCGGCGTCTATCAATATCCTGATGTTGTCCATCATTTCAAAATCGTTCTGCTTTCTGAGCTGCTGCACTTTTGAAATCAATTCCCTCGCGATCCCCTCGGCAACCAGATCCTCATCAAGTGCGGTATCAAGAATTGCAAACAAGTTGTTTTCCACGGCAACGGCAAATCCCTCTTTCGCATCTATGCGGACATCGACATGTTCTTTCAGAACCTTCATCTCCTGACCGTTTACACTTAAAAGCGCTTCGCCGTCTCTGTTTAAAAGAGCGCTGAATTCGTGCGGGTCAACATCTGCAAGCGCCGCGGCAAAACCTTTTATATCCTTGCCGAAAACCGGCCCGGCAGTTTTGAAATCGGGCTTTAGAGAAAAATTCATATACTTGCTCAATTCATTTGAAAATTTTACGTTTTTTACATTCAATTCATCAGTAATAAGCGATGTTAAATCTGCAATTTTGCTCTCATATTTCCCATCAATAAGCACTTCTCTGAGCGGCTGACGAACTTTGATTTTTTCTTTTTCTCTGGCCCCGCGTCCAAGTGCCACGATATCACGAACAAGATCCATGCGTTCGTCGGTATTTACATCCATCAACTCCTCGCGGCACACAGGAAAATCTGAGATATGAACGGATTCTTCCCCTGTAAGTTTTACGAACATCTCATCCGATATGAACGGCGCAAACGGAGCTATAAGCTTAGTAATTCCCACCAGCACTTCATATGTTGTGGCATATACGCTTTGCTTATCTTGTGTTAGTTCTTCAGTATAAAATCTGCGTCTTGCTCTCCTTATATACCAATTTGAGAAATCTTCATTGACAAAATATTGAATTTCTCTGACAGATTTCATATGGTCATAATTGTCCATATCCTCAGTGACCGAACGTATCAGCCTATTGTATTTTGATAAAATCCATCTGTCCAATTCCGGTCTTTGCGAATAAGGGATATCAAGAACGGCAGGATTTATGTCATCATTGTTTGTGTAAAGAACAAAGAAATTATATACATTTCTGAGCGTACCGAAGAATTTGCCGACCACTTCTTTCAGGCCGTCTTCATCAAATTTTGTAGGCGACCAGGCAGGCGAAACGGACAAGAGATACCAACGCATCGCATCCGCACCGTACCTGTCAAACAACTGGAACGGATCGACCGTATTGCCCTTTGATTTACTCATTTTCTTTCCTTCTTTATCGAGAACCAAATCATTGACAAGCACATTTTTATAAGGAGCGCGTCCCTTTATAAAAGTGGATATCGCCATGAGCGAATAAAACCAGCCTCTCGTCTGATCAATTCCTTCGCAGATAAAATCGGCCGGGAACAATTTGTCAAAATTTTCCGCATTTTCAAAGGGATAATGATGCTGCGCGAAAGGCATTGCTCCCGAATCGAACCAGCAGTCCATAACTTCCGAAACCCTGTTCATGGTTCCGCCGCATGCAGCGCATGTAAAATGCAAATCATCCACATACGGTCTGTGTAATTCTATATCTTCAGTAATTGATTCTATCGAGCGTTCCACAAGCTCTGCACGAGATCCTACGCACTCAAGAGATCCGCAGTCCGGGCACCTCCATATAGGAATAGGCGTACCCCAGTAGCGGTTTCTCGAAATCGCCCAATCCTTTACCTCTTCAAGCCAATTTCCAAACCGCTTTTCTCCGACGAAATCTGGAAACCAACTGACCGTATTGTTATTTGCAACAAGCTCATCTCTGAGTTTCGTCATCTGAATATACCATGACGGCTTTGCATAATATAAAAGAGGTGTGCTGCATCTCCAGCAATGCGGATAATTATGTTCAAGACGTTCCTTTTTAAATATCTTATTTTCTTCTGCAAGCCATTTGATGATTTCCACATCAAGCCCCTCTTCCATGACAAAACGACCGATCCACGGCGTTTCGGTATAATTTCCGTCTTCATCGACAGGATTTGGAACAGGCAGGTCATAACGTCTTCCGGTCTGATAATCATCTTCGCCGAAAGCAGGTGCGGTATGCACAATACCCGTACCGTCGGAAGTGGTGACATAATCCGCGCATGTAACAAAAAATGCTTTCTTATTCACCTCGATAAAAGGCATAAGCTGTTCATATTCCATATATTCCAAATCCTTGCCCTTCATCTCCTCAAGAATCTCATAGCTCCCCTCTCCGAGGACAGTATCGGCGAGAATCTTTGCAAGATAGTAAATCTCTCCCGTGAAATCGCCCGAAATTTTCCTTACTTTGACATAATCAACATCGGGATGCACGGTCAGGGAAACGTTAGACGCTAAAGTCCAAGGGGTGGTAGTCCATGCGAGAAAATATTCATCCTCATTCTTTTTTTTGAATTTCGCGATAAGTGTCAGAACTTTCACTTCCTTATATCCTTGAGCGACCTCATGAGAAGCAAGTCCCGTCCCGCAGCGCGGACAATAAGGCAAAATCTTATATCCTTCATAAATCATATCGTTTTTGAAGAATTCCTTTATTATCCACCAGCAACTTTCTATATAGTCGTTATCCAGCGTTATATACGGATTATCCATGTCGACCATGTATCCCATTCTATCGCTCATTTCACGCCAGAGACCTTCATACACAAAAACCGACTCCCGACATTTTTTGTTAAATTCGGCGATGCCGTATTCCTCTATATCCTGTTTGCAGGATAATTGCAGCTGCTTTTCAACCTCTATTTCCACAGGCAAACCGTGAGTATCCCATCCTCCCTTTCGCTTCACCTGATATCCCTGCATGGTTTTATATCTACATACCGAATCCTTGAGCGCTCGCGCCATGACGTGATGTATGCCGGGTCTGCCGTTGGCTGTCGGCGGGCCCTCATAAAATACAAACGGTGTATTTCCCTCTCTTACTTCTACCGAACGCTTTAAAAGATTTGTATCTTTCCAATGGTTTACCTGCTCATTTTGAACATCCGCAACAGGTTTTGCCGATAAATTTTGAAATCTTTTATTTTGCATCATTTCCTCCTACATAAAAAAACCTAAGATGCAATCACATCTTAGGGACGATTGATAACCGCGGTACCACCCTAATTACGAGGATTTTTCTAAAATCTTCGCCACTCATATGGAACATGACTCCGGAGTGATATTCACTTATATTTCACCGAAAATCTCTCAGCAAACGATTTTCTCTCTGTAAGGATATTACATATAAGCTACTGGGCTCCTTCAACGCCGTATTAAGTTTTGTACTTTATAGCATAGACCAAATCAGCTATGCTGATTATTGTATCACTTGTATACTCTGTGCGCAAGCAATTAATTAATCTTTAATCCGCAGGCTTGAATTTAACTGCTAAATAAGTGATAATATTAATTAATACAATGTTGTCTCTTTGGAATTGCGGGGAGTGAAAAATATGCCTTTATTGATTTTAGCGGGGATAGTTTTTATAGCGCTGGCAGTATACATATATATAAGCAATCATCCCTTTATTTTTGTCGGCAAAGAAAAGAATAAAAAAACGCAAAAGAGTTTTATTGACCCCGAATCATTTGAAGACATCAAAAAAAGAGCAAAAGATGCAAAAGTCACCGACTCTCACATCTTTAAGGAAAACAAAGACAACGATACCGTCTGAGGCTAAAACCGCTATTTAAGAAGTTCTTTTCTTGTAAGGTTTATTCTGTCCTGCTTATCAATCTCATTCACTTTGACCTGCACCGTGTCTCCGACATTCATGACATCTTCAACTTTTTCAACTCGGAAATTTTCCATATTTGAAATATGCAGCAAGCCTTCTTTGCCCGGAAGGATTTCAATAAATGCTCCATATGGCATTACGCTTTTTACCAATCCGTCATAAATTTCGCCCACTTCCACGTCACGCGTCAGCAAATTGATTTGACGGAGCGCTTCCTCGGCAGATTCCATATCCACACTGTATATGTTGATAAGCCCCGGCACATCTTCCGAGATATCAATCTTTACGCCGGTCTCATCAATGATTCTGTTAATCGTCTTTCCGCCGGGACCGATAACCAATCTGGTCTTCTCAGGATCAATATTGATTGAAATATTTCTGGGAGCATAAGGAGAAAGATCGGCTCTAGGTTCTGAAATTTCTTCCATCATTTTCCCCATTATGAACATCCTGCCCTCATGAGCTTGCTTCAGCGCGTCCTCAAGGATCTGACGTGAAAGCCCGTGAACTTTGATATCCATTTGAATTGCAGTTACTCCTATTTCCGTACCCGCCACTTTAAAATCCATATCTCCGAGGAAATCTTCCATTCCCTGAATATCCGACAATATGGCGATTTTGCTCGATCCGTCCGGCTCTACCCGTTCAATCAGACCCATAGCTATTCCTGCAACAGGTCTTTTTATAGGAACACCGGCATCCATGAGTGACAAACATGATCCGCAAACCGAAGCCTGCGATGTCGAGCCGTTTGATGACAACACCTCGGAGACCACCCTGATAGCATACGGGAATTCCTCCTCACTCGGCAGCACTGGAATCAAAGCACGCTCCGCAAGAGCGCCGTGACCGATCTCTCGTCTGCCCGGGCTCCTCATCGGACGTGCCTCACCGACTGAATAAGGCGGGAAATTATAGTGATGCATATATCGCTTTTCATACTCATCACCTATTCCGTCAATAATCTGAGCCTCGCTGACCGGAGCAAGCGTGGTAACCGATAATACCTGAGTCTGCCCCCTTTTGAAAAGTCCGGTTCCGTGAGCCCTAGGCAAAACGCCGGTCTCACACCATATAGGTCTTATTTCCTGATGCTTCCTGTTGTCAGGTCTTATTTCATCATCCAAAATCAGAGAACGCACCTGTTCTTTTCTTATGTTGTAAAGCACCGCATCCACATCTTTTCCGTTTTCAGGATAGAGCTCCACGAAATATTCCTTGGTCTCATTATCCACGGCATCCATATTTTCCATACGCTCCATCTTGTCATATGTCTGTATTGCCGCTCTCATTTTTTGTTCCGCAAACTCGCGCACCCGCGTATCAATCTCCTGAGGGATCTCTTTCAGTTCGATTTGCTTTTTAGGCTTACCGACCTCAGCTACGACATCTTCGATGAAAGCGACTATTTTTTTAATCTCTTCATGTCCATACATTATAGCATCAAGAATCACATCCTCGGGCACCTCTTTTGCACCCGCCTCAACCATCATAATGGCGTCCTTTGTTCCCGATACGACAAGGTGCATATCCGATATCGCCTTTTGTTCACTTGTAGGATTTAATATAAATTCTCCGTCAATCATTCCGATGAGTACGGATGCCGTAGGACCCTCCCAAGGAATATCGGAAATTGAAAGCGCAACGGATGAACCTATCATTCCTGCAATTTCGGGAGCGCAGTCGGGATCAACGGACATTACCGTTGCAACTACCTGTACATCATTGTAAAGCCCTTTCGGAAAGAGCGGCCTTATCGGTCTGTCTATCAATCTGGAATTCAATATAGCCTGTTCTCCGGGCCTGCCTTCACGCCTTATAAAACCGCCGGGGATTTTCCCTGCGGCATACATTTTCTCTTCAAAATCCACGCTGAGCGGGAAAAAATCAATATCCGGACGCGGCACCTGCGACATAACCGCCGTAACATTGACTACGGTATCGCCATATCTTACCATGACCTGTCCGTTAGCCATCTCACAAACCTTGCCGATTTCAAACTGCAATAGTCTGCCGCCGACCGCCGTTTTAAAAACTCTATAATCGTCATACCTCATAATTAACAACTACCTCCTGTTAATTTAAAAAAACCTCAAAATATATATGAAAAAGCAGGGATAAAACACCCTGCCAATGTGACAAAACAGTTTACTTTCTGAGCCCCAATTCCGATATAAGTTTCCTATATCTTTCTATGTCCATTTCTTTCAGATAGTTAAGTAAATTCCTTCTCTGACCGACCATTTTAAGAAGTCCGCGTCTTGAATGATGATCCTTTTTATGAATTTTCAGGTGCTCATTCAAATCGTTGATTCGATATGTCAAAAGCGCTACCTGAACCTCGGGAGATCCGGTATCTCCTTCCTTGAGTTTAAATTTCTGAATAATCTCTTGTTTTTGTTCCTTTGTAATCATTGTTTTCTCCTTTCAAAATAACCCCCAATACCCGGTACCCGCCGGAGAAACGAAGAACTGCGTATTGGTTACAACACATGAAATGTTATCACAAAACATCATCAATGTCCATAGCATTAACAAATCTTATCTGCGTTTAAATCCCGCATATGATACTCATATGCTTTTTCAGCATCACTTCCGATCTGGGCGATCAGATCATCACGATTATCAAATTTAATCTCATCTCTGAGTTTCTTTATGAATTCAACTTTTACAACCTTCCCGTATAGAATTTGATTGAAATTAAATATATGCGTTTCCACATTGCGTTTATAATGTTCACCGATCGTAGGCCTGACCCCGACATTGCTGACGGCGGGATACCGCACTCCGTCGCAAGTACAAAAAGATACATACACACCGTTTGAAGGAAGCACCATGGATTCATCCGGGCAAATATTGCATGTCGGAAATCCGAAAGATTTGCCTATTTTGTTTCCTACTTCCACTCTGCCCGTTTGAGAATAGTATCTGCCGAGATATTTTTGACATTCGTCCACCCTGCCGTCGATTATAAGTTTTCTTATCAGCGAGCTGCTTACCACATGCCCCTCTATTTTATACGGTTCAAGCACGGTGACGCCGAAATCGTTCAACTTGCCCAACTCGTAAAGTGTTTCGGAGGTTCCTTGCGCGCCGAAACCGAAATGATAGTTAAATCCGCAAAAAGCGTAATTCATATTCATCCTTTTTTTTAAAATTTCAATCACAAAATCCTGCGGAGACAGTTCGAATATGGACTTTCCGAACTCCATATTAAAAAGATAATCCACCCCTAAATTTGCGATAATGTCCTGTTTTTCCGCATAAGTAACTATATTTTGCACCCGCTCTCCCGTGACAAACTGCCGCGGATGATTTGAAAACGTGAACAGTGCCGCTCTCAATCCGTTTTCCCTGGCAAAATTAACCGTCTGCCTGATCAACTCCCTATGCCCAGCATGCACACCGTCAAAATTCCCCAGCGCTATCGCGGTGGCTTGAATCTGCTTAATATCCTCAAAATCAGTAAAAATCTTCATCTTTTAAACACCTTATCCGGAATTATAATCCCGGCTGAAACATCTCTTAATCCTATGCCTAAAAACTCCGCAGCGCCAATATCCTCACGCTTCTGATACACGCGATACATCCGCTTGAAATCTTCGCGTATTGCATCAACCCTGTCCGCGTACCCGGGCTCTGCAAGAAATTCACAATCTCTCAGAGCCAATTTCCCTCCATTTTTGAAATAACTTCCCCTTAAGATATCTACAGACACGGCGCCTAAATCGGGCAGAGCATCGTCAATGGCAATACAGCTACTGAGCAGTTCATCATCACTCATGCTTTGGATATCGGAAAATTTATGAGCATTTTCTATTGAAAAAACTCCGCTTCTGGTCCTGACAAGCTCCGCCATACATCCGCCCCAAAATGTCCGGCGCCCTATCTCTTCGCACAGACTTCTCACATATGTCCCCTTTGAGCATGTAACATCAAAAACCACAACCATATCATCAATTATGACATCAATCAGTTCCAAATTTCTGATAAATACCTCTCTGGGCGCAACTTCTTTTTCGATCCCCTCACGCGCATATTCGTAAAGACGCTTCCCGTCTACTCGAACCGCGGAATACATCGGAGGGTATTGAAGGATTTTTCCGCGCAGCCCCGAGATAGCCTCGAGCACTCTGGATTTTACTATCTCCGGATTCTTTTTGAAAAAAGGTCTGAGTCCGCTTCTCTCATCGGATTGCACCGATCCCCATATGTCCAGGGTATCCGTGTTCATCCCCAGAAACATTGCGCATCTGTACGACTTAAAATCGGCTTCAAAATATTCTGCAGCGCGAGTAGCGGGCCCTATACATATAGGCAGCACGCCTGTAGCCATAGGATCCAAAGTTCCCGTATGACCAATTTTTTTTATACCGAAAACGGACCGCATTTTCGCAACGCAATCGTGAGATGTCATTTTTACAGGTTTATTAAGATTTACAATTCCGCCTTGCTCAAGCAGGACTTTCCTTTTTTCTTCACTAAGCATGTTTTTATGATTTGCTAACAAGTAAATGATTGCTAATTGTCAATTTTATAAAATGATTGCTGCTTATCAATTTTATAATTTGTCTCTACATATTCCGTAATCGCGCTTTTTACCGCAGAAACGGCTTCTGTTAAAGGCAGATCAAGTGAAAATCCCGAAGCGCGGATATGCCCGCCTCCGCCATAGCTTTCGGCAAAACAGGATACATCTATATAGGATTTTGCCCGCATGCTTACTTTCACCAGATTGTCATTCATTTCTTTTATCAAGATACTAAGCTCCACGCCTTTGATATTTCTTATCTCCTCGACAACGCCTTCGCTATCCTCCATGGAAGCCCCCGCCTCTTTCAGCATAGCTTGTGAAACATGAGCAAAACCCAAACGTCCGCCTGAAAGAAACTCTACTTTTGAAATGATATCGGCGTGTAATTTCACCTTTTCAGGCGAATTTGACTGATATATCTCCGTAACAGATTTTTGCATATCAACCCCTAAATCATAGAGCTCACCGGCAATTGAAAAAATCTCACTATTAGTGTTGCTGTACTGAAAACAGCCGGTATCCGTCATTATTGCCGTAAAAATAGGAAGTCCGATCTCGGGGTCAATATCAACACCTGCAAGTCGCAGCATTCGATAGATAAGTTGTCCGGTAGCCGCGGCGGAGCTGTCGCAGTATTTCAGATCGGCGAAATCATCCGATTCCGTCTTGTGATGATCTATGCAAAGGGTTTTTCCCGCGCTGAAAAAGACATCGGCTCTGTCCGAAATTCGTTCCGGATCACCGCCGTCAAGCATAAGTGCAACATCAATATCGGAATAAACGAGCTCCACTTCATCACGATCACATAAAAACAAGTCGCCCGAGTCTAAAAAAAGAAGATTGTCCGGAATTTTATCGTACACAAAAATATGAGCTTTTTTCCCCATTCTTTTCGCAAGAAGCGCGATCGCGACCGAACTGCCGATAGCATCTCCGTCCGGCAAATCGTGCGGAAATATGAGGATGTTCCGGGCATCGACAATTTCATTCCATATCTTTAATAATAAGCTATCAGATGCATTCATCTCATCAATCCTCAGATTTTTTGTATACTCCGTCTTCGATCATCTGTGATATTTCCTCATCCGACTTTATGTCCAAGCCTCTTAAAATATCATCTATGCGCATACCGTACTCAAGCGCCGTATCCATCTTGAAAATCAAATCCGGTGTGTGACGCAGTTTTATATTTTTTCCTATTTGAGTCCTGATCATTCCCTTTGCGCTATTAAACGCCGCAAGAATCTCCGCTTCCGGATCAGCCGCCGAATCCGATTCCTCCGCCCCGACAAGCGTCGATATATAAACCGTCGCAAAACTCCCGTCATTAGTGACATCTACCGCCGTCACGGACGGATAATACAGAGCAAAACGCGGATCGGTCAAGTCGCGCAGCAACATATTGGAAATTATTTTGCGTATTTCTTCACCCAGCCTTTCAGGCCTGTAATTTTTTGCCACATCCGCTCCTTATCACTCTTTATCCACTTCTTTCATCGTAAAGCATTCTATAACGTCACCGACTTTGATATCGTTATAATCTTCAATCCCTATACCGCATTCAAATCCCTGGAGCACCTCTTTTACGTCATCTTTGTAGCGTTTCAGCGAGGATATCTTGCCCTCATGAATTACGATGCCGTCTCTTATAAGCCTTACATCTGAATTTCTTACGATCTTTCCGTTTGTAACATATGCGCCGCCGACCGTTCCGACATTAGGGACCTTAAATGTATCCCTTATCTCAAGATCACCCAAAACAATTTCTTTGAATTCAGGATCGAGCATTCCCTTGAGGGCGGATTCCACATCATCAATAACATCATATATTACTCTATATGTCCTTATCTCGATGCCGTCATGCTCCGCCTTTGCCTGCACGGCGCTGCTAGGTCTCACATTAAACCCGATGATAACCGCTCCGGTCGTACCTGCCAGCATTACATCCGATTCGGTAACGGTACCGACTCCGGTATGGATTATGTTTACCCTCACATTTTGATCCGTGAGTTTTTCAAGAGAGGCAACAAGCGCCCCAACAGACCCCTGCACATCGCCTTTAATTATGAGATTCAAATCTTTAACTTCACCCGCCTGGATGCTGTTGAACAGGTCTTCAAGTGAAGTGCTCGAATTTCGTTTCATTATCTCTTCACGCTGCCTGCTCTTTCTCTGATCCGCGATCTGCCTTGCAATCCTATCCTCTTTTACGACATTGAACTCATCACCTGCCTGAGGGACATCTTCGAGACCGAGAATTTCCACGGCGGTTGCAGGTCCGGCTTTTTTAATGGTATCACCTCTGAAATTTGTCATAAGTCTCACACGTCCGGCACAAACGCCGGCCACGATGCTGTCGCCCGTTTTAATGCTTCCGTTCATAACAAGAAGCGTTGCCACAGGGCCCTTTGCCTTGTCAAGACGAGCTTCAACCACGGTCCCGGAGGCAAGCCTGTTCGGATTTGCTCTCAATTCCAGCACCTCCGCCTGCAAGAGTATCATTTCGAGCAGATCGGTTATTCCTTCGCCGGATTTTGCGGAAACCGGCACACAAATCGTATCGCCGCCCCAATCTTCGACCAAAATCCCGTGCTCGGTCAAATCCTGCTTAACCCTGTCAATATTTGCAGCCGGCTTATCTATCTTGTTTATTGCAACAATCACGGGAACTCCCGCCGCCTTTGCATGACTGATCGACTCAATGGTCTGCGGCTTGACGGAATCATCCGCAGCGACCACCAAAACGGCAATATCGGTGATATGAGCACCCCGTGCGCGCATGGCTGTAAACGCTTCATGCCCCGGAGTATCAAGGAAGACTATTTTCTTTCCGTTGATCTGCACCTCTGAAGCACCGATGTGCTGCGTTATACCGCCGGATTCTTTCGCCGTTACATTTGTATTTCTGATGGCGTCAAGCAGAGAAGTCTTACCGTGATCGACATGTCCCATAACCGTAATAACGGGAGGACACGACTTGAGATCCTCTTCATTATCCTCAAATTGTTCGATCCCCTCTTCCAATGCCTCATCTTCCACTTTGCCTATTGCCACCGAAACACCCAGCTCATCCGCCAGAATCAGTAATGTATCCTCATCTATATTCTGGTTGATATTCGCCATTATTCCCATCTTCATAAGACACATGATTACGGATGAATGCGTCAAATCAAGCTGTTCGCATAATCCCGCAACGGTAATGGGTACATTTACAATTTTAGTGCCTGCTGGCAATTCATCCATATTAATTTCCGGCTCCTTTTCGACTACTTTCGGTTTATGTTGTTTTTTAGGCTTCACATGCTTTTCCAGAGAACGTTCCTCAACAGCCCCTTTGCCGCGCTTGCCCTGATCCCATTTCGCAAATTTATTTTTATCCTTGTCCTTTTCCTTCTCTCTCCCCTTTTTGGCTTTCTGATCTTTTTGACCTGCTGCGGGAGCCTCGCTTCTCTCCGCCCGTTTTCGCTGAAAACGCGCTTCCGGAGCTTTTTCTGCGGTTTTATCATATCTTGCTGCCCTTGATTGCTTCTCACCTGCTGCCGAAGATTCCTTCTTTTTCATCGGCTCCGCCTCTTTTTTAGCCTTATTCTCTTCCTTTGTGTCAATAGCCTTATTTTCCTCAGCTTTTATCTCTTTTCTTGCTTTCGCCACCGGAGCGGGCTTAATTTCAGAATTTTTCTTTGAAACATCTTCTGCTGAAGTCTCCTCCGAAGCTTCCTTTTTGCCTTCTTTTTGCTTCAAATTTGCATTCTCATCCTCTTTTTCTTTTTTCACCTCTGCCGCTTTTGGAATTTCTATTGTTTCTTTTCCCTGCTCCGCATCAATATTGACTCTGAAGACACGCCTCTTTGGAAGTTCATCCTTTGCTTTCAGCTCATCGTTTTCTGCGGCATTTTTGTTTTCATTATCATGAATCGCATCATCCGTCCTGTCATCACGCGCGCTTTTATCGCTTTTACGAGGCGCCGCTTCTTTTTCCTGATGTTGAGCTTTGGGCGCGACGGCAGCTGCCTGTACTACCACCCTCGGCGAATCCTCCACATTTTTTTTAGGACCTTTGGGTTTTACCGTCACAATGGTCGTTTCCACATCCCGTCCGTCCTTTATTGATTTTTTTAAATTATTGATATCTTCATCAGTAAGAGTACTCATATGACTGCTGACGCTTACCCCTATCTGATTAAGTTTATCCATCAATTCTTTGCTCTTTAGGTCTAATTCCTTTGCAAGCTCATATACTTTTTTAGCCATTCGAGCACCATCCTTTCACAACTGCTGTAACTTATTTTATATATAATATCTTTAAACCGGCTTTTGATCCAATCCGGACTGTTTTTTGGAAAATTCGGCAATTATTGCGCCGGCTAAATTGGGTTCGTACACACCGACAACTCCTACGCCGTTCACACCTATCGCACCCGATATTTCATCAGTTGTTCCCGCCTCGAAACACGCCGTGTCACTTTCGGCGGAAATCGCTTTCAATTTCTTTTTAGTATTGTCCGATATATCCGCGGCAAGAAGAATCAAGTTGAGCCTGCCTTTATGCTTCAAATGATTCAAAATTGTCTTTTGCCCTATGAGGACTTTGCCGGCTTTCCTTGCCAATCCCAGATATTTCAAATATCCTTCCATCATAACTCCCGCTGCACAAGCTCATACTCAAATATCCTGCAGTTTCGCGCGAAGTGCCGACAAATTCTCGGATGATATATCACGCATCAAACTCCTTTGTATGCCTTTTTTTTTATACGCCTTTTCCAGACACGCGTCATCTCTGCACAAATAAACGCCTCTGCCCTTTGCGCGCCCCTGCAGATCCACACTCAATTCTCCATTGTAGTATACGATGCGTATAAGTTCGCTTTTCGGTTTTGAAATTCCGCAACCGACACACCGCCGCATAGGAAGTCCGCTCATATCCCGTCCTCTCCGTCCGCCTCTTCGGAAAAAGCATAATCGGCATCAGAATCAATATCAACATTTACAATCTCCGGATCATCGGAAAATTCGTATTCAGCAAGCGCTTCACCATTATTATATTGAGAACTGCTCTTTATATCAATCTTCCATCCGGAAACCTTTGCGGCAAGTCTGACATTCTGTCCTTCCTTACCGATGGCAAGCGAAAGCTGATAATCAGGAACAATTGCTATTGCGGATTTCTCTCCACTGATTAATATAACCTTTTCCACTTTTGCAGGTCTGAGCACATTTGCAATCAATTCAACAGGATCATCGCTCCACTCTATTATATCTATTCTTTCATCGAAAAGCTCATTGCTTATCGTTTGCACTCTCATTCCTCTAGAGCCTACGCATGCACCGAGGGGATCGATTCCGCTCTCAAGAGCCGCAACTGCAATCTTTGTACGGGAACCCGCTTCACGCGCAATACCCTTTATTTCAACCATCCCGTCCGCGATTTCAGGCACCTCGAATTCAAAGAGCTTTTTTACAAGTCCCGGATGGGAACGCGACAAATATACCTGCGGTCCTTTGTTGGTTTTCTTAACGTCCATTATATAGACCTTGAGTTTGTTGTTTACGACATAACGCTCTCCGGGAGTCTGCTCGTTGATCGGAAGAATCCCCTCGGCTTTACCGAGATTGAGGAAAACGATGCCTCGTCTGATGCGCTGGATATTGCCGGTCACGATCTCGCCCTGTCTGGTGCTGAAATCGTCAAAAACCATGCTGCGCTCAGCCTCGCGCAACCTCTGCACAACCACCTGTTTCGCTGTCTGGGCAGCAATTCGCCCGAAACTTTCCGGCGTCACCGTATACTCGAGAATGTCCCCGATCTGCAATTCTGAATTCATTGCTTTCGCATCCTCGATTGACACCTCCGATGTCGGATCCATTACTTCTTCCACCACTTCTTTCTGCTTCAGCACCTCAAATTCGCCCTTTGCAGGATCAATGCACACCCTGATGTTTTGCGCGGAATCATATTCCTTTTTATATGCCGACACCAATGCCGATTCCATCGAGTCAATCAACACATCTTTTGAAATGCCTCTTTCTTTTTCAAGTTGATCAAGTGCTTCAATAAATTCTAAATTCATACTAAATTCCCTCTTTCAAAAATTAAAAACCGGAACTAACCTTACTTTTGCCATATCCTTATAGAGAAACTCCCGTTTCTCCGAATCATTCCCGCAGCACACCGATGTCGTTATTTTTTCCGAGTCGGCACTCACGAGCGTGGCTGTCAATTGCTTCACACCATTAAAAGCTTTGTATAAATTTATCTCCACCTCTCTGCCTATGAAGCGCTCAAAATCGACCTGCTCATATAGCTGTCTGTCGAGTCCCGGTGAAGATACTTCAAGATAATATTTTGCATTCGTTATATCAAGCTCATCCAATCTGCCACTAAGAAAATTGCTCACCTTTTCACAATCTTCTATGCTTATTGGAGCTCCCTCCGCCTCACCGGCATTCCTCTTGTTTTCAATAAAAACCCTGAGATAATAATCTCTGCCCTCTTTATCATAACCGACATGATAAAGTTCATAACCCTCCTGATCGAGATAAGAATCGAGTTCGGCGGCTACAAGGTCTCTTATGTTCTTCATGTTTCGCTCCTAAAAGAACGAGTGGCCGTATGACCACTCGCAGAAACAACAGTATAGTTCAATATGTGGATTATACCATACCGGTAAAAACAATGCAAATCATATTCTCCACATATTCGCTGTTCAGCCGTTTTTACATGATTTTGCAACGGAAAAGTCAAAGCGCAACCTGCCGCAACCTATGAAATGATAAAAAATAATAACAACGCTGCTGTTATAATCGGATGCCGCGCGATAATTTCGCCGTCAAATCACGGAAAAACAACAAAAATATATACACCGGAATCAGCTGCGATGATACAATAGTTGCAGCAATTATGATAAAATCATCTCGGCGGATCGAAATAACCGGTGAGTTGGAGTAAAATGAAAAAGTAAAATACGAGTTTAATGAAGTTTATTTAAGACCTTTATTTAACTTTGATATGAAAGAAATAATTTGATATGGAAGAAATAATCAGTAGAAAAAGAGGAATGTTATATGTAATTCTAGCCACGCTTTTCTGGGGCTTTATGGGGATAAGCAGCCGGTGGCTCAGTGAATTCGGATTGTCATACGCCAATATTTCTTTGGTAAGATGCGTGCTTGCAGCCACATCGTTTTCTCTTTATTCATTTATCAATAATCGCCGAGCATTTAAAATCGATCCCGTCAGCCTGATAATAATCTTTTTCTTCGGGGTGTTTTCCATTGCGATGGGGTTCATATTCTATTCCGCATCGGTGGAGCGCATTCCTATTGCTATTGCAACGGTACTCATGTTCTCCAATCCGATATGGGTCTCCCTTTACAGCGCCATACTTTTCAGAGAACGAATTACAAAAAAAACCGCGATGATTATCTCATCGAGCATATTGGGCTGCCTTCTTCTCATGGATGTGTTTTCAAATGACGCGTCAAATCTCGATACGATCGGCGTTCTGGGCGGCATTGGCAATGGGATGACATTCGCCTCTCAGATCGTAATCCCGAAATATTTTAAACACAGATTCACTTCAGATACTATGATATTATACGGTTTCTGGAGCGCTGCGATTTTTCTTCTTTTTCTCGCAAAACCCGCTGAAATATTTCAAACGATAAACACTGCGGAGCGTCCCGCATTTCTTATATTCAATCTGCTGATTATCGGTATAGTATGCACTATCTTTGCAAATACCTTCTACATAAAATCCGCTGAACACCTGTCCACCACCACAACCAGTCTTATGGTCTCATTGGAGCCGGTCTTTGCAACTTTTTTCGCTTTTATCATATTCGGCGAAGTAATCGCAGGAATTCAGCTGATCGGAGCGATGATAGTCATAGGTTCCATACTTGCACTTGTTCTGACATCATCTCCAAAAGCAAGCAAATCCAATAAGTAAAGTGAATGGGTAAATTAAATATATGTTACAAACGGATAAATGATATGGCATTTTCCCCGTACTGTATCTATAATTGTTTTAAAAGGGTTTTTTATACTGTTTTATAGTGTTTCAGATTAACATAAGGGGGATCACAATGGGGAAATTATACTTATTTTCTGCCGATAAAATCAATTTTCGCAATTCAATCAGAGGAATTTTAATAATAACGCTTGCCGCCCTGATATGCGGTTTATTTTCTCTATTCGCACGCGGATCATACGCCGCTGCCGAGCCCGTGTACATACAAATCGACGGCAATATAATTGCAACGGATACTGCGCCCGAAATCAAAAATGGCAGAACCATGGTTCCCATAAGAGCGATCTCAGAAGGGCTCGGATACGACGTCGCGTGGAATGCTCATAATTACACAGTGATTATTACCGGTATGCAGGGAGAGACGAAAAAATTGGTGGGGGTTGCAATTGGCGACAATATAATTATGATTGACGGGAAACCCAAGAAAATGGACACAAAACCGTACATAAAGATGCCCGAAAACCGCGCCATGATCCCTTTGCGCGTTATTTCGGAAGCGATGGGATGTGTTGTCTCATGGGATGAGCTTAGCAGAACCGTGAGCATAAAAACGAATAAAACAAGTAAAACAGATGAACCGAATGAACCCGCTGCCGAAAAACCGCAAGTCCCCCCTGCAGATTCCGTTCCCGTAGTGCCTCCTGATTATAATCCTTACAAAGACGGTCAATTGATAGTCGCACTTGATCCGGGGCACGGGAAAAATACGGCGGGGAAAAGAAGCCCCGATGAATCGCTTTTTGAATATGAATTCAATAGAGCCGTAGCGTACAGAGTGCGTGACATTCTGACGGCTCAGGGTATCAATGTTGTAATGACGGTTCCGGATAACGATCTCACCGATATCCCTTTGAGAGAGCGAACGAACATTGCAAATGCGGCAAAAGCCGATGTGTTTGTCAGCTTTCATGCCAACGCATTCAAGAACGCATGGAGTGAACATAGAGGCTGGGAAATTTACTATAAGCCGAATGACAATTTTTCAAAAGACTTGGCAAAATACATTAAAAACGCCTCTTTCCCATCTTCCGGAGAAGGAATGGGAATCCCGTTCAGAGGTATCAAAACGGAACGTTTTTTTGTGATACGCCACACTGAAATGCCGGCGGTATTGATAGAACATGCTTTTATGACAAATATTGATGAATGCGCTCTGCTTAAAACCGAAGAATTCAGAGATAAAGCCGCGCGTGCCGACGCAAAAGGAATAATGGACTTTATCCATTCTTTTAAATAGCGCACAGTTTAAATAAAGATAAAAAATTATTTATCATATTCGACAATCATTTGCTCGAGTTCGGATAAAATCTGAGCTTCGGGCACTTTTTTTATTATTTCACCTTTCGAAAAAATAAGTCCCTCTCCTACACCGCAGGCAACTCCCAAATCCGCTTCCCTGGCCTCACCGGGACCGTTTACGGCGCATCCCATTATTGCCAGGCGCAAACCGGAAACAAGACCGCGCTGTCTGCGTTCCTTTATCCAAGCGGGGATTTTCGCTTCAACAAGCTCCGCCAATCCGGCAAGATCGACTCCGGTTCGTCCGCAAGTGGGACAAGATATTAAATCTATTTCCGGAACGCGCATACCGCCAGCTTCCAAAATATTGCGAGCGACCTCAATCTCCGCAATCGGGCTGCCTGTAATAGAAACGCGCAGGGTATCCCCGATGCCGGCAAGCAACAGTCCACCTATACCTACAGCCGATTTTACTATTGCACGAACCCCGCTGCCCGCTTCCGTAACTCCAATGTGAAGAGGATAATCTGATTGTTTTTCAGCAAGCATGTACGCATCATAGTTCAATCTGACATCGGAAGATTTGATCGATAAAACGATATCCGAAAAGCCGAATTTTTCAAGTTTTTCAGCGTTCATAAGCGCAGATTCGACAAGGCCCTCCGCAGTTGCACCGCCATACTTTTTTAATATATTTTTTTCAAGCGATCCTGAATTGACTCCGACTCTAACAGGAATTCCGGCGGATTCGGCAGCCCTTGCCACCTCTCGTATCCTCTCGTCCGATCCGATATTTCCCGGATTTATTCTTATTTTATCCGCACCCTGCTCAATTGCCAGTAATGCCAATTTATAATCGAAATGTATGTCTGCGACCAGAGGAACAGTGATATTTTTAAGTGCAAGCTCCCCTTTGATCTTGCCGAGCGCCATCCCCGCTTCTTGATCCGGTACGGCAATCCGCACAATATCGCATCCCGCACGAAAAAGCTCCTCAATCTGCCGACAAGTGGCGCGCACATCCCTCGTATCCGTGTTTGTCATCGACTGGATACTGACCGGAGAACCGCCCCCTATCTTTACATTGCCGCAAAAAACAGCTTTACTCATAATAAACCTCGAATCCTGCTCAACCTCTGTTTAAAATGAAACGCCCTATATCATTCCATGTGACATAAATCATGAGTGCAAAAAGTAACGCCATACCTATCAGATTGATTTTCATCTCGACATTTTCGCTAAAACGTCCCCTGCTTACTGCGCGAATTATTGCAAAAAGCAATCTACCGCCGTCAAGCGCCGGAAGAGGCAGCATATTTATTATAGCCAAATTCAAACTTATAAGTGCCGTTATATAAAAAACATACTGTAATCCCAACGAAGCCGAATCTCCTACAACATAAGCTATTCCGACCGGACCCGACAACTCTTTTGCGGACACCTTGCCGCTGACGAGCTGCCCTAAGACATCATACATAAAATGTCCCATTTTTGTGATTGATTTGACACCATAAACCACAGCTCTTGCAGGATTTCTTTCAATTTTGCTGGTGACCCCGATAATTTTTCTGCCGTCTTTTTCAGCGACATCGGTAACAAATACTTTTTCTTCGCCGTCTCTCACAACTTTTATTCGCACGCTCTCATCTGCTGCCTCGCTCAAGAGGACGGAAAAATCTTTCCATTCCTTTACAGGTTTCCCGTCAACGGCAACGATTCTGTCTCCCGCTTTAATGCCTGCAATCTCAGCCATTCCGCCCGCGGTGACGCCGCTTATTGATGTGGTCGGCATCCCCGTATACATGAATATGGCGATCATGATTATCAATGCCGTAAGCAGATTCATAAAAGATCCCGCAACAAGAATTTTTGCTTTTACCGCCAATGACTTATTGCTGAACGATCTGACATCGTTTGAATCCTCATCTTCCCCCTCAATACTGCAAAATCCGCCGATAGGAAGTATCCTCAGGGAATATTCCGTTTCCCCTTTTTGGCGCTTGAAAAGAACAGGCCCCATACCTATAGCAAACTTGTTCACTTTGACGCCTGATGTTTTTGCCGCAAAGAAATGTCCGAGTTCATGTACAAACACCAAAAACATCAATATCAGTGCAGTATAAACTATCATCTTAACCATATACAATCCCCTTTCACCCCTTACAGTGCAAACTTCTTGCACAATTCTTCGACCTCAAGCCTAGCTTCCATATCAATGGTCATTATGTCCTGAAAATCATAATTCTTTATTACATTATACTGCGACATGAACTCCCTGAGAATCTCCGCAATCATCCAAAACTCCAGCTCCCCCTCCAGAAATTTTTCAACGGTATACTCATTTGCGCCATTTAATGCAATAGCGGCGGAGCCTCCGCTTTTCAGCGCCTCATACGCAAGTCCCAATGCAGGAAACGTTTCCATATCAGGTTTTTCAAATGTCATGTTTGTCATATCATTATATAAATCAAGTCCCAGATCGTTAGGCAATCTGCCGGGATATTCAAATGCAAAAGATATCGGAATCCTCATATCAGTCGGCCCAAGCTGTGCAATAATAGCTCCGTCGGAATATTCTACCATCGAGTGAATTACAGCTTCCTTGTGTATGAGAACAAAAATCTTGTCCGCAGGAACATCAAACAGCCATCTCGCCTCGATAACCTCGAGCCCCTTGTTCATAAGCGTAGCTGAATCTATGGAAATCTTCTTTCCCATACTCCAACTCGGATGATTAAGAGCATCCGCACAAGTAACGGATTTTAAATCGGATGAGCTGTAATTCCTGAAAGGTCCCCCGGATGCCGTGAGGATAAGTGAACGCAGTTTTCTGTTTTTATTTCCCTCCATGCACTGGAATATCGCACTATGTTCGCTGTCAACGGGAATTATGCGCCCGCCCCCATATTTAAAAGCTGACATTATAATATCCCCGCCGGTAACCAGCGCTTCTTTATTCGCAAGAGCCACATCCGCCCCGGCAAGGGCGGCTCTGTGCGTGGGAATCATACCCCGCATTCCGACTAACGCATTTAAAAACAAATCCGCACCGCTGTCTATAAGATGCGATATTCCGTCATTTCCCCATACGACTTCAAGAAAAGGAAAATCCGTCTTTATCCGCTCGGCATCATCTCTAAGCTCCACCGAAACGATATCGGGTTTAAATTCCGCAATTTGCTCTTTAAACAGTCTTATATTTTTCCCGCATGCAATCGATTTGACTTTAAATTTATCAGTGTTCTGCCGTATTACATCAAGCGCTTGAGTCCCTATGGAACCGGTACTGCCCAATATACTTATCTCTTTCATGATATCCCCTATGACAGCCCTAAGACAATAAACTTCGCATAATAATAAATCAGAGGCGCCGTAAATAATATGCTGTCAAACCTGTCCATAATACCTCCGTGCCCCGGAATAAGTTTACCGTAATCTTTTATCCCCATTTTGCGTTTAAACGCTGAAGCGCAAAGATCCCCGATTTGGCTGAACGCCGCCGCGAAAGCTCCCAAGATGATGCAATGCAAAAGTATGGGACGCAGAAAGAAGAATGCAAATACCCCGCATGCCAACATTCCTCCGATCACACCGCCGATCGCACCTTCTACGGTTTTTTTAGGACTCAGAACCGGGCACAGTTTATGTTTACCCAGAAAATAACCTGTAAAATATGCCATTATATCGGAGCCGAATGCCGAAAAAAATATGAGCCATAAAAGAAGTGAATACTTTTCAAGCTGCCCCACTAAAACGATATGATATGAGAAAAATACGACATAAAAAATAGCGGTCAGCGTCGCCATGCCGTCCTCCAATTTTCTCTCATCTATCTTAAACACATAGAGCAATGAAAACAAAATAGATATAAAAAACCAAAAGAAATAAATTTCAAAATCCAAATTCAAAATATTTACGGCATACAGCAGGACTGCGGCCAGATATACAATATACTTTGACGGCTTTATCCCCATATGGTTAAAACCGTTACAGAATTCAGTTGCACCTGATATTCCTATCAAAAAACAGGCTCCCGTAAGAACGGGACCCCCCAGGTATAAAACTCCGAAAAGGATCGGAACCATCGCCGTTCCTGAAATAATTCTTGTCTTCATTTCATTCTCCTAAGCTGTTATTATTCACATCTTCCGCCAAATCTTCGCTCTCTTCCCATATACTCATCTATTATACTTTTCAATTCATCCGGGGTAAAATCGGGCCAGAGCGTCTCGGTAAAAGCGAATTCACTATATGCTATTTGCCAGAGGAGAAAATTTGAAATCCTCTCTTCTCCACTCGTACGCACGACCAAGTCGGGATCCGGCACACCAAGCAGCCCCGTATAAAGATTTGCGGAGATATCCTGAACAGTAATCCGCTGGGGATCGACCTTTCCGTCCGCTGCCAGCTCGCACAGACGGGCAGCTGCAAGCCTGATATCTTCCCTGCCGCCATAATTTATGCAGATATTGAACTGCATACCGGTATTCTTCTCCGTAAGGTGCTCAGCTCTATTTATTGCATCCTGCACCCCTCTTGGAAGAGGCGCAGGATCGCCAAGCAATTTTATCCTGACATTCTCTCTATTGAGCTCCGCCAGTTCATTTTCCACATACAGCACGAGCAATTTGAAAATTCCGCTTATTTCTTCGGCGCTCCGCTTCCAATTTTCCGTCGAAAAAGCATAAACGCTGAGATGTTTTATCCCGAAATCCGAAGCAAATCTTACGATTTCTTTCATCGCCTTCATTCCGGCATTATGCCCGGCATAACGCGGGAGATGCCGTTTTTTCGCCCATCGCCCGTTTCCGTCCATTATCAGAGCAATATGTTCGGGCTTTTTTCTTACGGATCCGCTCATCCCTCTTCCCACTTTAAACCTCTAAAATTTCGCTCTCTTTTGCTTTAATGATCGCGTCTATTTCCTTCATTGCCTCATCGGTTATTTTTTGTACTTCTTCCGTTTCACTCCTCATTTCATCCTCTGAAACCTCGGCACTCTTTTCCATCTTTTTGATGATATCGTTTGCCTCACGGCGTTCGTTGCGTACTGCTACTTTTGTATCTTCTCCGAGTTTTTTTACAATTTTCGTCAATTCACGACGACGTTCTTCTGTAACCTCAGGCACCGTAATCCGCACCACTTTTCCGTCATTTGACGGCGGCATCCCCAGATCCGAAGTATTTATCGCTTTTTCAATATCCGCAACCGCTTTTGGATCAAACGGTGTAATCATTAGCGTGCGCGGATCCGGAACGGAAATGCTTGCCATATTTTTAAGCGGCGTCGGAGTCCCGTAATACTCCACCACTATCTTATCGAGCAGCAGCGGGTTTGCCCTGCCTGCCCTGACTGTGCTTAATTCTTCTTTCAGATACGCTATATTTCCTTTAATTTTCTCACGAAAATCCTTTTTTACATCCGACATAATAATACCTCCCTATTATCTTACTATTGTTCCTATTTTTTCCCCGCAAACCGCTTTCATAATATTCCCCGTTTCAGAAAGAGCAAAAACATGAATAGGAATATCATTGTCGCGGCAAAGAGTAGCTGCGGTTCCATCCATGACCTTGAGATTTTTCTCCAATACCTCCTGATGAGTCAGCACGGAATATTTTGTTGCATTCGGATTTATTGCCGGATCATCAGAGTATACGGCGTCTATTTTTTTTGCAAGCAAAATGACATCGGCATCAATCTCCGCAGAACGAAGAGCAGCGGTGGTATCCGTAGAAAAAAACGGATTCCCCGTACCGGCGCCGAAGATCACGATACTTCCCTCCGCAAGCTCGGACACCGCTTTCCTCCTGATGTAAGGTTCGGCAATTTCACGCATCTCAATAGCGGTCTGCACACGCGCCGATACTCCAAGCGCCTCAATTGCTTCCTGCAGAACAAGGGCATTCATGACCGTTGCGAGCATCCCCACGTAATCAGCCGTTGCTCTGTTCATGCTTGCATCGCTTCTGCCTCGCCAAAAATTCCCTCCGCCTACCACTATGGCTATCTCCACACCCATATCATAAACATCTTTAATCTGGTGCGCCACGTCATTGACAACGGCATGATCAATGCCGAAACGCCCTTCCCCTGCCAGCGCTTCTCCACTGATCTTAATCATTATTCTTTTGTATGCCGGTTTCATAAAATCCACCTCTCATTTTCACCTAGCAGTCAATCTTTTCCATCCTCATTTTAACACAAAACTTCCCGTTTTTTCTATAAGAAATTATACATGCCGCCCATAGACTCTTAATCATTATTTTGATAAAATTGTTTCGTGTTGGTGCACTGAAGAGACAGCCTACAGGAATAAGAGGAGGTTTTGATGTTAGAGATTAAAAATGTTACAAAAAAATACGGCACTTTCTTAGCGAATGACAATGTATCGTTTACCGTTCCCTCAGGCAGCATTTCTCTGCTTGTTGGCCCCAACGGTGCGGGGAAATCAACAATACTCAAAAGTATTATGGGATTGCTAAGATATCAGGGCGAGATCACTTTGAACGGCGAACAGACAACATCGCCCGCCGCGAAAAAAATGCTTGCGTATGTTCCGGAATTCCCACAGATGTATTCACTGCTGACCGTTTATGAGCACATGGAATATACCGCAAGGATATACAAATTAAGCGACTGGCAGGAAAAGGCGGATACACTGCTTTCACGTTTTGAAATCCTGGATAAGAAAAACAAATTGGGGGGCGCTCTTTCTAAAGGAATGCAGCAAAAGCTCAGTATATGCACAGCTTTGTTGCATTCACCGGAATTCATCCTCTTTGACGAACCGATGATAGGACTTGATCCGCATGCAATAAAAGAAGTGAAATCGATATTTTACGAATTGAAGGATGCAGGTTCATCCCTGCTTATAAGCACACATATTTTGGACACCGTAGATGATTTATGGGATCATGTCGAAATAATGAATAATGGTAAAATTGCGGCATCGACAAGCCATCAGGATCTGACCGCGGCGGGCAAAAGCTTGGAAGATTATTTTTTTGAAATTACGGAAATATCGGATACGGCAAATTATAATTCACCCGGGTCAACAAGCGATGCGGAGGTGGAAATATGACTGCGTTGCTGTATTTGAAATTTCTTCAATTTAAGAACGGAATAAAGCAATTGCGATACGAAAAAAGCAAGTTGTTTTTTGTGATTTTTATCGCCGTGGCAGCTGTTGTTTCATTTATTCCCGCTTTTTTGGGCGTGAACACGCCTGATTCCCATGCTTCGCCTCTGCACAATTCACGTGCAACACTGCTTTTTATAATCCTGGTCTACTTACTGCTTTATATATTTGTAGCCCAATCGTGGTGGGCGGGAACGCAAAAGGCAACGCTTATATTCAGAATGTCGGATGTGCAGTTTGTATTCACTGCACCGCTGAAACCTCAATCCGTACTGATGTATGGAATGTTGAATAAATTCCAGATGATTATGCTGAGCTCAATTTTTATATTTTTTCAATATCCGAATGTGCGACATGCGGGGTTGAGTTTCGGCTCATTTTTGCTGTGCATACTGATTTTTCTGATTGCGACTTTTGCGGGCAGCTGCACCGGTATGCTCATATATGCCGCTTCATATCGAAATGTCCGGATCAAGAATTTTTTTAAGACTCTCCTGCTCGCCGTTACGCTTCTTATCATTGCGATTATTCTAAAAGCGTATGCCGTCACGCACGATCCTATGGAAGCTGTACGTATTGCCTTTGAAAATCCCGTCATAAGATTTTTGCCGATCGTCGGTTGGGCGCTTGAAATTATAAAAGGATTTATAGGCGAATTCGGCACGGCGGCGATCGTTTCGTCACTGCTTCTGCCGGGCTTGATCGCGGCAACATTAAAAATACTCTACAGCATTGATATAAACTTTTATGAGGATGCGATCAGCGCTATAGGGAAATATGAAAAAACTATTGAAAACAAGAAAAACGGAAAAAGCACGATTGACTTCAAAAAAACAAGCGCCGGAAAATTCGGAATCGGCAGAGGTTGGGGAGAATCCGCGATAATGTATCGAATGCTGAAAAGCATGAAACGTGAAGTATCGAATCTTGCATCAATGTCTACGATCGCCGTTCTCATATCCGCAGGGGTAGCTATTGCAGTAATAAAAATCAGCGGCATCAGCGGTGCGGGGGGACTTGGAATAGGCGTAATTATACTTCTGTATGTTTCGGCTATATATTCACAATATTCCGCTTTTACCGACGAGTTGAAATCCGATTATTTTTTCACTATACCGGGCAGCAATACGAAGAAACTCATTTTTGCAAGTCTGCCGATCGTGATGAAATCAAGCTTGGAATTTTTGATCGCAATAGCGGGATTTGCGATTGCCGCAGGCGCGACAGTCGGTTCTGCAATAGGCGCATTTATATCCTTGATCGGATTTTCATTTGTTCTGACGGGCAGTCAGTTAATCTGCTACAGAGTGCTCCGCACGGATTCAGGAGTGCTGTTCAGCCTGTTTTCGCTCATAATGAACGTCCTGCTTCTGCTGCCGGGGATTATAATTATTGCCGTTCTTTATCCCGTGCGCAAGATACCTTACTTTGAAATTTTCTCCATTGAGGGGGTTTTGATAGTATTTTTCACTCTGATCGTCAATATGGGACTTTATTTTGCGTGCCTGAAACCGGGAGAAAATATGCTTCGTTTCGGGAAAGATGCCTGAGGGCATCTATCTCAAAACGGAAATAGCGTCGCTTATATTTTTTTCATAAGCTTCCTTGCCGTATTTGTCCACCTCCATACGGTTCTTTTTGCCGTGCGTGAGGCAGCCCGCCCCGCCGATGCATCCGTCTATACATGCCATCCCCTCTATGAAATTTGCATCGAGGATTCCTTTGCTCTTTTTCATGAGAGCGATTTTACACTCTTCGATTCCGTCACACACTGCGGAATTTACTTCAAATGAGTCAAATCCCTGTTCCCTCAGGCTTTGAGCAACAGCATCGGACAATCCCCCGACTCTGGCAAAAATCCTGCCATAATAGGAAGCATTGTCGAGCACATCTTCGCCCAATGCAGTAATATCAATATCCCTGCTGTCAAGCAGAGCCTGCAGCTCTTCAAATGTCATCGCCACATCGACATATTCTCTTACCGCCTCAAGCTCAACCTCCATTTTTTTAGCGGTGCACGGACCGATAAACACGACCTTTGCGGCAGGATCAATTTTCTTTATATATTTTGCCAAGGCTCCCATAGGAGACAGATTGCTTGATACCATGGGAACTATATCGGGGAAATTTTTGTGTATGTAATTAACAAACGCGGGGCAGCATGAACTTGTCAAAAATCCCTTCTCAACCAGCTCCTGCGCCTCCTCATATGCCACCATATCGGCGCCGAGCGCGGCTTCTACGACGGTATGGAATCCCAATTTTTTAAGTCCGCTGATCACCTGCCCCAATTTTGCGTATGAAAATTGGCTGGATATTGATGGTGCAACCATGGCATAAACCTTATAACTGTTGTTCTTATCACTTCTTTTTAAAATATCTATAACATCCAAAATAAATGATTTGTCAGTAATCGCACCGAACGGGCACTGATAAACACATGCTCCGCATGCGATACACTTGTCGTTATTGATAGAAGCCACTTTGTTTTCGTTTTTCGATATTGCTTTCACTTTGCAGGCACTTTCGCATGGTGTTTTTCGATTTATGATGGCGCTGTACGGGCATACCTTTGCACAAGCACCGCAATTAACGCACAATGATTTATCTATATGTGCCACGTAATTATTGTCAAGACGTATTGCATCCTTTGGACATGCCGCCTTGCAATGATGAGCGATGCATCCTCTGCACGAATTCGTAATTTCATATCCGCCCATAGGACATTCGTCACAAGCAATATCTATCACCTCTATTACATTGCCGTTTCTCCGGTCGCCGCCCATAGCAATTTTTATTCTTTCCAATAAAATTGCGCGTTCCTTGTAAACACAGCAACGCATCGTAGGCGTATCTCCCGGCGCTATTTCCACAGGGATATCCGGGAGTTTCTGCATAAGCATATCATCCCATGCATACTTCGCAACCGTTTTCAGCACCTCATATTTTATCTCCTGCACTTTAGTATCGAATTTTTTCATTTTGCCTCCTAAAAAAAGCTCACTTTTACCCGCTTGCCCATTTCCTGCAGACATGATGCAAGTTCCTCGACAAGATTCATTTTTATGTTAAACGTTATCGGCAAATCAGGGTTTTGATGTGCCGGATTCACGGCTCTTCCCACAAAAAAATTTATATCCGTTGCGTCTTCAAACAACAATCTGCATATCCTTGATGCGCCGTCCTTGTGTATGCTCCATTCTCCGTAAAGTTCATTGGCGCCAAGCGCATCTTTTGCATACTCTATTACTCTGCTTATTGTAATCACTCCCTCCGTCACGAGATCAACACCTTCTATTTCAGCTATCGGAGGTACATCTCTGCTTTCAAAATTCAAAGTTGCTCTCAGCGGTTTATTCAGATATTTTGCAACTATGGAAGATGTCGTTCCGCCGCATACTATATGTTTGCCTTCTTTGGAAAAAAACAAAGACATCATTCTGTCGCAATCATCTCTGTTTTCAGGCGGACCGAAGAGCAAATTCATCGGATTGCGTTTTCTAACCTTTACGATGCACGCCGTCGCATCATCGCCGGGTTCATAACCATATTGTTTGTTGCACTCATCTATCAACATGGTCGCCAATGTTTTTGCAGTATATCCGAGTTTTGCAAAAGTCAGCATAAAATCGGCGATATCCGCCGCTTTCCATCCGAAATTATATGCGCTACCTATCCCCGCGTGCGGGCAGCCGTCACTCATAGCAATAAAAACATCGCCCTCCGTAAGATGAAGAAGCGACTTAAAAATGCGCTTGCCGTCTATGCTCGTTTCCTGCATCTGATAATCGCACATTTTACCGTTTCTAAGCAAAATAACATGCGGATTGTCATACTGTATAATTTCAGCGACTTCATTCTTTATTATATGCATTATGGTGAATGTGGAATATGCCACCCCTCGCTCCGAGCAAATCGGCAAAGTCGCGGCGATCGTCGCGACACATTCCTCAAGCGGCAACCCCTCGGACATCATCGTCGAAATTATTCTGGAAGTCAGAGTTGAAAGAATACATGCTTTCACTCCGCTGCCCAGTCCATCGGCGAGCACGATTATAAAGGAATTCTCGCCCGTTTCAATTATGTCCACATGATCTCCGCACAGCTCCTCACCTACGTGATTAATGCTTTTCCAACCTATGTCCACACACAAATTATTCATCGTCGATTGACTCCTTAAGCTTTGACAGTGCGCTCTTGGTCTCTGCCGCGGTTTCACCCAAAAGGGATGCGATCTCCTGGACTATACGCATTTGTTTATTAACTACGCGATCCGCTATCTCCACCGTCTGGCGGCTTATTTCTTCCTTGCGCTCCCGCATTTGTTCTTCATCCGTAATATCCCTCATCATTCCTATCAGCAGTCGATATTCCTTGTCATATGATATGGTCATCTCCACATATTTTTCATATTCTGCGAGATATACTTTTTTATTCTTCACGTTTCTGCCGCTCCCGAGAACCTTAAGAAAGTTTGTCGGATCCATGATTCGCACGACCTGTCCGCCCAAAACATCTGAAGCACGCCTTATATTCATAATCTCAAGCGCCGCATGATTGATCTGCTGCACCTCGAGTTTTTCGTTAAGCACTATAACTCCGTTTGGCGTGTTTTTAATTATATTATCCGAAAAACTCTCCGCTTTGTTGCGCAGATAAGGCAGGCACATGGAAAGTTCCGCTTTTCCGTGAATAACCGCTATCGCCTTATCGCGGCAGGTATCGTATCCGCACGAAGCACAATTGAGCTCATCCTCTTTGCTGTGTTTGCCCATCTGCGCCAGTATATCTTTTATCTCCCCTTCGGACGGAGTCTTCAACCTCTGCTCAATTGCTACAAAAGTTTTCTGCAGTTCCAAACCGTCCGGCTGCTCCACTTCAAAATCCTTGCCGCCGGCAGCTTCCGCAATCTCAATATAATCCATAATCGGCGCATGCGAAGATTTCTCCATTACAGGTCCGCCAATGCAACTTCCGATGCAAGCCGACATCTCTATAAAGCAGTTGTGAATCCTGCCGCGCTCTATATCTCTGAGCACCGCCATTGCATTTGCAACACCGTCAACTGCGATATAACTATATTTCGGATTGTCCTTTTCCATCGTTTTAAGTATTCCGCCGGTTGTGGGGAAAAATCTTGCCTTTGAATATTCATCGCTGTCCATCTCAGTCGGGATTTCAATCCCCTCTTCCTGCAACCACTGCGAAAGTTCATCAAAAGTGAGAACTGCATCAACAAGTCCAGCATAATGTGACGCCTCATCCTTTTTAGCGACACACGGCCCTATAAAAACCGTTTTTGCATTCGGATATCGCTTTTTAATATCCCGACAATGCGCTTGCATGGGAGAGAGAATATTCGCAAGATGAGGTATGCATAACGGGAAATGCTTCTGCACCAATAAATTGATTGAATGACAAGACGTGGAAATCACCACATCCTGCTCAACTTCCGTCACAAGTCTGTCATACTCCTTTTTTATAACAGTCGCACCCAAAGCCGTCTCTTCCGCATCATAAAACCCCAGCTGTTTCAGGGCTTTCCTCATGCCGTTTATCCCCGCTTTCGGATAATTTGCGATAAAGGACGGGGCAAGACTCGCTATTATCGGCACCCCTGTCTTCAGAAAATATTTGCATTTTTCCGTTTCATCCACTATTTGTTTCGCATCCTGAGGACATACGACGAAACACTGCCCGCAAAGTATGCACTCATTACCGATAATATATGCCTGATTTCCCGAAAATCTTATCGATTTTACGGGGCAATAGCGAATGCATTTATAGCAATTTTTACAATTCGATTTTTTTAAAGTAAGACAATCCATATCTCATGTATCCTTTTAAGTTTATCGCGGTTGATTCCATTTTCAGTTCATCTTCGGCAAAACATTGGCGGTGAAAAATGCATTTGCGGTTTGCGGAGTAACGCTGAAAATTTGTCCATCCAAATCAACAGACACTCCGTTTTGGCAATTGCCCATGCAAAAAGTGGCAATCAGCTCAACTTGCCGCATCATATCATGCTCTTCAATAAGTTGCTTTATAATATCGACCACTTCCCTTGAGCCTTTTATATGGCACGAAGAACCTATACATACCGTTATTTTCATAAGTATACTCCTACACAAAAAAACAACTACATTACAAAATGTATTGCAGACAAGCTTTCACATTTAGAATATAACATAGAAGCAAAAGAGATGTAAATTTATCTACCGCCTTTTCAAATCTATTTTTTAAAACTTTAAAAAAAGACGATTATAATTGCAATTTTAACAACATTAAATGAAAGGTATCGAAGCATTTTACTTTATAGAATTTCTGTTCCAACGATTTGATTGTCTTTGAAATATTCATAATCCCTCTCCTTATTTTTTCAATTTCCGTATTCTTTCTTTTTACATTTAATTCCATGACTTATAAGTCGTTTCATCAAATTTTCTGTCACAAAATCTATCTCTGCCTCTGTACTGTCCAACACAATTTTTTTGTTATAAGAACTCGCATCGAACAAAAATCCTCGACTTATCATACCGTTTTTTGTGGTAATTTTCATAATACCCGTCCAATTGAACAATGATTGTTTCTTTGAAAAAACAACCATTTCTATATCATCAATGATATATTTTACTGGTATTCCCGCCATAACAATCAATTCATTTCCTTCTATCACAAAAACATCGTATTTCCGTTCTCCTCTGGAAAATAGCCTAATGAAAATAACGATACTGACTATCATAAATATAATTGCCATAACCGACATCAAACCAAATTCTGCTAACATACCTTTATTATTCCTCAAAAATTCTTTTTTGTTGAACTCTGCAACTTCTAATTTTTCTCTCTAATCAATCACCTTTTTCATTTTTTTTCATACCGCCCAAATCGCTTAAAATCAAATGCTCTATGTAATTGCTGAGCGTCCTGCCTTGTGCCTGCGCCGCCGCTCTTGCCCGTTCTTTTAAACCGGGCGAAATCTTTAACTGTATTCTATCACTTCTTTTTTCCATTGTTCCCACCTCCTGATTGTATAATAGCATGAGGTGCGTACCTTATAAATACCCTTTTTGAAAATTTTCATAACAATAAAGCCCGTGACCATTAAAATCACGGGCTTTTCCAGATGGTGCGCAATGAGGGACTTGAACCATGAAATGGACACCTCAAACCTTTTGATGTCAACGGGTATCCCCTGTTCGTGTGATATTTGCAAGTGATATAGCCTGCGCTTTTGCAGGATTTCCGCATTTTAGAAAGCAGTTAGCAAGTATTATCAAGCAAATAAAAAATAGGGGGGCATGCGCCCCCCCCCTGTATAAAGCGTATTAGTTTTTTGCTTCCGGCAGTCCCGCTACCGAGGTGAGCAGCGATAGTATTCCTGCTACCGCCGAAGCCGATATCACCATGCGCCAGTCGATATCTGAAATCACTGCCGCAGTGCCTATCATTGCTACCGCCGCTTGTGCGGTGGTCTTGACGGCTCTTATTGCCGCCGCCTTAATCCATATCTTATTCATGTTCGATTCTCCCTTCGATTCTTTCAAGTCTGTGCGAGTTGGATTTTGCCCGCGCTTCCACGGCGTACATGCGCTCGATGAGACGGTTGTGCTTATCCATCTTGCTCTCGAGTTGTTCTAGCCTAAACACCGTTAGGCTTGCCGATTTACGGATGCCCGCCCAAACAGTTACAACCATCCCGCAAAAAGATATTAAACTAATAACAATTGATTCTGTCATGTTTTCCTACCCCTTAAGTACCTGCCTTATTGCCCGCATAATCATCACAATAACCTCTTGCCTGGTAATTGGTGCAGTCGGTCGCTTGCCGTCTGTGATACCTGCCCTTTTAGCCTCGGCGATATCTGATATCGCCCAGTTTGCGCAAAGCTCATCTTTTGCCTTGTCCGCGGCTATCATTTCTTTTATGAGAGCTGCCGTCTCTTGTTTTGTCAAGTCTCGCTCCTTTCCTGCGGCTTTTAAAGCCGCCTCAAAGTCTACAGGCGTGCCGTAGTCGTGCAGCTCCATGTGCAGATGCACTCCCATACCGCTTAGTTTTTTTGTGGAAGCCCCCATTATACCGATCACCTGCCCCGCTGATACGCGGGCTCCAACTGTGAGTGGGGACTGTGATTTTAAATGCTGGTACAGGCTAGCCCACCTATCGTCATGCCTTATTACAACCACCCAGCCGCGTATGTCGTGCCAGTAGTTTTTTGAAACCACCCCGCCCGCTACCGCAAGTATCTTTGTTTCACTTTTTTGCAAGTTTCTTCCAATATCAATACCTTTGTGAAAAGTCGACGCCCCTGCTACGGGCGACTTTCGACGCCCATATGGGGATGTGATGCGCAAAGGACCGTCAACCGGGAGGGCTTCAAACCTAAGCATGAATCACCTTTTTGTAATCAGAAAGAAAACCCGCGGTATCAAATTCCGGCGGCACGAAATAGCTATCGCTCCTCTCAAGCTCGCCCGCCCTAATTCGCGCCTCAGTGATGAGTTTGTCCAAAAGTTCGTCGAAGTCCCCGCTCTCGTGCACGCTCATTTCTTCGAGCACTTCCTCATACTTTTTCATAAGATCTTTCCTATCCATTTTTTCTCCTTTCTATAAAAACGGCAATATGCCGCCATTAATCGATTATTTGCAAAGAAAACTCCTGCACATTTCCGCTTTCTATCCTGTAGGTCATATTGCTGCTTCCGCTCCATACCATGCAGAGCTCGAAGTAGTCGGAGCTTCCCGAAATTTCAGACACGCAGCGTATGTCTAAGGAATATATATTCTGCTTTGTTTGATAAAAGGCGCCCTCTTCTTTATATGTGAATGCGCTTATCATCTGGGACTGCGTCCTTTGGAGGGCCTGCCCGTTTTTCTTGATTTCAAAAATTCTTTCTGAAAAGGGGCTATTGTCGACGGATTTCATCGAAAATAGGACGCGCGCCTTTATGAGGACGCGTGCATCCCCAAGCCCTGCCCGTATATTTGGGGCATAAAGCTTGCCATCAGATATAGCTTGCTCCCCTGATTCAGCGTTGTACTTTTTTTGAAAATGGAGTGCCTCGGATGTGCTTCCATCCCCTGTACTCCCTTTGCCTGCGAGGTTGCAACCCCTGAGCTCTCCAAAATACCCTACTTTGTGTCTTTTAAAACGCGTCAGCTCTTTGATAGCCTCTTGGAGTGCAAAGCTTCCTGTGAGCCCTAGAGCCGACTTATTATCCGCTGTCAGCTTTACAGCGCCCGTGATTTTTGAAAAAGCCCTATCAGGAATCGCATCACCCTCTGAAAGCTCAAGCTGGCTTGCGGTAGGATCTCTAAGAAGCGTTGCCTTGCACAAAGGCGTGCCCGCCTCAAGGATCTCCCCAGGCAGGGCTTCAAAATCAAAAATTTGCCCTGTAGCCTTATCCTTATACCTATGCGGGTACTCTACAAATCTATCTTTCATAATATGCCTCCTTTGTCTCCTGAAATGACCTCTCCGCTATATCTCCACTGATGCGCAGTGCCAATTAGGCGATTTTCAATATCCCACAAGGCTCTTTCCCATGTATTTAAGTGATCTGATTTTAGAAACTTATCAAAAATCGCCTCACGCACACTTAAAATTACATATTGTAAATCATTGATTTTTGTCACAATTTCCGAAATGTCGCTAGTGCGTAATAGCGATTCCGTGTACCAGCTCTCGGACAAACCTGGGAGCGAGACATAGCCACAGATCTCCGCAAGTTCCGCGCATTTGTTGTAATTCTTGCAAATCCGCACAAGGTCGTTACAATTTAAATACGTTTTGTGATCATAGTCTACTTTGTAGGTTTGCCCCCTCATATACTCCCCCTCACTTTTATGCTCGCTACAAATCCGCGAACCAGATCCGTTGCCACCGACTCAATGTGCCCCGTTATTCGCCGATCTCCCTGGCTTTCCAGCGACACGCATTCGCCCGGCTTTAGGTCTTTATCCATAAATGCGCCACCCTCAGAGGTTATTTTGCTTCGATTAAAATCTAAAAGCCTCTGCGCTACAGCTTGTGCATTTTTGCCATTAACAAGAGTCGCGGACGTCACCTCCAGAATTGATGGATTGCTTGATTCAACCCGCAGGCTAATAACTTTTTGCAACGCTTCTATGGGGTTTCCTTTTAACTCGACATAGGTGTTTTGCCGCGAAAGCATTATTCTTGCGCCATACGCCCATGATTCTGCCACTATCACACCCGTTTGTTCGCTTACGATATTTGCCGCTGCTTTCTCCCATTTTACAGTGTGCGTACCCGCTGGGAGATTTCCTGAAAAAACAATCGTCTTTGAAGATGTGGAATAATCATGTGCCGTAATATCTACCCCAGTTATGGATTTTTCTTGGGCAATTTTATGGTCATCAACAAGATTAGTTTTGTCTAGATTTATCGCAATGTTTTTTAAACTTGTAATCTTGACCTCTTCGCTTCTTGCCGTTGTTACAACCGCCCCTATTGCAAAGGCAACCTGCTGCAGGGCATCTCTTTTGGTGCAAGGCTCAATAAGTCCCGACACTTCCTTGGTTGTAAGGTCGGGGTCTATTGCAAAGCCTATGCCTGACTCTGCGAAAATTTCATCCAGAACTCCTGATATTGCCTTTTTTTGGTAAAATGCCCCTCTAAAAGGTTGTTCGCCAAGCCTGCCTATTGCGTCTACGCAAGCAAATTTTATCAGCGTCTCTGCCTCCGCTGAGGGCTTGTCTAGATAAAAGGTGCCTAGATTTAAAAGTTCGTCATCCACATATCCTGTAGTGCGTACTTTTTGCCCGCGTTGCAAAAGATGAAAAGCGCTACTTTCATCGAGCATTTTAAAGTCGCTTGAGTATACCTCAAAGTCAAGCGTATTTATCGAAAGCTCCCCCGCTACAGGGTCAATTTCCTCAATCATGGACGCCGATACGATTTCCTCTTCATTAAATCCTATTGTGCCGCCAAATCCTATGCCGTAAAGCTTAATCCGCCTATAGGGCTTTGATGTTTTGTAAAATTGAATTACTATTTTTTTATAATCCTCTATCTTTCGGCGGCACCAGTACATCGGGCTATTCGGGTAGAAGAATTCGTTAGCAATGGTAGCTCCACTGCGATCATACCACCATATTTTCAAAGCCCTGCAGTAGTCGCCTGTGCGCTCGTTGAATCTCAGCGTTATTCCGTCGGATGAATGGGTGTTTTTAAAATCAATTGTGAGCCTTGGGCGCAACGTCGTGAAGTTCCCATTTTTGTCACTCAAAATATTGCTCCAATAAGCCACATGTTCATCTTCTGGGATATCCCCGATGAGCTCAAAGCTTCCATCGAGCCTAAAGTAGTCAGTTTCAAGCGTACCGTACTTTTTAAAATCGGATTCGATGTGCGATAATTGCTCGGGTCTTGAGATGGATTCTGTAAAGTCCGTGCTATATGTCGCATCAATCCCCGCTGATACGTCGTGCATCAAAAAATCTATAGCAATCGATGTCCTCATCCTTTACCTCCTCGCGGGGGATTTTGCAATAAAATTGACGGAAAGCCCCTCATAGTAAGCCTTGCCGCCTGTGATTGCCCGCACAGAATCTGACACATTTGAAAAATATGCCTTAAATTCAATCCCGCTTTGCCCAAATGGTACCGTTACCGTGCGGAATTCTTCCGGGCGCGTAAGATCATCCCACAGGCGATCATATTCTGCTATATTTGTAGTTTTTCCGAATTTAATCTCATAGTTGAAGAAGACTCCGATTAGCTCTCTCTTGAGATCCCCTTTCGCCGATCTTGTGGCATGCTTGTCTAGAAATTCCGCTTTGCGCGTAATTCCAAGTATTGGCACGTCGTATGTCTTTCCGTCAATCTTAACCATTGGCACCCCCTGTAATCAAATTCTTTCCTTTTCTGTTTTTTTCTCGGTCGATCTCAAAGTTAAGTAGCCGCACCAACTGCGCTATCGAGCCCGATGCCGATATGTTTACATTCGGCTCAGGAAGCTTGGCGAGTTCAGAGCGAAGTATGTTGCGTATTAGCCCCTCAGGCGCCTCAATATTCCGCCCGCTCTTCTGATCTCCCAGCACTGCCAAAAACTCCGCATTTGGAGGGATTACTGCACCTTGTGCAAGCCTTGGAATTCCTTTTGGCACGGGGATTTCCGGTATTGCAACTCCTATCTTCCCGCCGCCTAAAAAGTCTGGCACATCTACGGATAGGAGCTGATTCAAGCCTTTTATTAAGAAGTTGACACCTTTAATTGCGCCTTTTATAAACGCATTTACGCAATCTATGTAAAAGTTTGCCACCCCCTTAAAAAGACTCTTAAGTGGCGCTACAACATGCTCGCCAAACCATCCGCTCGCCTTACCCCATATCTCCTTTACCCTTATCAATGCTTTGCTAAAAAGCTCGCCTATCTTCTCCGGGGCGGCACTTAAAGCCTCGATGACCTTTTTTAATACATTTTCGTAAAACCAAATATATACGGCAAGATATGGCGCGATCAGATATTTCCATGCAAGCTCGAAGATTGCCTTGATTATCTCCGGGATTTTTGAAAAAGCCCTTTTGATCGGCTCTACAACATGCTCGCCAAACCATCCGCTCGCCTTACCCCATATCTCTTCGATCTTTGCCCAGACCTCAAGGGCTTTTTCTTTCAAATCATCCCAGTGCTTTACAATCAGCACAACTGCCGCGATCAAAAGTCCTATCGCCAATACTACAAGTCCTATCGGGGATGTTAAAAATGCAAACGCCGCCGCGAGCGCTGCCGTCACTCCTGCGCCTATTCCGGCAACGATATTCCATGCACCCTGCGCAATATTCATCGCGCTTTGAGCTGCTGCATGTGCCATCTTCTGCCCGGTAGCAACTGCGAATGCGGCGCCCTCTTTTGCAATCGCTACCGCAGATTTGCTGAGAGATACAAGGAAATCTTTTGCATAAAGCGCAGTCAAGTACGCGGTTTCAGTCTTATCCAGCACTTTCGCTGCAACGGCTGCCATGATCGCAGTTCTGATTGCTTGAAAAGCTTTCACAATGCCGCCCGACATCTCTATGAAAGCGAGTAGCTTTGTGGCTTCCCATGCGCCAAAAAAACCTAGGACAACGCCCGTCATTGCTTGCACTTTTTTGGGATTGGCGTCCATCCAATCCGCAACCCGCCCCAGGACATCTAAAATCAAATCCCATGTTGCAAGGAAAACATCGGCGGTGAATTTTGCAAGCGGAACTAGGAATGTATCAAAAAGCCATGCTACAAGCGGCATAAGCCCCTCAAGTATACTGCCAAATATTTGCAGCGATACTGCCAATGTGTCAAAAAATCTCGGGAGCACCTCTTCGATCACAAACCCTGCTAGAGGTGCGAATATATGCTCCATCGCCCACGCAAGCCCTGCGAAGAGCACCTCGCCGAACGGCTCAAGTGCTGCTTTCAGCCTATCAAGTGACGCAGATAGAGGTTCAAGTGATATTTCTTGAAATGGACGCAGAACCTCCGCCAGTTTTTCAAATTTATCAGCAGGCACATCACCCAGGTCTTCAAAGGGGTCTGAAACTGCAGCTATCTCGGGCATTGTAGCTTCGGGAGCCCCGCCCCCGGCGCTTCCAGCACCTCCGCTGATATCTTGCGCTGCTAAGACATTTAGTTCGTCAAATCCTGCGAGCGTTTCGGACATTTCCTTGTTGGCACCCTTTAAAGCCTTGCCGACCCCGCCAGCCTGTTTCGCGAGAATCTGCTCCGCTTTTGCAGCATCTTTTGTCGCCCCGGCATAGGATTTTGTGCTTTTTTCAGCCCTCTTTACACCAAAGATGGTATTCATCACTTTAGCGAAAGTATTTGCAAGCGATGTCAGCCAATTAATTGCCCGCACTATATGCGGTATGATCGCGGATAGCGCAGGAATTAGGGCATTACCGATAGCAACTTTAAGATTATACATGGCGAAGCTCAGCCCCGAAACCTTGCCTGAGTATGTGCCCGCCATTTTTGCAGCATCGCCTGTCTGATATTTTGACTCCTCGAGTATCCCATTAACCTCGGCTTGTATTTTTTGCTGCTGTGTAAGCGATTGCGCGCCCACCCCGATGCTTCGCGCATACTCCGCCCACATCTTTGATACATTCTTCGTTACGCCTGCATTATCAACGAGTATTGAGTTTTCATTTTTTAACCCCTCTGTCGCGGACGCTACCGCTTCGCCTAGGGTTAGGGAGTTTTGTCTACCGAATGCCGCGGCGTCTTTAAGCGCAACCATAACCCTTTGTATCTGCGAATCGTCATATCCGCGGAGCGCAAGGTTCTTATACGCAGTTATCGCCTGCGTGGCAGGCATTAATCCGTCCGCAGTGTATTCGTTTATAAATTTTTGCGCTTTGCGAAAAGAGCGACCCTGCCCGTCCATTATTGATTCAAGCCCGACCATTGCGGCTGCAAGTTCCGAAGCTGCTTTAACAGAAGCGCGCCCAAAGCTAACAATCGCGGCAGCGCCCAGTGCAATACCCGCGATTGCACCTAGCCTCTTTATGGACCCTCCAAGAGATTTCATGCCGCCCTCGATCTCGCGTCTTCCCTTATTAAACCCCTTTGTGTCTACCTTGGTACCTATCTTTATACTGCCATCTACTCGTTGCATTCTCTCTCCCCTTTAAGCGCTCGCATAAATTCGTCGGCGTAGCCGCTTTCTACTTCGCCCAGCTCGATAATTTCTATTATTGAGTTGCAGAATTCGACCTCCTCCTTTGTGAGCTTCCCCGCATCTTTTCGGCGCCTGAGGTCGATTAGTTGCGCAAAAAAGCAATCCTTGCCGATGTCTAAAAAAAGGTAGCAGAACTTCCACCAGTGCATATACTCGGTCATTTGCAAGTCAATTCCGTGAGTTTGGCTGATCGCAGAGTATATGTATTTTGCGTCTTTTTCAAAAGAATAGAGTCGCTCTCCGCTATCACCTTTTTTGTCTTCGCCACAATTTAAAAACCAGATTGCTTTTTCAGCAGCTTCTTGCAAGTGCTCTGCTGGTATCTCGTGCTGGTAGAGCCTTGTGAGCATAATAAAAGCCTTCTCCTGCTCGGTTAAGGCTTCATCTTCATATGCAAGAATTATCGTAAGGCAATCCCTGTAATCCGTATTAATCTCGTATTTCTCCCCGCCGATCTCTATGGATTCGGGGAATTTTTCCAGCAAAACATTCATTTCTCTTATTTTTTCTTCGTGTGTTTTTTTCTCGTATATGCCGGATGATTATACTTTTCCAGCACCTCCGCGCGCGAAATTTGTATAAAAGGTGCGATGCCGTCAAAAAATTGCTCGTATATATGAAAGCTCCGGGCTCCATCTGTAATCTTCTGCGCGGCGCCCTCTCCAAATAGGTCATCCAATGATTGGTCAATTTTACTAAAAAGCTCGGTCGCTATTTTCAGCGCCTCGTCAATCACGTCCGCCCTGCCCTCTTCTTCCAGCTGCCGCCTGAGCACATCCCTTTTAACCAGCCCGCCATTTTCCGCAACCACGCGCTCGTACTTCGCCTCCATCCCCTGATAATCACTCACTAGTCTATATATCTTTTCAATAAAGCCCATATCATTTGGATTAAAAGCGATCACTCGCTTCGGATCATCATTTATTGCAAGCCTTATTTTTCCATCGTCAATTTTTAACGAATTAACACTGCTCATCTTATCTCCTCCATTGCAAAGGGGGCTTCACGCCCCCGCCATTACGCCGCTGTAAAAACTTTTGTGCCAGGACTAAATGATCCCTTGATTGGATCTCCTTTTAAGTTTATCGTGTAATTAATCTTCACGCCCCCGCCACCTTCGCCGCCGAAGTCGTCAATTTGAATAGATACTCTATTTTTCTCAGCGGGGTACGAATCTGTCGTCTTATCTTTGTACATATATACAATCACGATATCCGTTTCCGCGTCCGCCAAAACCGCGCGATTTATTCTGAGGTTATCTACAAACTCGAATACCTCGTCACCTTTTATCGCGGTGCAAGGCGTTGGAATTGTTGGCTTATATGCCTCAACATCCGTACTGCCGCTATCCTGATGGATGTACACCTCTTCTGATGTCGCCGGGTTGTACGAAATAGTTTGCTCCGTAACGCCCTCGCCGATTAGTGACCACGACGGATCACTTCCGCTTGTGGCCGTATTCATAAACATAGCTACCTTACTGCGCTTTATCTTTCCTGCCATTATTTCCGTTCCTTTCGTATACTTACTTGCAGCTGCACCTGATATATGCCGCTACCGTCTTCATCAATGTCGAACAGCATTCCGTTTGACACGTCTACAGATTCGACTTCATACCTGCCCCATGATGGGAGATCTTCGGACTCCGCCTGCTCTTCGATCCACTCTTGGAGTGCGTTCAAAAAATCGTGATTGCTCATCCGCTCAGATTCGCCGAGGGTGTGCTCGCGTGCATAAAATACATAGTTGTTAGTGTAGATGCGATTCCCAAGCACGTCGATTTCCGTCGTGGCGTTTCCCGCGGCCTGCAGGGCATATGTGCCCACGCCGTCTGTAAGGTCTGTTAGAACCTCAGAAAGTGGGAGCATACCCATGTACTCGAATCGCTCTAGCCATTCTTGCAATTTTTTGATCATAGCGGAACACCTCCTGCAATAAAGGCAACCTCGCGAACAACCTTTTTCTTTTTAGCACGCCACATTCGTTTGTCCCAAAATGCACCACGCTTTGGAGCTCCGTGATATTTTAAATCACGGTCGGTAACTCTTTTAGGCGCGCGCCCGATCATAACTTTCCCAAAATAGAGATATCTTGCATATGGCCCGGGATACACCACCCCGTCCGCCTCTACTCTTCGCCGATTCTTCATATGTGCACTTGCCCCTGCCGCCATTGGAACATATGGGTCCATTTCTCGCGCAATTATTTGTGCAGTGACAAGCGATACCATCCCGCCGCTTTCAAGCCCTCTGCTTCTGAGCATTTTTTCGAGCCCGTTTAGATTACACACTGCGGTTATATTGCTCATCTTGCAACCACCTCCCAATGCGCGAGCCTTGAGTTGAATTTTTTGAAATCGACGGTCGTTATTATCGCTTTATTAAAGCCATCAAGAATTTTGACAGTCTCTTCAACTTCCATATTATGGGAGCCATAGACAACGATATCGCCGGGTTTTAGAGTCCAGCCGATACCTGAGTACCCCTCGGGTATGACATATTCTGCTGCGGCAGGTGAGTTTTTTGGAATTATTAACTGGACTCTGTCTGCTGATGCCATCCCGGTGCGGCGCTGAATTCCTCCCCTTACTTCATCCCAAAAAACGCCCTCAAGGATCGTGCGGCAATATCTTTCCTTGCCGTCTTTTTTGTAGCGGTTGTAGATCGTAACGACTTGTTCAAATTTCATCACGCCCACCCCCAGCCCACGGGGATGCCTATAGGGGCAAGGTACATGCGGGCAGCTTCCATGATGTCCGCCGCCGCACCACTGTGCCTTGCAAAAGTCTGGCTCCATGATCCCACACTTTCTGAGAGGATTTGCCCACCCTCTTCATCTCTTTGCCAAAGCTCCGCAAGGGCGCAGGCGGCTTTTTTGACGCCATCCGCCCCCGCCATAGCTTTAACCTCGCCTGCAGTTAGATAATCAAGGAGGTCGGAGGCTCTTGTGCAGAGCCTTTCAAACTCCCCCTCAGCCAACTTACTGCCTTTGTAGATGTTTTTGTAAAAAGAATAATCGGCGTACATCTCCTACTCCTCTTCTTCGAGGCTATCTCCCGCCTCGTCGACCACGTCCATGCTACTACCTACAATACACGCGATCATGTCAGCTTTCTTTTTTGCTCCTGCGAGGTCTATGCCTCTCTCGAGCGCATATTCTGCAAGTTGCGCTATTGTCATGCTGTCAAAAAACGGCGAGGCTTTCCCTTTCTCACTTTCCACTGGAGCATATCCCTTGGCGGCATACTCTGCCGCCCTATTGTCCGGGATATCTCGATATATCGAATCTTTTACCACACGCATATCACACCTCCTATGCACCAAGGTTTACAAAGATGCCCGCCTTTTTATTGTCATATACGAAAGCATCGTGATACAGGCGGTATTGGAATTTCCATGCATCTTTTTCCTGATTTATGTCTGGGTCAAAGATTTTTGGCAGCGCGAATTTTGCCACCTGTAAAACCGCCGATTTTTCCGCAATCATGAAATTAATCGCCTTGCCGCTAGATGCTTTTGCAAAGCCCCACTCAGACACACCGTCTTTCATGTCAAGAGCGCTGTAGAACCTCGCAGATGGCACATATACGATCGGCATATCGTTGTAGCCACTCAAAGTGGTATTTACTTTATCGTCACTGCCCCATTGGCGATTGAGTGCTTGTGACAGCGGTTTTTTTTGCGTTTGAGTTTACAAAAAGTACCCTACTTACGGTGGGTACTTCCTTTCCATCCATATACGCCACAGCCTCATCGATCGCTTCAATGATTGTATCTTTGGTTAGAGCTCCTGCGTCGGTCTTCCCAACACCATCCGTGCCCGCATATTTTGCAAATCGATAGGCATCGACTTCCGGGGTGACGTGCTCACGCATAAAAGACCCTACCACCGAACCAAAGGTTTTAGAAAGCGTCTCTTCATCATCCATCCGGTCAACAGAGATCTCCTTACCTCTCTCCTCTGTGAGCTTTAGCGTCTCCCACGACGCGGACACATCGCCTTTTGGATACCCCTTATCTCTGCTGTAATCGCCAAGCCCCGTTGTCGAGACTTTTAAAACTTTGACCTCCCCTGCACCTGTAAAATCCATTGACTCGGAATCGATCACTTGCGTGCAAGACTGCACCTTATAGATTTCATCTATTATCGGCACAAATTTTTTTGCCAATTCAATTGAGTTCATTTTTTCCCCTTTCTTTACTTACTCTCCTTTGAAAGAAGCCCTGCGCCCTCCCGTATAGCTGCTTCAATCTTTGCGTCCTTGTCGGGATCGGGACTATCGCCATGCTCTGTGCCGCTATCTTTCCTTTTTTCAATTGCATTTTCATCTTCAAAAAGATAAGCATCGGATTCCTTGAGTTCTTTCAATTGATTCTCAAGCCCGATAAGCACCTCGCCGTCAAGCTTTATTGCATCCATGTCAAGCAGTGCCCGCACCGCCTCGGGGCGCTTTGCCTTGCTTTTTACAAGCGCAAGATTAAGAGCATTGTCACGCCTAATCTTTGAAATCTCCGTATCGTGTTGCGCTCTTAGATCTGCGAGAGCCTGTTCGACATCCTCCGGCTTTTCCCCATCAAGGTTCTTTAGCGCCGCCTCAAGCTCACCATTTGCCTTTACCATCGCGGCGAGTTCCGCATCTTTGCTAGCGGTCTTGTCCTGCTCTGCTTGGATGCTTTTTCCGTGCTCTTCCATAACTTTGTCGACAAGCTCTTTGCCAATGCCGAGTTCTTCCAAAAACTTCCTCTCCATAAACAACCTTTCCTTTCACTTTCTGCTACGCTTTTTTAACGCCGTTCTCGATCGGCGCACAGTGCCCGTTTAACGCCAGTGCCGGGCGGATATAAAAAACGGCGATTATCCGCCGTTTTTGTCTTTATCCATCTCGTATAAAAATGCGATATTGCACGCTAAATGCCACAGGTGAGGGAGCCCTCTTTCTGCATTCGCCCCGCTCGGGTTGCAGATATATGTCAAAAAATGACGAAAGCGGCATCCCTATTAGGTTTTATTCCGCAATCGCTTTTTTATTTCAGCAATTTTGCAAAACGCTTTCCTCGTCAGCTCCCTGCTTACTTTTGCCGCGGGGCCATCAAGTCCCGTAAAGTCCGAGTGCTTCTCGCGAATCTTCTTTTTATCAACCTCTAACTGGTCGAGGATTTTTTTAATCTCAACCTCAATCTGCTCTTGCGGCTCTCTCATAATAGATATTTGCCTCCTTTGCTCGATTATATGTCAGATAATGGCAATATAGCTCTTCGTTCATGTCGGCAAGCGTGAGATTTTCCAATTCCGGACGCATTGCCGCCGGCAAATCTCTTTTAAGGGTATAATGGTACTTTTCATCAACCCCATTAAGCTCCAGTAGTCCATACTTTTGGAAAAAGGCAAAATCATCCTCACTGAAGGAAAATGGCGTTTCCTCTATAGGGTGATTATGAGACACTATTGCGCCTTTTAGCGACTCGCCCAACGCGCTCGGATCTACGCCGCATGCATCCCCCGCAAACCTATAGGTTTTGCCGTTAGCCAAAATCACATATGCGTGCTCAATCGGCTCTCCGACCACGGAATCTTCAAACTCTCTTAACTTAGATTTTACCAGCCTCGCGTTCGCAGTGTCAATCTTTCCCACAAACTTGGGTATTGACTTTTTAGGGGTATGGTCCGAGCGCCCAGCTGTAAGTCTCGGGGCGTCTTTTATCCCCCAATCGCCCAGGCGTCCCTTTAGGCCTGTTTGTTTTGTAAAATCTTTTGCGCGCTCCCTCCAGCTTTTAACCTTGATAGCCGCCTCTGTCGTGTCAAGTCCTGCGGCATCCATCGCCACATACTCCCTTTTCCACCTACGGATATTGCGCTCAATCCTGCCCCGCTCACTAACTGCCTCATATTCGGTCAATTTTTTACCGTTATACTCGTACTTTGCCTTGTTATATTCTTCAAGTTCCTCCCTTGTATATGTCGGCTCTGATGCGCCCTCAAAAAATGGGAACATGCTGTGACGGCAGTTCCAACCGCCGAGCCCTGCGCCTGTGCCGTAACCCGTACCCTCCGTAAGAGGTGGGTATTTTGGGTGAGTCCCGCTCCTGCTAAAGACTTTACCCTGCCACTGTGCGTGTGCTGGGCGAGCCCCAGCATGTGCTGTAGTCTCTACAAGATCGCAACCCATCTCATCCATATAGGCGTTCTGGATCGCAAGAGCGTTTGAGTTCACACCTGTTGTGACGGCAAGCATAACCGCGCCCTCAAGGCTCATTGTTCGCCCGGACGCATATCCCACGGTCTGCACGCCTTTTTCTGCCAAATGTTTAATTGCTCCTCTTATTGCTGTCTCGTGATCGAACGCCCCCGATGTGATTTGCATAAAAGCCCTGTCAAGCACGTCGACATACTGCTTCGCGCCTCCGAGCGCTGCCGTGCGCGTTAGATTTTTAAACTCCCCCGCAGTTTGAATCGCGCCGATCTGCAGAAGCGCCTGGACCCGAGGCGAGGCTGACAAAGGCTTTATCCCGGCCCGCTCATATATCCGCTTATCATTTTTTAGCGTGGTAGATCCAGCTTCTGACATGAGCCTCTTTATCTCTTCGGTGCTTCTTCCTGTTTTGCTCGAAAGCCTCCTTACTATCTCATCGTAAGCATTGCCGTATTCTTGCAGCACTCTAAATTGATGCTCCGCGGACGGGATGAAGTAATCATACGTTGCAATTCTCCTCGCCATATCGGCAATAATATCTTCCTCCACCTGCGCATACATTCTAACCATGCGCTCCGGGATTTTTGCCAAAAAAGTAGGTGTAAGCATTATATTCCCTCTTCAAATTGAATGCCGCCTCGTATCTCGGCGATCCGCTTTTTTGCAGTCTCTTCGTCCTCACCATACCACTTGGCGCGGTACTCCCATGCCGCCATTAGCCCATCGCGAACCTCTGCCTTATCCTGCTCTCTCTTGCTCACCTTATCTTCGATGTAGCTGTCATCAAGATTGATCATGATTTCTGCGGCGGGATCGACAGCAAGGCCTCTATACATACTTGCTGTATATAGTATTGCTCTAAATAATCCTTTTAAAGCTGCCTCTATTCCGATATTATGACGGGCGATATGCTGTCTGAGATCCTGCCTATCACCCGTATATTCCGTGGCGGTGATAATCTTGCCGCCGGCAAATCTGTATCTTTTGGTGCCAAGCCCACACTTGAACGAAAGAAAATCCAGCTGTGCCTGCACTGCCTCTTTATTTTCCGAAACTCGTAATGACGGATTATATTCCTTTATCGGATCACTTGCGCCCTCGCTTATGCTTTCGCCCATTTCGACAAAGAGCTGCTGCCCGACATCGTCCGGAGTAATTCGATTTCCGCTTGCATCGATCCTTGTAAGCTCTCCCTTATAGAATACTTTTTTTCCGCCAAGCTTTAAGTCGCGGAGAAAGTTATTAAAGGCAAGATCGGCACCTTTTAAATTGTCTATCGCGTTTGCGTAAACGCTCATGCCCATGCCCATGCTGCCATCAAAGATACTCTCCTCTGCGGGCGTGAGTATCGAAAAAAGCGGAATGCTGGATCCTGTATAGAATGTTTCAAGCATACCGGCGGGGAGGGGCTTTTTCTTTGGCACCTTGTCATTTATATCAAGGTACACATTTTCCACCACATATTCATCGCCCTGAAATCTGTGTATTTCGATATACGCCATCTTTTTGCCGCGATCCATTACCTCTGTCGCAAATGCCGCCTCGGTTATCCGCCCCCTCTTTATGGTAAGGGGGATTATCCCCCTCGCATCCACTGTGTCCACAAAAATTTCAGAATCGGGGCTTGCAACGTATTTGCCGGAGGATGTAATTCCTATATTGGCAAGCTTTACAATAAAGGCTCCCGTTCCAAGTGCGAAAGCGCGCTCAATGAGGGAGTTGGCCTTGCGATAGAAGCCGCTCGAACCAAACACTCCCCCCTCAGGGCTCATGCTGACCTTGATGAATTCTTCACTAGCCTTGTCGCTGCATGTTACATCAAAGGATTCATTGAGCAGAATTGCCGCCCAATCCTCTGAAATAGTTTTTGCCATTTTCATGGAAAAAAGCTCACGAGTTACTGTGCACCCTCCCGACTTGTCTTTGTATTCATGAAAGGGCTTATACTGCCCTTTCCACCAATCACTCCACATGCGTATATACTCGTAGTATTTTCCAGAAATCTTGTAGCCGTATTCTTTATTTAAAAAGTCTATTATCCTTTGAATCATGCTTCGCTTCTCCCTATGTGCTTGACAAATGGCAGCCAGCTATACTGGTCTGCATTAATCGTATGATCGTGCCTGTCCTCTGGCGCATCTTTATCTTGCTGCCACGAGTAAAGGTTGCGTTCCCTTATGCTCTCTGTGCAGGTATCAAGGATCAAGCTGTCTCCCTGTGCAAGCCACCCCTGCTCGAGGTGGATGCGATCTATGATAGGCAGCTTTTTCCACGCACCCCCAAATTCATGGGGCGAGCCGTTTAGTCCCTTGTACTTCTTACACTCCGAGATAGTGCCCGCATCTGCGCTATCTATAAACACATACCGGGCAAATCCCCACTCCTTGCGCTGCTTTGATAAAAAAGCCGTAAGCCGAGGAGGGATATCCGAGGGAGTGAGAGGCACATCCCTATCCTTATTTGAGAATACTTGTTCGGCAAGTGTTATTTTTTTGCGACATGCAGTTATCCCGGTGAAGATAAATGCGATGGTATCCTCTGTTTTTTGAGAGTAGGACGTATCCACTCCGCATGTAAACCTCATAAACTTAAACTTTTTAGCCTCGTCGTTTGTTATAACGCTCTCTTTTTTTAGATTAAACACAAGCCCTGTAGAGCGCCCACGTAGCCCTAGTATTTTATTCTTATACTGCTTTGTACCCTCTGGGACACTCTCCTTTATCTGTCTTTTTTTGTCCTCGGATATTCCAAGATTGTCATTGAACGAAAAATACCAGTGTGTCCACCCTTGGCGGGGCGACTCCGATAGCATGGCAAGCAGCTCGCCCGGCATATCCCCAGCATACTCGGGCAGCGGTCTTGCATGGTTTATGTACTCCTTATACACAAGGAGATCAGGGTCGTCAGGATTGAGGGTCGCGAGCGTGTAGTCTGCCCTCATGATTGCTTCGCGAGTAAACTCGATGTCTGCAATATTTATCTCATCGATAAAAAGACACCCGTACTGCCCGCCGAGTGCCTTTTTCCACCGAATTTTATTGTCGTAACCAAGAATATATATAATTTTATTCCTAAAGGCTATATGAGGGAGCGTGATATCGCCCCTACCTCTTGCGCTATACTCTATCTCCGCCCCAAACATCGCAAGGAGCCCGTACTCACTGCCGATGATGTTTTTTTCGATAGTTCCGAGGTCGAGCCCTGCTATGACATGATTCTTTTTTTTGCTCTCCACCACTTTTAGTAAAAATTTTACGCCCGCTATGGTGGTCTTGCCCGACGATGTGGTGCCCTCCATAACCTCAAGGCTCGCCCTGTGGCGCATAAAAGCTTTTTGCTTGTCACTTAAAACAAATGTCATTTAAGAGCCTCTATAATTTCATCTATGCGGTCATCTGCTTTGCTTGTAACATCGACTGCCTGCGCAGGTTTTTCGCCCGCGGTATCTCTCACGGACTCAAATGCCCGTGTATCACCTTTTAGGGCTTTCTGCACTTGCGCTAAAAGTATGCCAACCTCGACATCGAAGTTTTTGCCTAAAAGCGTTTCAATGCTCCTTACATCCTCCGGCGCAAGCACTTTCCCCTTGCCTTTTATCGGCATTGCAAGCAACGCTTCAAGCGTTTGCCGCATTGCTTTCTTTTTGCGCCTTGTCTCTCCGGATGCTCGACCCCCTTTTGCCGATATTTTTCTTACTTCATCCTTGCTTCGCGCAGACATCGGAATTAGATTAGATTTACCGTTTTCCACAGCTTTCTCCTTTTTTTAAAGCACTTAAATACAACTCAAACATCTCCCATTTCTACAAAGCAAAAGAGCCCCGTGACAAGGCTCTATTGCTTTGTTTTATTAAATTATAAGGAGACAGCGCGGGATATCTTTACTTCTCCCACACTATCATAATAACATCTTTTTTTTCCCCTCGTGCACTATCTTTTTTTTATTTTTTTTTGCAATAAGAAAAAGCCCCCTTATTTGCGGGGGGCTTCATCATCTTTATTTTCTTGTTTCTTCCAGCTATTTGTCGTACCTTTTAGGAATGTACCAACAATGCTTGCGACACCCGATACCCCAAGAATCATACCTGACACGCTACCACCTACTGTTTGTACTTTAATGGCTAATATCGCACCACTTACAGCACACACAACGCCCAGAAGTGCGGCGCATATAACACCAAGCAAACTATCACGAGATTCAATGCGCACCATTTTTTGTTCCAAAACCTGCCTATGCTTCTGCTCATTTTCAGCCATTAACATTATGCGCTCAGCCGCACCCGGAAAAACTTCGTCGTACTCACGCATAACACTCGGAGCAGGCAACGGACCCATTTGAACAAGAATACTACTTTCTGTTCGCAGGTGCTCCTGTTCGCACTTTGTCAAATCCAACTCCAATATCTCCTCCTACTGCGCGCCAATCATCACGCAACTTATCTTTGTCACTTTTTTGCAAGATATTACTTGTCCTTTTTTGGTTTGCACCAAGGTCAAGTCCTCTTGAAAAACCTCTCATAAACGCTTTACTCATAAACTCACACTCCTCCTCTTGTATTTACTATACCACAATTTGTTAAAAATACATAGCTACTACATATTGTGTTTGTCACGAGTCTGTCTATACAAAACTCATTTTATGAGCTACAGCCTCTACAAAACTTGCACGATGCCGCGACCACGTGGTGCGGTGCGCATAACCAGGTGTAGGCTTGCCATATGCGATGCTTTGATAAACCCCCTCTCGGTACTCCTCCGGTATAACTTGCAAAGCATTTTCAACAGCTATTATCGCCGCTGAAAGGCGGCTGATTTTTATAGCTTTATCGGCAGTAGGATCACCTTTTTTTATGTTTTTAGGGATTCCGTCAGGTGGCGGGGGCTGGCTATGCAGAACTTTTAGATATTCCGCCTTGCGATCGTCATGTCCGCGTATAAAATACACGGTCTGCATGTAAACAGAGTGAGACAACTTGCTGTTTTTATTTTTATATTCTTTACTCATTTCCCCTCCTTGCCAGTCAGTACCTGAATTGCTATAAAAATGCCCGGGATATCTGCCCAAAACTTTTCGCAAATAAGACTTGCCACCTGCGCATCATTTTTCCAAAAGCCCACTTTTGTCATACAGTCTTGCAATAGCTTATTTGCATTGTCTAAATCAGGAGCACTCACCTTATACTCTCCGTCTCCATGCTTACCTCTTGTGGGGTAGCACCACTTTACTATAAGCCTTATAGCCCCATTTATTGGCGTGGCAGGCTTATGCTTAAGGAGATGACCTTGTAATTTATTTTTAGCAGCTTTTATTTCATCACTATCATAAAATCCGATTTTTTGATCAGTGCAACGTACTGCTCTTTTTTGCTGCGAGGTAACTGTTGGCGGCACCATTGGCATAAAAAATTTAATGTCCATTTTTGCTCTCCATTTTTCAAATTTTTTTTGCCCTTTAATTTTGCATTATATTATATAGTGTTATAGACAAGGGTTATATATATAAACCCTTGTCTATAACTAGTATATATAATATATATAGGCGCTGTCCGTTAGACACGACCTTGATTAACAAGGTTTTGTCTGTCTTGGACAGACAGAGACACGACCTGCAATTTGTCTATAGACACGACCTTGATTAACAAGGTGCTGTCCATTATAGACATGACCTTGGTCATGTCTTGGTTGTGTCTATAACTTTTTGTATTTTCGCAGAGGGCTTATCAAAGTAATATTTTGCCGATTCGCTGAGGCGGCGCTCAACGGTTTTAATGGAAACCCCCAGCATTTCCGCGACCTCTTCTTTCGTCGGCGGCTCTCCAAAACTTGCATTTTCAATCGCCATTTCAAACTCCTTTATAACCTCTTTTCGGCTTTTTTCAGCCTGTTTTTTTCTTGCATCGCACCCTTTTTGCCACAGAGGTTTTTGCGCGCTGCTTTCGATATCAGCCAAAATATTCTCCGAATCCACACTATGTATCGGATAAGTAAAGTATATGTTAATAGGATCGAATTTTGCGAATTCGCGCAGCGTTCCCTCTATTTTCCATGCCGTATACCTCTTTACACGCGCTTCCTCTTCATCGATAAGCTTTATACACTCGCTTAATTGCTTTTCACTAAGAGCCTTTATGGCGTGATCGCTCATTTGAGGTAAGCTATAAAGATCATCTATACCTATTTGCTCTCTGTGATAAAAGCTGTGATACTTTTTAATTATATTGTCGTATACAGCGCATTTTGCTCGATTTACAGCAAAGGTTATAGCTTCTTCAGTTAGGTCAATCTCCATAAAATCAAGGAGTGCATCCGGGTCTCTTGCAAATACCCCGCTGCCACTCGCCCTATCAAGGCTCTTTTTTCCCGCCTGCGTACCTTTTGAATGATGATGGCAATATATTACACTGCAATTAAGTTCGGACGCGATACGGTCAAATTGGTTAACAAAATGAGCCATCTGATCCGCTGAGTTCTCATCACCTGTTAGCACTTTATATATAGGGTCTATAATGACAGCTATATATTTTCTTTTGGCAGCTCTACGAATAAGCTTTGGCGCTAATGTATCCATAGGCACAGCTTTCCCCCTAAGATTCCAAATATCAATGTTTGACAAGTTGCTTGGCAATATATCAAGGGCAGTATATACATCCTTAAAACGATGTAGACATGATGCACGATCAAGCTCAAGATTCACATACAAAACTCTTCCTTGGGCACAATTCCAGTTTAGCCATTTTTCCCCCTCTGCGATAGCGATTGACAGTTCTATAAGAGCAAAGGACTTACCTGCTTTAGATGGTCCCGTAATAAGCAATTTATGCCCTTGTCTAAGGACACCATGAATGAGCTCCGGTGCAAGCTCCGGCATGTCGTCCCAAAAGACATCAAGAGCTTCCGGATCCGGCAGATCATCATTTAGATCCTCAATAAAATCATGCCACTCATCATACGATGATTTGCCGATGTTTGTTGCTATTAAAAACTGCTTATGCCCGTTCCGCTCCACTCCCGGCATTCGTGATAGCCGCGACGGGTTTTTATTTTGCCCATCGACATCAAGACCATTTTTCTTACAAATTGTATATATATAGTCCACTCTTTTTCTGTACTCGGTGAAATCTTTAGCATCTACTCTAACAATGGCATGTATTGACTTTTTGCCGCTATGTACAAGACAAGCGACCGGCAGTTCAAGCTCTCTTATTATTGCATTTTGCTTTGCTATATCCTGAGTGTCTGACTCTATGAGAGTGTATCTAAAATCCGTCACATTTTCATTTTTGACACCTTTGCCATCAAGAGGGTTGAACCTTATCCATGCCCCTGCGGTGCGATTATAATCGCCGATTACAGCTTCTATATCGCCATTGCATTTTGACAGCTCCTCGATAAGCTGACCCGCCGTGCGGTCATAATTGCCTTTTGTTGGCATATATTCGCCGTCTTTTTCCCATACGCTCGTGACATATCCGACATTTTCTGTACTGTCAAAGAGTATTTCAAGATATGTGATAAGCTCTTTAACGGGTTGCCATGCAGCCGGCTCTGTAATTTCCTTGCTTTCCACCCATGTCGGATCCACTATCTGATAGTCACCATCTATCTCATCATCCCAATCTAAAGCATGAGAGGTTTTTGCAGGGTTCCATCCGTGCTCTGCAGCGATTTGGTATATAGTGCCACCTGTGATACCATCCCCATTAAATCCATTCCATTTTCGTTGGCATTCACCGCTTTTATATCTCGACATGTCCTGTCTGCTCCACATATCCCAATCAGTGCAGTTATAGCCTTCCTTTTTTAGAGCCATCCCAACTACGAGCCATTCCTGATAGCTTAAAAGAGAGGGATTTATGTGGTCAAGCAGCTCAATGTGATTATAATTTTTCCGCATTTTCTTCTCCTAAAATTTTCAAATCGTCAATATCTCCAATTGATTTTTCCGCAATAGTAAGATATCCGGTAAATGTACTTTTGTTTAACTCCGCTACATATTTGCCTAAAAATTTATATGCGGCATTCTTTGATTTATAGATTCGCAGAATGTGTTTTGGTGCTATTTCCACTTCACTATTACAAACTATGTATAGTTTTTCTGCAGAACTTTTCTTTTTTTCCTCCATATTTCATATCTCCTTATAAATACATTGTAGCTAGTTCGGCCTATACTCTTGAGGAATCACCCCCGCAGGAATTCTCCATCCTGCTGCAGCGATACGATCAATCATTTTTTTTGCTTCATTAAAGCTCCACTCCCCCACGGCTTTAAAGCCTCTTCCTTCCAAAAAACGTATTTGTTTTGGCGTTGTGAGCCCTTCGTCCCTTCGCTTTGCCAGTCGATCAAGGAGCTTACTTGCTTTTCCTGCATTATCAATCATATCAGGAAAAATGCCGAGCTTCTCCAGCGCAGTAAGTTGATCCTTTGAGGGTGGTGCTATTTCCCAGCCAAATGCAGGCGTATAGTGCGATAGATCTTCTGCGCGTATAGACATTTCAAACTGCAATGGGTCTACGAGCTTGCGTTTTCTTTTTCGCATTGCAGCAAGCTCTTTTGCCAAAGCTTCTTCACGCTGCGAAATGACATCAGATTCTGCAGCTTTTTCGGCGGCTTCTATATCAAAAGCCTCCCCTGCATGTTCTTCGAGATTTTTAGTCATCTGTTTTGCGACTTCTTCAGATTCACATATAAGATTTGCCGGGTGACAAAGCTCGTGTCGCTCTGTATGCCACAGGAAGTCTAAAAGCAAGAGATTTTCCTTGCCGGGGAAAAGCCTTGTGCCTCGCCCTACCATCTGACTATAAAGACTTCTGATTTTTGTTGGTCTAAGCACCACTATGCAGTCCACTGATGGGCAGTCCCAGCCCTCTGTAAGTAGCATCGAATTACAAAGAACATCATACTCGCCATTATCAAAAGCAGATAAAACTTCATCACGATCTTTACTGTTACCGTTTACTTCCGCCGCTCTAAATCCCTCGCTTTTAAGTAGCTCACAAAATTTTTGCGATGTCTTGACAAGCGGTAAAAATACAACTGTTTTTCTGTTTTGACAGTGAGTCTTCATCTCTTTTGCTATGCTTGCAAGATATGGATCGAGCGCCGTACCCAGTTCCCCCAACTTAAAATCACCACTTTGTACGCTAACGCCCTTTATATCAAGTTCTAAAGGTATAGTAATCGCTTTTATAGGAGCTAAATATTTATTTTTTATGGCTTGCACCAGGGTGTATTCGTATGCCAGTGACTCAAAGTATGTGCCGAGATTTTTCATATCACCTCTGTCCGGAGTAGCTGTCACGCCAAGAACTTTTGCATCCTTAAAGTGAGTAAGTATCTTTTGATATGATGGTGATACTGAGTGATGAGCCTCATCTACAATTATTGTCTTAAAATAATCCGTAACAAATTTTTCAAGCCTTTTGTCCTGTTGCAGTGTTTGCACAGAACCAACAACTACACGATTTAAGCTATTAAGACAGCTTTCCTCTGCCTTTTCTTTTGCTGTAGCAAGCCCCGTGGCATTTGCGAGCTTATCTGATGCTTGATCAAGTAGCTCTCCCCTATGCGCAAGTACTAAAACGCGCTCGCCTTTCCTTACTCGCTCTTCGATAACTTTTGAAAAAACAATTGTTTTTCCGCAGCCGGTCGGGAGAACAAGGAGTGTCTTTTTCACTCCTTGCTCCCATTCAGCCTGTATAGCCTCTTGCGCTTCTTTCTGATATGGTCTTAACTGCATTCTTTAATCTCCTTACTGCGCCCCACCTAAAAAGGCAAATTATTTATATCTAAAGCGTTGGTTCCAAGAGACATTTTTTCCTGCACCGGCTCTACAGGTGCAGAGGATGGTGTCTGCAGCGGAGTTGATAAAAGCTGAATTTGATTCCTATTTGCAATTTTTGCAAAATCGACATCATCTCTATAGATCATCCGTTTCACTTCGTTAAAATTGTTGTCATTGTACGTTTTTATACCTATGCGGCACACGCCCACTTTTCCTGGTACGGCACCCCAATTCATCTTGAGTGTTTCCCCTCTTTTTTTTAGCCCTATGCTGCCGAAAAAGGCGGAAAGAAGCCCCTCTGTCGAGCTGTGTAGAAAAAGGTTATGCTTAAGCCTCACCTCTTGGCCGCTATCGTCTATGATCCTTAATGTGACAATCGCCTTATTACAAGCGGGTAGTTTGCCGCCTTCTGATGGGGTATGACGCCCCCGCTCAAAAGACTCTACTACAAATACATAGTCTCCTGCCGGCAGTAGTACAAAGTCGGAATCCGCCTTTATTTCATCTTCCCATCCATATTCTCTTTCAACATTATTCATTTCAAATCCCTCCTATTTTTTTACTTTTCTTTTATTGATAACAATACATTCTCCCAATTTGCAATGAGCTTTTCCCAATACTCTGCAGGAATATACCTTATATCCATACCTTTCGGGAAATGCCCTTTTTGCTCCCAAAAGGTGCGTATATCATCGACACTGAGCTTATATCCATCTAACAGGTCTTGCACTGCTTTAGGTAGCGGTTCGTCTTTAGATGGTATCTCTTCCTCGGGTTGTGATGTAGGCACAGCCTGAGCAGGAGCAGATGATTCCCAAGGAGTCATGGTGTCTTCAACTTTTTCCGCATCATTAAGAGTAAAGATATGTGCAATTTGACTAAAATCAAGCGGTAGTAATTCTGGCAAATCGTGTCTGTTCTTTGCATCCCATGATGGGTGATGCGTTGTGTACATGACACGATCTTGACCTTGCGCTTTGAATTTTTTTCCTTTGTCGTCTGTAGAGAACACCTGCGTTTTGTAATTGCAAAAAAGTACCATATCCGCCCATTCTTTTAAGAGTGCCGCTGTTTTTCCGGTAGTCTTATTTCCTAACTTTAACTCATAGCGATCATACGCGCCGAGCTCGTCCGGCTGTTCAAACTTCCTGATGATGGCATGGGCAACGAGCACGACATTGATCCCAATTTCAATAAGGTCTGTCAATCGGTTTAGGAGTATTCCCATTTCATACTCAAGTTTTACAAAACCATCGCCATAGCCAAAATCAGTTATACTCTTTTTATTTGCAGCCATGCAGACATTTTCTGCAACAAGCCTTTCGAGCCAGTCTGCTGTATCAATGACAAGAGTTTTACAAACAGTAGGATTTGCGCGCACAAAGGCGACTTCATTCATAAACATTGCCATACTTGTCGGCTTGTCCAATCTTGCAACATCCATATTGCCGGTGGAACCTTCCATATCAATAAAAAGCGGTTCTGGAAATTTCGCGGCAAGAGTTGATTTACCCACACCTTCTACCCCATAGATTACAACCTTTTGAGCTTTTGCTATTTTCCCTCGTGTAATATTCACTTACTCATCCTCCTTTCCTAAAAATCCCAATTTTCTTCTCCGGATGCCTGGCTTTCTGCTATAGCATTTGCTATAGCGTTTTCAGTATCCTTTACATACCCATCTTCAATTATTATGCTGCACTCTTCACCGGTGCTCACCCTTGTTGCGATAGCTTGTAGCCCCTCTGCCTCAAGCCATGCTCCAAACTCTGTAAGTGTAGTAAGATCCATTTGCTCAAGCTTATCCAAGAGTACAAAGCCGCAAGATGGTTTCAATTTTCGAGTAATGGCTGTTGCTACTTTTAGTTGTTCCGAGCTACTCATACAGTCCCACTTATGTCCTTGATAAGTGAGTTCGCCATCTTCCACGGAAAGCGCCGGCAATGGTAGATCGGCGTGATTAAGAAGCTCCTGTTTCTTTTCTCGTACATCTGTGAGTTCTTGCGTAAGCGTATCGTACTGTCTTTTATACTGGAGTGCATCTTCTTCTGCCTTGTCCTTGTCGAGATTCGCACGCACTTTTCTATTGATTTCATCAATCTCTCGTATATTTTGTTCGAGTTCCTCCGTCGACTCATCGATTAAAGTGTCAGCATCTTTTGCAGCTATAACGCAGTCATTTATCGTTTCAGTGAGCAAGGATTCCGTTTTTTCAAATTCCGCCTTTAACTCATCAAGTCTTGCACTCAGCTCATCACGCTTCTTTGCAAGCTCTGCAGCCTTTTCCCTTTTACGCTGGTTTTCTCCATTCTTGGCCAAGATTTCTTGTTGTTCTTTTATTAGCTCGCTTGCTGACACCAAATCTTTTGGCGCATCAGGATAGTACTCTTGCTCCCTCGCAAATTTCGCTTTCTGGTCGGCTATTTGCCCTATGGCATGACGGCGATTATAAATATCTGTTTCTTCTTGCTCTAATTTTGCAAGCTCCTCTCCTACGCCTATGATTTTAAGGAGCGTGTCCGCTTTTGCTTTATTGTTTCCTTGCATGAATTTCGGAAGATCAAGCGCAAGCTCTTCCACAAAACTGTTTAGTAAGTCTTGTCCGGAACGATTTCCATCCGGATCTATAACTTTCAGATCGCTATTTTTACCTTTACGTTCAACAACTAAACCGTTTGACAATACTATGTGCAGATATGGTGGGGTCATTGAGCCCTCACGGTGCGGCTGACTCGGCTTAAACTTTCCCCCACCAAGCCCCCACGCAATGCTATCAAGCACACTTGTTTTCCCTTCGCCATTATCTCCGCCGATAATTGTAAGTCCGTTTTGCGACGGTTCGATTTTTACAGCTTTAACTCTCTTCACGTTTTCGATCTCTAGCTTGTTGATTTTTACTTGTGACATTTCCTTATCTCCTTATTCTTCATAAAGCATATCCAGTGTGTTTTACTCGCTTTGCCTGATCTGTGTCCAAAGACGGGCTTTTCTTCTGTGAGGGCGAGCACTTCGCGAACCTTGATATCGGTCTCGTTCCATTTAAAGATCAAAAATCCACCTGGTTTTTAAACCCTGAAACATTCGGCAAACCCTTTACGCAGCATATCTCGCCAGTCGCTGTATAGAGCGCCATACTTTATATGTTGATAGCCGTTCGGCGCAGATTTTTCATTTAAACTGCCATACAGAATAGCCATTTTGCTTTTCCCCGTATTATAAAGCAGGTGCGGGGGATCGAAGACTACCATCTCAAATGAGTTTTCCGGGAATGGAATATCCGTAAAATCTGCCACTATGTCGGGGTCTACTTTAAAATCTCGTCCGTCGCAAAGGGTTACCCGCTCTTCTCTGATATCCATGTAGGTTACCCGCGGGTCCTCTTTGTCGAAATAAAACATCCTTCCCCCGCACGCTACGTCAAGAATCGGTGTACTTGGCGTGTACATACTTACCTCCCTTTTAATAATAGAATCTGTGCAGCCCGAAGTCGCCGCGGCACTCCTTGCTTTTAGCCCAATACGGCTCGCTCATTTTTTTGTATGCGTAAAAGTGCGTCATTGGCTCACTGCATGCGCTCTCGCCGAGCTCAAATACCCTGTATACTGCCTCTTTTGTAATTGGCGGCACTGTGCCGCTATATGGCTCTGCATACTGATAAGGCGCGGTTACGATATCTGTTAGCGACTCCCCCCACAGCGCCGACCTATCTCGTATAGTCTGAGCCACTGCCATTTGGCCGATAAGGGTGTCGCCCCTTGCTTCTGCCGCAACCACGCGCTCTATCAGGTCTTTTTCCTCCGGCGTAAGGTTTTTTTTGGCCTCGCCCTGCACCTCGCTTGTCACCTCACTCGCCAGCTTCCCGTATTCGCTTTCCTTGGGTTCGGCTCCCCCGTGCGCGCACCTCAGCACTACCAATATTACTATAAGCAGCACAAGCAGTATGTTTTTTAAAATATCTCGCCTTTTGCGGCGTGAATACCTTTCTTTCTGCGCCTTTTCGATCACATAGCGCGCTAATACTTCCTTTTTATCCATAACTACCCCCTATATTTCTTGCACAGTTTTTGTGCCCTCAGCGGCATCACTATTTATCTTGCCAAGTCCTTTTCTTACCTCGGCTATAAATTCGAGCGCATCGGATGGGTCCTCAAATCGCCTGAACAACACACAGTCATCTGCGCCTTTGTCCCTGCCCCACACCCATAAGGCGTTCATTTCAATTGCAGGGTGCACACTTGAGCTTATTTTAAAGGTCCCATTGTTGTATAAGTCTCCATTTTTGCGGAAAGACTCGTCCATATACAGTACTTTTCCGAATACCAATGTGTCATATCTAAATAGTTCGATTTCTAATTTTTTCATTACGTTACCTCCTGTTTTTTGACTTCAATAATTTGCTATTTCTCTTCTGTAAAATGCAGCTCCATCAGATCGGCAAGCGCGAGGTATTCTTTTGCTACCCTGCCAGTGCGAGTATCTTTTACGCGCTCCCTAAACTCATCTAATGTGCCACTAAAGCAGCCGCACTTAACGACAATCTCGCCGCTTTTGGTGGTGTAAAAGGTGGTAGCTCTATACGCAGTACCAAAGCCTCGCACCACGGCATAGTCCGCACTGCTGCATACCCATGCATCGTCGCCTACACATGCATCGCCGCATACCCGAGCATCGCCGCCTACCCATGCATTGCCGCCTACCCATGCAGTGCCGCATACCCGAGCATCGTCGCCTACCCGAGCATTGCCGTCTACCCGAGCATTGCCGTCTACCCGAGCATCGTCGCCTACCCGAGCATCGCCGCATACCCGAGCATCGCCGCATACCCGAGCATCGCCGTCATGAGACAAGTTATGCTCCCCTTGGATGTATCCACTAAGGTCTCCCACTCGGATATTTCCGAAGTCCTTAAGGGCGCGTATCCTATACAAGGTGTTGTTGCCGATTTTTATGGTGTCATTAGACACCAGCTCATACTTTGCCATTTTTGTTACCTCCTGCGGCTTTTTAGCCACTCCTCAAACTCCTCTGCTATTATCCGATATGGCGCTCCTTTTACTCTTGGCAACACCGGAGCACCCTTTGTGTTGCATAGGCGAGTTAAGTACTCGCGGGATAAACCATATTTTTTTATGGCTTCTTCCATTGATAAGATTTTCATTTTGCCTCCTTTTATCCAACTCTCCAGAAACACTATATATTGTAGCCTTTGCTTGATTTTTGTTGCATCCTGCGCTATAATACGAACAGATGTTCATGGAAAGGGGGTGACAAGCATAATGGCTAAAAACAGCAAACAGACATCCAAGCGTGCTGCAACTGCAGCTTCCAATGTCTTGCGAGATGGTAGAACCGGCAAAGATTCCAAGACTGCCGCAGGTTCTGCGCTCTCGCAAAGAGCTTCGAAAAAAAACGAAATGATTTTTTCGGAAGAGTAACTCATTAAGGGTTACTCTTTTTTATAAACACTTTCAGTATTTCTTCATCGCTCATGCCTAAAATGTTTGCGATCTGGCGTATTCGCCATAGGGGCATTGTGCTTTCCGCTATCCAGCGACTCAAAGTTCCCCTTGTTACTCCTATTTCTCTGCTCAATTTTGATATGCTGTACTTTTTTTTAAACAAGATCAACCTAAATTCTTCTTTGTCCATCATTCCCCCCCCCCCTCTCCTTTCCGTCTGATTCCGATACTCACTTATCTTTAGCACCACTTTATCAAATTTAATTTGATTCACACGGCAAAAAAATATGCTTCATGCTCACTCCGTAGAGCTCTGCAAGCTGTCTTGCCTGCATGACCTTTGGCTCGCTCTTTCCCAATTCCCAGTTTACAATAGTATTATTTGTTACGCCCATTGCCTTGGCAGCCTCTTTTTGTGTCAATCCGGCGTTGACCCTTGCAGCCTTAAGGGTTATCTTAAAATCGTCCAACTATTTCACCTCCTCATTTTAGTATTAGTACACATATAGCCACTACTGCAGCTATCGCGATTACAAATGCTACCTTTTCTTTTTTTGTTGTCTTTCTTACTTTTATTTTCATTGTATATGCATAGGCGATGTGATATATTTACCTAAAGGGGGTTAATCCCCTTTAGGCTCGAACTCAAGCGTGAGTTCGATTATGATTAGCAGCAGGTTGACCTTTATGGTCAATTTGCTTTTTTTGAGCTTTTTCACATCTGCCCGTCCCTCCTTTCCTTAACTCTTGAGTTAATTGTAAATCAAATTTAATTTGATGTCAACTAAAAAAGTATTTTTTTTTGATTTTATCTTGTTTTTTTTGATTCCTGCGTATATAATCACTTCATGGGAGGTGATTATCGTGACAGAAGCGCAACAGCGAGTAGTATTTAGTAGGAATTTACGCAAACTACTGCACAAAAATGAAGCAACTCAAAAAGAGGTTGCCGATGCCATAGGCGTATCACCGCAAACCTTTAATACTTGGTGCAAAGCGATTGCAATACCTCGCATGGGCAAAGTTGCTGCATTAGCGCAATACTTTGGTGTAAATAAGTCCGACCTGCTTGAAGAAGACCCGCTCCCGGCGGGAGCAATGCCGCTTCCAACACAAACCGTCAAAATCCCCGTACTGGGCAAGGTGGCAGCGGGAGTGCCGATTGAGATGGTAACCGATATATTGGGATATGAAGAGATTGATGCAAATTGGCAAGGAGAATACTTTGCGCTACGCATATCAGGAAGAAGTATGGAGCCGAAAATTGCCGATGGAGATATTGTAATTGTAAAAAAGCAGGAACGCGTTGAAAATGGCGAAATTGCCGTTGTGACAGTAAATGGCGAAGATGCCACCCTCAAAAAGGTGATGCTGTCCCCAGATGGGATTATTCTTGTGCCTTTTAATGCCGAGTACGAAACCAAATTTTACGCTAACGATGAAATATTGTCCCTGCCTGTGGATATCCTTGGCAAAGTCGTAGAGGCACGCAGGAAATTTTAATGGAGGTAGTTATGAATTTTGAAGAAAGTTTGAAAGAGTTTGCAGGGCGAGTAGAGGAGCTAAAAAACTCTATCACTAACGAAGAGGCAACTAAAACATCTTTGATTATGCCGCTGTTTAGAATCCTTGGCTACGATATTTTTGACCCTACCGAATTCATGCCTGAATTTACAGCAGATGTCGGAATCAAAAAGAAAGAAAAAGTGGATTATGCTATTATTCGTGATGGGGAGCCAGTCATTCTCATAGAGGCGAAATCCGTAAAAGAAAATTTAGACAAGCATGGCGCGCAGCTTTTTAGGTATTTTTCTACAACGAATGCAAGATTTGGAATATTAACGAATGGTATTATATACAGGTTTTATACAGATTTACAAAAAGCGAATCAAATGGATCTTGAGCATTTTCTCGAAATCAATCTCCTGAGCCTAAAAGACTCCCATCTTCAAGAGCTGAAAAAATTCCACAAGGCGATGTTCGATCTTGAGAGCGTAATGAATACAGCATCGACATTAAAAGATATCAACAAAATAAAAGCCGTTTTAGAAAAGGAAATCAGCGAACCATCAGATAATTTTATAAGGCTTGTGCTATCTCAAGGAATATATACAGGCACTAAAACTGCAAATATAGTAGAAAAATACAACCCTATAGTAAAGCGTTGCTGGCAATCCCTTATAAATGATATTGTTAATAATAGACTAAAAGGGGCTATGACAAATGAGGAAGAGCCACCTGAGCTTGAAGACAATATTATTGTGACTACTCCAGATGAAATTGAGGCATACTTTATTGTCAAGTCGATTTTGCGTGATGCTGTCGATGCGAAGCGAATAACTTATAAAGATACACTGTCTTACTTTGCGATACTTGTTGACGGCAAGGTTACGAGGTGGGTGTGCAGAGCGCACTTAAAAGAAAGCGTAATGTACATAACTATCCCGAATGAAGACGGTGAAATTATACGGTATGACATATCGAATCTTGACGAAATTTTCATGCTGTCGGACTGCCTCCTAAAGAGATTGAGCGAGGTAAAGTAAATGGCTACACCTAAAAAGTTGCCGTCTGGTCGATGGCGTGTCCAAGTCTTTGCCTATACCGATGCAGCGGGTAAAAATCACTACAAATCGTTTACCGCTGACACGAAAGCTGAGTGCGTAGAGCTTGAGCGAACCTTTAAGGCGGCAAAAAAAAGAGAGGGAATTACAAGTAAAACCCCAACTGTCAGGCGGGCAATTGAGGACTACATCCTTATAAATAAGGAGGTCCTGTCTCCTACTACCATACACGGCTACGAGACAACTTTAAAACATGGGTTTCCCAACTTAATGGAGATAGATATTTGCAGCTTAACAAAAAGGCGAGCGCAGGAAGAAATAAACGCTGAAATGAGACGGTTAAGCTCAAGCGGGAAGCCATACAGCCCCAAAACGATTAAAAATCGCTGGGGCTTAATTTCTGCCGCATTGCGAGAGCATGGCATATATTTTGATGTAAAGCTCCCAAAGCTGCCGCGGAAAAACATAGAGCTACCCCCTCCGGAGGAAGTGGGCAAGATTTTTAAAGGTACGGATCTTGAGCTCCCCGTACTGCTTGCAATGTGGCTATCTTTTACTGTAAGTGAGATTAGAGGTCTTATGTGCTCGTCTGTTAGCGCAAAATACATCAAAATAGACCAAGTGAAAAGCTACACAGGCAAAGAGGTTGTGAAAGATATGGCAAAAACCAACTTGCGCAACAGACAAGTACCCACTCCTGAATATATATGGAACTTGATACAGTCACTTGATAATTACAAAAAATATAAAGAATCCGGAGAAGATGGATGCCTTATCCCTTATACCTATGGATACATTTCGTATAATTTTAGAAAAGTGACTACAAAGCATAATATAGATATGAGCTTTCATCAGCTTCGCCACTTAAACGCCTCTGTGATGCTATCTCTGGGGATTCCGGAGAAATATGCGATGGAGCGTGGAGGCTGGGCGACTCCTCATATAATGCGAACCGTGTATCAGCACACTATGACCGATAAGCGGCAAGAGGTCACAAATCGCATTGATAATTACTTTGATGCAATCATGGACGAGTGATATTTTTGTGTGATATTTTATCAAAAAATAAGCAAAAATAACGCAAATCGCCGAAAATAATCTCAAAAGATAGCAAACAATCAAAACCCGCAAAGCCTTGCGGTTGCAATACTAAAGCCCGTGACCATTAAAATCACGGGCTTTTCCAGATGGTGCGCAATGAGGGACTTGAACCCCCACGGTCTCCCACTAGATCCTAAGTCTAGCGCGTCTGCCAATTCCGCCAATTGCGCGTAAAAAAACTATAAGGTTGAGGATGACTCTGCCGAGAATAAAAATAATAAAGCTAAAGCCCTTACAATAAGGGCTTTAGTCGATGGTGACTCCACCGGGATTCGAACCCGGGTTACCGCCGTGAAAGGGCGATGTCTTAACCCCTTGACCATGGAGCCTTAAAAAAAACCGGCAACGTCCTACCTTCCCAAGCGGTCGCCCACTAAGTATTCTCAGCGCTAAGGAGCTTAACTTCTGTGTTCGAAAAGGGAACAGGTGTATCCTCCTTGCTATAGTCACCGGATTTTCTATTA